>CAYYJQ010000091.1:0-1640 GCA_964472295.1 uncultured Thermodesulfobacteriota bacterium | reverse complement strand
CCGCGGCGGCCTGGTCGGCTATATCCGCGGCAAAGGCCCTCTCGTCTTCTGTCCAACGGCGCAAAGGCCCTGTATGTTCATGGCAGACAACTCCCACAACCTTTCCTGAAACTCGTACAGGTGCGTCGAGCATGGAGGTTATCCCAAGGGGCTTCAAGTATTTCTCGGCGAATGCCTTTGTCCTTAAGTCATTCTTGGCATCGTAAATGTCTATGGTTCTACCTGACTCAAGGGCCTCGAAGTATTCCACATATTCAGAAACGTTTAGAACCAGCCCGCATGAATGTATTCCATCTGAAAGCGTAAAAAGGTCCCTGCACCGCAACTCTCGTCCATCATTCTCCAGAAACCATACACTTACCCTCTCGGTATTGATAGTCCTTGCGGATATCTCCGTTATCTTCTTGAAGATCTTTTCGTCATCATAGTCTTCGGCTACTAATCGCTTTGATATATACAAGAGGGCAGACCTATGCAGGGCTATTCTCTCTAACCTCTCCCTCTCCTCCTCCTCTGCCATCTTTCTTTCAGTAATATCCTGTACGGTACCGATCACCTTTACGGCTTTGCCGGTCTCGTCATATGTCACCTCGGCCTCTCCGTGAAGGTGCCGCACTTCGCCGCCATATCTCACTATCCTGTAGTCTACAGAATAGGGCTTTCTTGCATGAATGGCCTCATCGAGGGACTTCTTTATAAAATCCCTGTCATCAGGATGGATGGCTTCAAGAAAGGCTTCGAAGGTGAGCCTGGTCTCATCTTTTTTTTGCGAGTCGAAAATCCGGCTCAACACTGCAGACCTCTTTACAGTGTTCTGCACAATGTCCCATTCCCAGCTCCCCATGCGGGCTATATGCTGTGCCTTTGTTAAGGCCTCCGCAGTCTTTAAGAGATCTAATTTTCGCTGTTTTATCTCGGAAGCCATGCGGTTGAAGGTTGATGCGAGGCCGCCTATTTCATCCCTAGTCAAAATCGGTATATTTATACCATAGTCCCCGTTGGCCATGATTGTAGCCTTTGAAGAGATATGTTTGATGCAGGAGACCACTTTTTGATAAAAGAACATAAACAAAAAGAGGGCAAGGCTTGTTGTTACAATTCCAGTTACTAATATGGACTTTTTCAGTGGCGCGAGGGAGGCCAAGGCCTCGCTCGCATCGTACTTTACAATGAGGGTCCACTTCAACTTAGGCAGGAACATAGAGGCTCCCGCAACTTCCACCCCCCGATAATCCTTATAAAAGGCGCTTATCTCCTTTCCGGACTCAAGAGAGGTCTTAACGGGAAGGGTCTCTATCCTCTGCTTCGCGGTTCTTAATCTCCGCGGCAGGGAGGAGGCGATGATGCGTTTATCTCTATTGACAATGTAAACTTCCAATGTCTTCAACCGGCCCTTTCTCCATGATAAGGCGCCGAGGTCCTTGTTGATTTTTCCGTTCAGGACCGTGTCGATTTCGGAAAGGAGTATGATATTGGATATTACGCCGATTGTTTTGCCCGTTCTTCTACTCCTTATAGGTGTTGAAATTACGAGCTCCGGTTTGCGGGAGAGGTCGAAAGAACCCTCCAGCACTGAAGTGCCCTTTTTGCCCCTGAGGAAGAAATCGGCCTTTGAGACGTCTTTTCCATCCATGGCCGGT
>CAYYJQ010000090.1:0-1800 GCA_964472295.1 uncultured Thermodesulfobacteriota bacterium | reverse complement strand
AAAGCGTGCTCTTTCCGGCGCCGTTCTTCCCGATAATGCCGACTACCTCGCCCTCGCCAACATCAAAGGATACGTCCTTCAACGCCCAGACCATGTCCTCGCCCTCAACAAGAGAGTCCTTGCTTTTCCTGCGCCTGAAGGGGGCCGTGAGCGCAAGGGCTATCTCTTCTCGAAGGCTCCCGTAGGAGACCTTCCTGCCTATTAAATATCTCTTCGAGATACTATCTATCTCTATAACCGGCGTGGTCACTATAGCCCATCATCCTTGTATTCAGAATTTTGATGCCCTCTGCCGTCTCCCCCGCCTTGCCCCGGACCCCCTTCCTCCCCCTTCTGCCCTATTGTCCCTTGGTTCCATGTCCCCATCTTCCCCCCCAGCCCCGTTAGACAACATCGGCAAAGTGCCTCTCCACGCGGCGGAAGTAAAAGAGCCCGCCCACAAATACCAGAAAACCGATGAAGGAGGAGACTGCGAGCGAGACCCAGGGAATGGGCATGTGCCCCAGAAGGGCCGGACGATAGGCCTCGATGACCCCGCCCATGGGGTTCAAGAGGAGCACCCAGCCGTACCTGCCGCCAAGGAGGCTCTTCGGGTATATGACGGGAGAGGCGAACATCCATATCTGGATGAGAAAGGGTATGATGTACTGAATGTCGCGGTACCGTACGTTAAGGGCCGAGAACCACATGCCAAAGCCAAGGGCGTTCATCAGGGTGATTGCCACAAGAAGAGGCACAAGGGCAAGGCCCGGCCCGGGCGTTATGCCGTAATAGATTAACAGGACGCCGAGGACGATAAAGGTTATGAAAAAATCGAGGAGCATGGAGATGGCGTCACTGGCGGGCACAAGAAGACGCGGAAAGTATATCTTTGTGATGAGGTTTGACTCCACGACAAGACTCCCGGCGGATTGGCCCAGCACGCCGGCGAAGTAGTTCCACGGAAGAAGCCCGATGAGGACAAAGAGCGGGTAGGGCACACCGTCTGTGGGCATGCCCGCGAGGCGCCCGAATATGAAGGAAAAGACGAGCATGGCAAGAAGGGGCTGAAGTATGGCCCAGACCACGCCAAGGGCCGTCTGCTTGTACTTTACCTTTATGTTGCGCCAGGCAAGAAAATAGAGTAGTTCCCTGAACTGCCACATCTCGCGGAGGTTCAGGGGCATCCAGCCCTTTCTTGCCCTTATTATCGTAGTGCCTGCCATTGCCTTGTTCCTCTGCGCAGTACAGGGGCCAGGCCCCATGCCGCGCGGACTCATCCTTGACCAGATATAAAACCCGTTTCTGTCAGATAACCTATAATCTCGTCGGCCCCTTCCTCAGGGGTGGTCCTGTCGGTCCTTATGCGTATCTCCGGGTTGTGCGAGGGCTCATAGGGGTCGGATATACCGGTAAACTGCTTTATCTCGCCGCTCCGCGCCTTTGCGTAAAGGCCCTTTACGTCCCTTTTCTCGCATTCCTCCACCGGGCAGTCCACAAAGACCTCGATAAAGGCGCCCTTGCCGCCAACGTGCTCTACCTCTTTTCTTACCTCGCCCCGAATCTCCCTGTATGGCGATATTGCGGCAACGAGGTTCGGGACCTTGTGCTTGGTCAGAAGGCGCGCCACCCAGCCTATGCGCCTTATGTTCGTGTCCCTGTCTTCCTTGCTGAAACCAAGCCCCTTTGAGAGGTTTGTCCTTATGACGTCTCCGTCAAGAACCTCAACGTTGGTTATGCTCATCTCCTGAAGCCTGTGGTGCACGAGGTTCGAGAGCGTGGTCTTCCCGGCGCCCGAGAGCCCTGTAAACCAGATGGTAA
>CAYYJQ010000089.1:0-2024 GCA_964472295.1 uncultured Thermodesulfobacteriota bacterium | reverse complement strand
TCCTCCCCTTTCTCGGCATCGCCCTTCTCTTCTACCTCTGGGGCGGTATCACCACAGACACAACACAGAGAAAACCTATCTCTTACAGCGCCTTCATGGAGCTTCTTGAGAGTTCAAAAATAAAATCTGTTACCATAAAGGGCCTAACGGTTACAGGCGAGCTTTTCAGGGAGGGAGGAGAGACTGCCATCAAGGGGAAAGGCGGTACAAAGCCCACAGGCTTTACGACCAACCTGCCTTCCTTTCAAGGCGAGGGTCTCATAACTGAACTCAGAAAAAAACACGTATCCGTTACCGTGGACTCACAGGCCACCTCCATCTTCTGGCAATTCATATTCGCTGTCCTGCCATGGGTCCTTATCATCGGCTTCTGGGTCCTTATCATGAGGCGTTCCTCGGGTATGCAGGGCGGGCCCGGCGGTCTGTTTTCCTTTGGCTCAAGCAAGGCGAAACGATACGACACGAGCAAACCAGGCGTTACCTTCAAGGACGTGGCAGGGCTTAAAAACGTCAAGGCCGACCTCATGGAGACTATCGAATTTCTAAAAAACCCGACGAGGTTTCAAAACATCGGAGCCAAGGTCCCGCGCGGCGTCCTCCTTGTGGGCCCTCCCGGCACAGGCAAGACCCTCCTTGCCAGGGCCACGGCCGGAGAGGCCGATGTACCTTTTTTCAGCACCAGCGCCTCGGAGTTCATTGAGATGTTCGTAGGTGTGGGAGCTTCGCGCGTTCGGGATATGTTCAAAAAGGCAAAGGAAAACCAGCCAAGCATCATATTCATTGACGAGCTCGACTCCGTTGGTCGCACGCGCGGCACGGGCCTCGGCGGCGGTCACGACGAGAGGGAGCAGACCCTTAACCAGCTCCTCAGCGAGATGGACGGTTTCGAGGGCCACGAAGAAGTCATAGTCATGGCCGCCACTAACCGCCCCGATGTCCTTGACGCGGCGCTACTGCGCCCGGGCAGGTTCGACCGCAACATCCTCATAGACAGGCCCGGCATGAAAGACAGAGAGGCCATACTAAAGATACACGCAAGGGGAAAGAGGCTCTCAGGAGACGTAGACCTTGGAAGCACGGCACGCGGCACCCCGGGCATGACAGGCGCAGACCTTGAGAACATCGTCAATGAAGCGGCCCTCAACGCCGCGAGATTAAACAAGCATGAGATTAACGCATCTGACTTTGAGGAGGCCATTGACAAGATACTCATGGGCGCAAAGCGTGAGGAAAAAATAACCGAACTCGAACGACGCATCACGGCCTATCACGAGGCCGGGCACACCCTTGTAGCCCGAAGCCTCCCCAACACCGACCCCATCCACAAGGTAACCATCGTCCCTCGGGGCATGGCCATGGGAGTCACCAAGCTCGTGCCCTCTGAGGACAGGCATTTTTACCCGAAGAGCTATCTCCTCAGCAGGCTTGCAGTGGCACTTGGCGGGAGGGTATCGGAAAAAATAATATTCAACGACACCTCCACGGGCGCGCAGAACGACCTGAAAGAGGCCACTTCCCTTGCCGAAAAGATGGTGGCACAGTGGGGCATGAGCGATAAAGTCGGCCCCATAAATCTTGGCAGAGGCGAGGAGCATCCCTTCCTCGGCATGGAGCTCTCGCACCCGAAGCGCTACAGCGAGGACATGGCCTGGCTCATGGATCAGGAGATAAGAAAACTCATTATCGAGGCCGAAGAAAAGGCCACGGAGATACTCAACTCAAGAAGGACGGCATTGGAGAACCTTGCAAAGGCACTCCTTGATAAAGAGGTCCTTGAAAAGGATGAAATTGAGAGTATAATTGTAGATAGCGTCGAGGATAAAAATGATAACAAAGGCGTCTCCTCATCTGAAGAGCAGGCTTAAAGGCCGGCAATGCCGGAGACTGCCCGCAACTCATGATTTTATACAGGACTTATGTGGCGGGCAGAGCCTGCCGGGCTTTATATTTTAGACAAATTACGTTTATTTGTTTTGTTAATATTCAACAATGAAGAGGAACTCATGAGATTATTCATTTCTTTA
>CAYYJQ010000088.1:0-2062 GCA_964472295.1 uncultured Thermodesulfobacteriota bacterium | reverse complement strand
GGCGCGGCGGGCGCGTATGGCCTCGAGTGTATCCACTTTTTTCTCCTTTTTTTCAAAAAAAACAGCCTTGCCCTCGGGCGCGACTCAGCACAGCAAGGGGAACGGAGAAAGCCACGGCCAGCAGAGCGGGCTATCCATGCTCCTTAAAAATTATCGAAGTCGAGCGGTATCTTGGCTATGGAGTGGGTCATGGCGTAGCTCTCCCGGAAAATCCCCTCTTCTTTTTTTACCTTCTCCCTTGTTGAGTATTTAGGGAGGTCCCTGGGGGCGCGTGCCTCCTGCTCTCCATAGAGCTGAAAAACAATACGGGGCTTGCCGCCATTTGGGTCGACCTTGACTACAGAGTAGTTGCTCTCCCCATACAGGGCGAGGCGTTTGAACTTGTAACCCTCTCTTGTCGTGCCATCGTCGGCCACGCCGAACTTGGCGAAAAAATAACTCTGCCAGAGCGGAAGGTTATAGGTAATGGCGCTTGAGGTCAACTGGTGTATTATGCTCTTGCCGTTCGTGACCTTAAAGGCGGCGGCAAGGTGTACGTCTCCACTGAGTATAACGACTTTCTGCCCTCTGTCAGCGGCCTTGAAGAGAGCGCCCATCAACCTCTTACGCTCTTTATCGTGCCGCTTGTTCTCCCATGAGTCACGCAGGTCATCGTTAAGCCCAAACTTTTTCGCCACCCATGAATCGGCCATATTGGCCATAAGCGTGGCCATGTGAATTACCGGAACAGTAGAGAGAACAAAAACCACCTTTGTCTCTTCGGGGTCAAGGGCTTCGAGCCAGCCCTCAAACCGCTCAAGCTGTTCAGAGCCAAGTATGTACAGGCTCTCACGGTTTACATCCCTGTTGCCACGCCCGTCAAGAAAATAAAACGCGCTACTCCTGCAGAGCGAAAAACTGTAATCAAAGCGGCCGTGTCTTGTCTTCGGGTTGTGGCTGTGCTGGTATTCATTGTATACCTGTTTCGCGGCCTCGAACATGCGTTTCTTTATTATGAGGAGGTCCTCCCGTGTGAGTCCTTTCTCCCTCATCTTCTTTTTATCCCCATAGATGGGAAACATCTTGTCGAGTTCGTCCTTTCTACCCGGTTTCAGTATATACGAGCCCCATCCGTCCCATATCTCATGGTCATCCCAGATCATATAGGTGGGAAAGGAGGAGAAGACCTTTTTCACTTCTCCAAAACCCCAGTAACCACGATAAAGGTCCCTGTACCAGAGGACCATATCTTTTTTTGTTGGATAAAGCGTAGCGCCTTTTTTACGGACCTCGTTGTTTAGTCTATTGATGATATTTATCTTCTCTGTATCTATCCCATCGGCATATATCTGATCGCCGCCGCCTATTACGAAACAGAGGTCCCTGGATTTATTCTTGTGGCGTTTGAGGGTCTCCTCAAAGTGCGCCCACATGTGTTTGTTCTCCGAAATCTCCACGGTATCACACCTGCCGTCCTTGTATGGCATATGACAGGAATAGAGGGCAAAGGAATAGGGCACCTCTTCCTCGGGCATTGTCTTAAAGGTATGCGCCCGGTTCTGTCCAAGGAGGATACGTTTCTTATTGCTTATCACGTCAAGCCCGTAAAGGGCGTAGCAGTATTCGCTATTGGGCTCCAGATTCTCGAGATCTATCACCTCGGTAGTGTCTTTGGCGAAGTCAGTCACGTGGAAAGATTTTTTTACAGAAGATGGAAGTCGCTCTATATCGTAGGGGATACTGCCAAAGCCCTTGATGAGGTCACCTGAAGAGCCCTTGGCGGGCCGCTTGTAATATATGAGGGTATAGTCGCCTGGTTTACCCGTCCTTACCCAGAGCCTGGAGGTTGTGGTGGTTGTGTGGCCTACAATTGCTCCAAGGGTAAGGCGTGGGTTTGGCCAGTCTCTCTCGTCCTTATAAATAAACTCCTTGCTCATAGCTATGCCTCCTCCTCTATGCGTATCAATATTTAAGAAGACGCTATCTACTGGGTCTTTATACCCTAAACCCCCTTTGTATTCAACGCAATAATCGGGTAGGAGGCGGGGTTGCCCCCGCCGTCCTCCCACACCACCGTACGTAC
>CAYYJQ010000087.1:0-2320 GCA_964472295.1 uncultured Thermodesulfobacteriota bacterium | reverse complement strand
CCGGAAAAGTCCAGCGTGGTGCGCGTCCTCATGCCCGGTGATGTTGGTTTATATTTTTTCAGTGCCATGGTCTCTCACACTTCCCAATTTTTTTATTATCCAACGGACTATATCTTTTGAAGCCCTGTCCCTGTTCATGCCCCCGGCACTTTATGCCCTGGAATGCTTTATACTTTGTTGAAGCACGCCCCTGGCCAAGCCCCCTGCCCCCCGGCCCTTTAGACGCCCTCGAAGAGTTCGATGCTATCGCCTTCCTTGAGTTTTACATAGGCCTTTTTTCTTGTGGGCCTTCTCCCGGAGAAACGTCCAAGGCGCTTCACCTTTCCGGCAACCCTCTGAGTGTTCACGGAGAGGACGGTCACGTTGAATATCTTCTGCACAGCCTCTTTTATATCACCCTTGTTGGCCGAGGCCTCGACCCAGAATACAACGTTATTGCCTTCAGCGGACTGGGCCATGCTCTTTTCAGTAACAACGGGCGACTGTATTACAGAGTAGATGTCCTTCATTTTATCATTGCCTCTACTTTTTCAAGGGCCTCTCTGGTCATTACAAGGCCGCTGTATTTCAGCACATCAAAGACGTTTATCCCGTTAGAGCGAAGGGTCTTATAGTCCTTCAAGTTTCTTACGGCAAGTTCAAGGTTTTTATTCTCTCCACCCGTAACGATGAGGGCAGAGGTCAGACCCAGTGTCTTTAGCAGTGCCATGGCCTTTTTTGTCTTTGGCTCATCGAGCTCAAGCGAGTCCATTACACGGAGTGTTCCCTCACGGAGCCTGAGGCGTATGGCTGATTTCAGGGCCTCGCGACGGACTTTTTTTGGCACGCTGTAGGAATAGTCCCTTGGCTTTGGGCCGAAGACCGTTCCGCCGTGTCTCCAGAGCGGCGAACGTGTGCTACCGGAGCGCGCCCGGCCCGTGCCCTTCTGCTTCCATGGCTTTACGCCGCCGCCGCTTATCTCTCCCCTTGTCTTTGTGCAGGCCGTGCCCCTTCTCCTGCCCGCAAGCTGCATCTTCACCACCTCGTAGAAGAGGTGCTCTTTTACGTCGCCAGTAAAGACGGCGTCATCAAGGCTGAGCCCCGAGACCCTTGTTCCTTCTTTATTCAGAACGTCTATATCCATCAGGCATCCCCTTTCGCGGGCGAGGCCTTCTTAAAGGCCCTCTTTATCCTAACAAGGCTGTTGACAGAGCCGGGCACTGCGCCTTTTACGAGGATAACACCATCATCTGCGCGAACGTCCACGACCTCGAGGTTCTGCGTTGTCCTTACGCGGTTACCCATGTGGCCGGCCATCTTCACGCCCTTTCTGACCCTTGAGGGCCAGGCGCTCTGTCCGATGGAGCCAGGTGTTCTGCCATGCATTGATCCATGCGACCCGGGCCCGCCGTGAAAACCCCATCTCTTCATGCCGCCCTGAAAACCCTTGCCCTTTGTCCGGCCCGATATGTCCACAAAGTCTCCGGCCTTGAAGAGATCCACGCACTTTACCTCTGTGCCGGGCTTGTACTCATCGTCGGCGAGACAGCGAAACTCGCCGAGCCTACTGAGCACGGGCGTCCTGGCATTGGCAAAGACCTTTTTCATGGCCCTGCTCGTATTCTTTTCTTTTTTTTCACCAATGCCGAGTTGCACGGCATCGTAGCCGTCCCTTGTAGAGGTCTTGCGCGCCACCACATAACAGGGTCCGGTCTTAATGACCGTAACGGGTATCTGCGCACCATCCTCGGCAAATACATGGGTCATACCTATTTTTTTTCCGAATATTCCTTCTATCATAATCAGACCTGCCTGAGTCCTTGAATTAATCCAGTTTAATCTCTACATCCACGCCAGCGGGAAGGGCCAGTTTTATAAGGGCGTCCACGGTGTTCTGAGTGGGGTCCATTATATCCATGAGCCTCTTGTGCGTTCTTATCTCGAACTGTTCCCTGCTCTTCTTGTCCACATGGGGCGAACGAAGGACACAGAACTTGTTAATCCTTGTAGGCAGCGGTATGGGGCCCTTGATACTTGCGCCAGACCTCCTGGCCGTCTCCACGATTTCCTTGACAGACCTGTCAAGAAGCCTTGAATCAAAGGCCTTGAGCCTTATTCTTATCCTCTGATTTTCCAAACCAATAACCCTGTCCCTTTAATTCCTTACTTTGACTTACTTTATACCTTGCCATATCTTTAGCGGCCTTGAAAACCCCTTTGCCGCCGAAAAAAAACTAACTGACTACACCCCCTACACTCCCATTGCACCGCATCCCCGGCCTTACTCCCCTTTTAGCCCCCCAACTTATCCCCTCTACTCGCCCCCATTGCCCATCCCCCC
>CAYYJQ010000086.1:0-2387 GCA_964472295.1 uncultured Thermodesulfobacteriota bacterium | reverse complement strand
GTAGAGGACTTTCACCTCCGAGTGGGTGCGCCCTGCCGGGCGCACAACAAAAAAATGGCCGCGCTGGTTCTTAACCAGCGCGGCCATTCGGCAATACAGATAAAAAATTTAAATCAGAGTTCCCACACTTGAACAGACATCAGAGCCCCTACGGAAAAGTAGAGCCTCATTACTTCTCCTTCTCAAAAGTCAGCCAGTAATGGCCGTTTTCCCTCTCAAAGACAACGTCCTTCTCAATGATGTGCTCCATGCCTGCCTGAAAACCATATGTCCTGAACTCGTCGAGCATATCCCCGAGGGACTGGTACTGCCTTATGGTCTTGTACTCGCTCCAGGACAGGGGCGTCTCAGACTTCGGTGTTGAGATAGATATGGCCCTTCGCCTTCGCCTGTGCCCTTGCAACCGCGACTTTCTCTTCTGATCTGTAGAGTATTTCATAGGCCCTCCCAAGTGAAATCCTGTGACTCTTTGCTATGATCCTCATGTGTGTCTTCCAGTAATGATACTCCACGAAGACGGCACGCTCTCTCGGAGTAAGGTCAGAAAGAGGCCAGAGCAGATCCCGAAGGCTGAGGCCCTCGCCCTTGAGTTTACCGTAGAAGACGTCCAGATTAATCTTTGTCATCTCAACCACTTCTTTTCTCTCAAATTTTATCTAATGGCACGGCTGAAAAATAAGAATATAGAGTCAAAAATATCCCCGTTCTGCGCACCATATAGAGGCAGAGGGGTTAAAAAGCCTAACCTGGGAATAGGTGGTACAAAGAAATAGGGCTAAACGACAGAAGCCAGAAGGAAGATATGAAAAATTCTTGCGAGCGTAGTTTTTTGAATAAGCGATACACTACATTACCTTTTGATGAAAGATTGCAGTGACCATAGGAATAACTTAATTTAACCTATTATGATAAAAATTATACACTCTATTTATGTTATTGTCAAGAACTTATTTATAAATTTAAGTGTCTTACGATAACATAAACGGGAAAAGATATTTTGAGAACTAACAACTCATTGATATTAAAGTGTTTTTTATTGGATTGCCCTGAGAGGAAAAAGGCTGGAAGTTTTCGGGAAGTCTGGTGAAGCAATACCTCAGAGAGCGAACCTGAAGTGCATGATGTCGCCGTCCTTTACTACGTAGTCTTTGCCCTCCATCCTGAGAAGGCCCTTCTCGCGGCAACCAGCCTCGCCGTTGTACTTGATGAAGTCATCGTACTTTATGACCTCTGCCTTGATAAAACCGCGCTCAAAATCAGTGTGAATGACTCCAGCGGCCTGCGGGGCCTTTGAGCCCTCGCGAACGGTCCAGGCCCTGACTTCCTGCTTACCGGCGGTAAAGAAGGTAATGAGTCCAAGAAGACGGTAAGATGCCTGGGCGAGCCTGTCAAGACCTGCTTCCCTGAGTCCAAGCCCATCGAGAAACTCTGCCCTCTCGTCATCGTCCATCTCCGAGAGTTCCGACTCTATGGAGCCGCACATGGCTACAAAGCCGCCTCCAAGCCTCTTGGCGGCCTCACGCACGCTCCGTGCCGCTTCGCCAGCAGCCTCAAGATCATCGTCACCGACATTGGCAACATATATAACGGGCTTTGCCGTAATAAGGCAGAGGTCCTTCACAAGGGGCCCTGTCTCGTCCGTGAGGACGCTCCTTGCCGGGCGGCCCTCCTCAAGGGCGGCCTTGAGTTCCTCATAAAGGCCGACCATCTTGCGGGCCTCCTTGTCGCCTGTCTTGGCGAGTTTACGCGTACGCTCATACCTGCGCGTAACGGCCTCGAGGTCGGCAAGCATGAGCTCAGTCTCGACAACATCAATGTCATCAAGAGGGGCTATCTTCCCAGCCACGTGCACCACCCCTGGGTCTGAAAAACACCTTACCACATGGGCTATCATGTCCACCTCGCGGATGTTCCCAAGAAAACGGTTCCCAAGGCCCTCGCCCCTCGAAGCACCACGCACAAGACCGGCTATGTCCACGAACTCAACGGCGGTGGGGGTGACCTTCTCGGGCTCCTCTATAACGGCAAGCCTCAGAAGGCGCTCATCTCGAAGCGCGACCATACCCACATTGGGGTCAATGGTGGTAAAGGGATAATTTGACGATGCCGCCCCCGCGCGTGTCATGGCGTTGAATATGGTGGACTTTCCAACATTTGGAAGCCCCACTATGCCGCAGTTGAAACCCATGAAAAGACCTCAAAAAAAAAAACAAAAGAAAAAGATTCTCCCCTTTCTTTTGGAAAAAAGAAAGCGGGGCAAAGAAAACCAATAGATAGAGAAGGAATCATGGCATCTACATCACCGCTTGTCGCCACGGTGGGCACTGCCCTTCAGATCGGGTAGGAGGCGGGGTTGCCCCCGCCGTCCTCCCACACCACCGTACGTA
>CAYYJQ010000085.1:0-2559 GCA_964472295.1 uncultured Thermodesulfobacteriota bacterium | reverse complement strand
GGAAGGCGCCGATGGCCGGGTAGCATACAGGGCATATCTTGCCTAAAACAACGGAACCTATTGTCCCAAAATAACTCAAGAAACCTTTCTTTTTCATGAATTAACCTCTACTTTAGTGCGCTGTTATCCGCTTCATTCAGGCTCCCGACGATGGAACACTTTGAGAGCGGGCCCTTGCCGGGGCATGCCTTGATAATCTTCTTGAGGGTCTTCTCCATGGCCTTGAGGCCCTTTATTTTCACCTTGATATCCTCAAGTTTACGCATGGCCGTATCCCTCATATCCCCGCAGTCAGTGCCGCTATTACCGCTAAGGGTAAGTAACTCCGCCACCTCTTTCAGGGAAAACCCCAAGGCCTGCGCCCTCTTGATAAAGCGGACTATTGCTATGGCCTCTTGCGGGTATGCCCTGTATCCCGAGGTAGACCTCGGCGGTGTGTTGAGTAGCCCCCGCCTCTCGTAGTACCTGATGGTCTCTTTATTCACGTCTGTAAGACGCGCAAGCCTTCCTGTTGTCAAAATATCCATCGCCGTAACCTCCATTAATTACAGTATACACCCTGTACCTTAGTACGGAGTCAAGGGCTTTTTTTACTTTTTTTATAAAAATACGTTGTTTATTATTTTGAGATTTTGGAATGAGCCTGTAGAGATGAAAATAGGAGGTGATAACTCGGAAAGGTATGTAATAGATTTCTTTTTCGCTTATCCCGCACAGCAGGAAAGCTCCGAGATATTTTTAGTAAAGGTTTGGGCGCAGAGTTTAAGGCCCTCTACCATGGCGAGATATGGAAATAACTGATTCGAGAGTTCATGAACTGTCATCTTATTGGCGACGGCAAGGGCCGCGGACTCGATTATCTCTCCGCCTCCATCTGCGAGGACCTGCGCCCCAAGGAGTAGCCCAGTGTCTCTTCGGGCCACCAATTTTATAAAACCCCTTGTATCAAAATTGGCAAGGGCGCGGGGTACGTTCTCAAGGGGAAGGGTCCTGCTCTCGGAGCTAATGCCCGACTTTTCGGCCTCTGCCTCTGTAAGGCCGACGGTGGCGGCCTGCGGCTCCGTGAAGACAACGGCGGGCATGGCCGTGAGGTCAAGGGCGGCGTCTCCGCCCGTCATGTTGATAGCCGCGCGAGTTCCGGCAGAGGCGGCCACATAGACATACTGCGGCAGATCCGTGCAGTCGCCTGCGGCGTATATATCATCAGCGGAGGTGCGAAGGTGATTATCCACGAGAATACCGCCCCCGGTCCCGGTCTTCACACCTGCCTTTTCCAGTGAAAGGGCCTGAGTATTGGCCCCTCTGCCAGTGGCCACAAGGAGTTTATCAGCAATTATATCCCCTGCCTCTGTGGAGAGGGTGAACTGACCATTTTCATATATGACGGAATCCGGCACGGTATGGAGCAAGACTCTCGCGCCTTCTTCTTCGAATACCTTCACCAGCCCATCTCCAAGGGCCGGGTCTTCGCGAGATAAAAATGTACTTCTTGCCATAACCGTTACCTCGGAGCCAAGGCGCAAAAAGGCCTGCGCCAGCTCCAATGCCACAACAGAGCCGCCAAGGACGACAAGACGTCTTGGCAGTTCTTCTGCGATCAAGGCCTCCGTGGAAGTCCAGAAGGGCGTCCCCGTAAGACCGGGTATATTGGGGATAGAGGGGCTTGCCCCCGTGGCGATGAGGATTTTATCGGCCTTGACCTGCACATCTCTGCCATCGGCCCGCCTCACGCTCAGGGTGTGGTCGTCAAGAAAACTTGCCCAACCCCGAAGCAGGCGAATATCATCATTACCTTTCAGAATATCCTCGTATTTCGTATGGCGGAGTTCCGTAACGCGCGCCTCCTGTTGCCTTACGAGGGCCGCCCTGTCCACGCTTGGGTTATTTTTTTTGATGCCGGTAAAGGCATGGGAAGACTGCAAGTGAACGATATGAGCGGCCCGTATCATAATCTTCGATGGCACGCATCCTATGTTCACGCAGGTGCCGCCTATTACCTCGCCGCCCTCTATCATGGTAACAACGGCGCCCGCTTCAACGGCCCTGATGGCCGCCGCGAAGGCCGCCGAACCGGAGCCGATAATGGCGACATGAAGTTTTGAAGAAGTAATATCACTCATGTCCGGCCTCCCTGTCACGCTTACAGCACTTAGCCTTGTCCTTTTTCATGTAGGCATAGACCGTCAGGGCCACGAAAAAGACCAGAGCGGGCATGAGAACATAATCAAGATAGCCAATCATTGCGGCAAGACCCAGCGCGCCGAAGAGAACCACCAGCACGGGTGTAAAGCAGCAGAGAGCGGCGATTGCAGAGCCGATGATGCCGGTCTTGAGAAGAGCTGATTTTTTCATTTACTACTCCTTCTAACAGGTCACACCGCATCTGGAAAAGAGCCACACAATTGCGGCTATTACGGCAATGCCACCTGTCACGAACAAGACATTCCCCCATAGATTTTTCTTTGCCGCGGTCCCGCTCATTTTCTTTCCTTCTTTACCTCGGCGGGATAACCAAGCTTTGTAATGGCCCCGGCAATGGCGGAAGGTCTCGCTTCGGTG
>CAYYJQ010000084.1:0-2948 GCA_964472295.1 uncultured Thermodesulfobacteriota bacterium | reverse complement strand
CAGTAGTGTTTTATCTCCTCAAGGGATAGCGCCCTGCCCCTCCTGTCCTTGAGCCATTTTTCCATGACGCGATAGCCGCCGATGTGGTAGTCCCAGACCTCCGGGGCCACGCCCTCGAAGTACTGGCCTTCGTTTATATGGACACGGCCCTTGGCCCCCTCATACCTTATTTTACCAACCCGTCCGTCTCCGCTCCCCTGAAACCTCACGGCCCCGGCAGGGACCCTCTTCATGAGGTGGAGGTCTACAAGTTCTCCTCCGAGCCAGACGGCCTTTCTGAAGAGGCCGTAATCAGCGGTAAAGGGGATGCGCGGAAAATCGGTCTTCAGGAACTCGGCGTATTTTTTCCGGTAGATTGTGGAGTAGGAGACCGCGTAGATGTAGCAGAAGATGTCCTCAGGAGAGGGGGCCTTTTTAAAGGCCTCTTTCAGGGACTTCACAAGGGCGGGCGAGAGGTTTGGGGTCTTTTTTCCTACCTTCTCCTCTTCTTCGTACAGGGGCATATCCTTGCCAGCATCATCGGCTTCGTAGAGGTAGAGGGGGAAAAGATAGTTCGTGGTCTTGATTGATACAGAGCAGTGTTCTGTAATAGAATCCGTGACAAAAAAATGGGCATAGGGGATGTCCAGCTCTTCACGCTTATGGGTTATCAACCCCAGATTCTCCCTCATCATGTGACGCATGACCTTTGCGCGAGGCATACAGAGAAAACCACGCGACCTGCCTGTATAATACGTATACCTCACATCAAAGGGCCTGTATAAGATAGGGACGATATTTTGTTTGTCAGGCCCGCTCTCCAGGAGGTCTTCCTGTGCAAACTTAACCTTCCAGTCTCGCGCGTCTTTCCCAAGGGAATAAGCCTCGCGCGCTACCTCGGGGTCGAGCCTTGAAAAGTTCAGGACAGTTTTCCAAACATTATCGGGCCTATCCTGAATGGTCAGGCCATCCCTTGCCGTCACCACCCCCACGCTGTTCACAGGGAATATATCAGTCACCTTCCAGAATTTTTCATACTCACCAAAGAGTCTCTCGTCCCTTGGCACGAAGAAATAAGATCCTGACCTGGGGGTCAATCTCTTCCACTTCGTATCACTAATATCATGGGCTTCGAGAAAGGCGTATTTATCCTCCCTCGCGCCCCAGAGGTCGGCGTAAGAGACCTCCGCGTCTTTGCCGGCCTCCTTCTCTCCCCTCTTTATGAAGAGGGCAATGGCAACGCCCTGCCTTATGTCAAAGACGTTCCTGTCCGCGCCCCCGTCAGGGCATTTTTCCTTCTTCAGGGAGTTTCCGTGGAGGTTCAGTATGAAGATCTCGTCAAAACTCTTCAGAAGGGACTGCCTCATGCCGCGGAAGGTGGGGTTATCGAGGTATGAGTGGTTGGTTATCATGCCCACACAACCGCTCCCCTCCTCGTCTATCTTCCACTGGGCAAACCTCAGGAACTTTACGTAATCGTCCTGTAGCCACTTGGGGTTTTTCTCGCCAAGGGGCTCTCCGTCAACTTGCTTGTAATCTTTTATGAGACCAGTTATCCACTTCCCTGTATTGGCCGAGTGCCCCGAATACGGCGGGTTGCCCATGATGACGAGTATGGGGGTATCCTTCTTGACCTTTCCGGCAAGGCGCGACTCCTCGGAGAGGGCGCTCATGAAGGGAAAGCGCGTCTCCTCGAACTCCTCCATCTCAAGGGCGTTTGTGAGGTAGAGCCTGAAGCGGTCCGTCTTCTTGAGGGTGTAGCCCAGTTCCTCAAGGAGAAAGCCCATCTTCATGTGGCCCACGGCATAGGGGGCCATCATGAGTTCAAAGGAATAGAAGTTCTTGAGGATATGGTCCCCTATCATGCCGTCGCGCACGCCGCCGCCGTATTTTTTCACTGCATTTTCCACGGCAAGGGCCGCGGCAAGGGCCGGAAAGGTAAGGGTGCCTCCCGCGGGGTCGAGGACAGTGACCGTAGAAGTGGCGAAGCCGTCGTCTTTTGAGAATTTTTCCCTGAGGACAGTATCAAGGGAGCGCACTATGTAGGAGGCCACGGGCTCGGGTGTGTAATAGACACCTCGCCTCTCACGGGCCGCGGGGTCATATTCGGCAAGGAATGTCTCGTAAAAATGAACAACAGGGTCTCGCCCCTTGCCGCCGTGGTAATACTCGTGGAGGATTTTTTTAACATCCGCGTTGGCGAGGACCTCGGCGATGTCGTCGATAATCCACTCCATCTGGGCGGGGAGGTCGCCGAGAGATATGAATTTGAAGACCTCGCGGAGTATGCCTATTGTGCGGGGTATGAGGTCATAGGCGGTCTTCCTCGTAAAGTCTTCCCCTGCCCGCGTCCTTGCGGCAAAGAGGCCGTAGGTTATGGTCTGTGAATAGAGATCGGCGAACTCTTCGGGCGTAAGGCCATGCATGAGGTACTTGTGGAAGGCCTCGTAAAAGCCGAGGATGGCACCGCCGCCCTCTGCCTCCTCGCGCCTGAGTTCATTTATGGTGACCTCCTCCTTCAGGAACCTCGTCCTCCTGGCGAGTTCCACGGCAAGGGTCTTTGCGTTGAAGTCCCGGGGGAGAGAAAAAGAAAAAAACCTATCGAGAAGTTCGAAGAGGTCTTTTTCATTCTCTGGCGGCAGTGTGGTCCTGAGTTTCCTTGCAACAATGGGGCGGGTTATGGAGACTTTTTTGACGAGTTCGCCGTTCCTGTAGAGCCTGAACTCGTAAAAGTTGGTGAGTATGACATTGGGAAAGGTGCCAAGATAGCGTTGGAGTTGTTCCGTATCCTCTATGGCGCCGAGGTCTTCGCGAGAGGGGTGTTTTGCCTCAATATAACCCGTTATCCTGCCTGTGCCATCCCATACCCTGAAGTCCGGGTTTCCGGCCTCTGTCTTCTTGGGCAGGGTCGTTATCTCAATTTTTTTTCTGCCGATGGAGTCGGCATATTCGCGAAGCAGTGTCTCTAG
>CAYYJQ010000083.1:0-2950 GCA_964472295.1 uncultured Thermodesulfobacteriota bacterium | reverse complement strand
CCACAAAAAGAAGAGACAAAGAAAACCTTCCACTTTCTTTTAGAAAAAAGAAAGTGGAGCAAAGAAAACCAATACCAGCGGCAGGTTGGGTGGAGCGACTGCGAAACCCGCCAAAAAAACGAGGTGCGGGCATGGCGGATAACCTGGTAATAGTGGGCGCCCAGTGGGGCGACGAGGGCAAGGGAAAGATAGTGGACATCCTCACCGATGAGGCCGAGGTAATAGTCCGCTTTCAGGGCGGCAACAACGCCGGCCACACAGTTATTGTAGACGGCGAAAAGTTCATCTTTCACCTCCTTCCCTCGGGCATACTCCACAGGGGCAAGACCTGCGTCATAGGTCCGGGGGTAGTCGTGGACCCCGAGGTCCTCATAGCGGAAATAGAGGTGCTGGAAAAACTCGGCAGGTTCAAGGCCTCGGACCTACTTATAAGCCATAACGCCCATCTCATCATGCCCTACCACAAGACCCTTGACGCGGCGAGAGAGCGCCTAAGGGGAGACTCAAAGATAGGCACCACAAAACGCGGCATAGGCCCGGCCTATGAAGACAAGGTATCACGTTGCGGCATAAAGTGCGGCGACCTCCTTGATGAAAAGGTCTTCCGTAGTAAACTCAAGACAAACCTCCTCTTCAAGAACCACTACATCGAGAACGTCCTGCACGGCGACGGCTTCGAGGTATACGAGATATACCACAGGTACAGGGAGTACGCAAAAAAGATAGGGCGCCACATCTGCGACACATCACTCTTTCTTGACGAGGCCATCCGCGCGGGCAGGAAGATACTCTTCGAGGGCGCACAGGGTACGCTCCTCGATATTGACCACGGCACCTTCCCCTATGTCACATCGAGCAACACTGTTGCCGGGCAGGCCGCAACTGGCAGCGGCGTGGGCCCTACACGCCTCGACCGCGTACTCGGCGTAATAAAGGCCTACACAACGCGCGTCGGCGAGGGGCCCTTTCCAACGGAACTCCAGGGGCGCGCCGCAGAAAAGCTCCGCGGAAAGGGAGAGGAGTTCGGCGCCACGACGGGCCGCGCAAGAAGGTGCGGCTGGTTCGACGCCGTTGCCCTTCGCTACGCCGTGCGCGTAAACGGCCTTGACGGCCTCATAGTCACAAAACTCGATGTCCTTGATACAATAAAAAAGATAAAGATCTGCACGGGCTACCGTATTGGCCGAAAGGTCATTACCGAGTTCCCAACAGAACTCTCCCTCCTCGAACGCTGCAAACCCGTCTATGAGACCCTTGACGGATGGTGCGCGCCTACAACAGGCATACGGTCTTTCAGACGCCTTCCCACAAACGCCCGGAAGTTCATAAGAAGGATAGAAAAACTCGGAGGAGTAAAGGCCTATCTCGTCTCCGTGGGCGCTGGCAGAGAGGCGGCCATCAAGATGATAGAACCCTTCGGGTAAGGGGGGGGGGAGACCGCACCCTCTTTGAAATAAAGAAAAGTTGTATGTAAGTAGTATACAGACAAAGGAACTACTTATGAATAACCGCATACCAACATTCGATGCATTGATGAATCCATTATTAGATGCCCTCTTTGATCTCGGAGGTTCTGGTTCGATAGATGAAATATATGACAGAGTATTGCTGTTAGAAAATATTGATGAGAAAATTTCATCAGTTCCACACAATCCAGAAAAAAGCAATCAGACCGAAATTGCCTATAGACTAGCATGGGCAAGGACCTATCTAAAAAAATATGGTTTTCTCGAAAATTCGAGCCGGGGCGTATGGGCCTTGACGAAGTTAGCAAAGGAACAAAAACGTGTATCACCCAAGGCTGTTATAAAGAAAGTTAGGGGGACGGATAAGGAGAAAAAAAGACAAAAACACAAAACAACAAAAAATGAACAAATAGAGTTGGATAATAATGAGACGCCTGAAGCGCAGGAGTGGCGCGAGGAACTATATCAAGTTCTTACAAACGAAATATCCCCTGATGCATTTGAAAGACTCACCCAACGTATATTAAGAGAATCCGGTTTTGTGCAAGTTGAAGTTACTGGTCGAACAGGCGATGGTGGAATTGACGGCAAAGGTATTGCCCGAATTCATGGGTTTATGAGTTTCCATGTTTTTTTTCAGTGCAAAAGATATAAAGGCTCTGTTTCCGCGAGCGCTATTAGAGATTTTAGGGGTGCTATGGTTGGAAGAGCGGACAAGGGGCTGTTTATCACAACAGGCACATTTACCGCCGCCGCTGTAAAAGAAGCAACACGAGATGGTGCTCCTCCCATCGATCTGGTTGATGGCGAGTACCTTGCAGAAAAACTAAAAGAATTTGAACTCGGAATTACCACCACCATGATTGAAAAAGTCACCATCGACAAAGACTGGTTTACCAATTTATAAAAATTCAAATTTAAAGGATGGGCTGGGTGAAGCGTAACCCATCAAAGTTTTTTCTCCGCTTCTTGTAACCTATGGGTCTACGGATATATGTTTTGATGGGTTGCGCGGGCCTTCTACCCATCTACAAGGCCCTCATGCCTGAAAATGAGCAAAAGAACCATCTTGCCATGAAACAACAAACCGCTTGAACCTTTGCCATTCTCGGTGCCCAAGATGCCGAACCCTAATAAGAAAAAAATCCAGAAGCAACTTTTTCTTGAATCCCTGAATAATTTCATAACCGACTTTGCCGGCGCGGTTTCAACCAGAAACGGCGAATGGATAGTTAAGGGTTTTATTGATGCCGCCAAAAATATTTACACCGTTTCTATTGACACAAAGGTTCTATCAAAAATAATGGAGTTGCTGTTACTACCTAAATTTGCCGCTTTCGCCGAGAAAAATAATTACAAATTATTGTTAAGTGAACATCAGAACCATTACCCGGACTTGACCTTCATAGACAGAGAGGGCCACAAATATGCCGTAGACATAAAAAGCACATATAGAAAAAGCGCAAAGACAGTAAACGGCATGA
>CAYYJQ010000082.1:0-3401 GCA_964472295.1 uncultured Thermodesulfobacteriota bacterium | reverse complement strand
CCCACTCGGGATTTTAAGTCCCGTGCGTCTACCAATTCCGCCACTCGGGCATGGGATTTTATTGGACAACAAGCGAGTTCATCATAATATAACACAAACAAAAAAGACTCTCCACCTTCAATCCCTCCCTATCACCTGGCCATGGACCGCGGCTCCACACGGACCACCGCGAGAGGGGTCATACTAAAGTCCTTGACAAAAAAACCGATATTTATTGTAATATTGGCGTAACTCCTGTTTTTTTGCTGTTCTTGATGTTCTTCCCCACAGTTACAGCAACATCCCGTCAGGCATACACAGTCAGGAAACGCATATTCAACTCTATTAAGGAGGTATCATGAAAAAGTTAATCTTTTTCACCTTCAGCGTAATATTACTGACACTCTTTTGCTTGGCCCCACGCTCTTCTTGGGCAATACCGTCTTTCGCGAGACAGACGGGATTCGCCTGCAACACCTGCCACTACCAGCACTATCCTTCTCTCAATGCCTTTGGCAGGGCCTTCAAGGCCAATGGCTTTACCATGGTTGGTGGCCAGAGCCTTGTGGAGGGAGATTTCCTCTCTCTTCCCGCGGTCCTCAACGCCTCGGTTGTCACTAAGATACGCTTTCAGAAGACCGACGGAGAGAACGACAACTCGGGTACCAACAAGGGCGAGTTCCAGTTCCCTGATGAGGCGGCCCTCTTCCTTGGCGGCCGCATAGGCGAGCACATCGGCTTTCTCCTTGAAGGCCAGATGGCCGATGCCGGGAGTTCCATGTTCGCCAACTTCAAGGCCCCCATTGGCACGGACATAAAGACCGTACACGTGGAGCTCGTGCCCTTTACCACCGACGCCCTTGGCCCCCAGTTCGGCTTTGAGCTCCTGAACACAGGCGCAGTAGCCAATATCAGAGTCCTTGAACACAAGACCGGCATTTCGGCCATCCAGTTCGTGGGACTCCATCACGCGGCACAGGGCTTCGCCTTTGTGGGGTATCACAACACAGGGTACATAAATTACACCATGTGGCAGCCCGAGAACGGCACGTCCGACTCAGGGCCTTTTATGCATTACGTGCGGCTTGTGGGAACGCGCACCATAGCGGGCTGGGACCTTGCCGTCGGAGGACAGGTATGGCTCGGCACGACAAAACTCGGTGGCAACACGAGAGAAAAGGCCGAGGGCTGGGCAGTTGACGCGCAGGCGCAGGGCTCTCTCGTAGGCATGCCCCTTGGGGTGTACTTCAATTATGCCGTTGCCCAGGCCACGAAGGTCGATAAGCCCATGAACATATTCAACTCCAACCCCGGTGACGCCCGGGCCTGGTCTATTCTCGCCGAACTCGGCGTACTTCCCGGCAGGGTAACCTTTGGCGCGGGATACAGGAGCGGCAACACAGGGGCCCTTGGGCCAAGCGAAGAGAGCGCCGTAACGCTGGGGATGACCTATCTCCTGACACAGAACTTCGAACTTCAGGTTAACCACAGCCTCAACTCAGGGGACTTCTTCAACGTGCCGGCGAATAACGAGCTGGCCAATGGAGACCAGTTGACAACACTTATGATATTCGCCGCTTTCTAAGAAGTTTCGCCGCACACGGGAGAAGATGGCGGAGCCGGTCCATTGGGAAGGTTTGCGCCCTCATCACGTGTTGCCGCCTTTTTCGGGGAGACTATTCATCCAGATGCCCAGGAAATACTCACCGGGCCTTTTAGGTGCCCTTCTGACCAGCATACTGCTTCTGGGATTTCTCTCCGGCTGTGCCGCTCCCCTGCGGATCGAGTACTACCCCGCGCAAAAAGGAAATGAAGACAACGCGGCCAATTCCATTGCCATGGTCGTAAAACCCTTCAAGGACAGAAGGCCCTCTGTCCTCAAAGACGGCGCCGACCCCCATGACATCGGCTCCATAAAGGCCACTACACAGGACATATACAGCAAGAGGGTTGTACTTGAGGAGAGCCCGTCCAGCATTGTCACGGAATCCTTCAAAAAATACCTCCTGGCCAATGGGTATAACGTGATAGAGGCTGGGAGCGCAGGGCCTTCTTTTTCAGGGCTCATCCTCAGTGGAGAGATAAGGGAGTTCAGGCTTGAAATAGGCTCAAAGGACAGGATTGAGATAAAGATATACAGCGAGTTCAGGGGTAAGGACGGTTCAGCAGTGCTATGGTCCGGCCTTACGGGTGAGAAGGACTCACGGTATGCAGGGGTATTTGGAGAATCTCGGAGAGGGGTCTCAAGGTACGTTTCCGCCACCCTCACGAAGGTCTTCGCAAAGACCATGAGGAAGGCCCGCCCGGGGCTTGAGCAAATTGGGGCCCCGGGAGAAAAAAAGAGAGAAAAGAAAGGCGAGGGGCAGGGTGAGACGGGCAGTCTCATCGTAAGGACCGTACCAGAGCGCGCAAAGGTCTTTCTTAACGGGGTATATTATGGCCTGAGCCCGCTAAGACTCAAACTTAAGCCTGGAGTACATGAACTTCTAATAAGGAAGGACGGGTTTCAGGATTTCAGCGAGAAGGTTGCCGTGGACAGAGGGAGAGAGACAGAGGTGGAGGAAAGGCTACGCTCAGACCCGCGGAAATAAGGGGGAGTGTAGCAGATAGATAAAAAGAGATTCAATAAGAATAAAGCGGGCCTTACCGGTATTGGCAAGGCCCGCTGTTTATTTTTATGAGTTCAATGGGTCGGCTTTAAGAACGCCTCATGAAGAGCTGGCTGTAATCCCTATAGACCTTTTGTCCAGGCCGGGCCAGAGGATGGTAACCCCCCTCACCCCACTTCATAGCGCCACTGCCCCTTGTTCCGGGTCCCTCCTGTTCCGCGTCCCCTATTGCCATTACTTTCGCGCCCCCTGCTTCTCGCGCCCCCTGCTTCCCGTGCCCCCTGTTTCCCGCGCCCCCCCCGGATGTTACCACCCTATTGCCCCCTTGCCGCTTAACCGCCAATAAGTGCGATAAAGGGGTTGGCGAAGAGGAGTATAAGGGCAATGACGAGGGTGTAAATAGCGAGCGACTCGATCATGGCGAGACCGATAAGGAGCGTGGAGAGTATCTTACCTGAGGCCGCCGGGTTTCTCGCTATTCCCTCGACAGCACCCCTTACCGCGTTACCCTGGGCAAGACCGGTTCCAAAAGAGGCTATGGCCATACCTATGGCGGCGGCCAGACCAACAACCGTAAAGAACATGATGTGTCCGCTTCCAGCGCTATGCTGGGCGCCTTCTGCCGCCTCGGCCCATACATCAGGGGCGATAGCAAGCGTTAAAACGGCAAGTGCGGACATTAGCAATAAACTCTTTTTCATAACCGGTTTTACCTCCTTAAGGTTTCTGCCACCATCTCAGCGGTAGAAATGGTTGTTATTATTTTGTGAGGCTAAATCTTACTAAAACACCAGTTTAGTGTCAAGGCTTTTT
>CAYYJQ010000081.1:0-3401 GCA_964472295.1 uncultured Thermodesulfobacteriota bacterium | reverse complement strand
TGCCGCAGCAGACGCTGCCTGTCCGAGGGGCGATAAGAGACGAAAGACACAAAAAGGAAGGGGTGAACCTGTCTTTTTGACCTCAACGACTGTAGCATATGCCCATATATTGTCAACTAAACTTTATCCGGCGTATAAAAAAAAATAATGCAACTCTCTGTTATATTAAAAGTATTTTTCACAAGCCCATTGGCCTTGTGAATCAAGGATAATTTTGTTATATTTGAAAGATTAATCCGAGAGCCGGGAGAGCGACACGTGATACTGAAGTATAAAAATATCCTCCCCACCATCCACGGGACCGCCTTCATTGAGGATAGCGCCCGCATCATTGGCGATGTGCACATAGGCGAGTACTCAAGCGTCTGGTTCAACTCCGTTGTGCGCGGCGATGTTCATTATATAAGGATAGGAAAGAGGACGAATGTGCAGGACAACTGCACACTTCATGTCACAAAGGAGATCTTTCCCCTTGTCCTTGATGATGATATAACAGTAGGGCACAACGTCGTCCTCCATGGCTGTCACATAAAGAGCAGGTGTCTCATAGGTATGGGCGCCATACTCCTTGACGACGTGGAAGTGGGAGAAGACTGCATCATCGGCGCCGGGTCCGTGGTCACGGAGCATACAAAGGCCCCTTCCGGAACGCTCCTTCTTGGAACTCCGGCCCGTGTAAAAAGAGATCTGCGCCCCGATGAGTTAGAGCGCATAAAGCGCTCGGCAAATAACTATATCAACTACGCAAAGGACTACATGGCCGGCATAGGGCAATAAATAAATGAGATACGCCTCTATTGACACTGGCACCAATACACTGAGGCTCCTTATCGCCGAGAGCAAGGGCATGGGCGAGGTAAGACCCATCCTGTATAAACGCGCCATCACAAGGCTTGGCGGTGGGTATACGAAAGAAACTGGAATGGCCCTCGAGGCCATGGAGCGAAGCGTCAGGGCACTCTCGGAATTTAGTAAGATTATAAAGGATTATGGCGTTGACCATCTTCGCGCAACCGCCACGAGCGTGGTACGGAGGGCCGTAAATAAAGATACCTTTCTTGGAGAGGTAAGAGAGAGGGCGGGCATCACCATTGATGTCATCGATGGCCTTACAGAGGCCGGCCTCACCCTGAAGGGAGTTATGTCCGTAATAAAGGGCGCGCCTTCCCGAACCCTTGTCATGGACATAGGCGGGGGGAGTACGGAATTCATCGCCACACATGAGGGCCGCTCCGTTGGCGCATGGAGCCTGGAGATTGGCGTTGTCCGCCTTACCGAGAAGTTCTTCCTCCATGACCCGCCAGAGGCCTCTGAACTCCGTCTCATGGAAGAGGAGATTGAGAGTGCGATTGAAGACCTTATGGAGCGTATGAGAGAAGCCGGCCTTGACCCTGACCTCTACGGCCAGCGCGGGGAATCGGCCTTCATCGGCACGGCGGGCACCATAACCACGCTGGCGGCCCTTGACCTTGGCCTCGATGAGTATGATAGAGATAAAATAAATAACCACGCCCTCTCGCGCCAGAGGGTCGAACACTTTTACAAATATCTCTCGGCGCTTACTATCAGGGAAAAAGAAGAAATCCTTGCCCTCGAGAAGGGTAGGGAAGACCTCATCATACCTGGCGCGGCCATGACCCTCTCGGTCATGGACGCCTTTGGCTGCAGTGAAGTAAAGGTTAGCGACGCCGGGCTCCTTGAGGGGCTTATAATAGAAATGATTGAAAAAACGGAGGTTTAGTTGGAGATGGATTCCCTTAAGATTAAAGAGGCCCTTACCTTTGACGATGTGCTCCTCGAGCCCGTGTACTCAAAGATCCTGCCAAGAGATGTTGACACATCAACAAGACTAACCGCCAAGATACGCCTCAATATACCCCTTGTCAGCGCGGCCATGGACACGGTCACGGGCTGGCGCATGGCCATAGCCATCGCGCAGGAAGGCGGCATAGGCATCATACACAAAAATCTCACCATAGGCGAACAGGCCTCAATGGTGGACAGGGTGAAAAAATTCGAGTCAGCAGTCATCAAGAGCCCCCTGACCCTCCACCCCGACCAGATGGTGCGAGACGCCCTTGAAATCATGAAAGAAGAGAACATCTCGGGCTTTCCCATCGTGAAAGACAATATCCTCGTGGGAATACTCACGAACCGCGATCTCCGCTTCGAGACAGACGCCGAGAAGAAAATCTCCGAGATAATGACAAAGGAAGTCGTAACAGCCCGCCCGGGCATAACAATCGAGAAGGCCAAGGACATACTCCACAGGCACAGGATTGAAAAACTCCCCCTTATAGATACAAAGGGCCGCTTGAAGGGCCTTATAACCGTCACGGACATAGAAAAACGCCAGCGCTTTCCACGTTCATGCAAAGATAAACTCGGCAGGCTTCGCGTGGGCGCGGCCATCGGGGTGTCTTTCGACCGCGAAGAACGCGTCCAGGCCCTTGTGGACGCCGGTGTGGACTGCCTTGTCCTCGATACGGCCCACGGCCACAGCAAGGGCGTCATAGACGCCCTCAAGGACACGAAAAAGAACTTCAAGTGCGACCTCATAGCAGGTAATATCGCCACAGGCGAGGCCGCCCGAGCCCTTCTCAAGACAGGCATAGACGCCGTTAAGGTCGGCGTGGGACCAGGCTCCATATGCACCACCAGAATCGTAACCGGTATAGGCGTTCCCCAGATAACGGCAATCTTCGAGGTGGTGAAAGAAGCCAGAAAGAAGAACATCCCAGTCATAGCCGATGGCGGCATCAAGTACTCCGGCGACATCACAAAGGCCATAGCCGCCGGGGCCTCCACCGTGATGATTGGAGGGCTCTTCGCAGGAACTGACGAAAGCACCGGAGAGACAGTTCTCTATCAGGGCCGGACCTTCAAGGTCTATCGCGGCATGGGCTCCATAGAAGCCATGAAAAAGGGAAGCAAAGACAGATACTTTCAGGACGACGTTGAGAGCGAACTTAAACTTGTCCCCGAGGGCATCGAGTCTTCCGTGCCACACAAGGGACCACTCAGCGCCACTATCTACCAACTCGTCGGAGGACTTCGCGCGGGAATGGGATACTGCGGCTCAAAGACAATCCCTGAACTCCACGAAAAGGCAAAGTTCGTTCGCATCTCGTCTTCAGGACTCCGCGAATCACACGTCCATGACGTGATGATGACAAAAGAACCGCCTAACTATAAACTCCGCGTCTGAGAAGAAAAGATAAAAGAAGAGGGGGGGTAGGGGCGGGCTTCGCCCGCCAGAAGATGAAAAGAAAGGGGAAGCAGGGCGGGCTTCGCCCGCAAAAAAAACAAAAGAGAAAGAAGTAGGGTGGGCACTGCCCACCAAAAGAAAAAAGATTTCCTTACTTTCTTTTAGAAAAAAGAAAGTAAGACAAAGAAAACCA
>CAYYJQ010000080.1:0-3757 GCA_964472295.1 uncultured Thermodesulfobacteriota bacterium | reverse complement strand
AGCAACTGATTCGTAATCAGTAGGTCGGGAGTTCGACTCTCCCCGCCGGCTCCATCTTTCTCCCTTACTTAGGGTTATCCAGCATATCGAGAAGCACCTCTGCCGGCACATAACCGGGGAGCAACCTCCCGTCGGGGAAGATGATGCCCGGTGTTCCATGTATACCCAGTTTCTTTCCAAGCTTGAGGTTGTTGTCTATCTCGTCGGTCTCACAGGATGGTTCCGGGAGTTTCTTTCCCGCAAAGGCGTCGTCGAGCATCTTCGTGGAGCCCGCGCAGGAGATGGCCTTGCTCATCCCATAAGAGTGAGGGTGCGAGGGCAGGGGAAAGAGTTTTATGTAAAAGGCCACGTCCTTACGCTCTCTTATTATCTTCTTTATCTCCTTGTGAAGTTTCGCGCAGTAAGGGCACTGGGGGTCGTCAAAGACTATTATGCGGTTTTTTGCCCTGGGGTTGCCAAATACAATGGCCTTGTCGAGGGGAATGTCAGAAAGCGATATCTTCTTCAGAGGCGGACGTTTGCCTATCTTTTCAAGGGGTATGAAACTCACGTTCTGCATGAGGTATTTTTTTCCAAAGTCAACGTAGACATTAAAGGTATTGCCCCCCTTTGTTATCTCCACCTCCCAGAGCCCCTTTACAGGCGCGCTCTTGATGTCCGTAACCTTTGCGTTGAACTTGTCGGTCTTCAGGATTTTATTGGCCTCGGCCTTGTCAAGGCTGTGGCAGGCCGCGCAGTCTCCCATGCAGCCCTTGCCCTGAAAGGCCGAGGCCGGGGCCGCGAAAGCGCTTATGGAGAAGAGGCAGATGAAGAGCGCTGTTGATAGTGCCAACCTGAACATTATGAACTCCTTGTCTTAAAAGGTTTAATCCTTGAGGCCCAGGACATCCTGCATGTCGTATATGCCCACTGGCCGTGACTTCAGCCAGAGGGACGCCACGAGGGCGCCGTGGGCAAAGGTCTCTCTTGATGAGGCCTTGTGCGTAATTTCGAGCCTCTCACCAGGGCCGGCAAACAGAATGGTATGGTCGCCTACGATGTCGCCGGCGCGTATGCTCTGTATGCCGATTTCCTCGCGTTTTCTCTCACCCACTATGCCCTTTCTCTCGTACACCGCTACCTTCTCAAGGTCTCTTCCGAGGCTTGCGGCCACCACCTCGGCTATACGAAGGGCCGTGCCTGATGGCGCGTCTTTTTTATGCCTGTGGTGGCTCTCCATTATCTCGATGTCATAATCCGCCCCAAGCACTGGCGATATGTCGGCCACCATCTTCCAGAGGAGGTTCACCCCAACGCTCATGTTCGGGGCCATTACAAGGCGTATCTTCTGGCCGAGTTCGCGGACCTTCTCGCGTTGCGAGTGCGAGAATCCCGTGGTCCCGAGGACAACGGCCTTGTCCTGCCTGGCGGCGTCTTCAAGAACGCGGAGCGAGGCCTCGGGGGCGGAAAAGTCAATTATTACCTCTGCGTCCCTGAAGGCCAGGGCCCTTTCTGTGGTTACCATAACGCCAAGGGCCCCGCACGCGGCGACCTCGCCTGCGTCTCTTCCCACAAAGCCAGAGCCTTCTCTCTCAAGGGCGCCGGCAAGCGTAATGGACGATGACTCCTTTATGGCCCTTATTATGGCCGTGCCCATCCTCCCGCCGGCCCCTGTTACTGCGGCGTAAAGCATTCATGTCTCCCTTCTGTAAAAGAACGTAAGAAAAACATCCGCCCACTTCATTTCAAGTAAAGCACGTGGGGCAAGGAAAAGCAATCTGTACTAAAATCCATGTCCCTTGGGCCGAGATGGTTAACCGACCCCCTCTGCCCCGGGCCTTTTATCAACTCTCTTTAACGGTGATGCCGTAATTCTTAAGTATGTTAAGGAGCTTTGGCCTGTTCTCGTTGGAGATCCTCACAAGGGGAAGCCTGAACTCCTCTTTTACAAGTCCCATCATGGCCAGGGCCGTCTTCACTGGCACGGGGTTTGTCTCAAGGAACATGGAGCGATTAAGGGGCGAGAGTCTGTAGTGCATTGCCCTGGCCCCGTCTGTATCTCCTGCAAAAAAGGACTTTATCATGGAGGATACATCGGAGGGCGCCACGTTTGATGTGACTGAGATTACACCTGAGCCGCCAAGACAGAGTATTGGCAGTGTGGTGAAGTCGTCGCCTGATATTACGCAAAAGTCGTCCATGGAGAGTTCTATTACGCGGCTTATTTGCGCAAGGTCTCCGGTGGCCTCTTTTATGCCCACGACATTTTCCAGTTCCGAGAGGCGCGCGACCGTCTCGGGCAACATATTGACTCCCGTTCTGCCGGGCACGTTGTAGAGCACAAGGGGGAGGTCTACGGCCTCGGAGACGCTCCTGAAGTGTGCGAAGAGCCCGGCCTGCGATGGCTTGTTGTAATAGGGTGTTATGAGGAGCGCCGCCGTGGCCCCTGCCTTCTCGGCATGGCGCGTAAGGCGTATGGTCTCTTCCGTGGAGTTGGAGCCAGTGCCCGCTATTACGGGGAGCCTTCCAGCGGCGGCCTCAATGGTAATATCAATTACCCTGTTATGCTCTTCATGGGTAAGGGTGGCCGATTCTCCCGTGGTGCCGCAGGGAACAAGTCCCTGCACCCCGCCCTCTATCTGGCGTTCTATAAGGCTTTGAAGGGCCTCTTCATCGACCTTGCCATCACAAAAAGGGGTGACTAGGGCCGTTAACGCGCCTTTTAACATGTCTTTACTCTCCTTGCGTCCTTGTGTATGTGACGCCCCCGGCGGGGCAGGGTTTGTTGGTTTTCTTTGATTTTTTTGAGGGGTTGCGCTTCGCCACACCCCAACAAGGTTTTTTCTTTTGGTGGGCAGTGCCCACCCTACTACCCTATTGGTTTTCTTTGCTCCACTTTCTTTTTTCTAAAAGAAAGTGGAAGGTTTTCTCTTCTCTTTTTTTTCTATCTCTTATGTTTCTATCGTGCCTGTATAGACTTCCTCGGCGGGTCCGGTCATGAAGACGTTCTCTCCCTCGTTCCACTCTATCTTGAGTCTGCCGCCGTCGAGGATTACGCTTACACTCCTGTTCGTCAGGCCCTTGAGTCTCGCGGCCACAGCCGAGGCCGAGGCCCCGGTGCCGCAGGCAAGGGTTACGCCTGTGCCGCGCTCCCAGACGCGCATCCTTATCCTTCTCTTACTCAGGACCTCGACAAACTCCACGTTGGCCCGCCTTGGAAAAAAGGCATGGGTCTCAAGGGCAGGGCCATACTTTCTTATATCAAATTTCTCCACGTCTTTCACGAAGACAACACAGTGTGGGTTGCCCATGGAGAGGCACGTCACCGCGAATGTCCTGCCACCTGCCTTAAGCGGGTGGTCTATTACAGGGCCGTCCAGACGCGCTGGTATCTCGCGGCCCTCGAAGACAGGGGCGCCCATGTCCACGCGCACAAGGCCGCCCTTTACGCGCTCGGGCCTTATGATGCCCGCCATGGTCTCTATCTCAAGGACCTTTTTGCGCGTGAGGCCCCTCTTCCAGATATAGGCCGCAAGGCACCTGATGCCATTGCCGCACATCTCAACCTTGCTCCCGTCGCCGTTGTATATCTCCATGGTAAAGTCCGCGCGCTTCGAGGCTCTGAGTATAAGGGCCTGGTCAAAACCAATGCCAAAACGCCGCGGAGCAAGCCTGCGCATCAGGGCCGGAAGGGAGCGGAGCGCGCGGCCACGCCCGTCAATGACAATAAAGTCGTTTCCAAGGCCGTGCATCTTTGTGAAGGGTATCTTCATAATAA
>CAYYJQ010000079.1:0-4182 GCA_964472295.1 uncultured Thermodesulfobacteriota bacterium | reverse complement strand
TGAAACGTTACGAAGGTGTATGAAGGGTTTTTTATATTCTCTTCTAAGCAGTGGGCCGGGGGTTCGAATCCCTCCAGGCGCACCAATAAAATCAAGGGGTTACGGTCTTTCCGTAGCCTCTTTTTCATTTTCCTCCTATTGGTTTTCTTTGACGCGCATTCTCCTTGGCAACGTGTGCCTGCCATGGGTAATGACCTAAAAATTGAGAGGGGCTTCGCCGCCCAATCAAAAGACTTTCTTTTTTCTAAAAGAAAGCGGGAAATCTTTTTTCTTTTGGCGGGCGCGGCCCGCCCTGCCAAACCGTCTTAATAAATAGGCGCTGTCCCTATTTATGTTGTTATTTTGGTGGAATCCGCTAATCTTATACCAAGGAGGGGAGAGTCCCCGGTCATGGAAAACATCCCTTTATTGAAAGACCTCATAATCCTCATGGTTGCCGCCGTCCCCATTACCTTTTTTTTCCATAAGTTGGGGCTCCCAACCATAGTAGGTTTTCTCATAACTGGTGTCGTTATAGGCCCATTCGGGTTTGGTCTTATTACGGACCATCACGCCATCGAGATCCTCGCCGAGATCGGCGTCGTCCTCCTTTTATTCACCATTGGGCTCGAGTTTTCCATATCAAGGCTTATAAAGATACGGAAAGAGGCCCTCATTGGCGGCGGGTTGCAGGTTGGCCTTACTACGCTTATAGTCTTCGTCATTGCAAGGTTCTTTGCCCAGCCCCTTCCAGTGGCGCTTCTCTTTGGTTTTATCATCTCCCTCAGTTCCTCGGCCATTGTCCTTAAGCTCCTTGTTGACAGGGGAGAGGTCACTTCGTCCTACGGCAACCTCTCGGTGGGTCTCCTTTTATTTCAAGATATATGTATCGTGCTCATGGTGCTTATTGTCCAGGGGTTCGGGAGAGAGGGTGGGGTCTCGGCCCTTGCCATAACAAAGAGCCTCGCGCTGGCGATTACGGCCATTGTGGTTATTGTCGTGGCCGCTTCTTACCTTGTCCCGAAGTTCCTTTATCAGATTGTGAGGCTTGAGAGCAGGGAACTATTCATCCTTACCATACTTCTGCTCTGTCTTGGAACCGCCTGGCTTACCTCGCTCTTCGGCCTTTCGCTCGCCCTCGGGGCCTTCATTGCCGGCATAGTAATCTCCGAGTCCGAGTACAGCCACCAGATAGTGGCCGAGATTCTTCCCTTCAGGGATACCTTTCAGAGTCTTTTCTTCATCTCCATTGGCATGCTCCTTGAGTTCTTCTACTTTGTTCACCACCTCCCGCTGGTCATCGGTGTTTCTCTCGCCATACTCCTTATCAAGTCCTTGATTATTATTGCCGTGGGGGCGGCGCTCAGATACCCGCTTCGTACCGCCATCATGGTGGGCGTTAATCTTGCACAGATAGGCGAGTTTTCCTTTGTACTTATAAAGATGGGCAGTGACTACGGCATCCTTACATCCCCCGCCTATCAGACTCTCCTTGCGTCGTCCATACTCACCATGGCCATGACCCCATTTCTCTTTCAGAAGTCTCCGGCAATCGCCTTTCACGCGGGCAGGCTCCTGCGCCATAAGGGTGTGCCGCCCAAGGTGGAGAGAAGGACAAAGATGGTGAACCACGTAATCATCGTGGGGTTCGGCCTCTGCGGCCGTAACCTCGCCAGGGTGCTGAAAGATACGGGGATTCGCTACATCGTCCTTGACATGAACGCCGAACAGGTGCGAAAGGCGCGCAAAGATGGGCACAAGGTGCGCTTTGGCGACTGCAGTCACCCGGATGTCCTGAAGGGCCTTGGCATGGAGAGGGCCCGCATGGTTGTCTTCACCATACCCGACCCCATAGCCGCGCGAAGGGGAGTGGTGGCAACAAGGAGGCTCAACAGGAAGGCCGCCATCCTTGTGAGGACCAGGTACCTCATGGAGATAGAAGAACTCTATAAACTTGGTGCGACAGATGTCATACCAGAGGAGTTTGAGACCTCGGTGGAGATATTCTCAAGGGTTCTCCAGGATTACAAGATTCCGTCAAATATTATCGAGAACCAGATAGATGTCATCCGTAACGAGGGCTACGCCATGTTCAGGGACCCCTCCCTGACAGAGGAGAAGGTCGCAGAGCTTGCCTCCATACTGAGGGTCGACGTGGTGAGCACCTATTACGTTGAGGAGGGTTCCGCCATAGAGGGCATGCGTTTTGAAAAACTTGAGCTTGAGAAGGCAAGCGGAGTCAGCGTAATCGCTGTTGTGAGAAAGGGAAAGGCCAGGACAAAACCTTCTGCCGGGTTCGTCATCGAGGGCGGCGATGTATTCGTCCTCCTCGGCAGACATGAGCAAATGCACAGGGCTTTTGAGATACTTCAGTACACGTGTGAATTAAAATAGGCGCTGTACATATTTAATTATTGGTATTTCTTGGTGCGCAGTGCCCGTCCTATTGGTTTTCTTTGACGCGCATTCTTCTTGGCAACGTGTGCCTGCCATGGGTAATGACCTAAAAATTGAGAGGGGCTTCGCCGCCCAATCAAAAGACTTTCTTTTTTCAAAAAGAAAGCTGGAAATCTTTTCTCTTTTGGTGGGCGCAGCCCACCCTGCCTGTCTTATATTGGTTTTCTTTGTCCCACTTTCTTTTTTCTAAAAGAAAGTGGGGGGGGGATGGGCGCTGTTTTTCCTAATTCAGGGGGAATCCATGCATATTGTTCCCTATATCTTTCTTGTTGTGGGTTTCGCCCTCCTCGTGAAGGGCGCGGCCTTTCTTGTGGCGGGCTCTTCGGCCCTTGCAAGGAGGTTGGGGGTGGGAGACCTTGTCATCGGCCTTACAGTGGTCTCCATAGGGAGTTCCTCGCCTGAACTCGTGGTGAACCTTCTGGCCAGCATCAGGGGCAACGCCGACCTTGCCGTTGGAAACGTCCTCGGGAGCAACACGGCAAACATACTCCTCGGCCTTGGCGCCGGTGCGCTCATCTGTAGCCTCAGGGTGCAGAAGAGTACAGTCTGGAAGGAGATACCCTTCAGCCTCCTTGCCGTCATCGTTCTTGCCGTTGTGGCTAACGACGCAATGCTGAACAACGGAGCCTCCTCGACCCTTGGCCGGATAGACGGCATTATCCTTCTTTTTTTCTTTATCGTCTTTCTCTATTATGTCTACAGCCTCATGGGCAGGCGCGGCAAAAGGAGCCATGACGCCGCGTCCCCGGGGCCTTCCGTGCTTGCGGCCTCTCTCATGGTGGCAGGCGGCGCAGTGGGGCTTGGACTTGGCGGTAAATGGGTGGTGGACGGCGCCCTGGCCATGGGACGGGACCTTGGAGCGAGCGAGGCCCTCATGGGACTCACGGTTGTGGCCCTTGGCACCTCGCTCCCCGAGATACTCACTTCGGCCATGGCGGCCTACAGAAAGAAGGCCGATATTGCCGTTGGAAACGTCGTTGGCTCCAATATCTTCAATATCTTCTGGGTCCTCGGTCTTGCGTCGGTCATACGTCCTATCAGTTTCACCGCGAAACTCAACGCAGACATTCTCATTCTTGTAGGGGCGACCCTCCTTCTATTCATAATCATCTTTATAGGGAAGAGACATACTATCTCAAGGCGGGAGGGTGCTGTCTTTGTCCTCATGTACGCCCTCTATATGGCCTATATCCTGAAGAGGGGCTAAGGCTGGAGGGCCTCGATGGATATACCATGAAGCCCTTCGTTAAAATGTCTTTTTGATTCTCAGGGACAGCCCTGCCTTAAACCTTGCATTAATTCATCTGATTTTTTTTTCATGCTGGAGCCCTGTATGTAAGTATTTGTAAAGTATGGGATTTAAGTCTCAAAAGACCTGTTACAAGATTTTCTTATTATTTGCTTGCACTTTAACTTTTTCTGGTATATTATCTGAATAACAGGATTAAATCTGGGTATACTTTTCTTCACGGCTTGGTCTTTGCAGCGCTTATGAGAAGCGCTGACATCTTTTCCCGCTTGCTCACAGTCTTGAATCGCGAAAGGTTCATTAAAAGTGTATGCTTCGGGCCCTGACAATAGTTTAAAATCTTCGCTACCCCTCTTAAGACCAGAGATATACCTGCAACCATCTATTCTCCCTTGTGGCGCTCAAGGCGCGGTCTCTACCCCTCTGCCATCGCTCTCTACCTTTAGTAATAATACATATCCTCTTCCTGCTTTACTGAACTTGTCGCACGTCCTTTC
>CAYYJQ010000078.1:0-4227 GCA_964472295.1 uncultured Thermodesulfobacteriota bacterium | reverse complement strand
AAAATTTGTCCGCCCATTCTATTACAGAGACGCCCCCTGAGTAAATATATTCTTCAAGTCCAGCCTCAAAAAAATCGTCTTCCGAGGCAAGGCGGTAAAGGTCCATGTGATACATGGCCACGCCGCCGGACTCGTAGATATTAAGGAGCGTATAGGAGGGGCTCTTTACATGGGCCTTTATGCCGAGCCCCTCGGCGAGGCCCCGGACAAAGCATGTCTTCCCGGCGCCAAGTTCTCCTGTAAGGCCGATGATGTCCCCCGCGCGAAGCCCCTTTGCGAGTTTGGCCCCAAGGCGCTCCGTCTCTTCAGGCGAGGCAGTCTCGTATTCCCAGCCAGGGCCGGAGCCGGTGGTGCCCTCCCCGGACTCACCGAGAGCCATCATAATATCCTTCTGCCACCACGGCGCTGGCGCTTCTGCCCCGCGCCGCGCCCCTTGCGGAGGCGTTTCCCTGCCGCCAGAACGTTCAAGACACGGGGAATCTCCATAAGGAGGTCTCCCGCAAGGAGCCCGCGCTGACCTTTGCGCGCGCGGCTCAAGTTGTCCCCTGCGAGGCCGTGTGCATGGACGGCAACAATGGCCGCGTCCCCTGCGCTCATGCCCTGGGCAAGGAGCCCGCCAACGACGCCGGCAAGCACGTCGCCTGTTCCGGCGCTGGCAAGGGCAGGTCCTCCCGTGGTGTTTATGAATAAATCGCCCTCTGGCGTTGCCACTATGGTGTTGGCGCCCTTAAGGACTACAACGGCTCCCGTGGCCCCGGAAATCTTCTGGGCCGAGCCAATGCGGTCGGCCTGTATGTCCCTTGTAGTAAGGCCAAGGAGCCTTGCGGCCTCGCCGGGGTGGGGCGTAAGGATTATTTTTCGGCTCGCCGCCCCCTTGAGGACCTCGATACCCCCGGCAAGGTTATTGAGCCCATCGGCGTCAATGACCATGGGGATTTCAGATTCCCCAATAATCCCCTTCAGGACATCCCTTGCCCCTTGTGATACGCCAAGGCCCGGACCCAGCACAAGGGCTGATTTTCCATCAAGGAGGTCCATGACCCCGGGGAGGGCTGATCCCGATATTGTCCCGTCTTCTGTATCCAGTAGCGGCGAGGTCATTACCTCCAGGGCCTTGAGTTCCATCATGGCGCTCAGTCCGGCGGGTAGTGCCATTGTCGCGAGCCCTGCCCCTGCCCTCATGGCCCCGAGGGCCGCCATGGCGGGCGCGCCCGTCTTTCCAGTGGAACCTCCAATAACCACAACGTGGCCGCATGTGCCCTTGTGGGCGTCATCCGGCCGGGGGGTCACGAGGGGCCGCACCGTCTCATCTGTAATGAGGTTATACCTCAGCGACTCGTCATTCAGTAAAGAAGCGGGCATCCCGATGTCACCCACCACGAGCCTTCCAGTAAAAGACGCCCCCGGCGGGAGGAAGAAACCGAGTTTGGGGAGCGCCATTGTGACGGTAAGGCCGGCGCGCACCACAGGCCCGCAGGCGCGGCCCGTTGTGGCGTCAAGGCCAGAGGGAACGTCAACGGCAACGACAGTACCCTTGAGGGTATTTATGAACTCGATTACCTCGGCGTAGAGACCTTGCGCACCGCCGGTTATTCCCGTTCCAAGGAGGGCGTCCACCACCACGTGGGCATGACGGAGGGTGGATGCGTTTTTTTCAAGGTCAAGTGCTCTTCTCAGCACCACCACCCTGCCGCCCATCTTTTGCCATGTACGCGCGTTCACGCGGCTATCGCCCCTGTAGGCCCCGGGCGCGGCAAGAGCAAGGAGGCTTACCTCAACGCCTGCGTTCATCAGGTGACGGGCGCAGACAAAGCCGTCTCCTCCATTATTTCCCTTTCCGCAGATAATGGCCACGCGAGGCGGCGCGGCCTTTTTACGGCAGAGTTCGCCAAGGACAACTTCCGCCACGGCCCTTCCGGCGTTCTCCATAAGTTGAAGGCCCTTCATGTCAAACCCGCTTATTGCCCTTTCGTCCAGGGCCCGCATGGTGGCGGCGTCAACTATCTTCATTATTTAATTTTCTCCAAGATAACAACGGCCATGGCAATATCACGGGTATGGGTGATGGTAAGGCTTGCGGAGAAGTTGCCAAAGTCCTTAATTGCCCCACCCGCCTCCTCTGCCTCCTCTGCTCCCCCTATGGAGGGCTGTCCGCTCTTATCGCGTCTTACCTCGACGGCGCGGTACGGAAGGCGTATGCCGGCGGCCTTGAAAAAGGCCGTCTTTGCCGCGAAGCGCGCCGCGAGATGAGGCCCCGGGCCTGGCTTTGCGAGGCAGTACTTGAGCTCGCGCCCGGTAAAGAGCCTCTCAAGGAGCCTCCGGCCCCGGCGCTCCATGGCCCCCTCGAAACGGCTCACCTCGACTATCTCTATGCCTATGCCCGTTATCACCAAGGCCCCCCTGCGCCTTGCGGCCATGGATTAAGGGCTCGAGACAAGGGCCTTCATCTCCCTTACGGCCCCATTGATACCAGTAAAGATGCTCCTCGCGATGATGCTGAAACCTATGGCGAACTCGTCTATGCCGCCAAGGGCGACGACTGCCCTCACGTTCCGGTAATCAAGGCCGTGGCCTGCGTGGGTCTTGAGGCCAAGTTTTTTAGATAGGGCTATGGCGTCGGCTATGCGCCTGAGTTCCTTTGTCTTTTTAGCCCCTTGCTCCGTATTGGCATATGTTCCAGTGTGTATCTCCACTCCCGTAGCGCCTATGCGGTGGCTCCTCTTGATGCTCTCTGACTCGGGATCTATGAAGAGGTTTACAGGTATGCCCGATTCCTGAAGTGTGGCGACAAAGCCTTTCAGGTGGTCAGAATTCGCCCTGAGGTCAAGGCCCCCCTCTGTAGTGAGTTCCTGCCTGTTCTCGGGCACAAGGGTAACCATGTGGGGCTTTGTCTCAAGGGCAATGGCGAGCATCTCGTCTGTAGCGGCCATCTCGAGGTTCAGGTCCGTCTTCACGGTCTTTCGCATAATGGCAAGGTCGCGGTCCTGTATGTGACGCCTGTCTTCCCTGAGGTGCATGGTAATGCCGTCGGCGCCTGCGAGTTCGGCCATCAGGGCCGCGGTAACGGGGTCCGGCTCCACATCGAGGCGGGCCTGCCGCACTGTTGCCACGTGGTCAACGTTTACCGATAGTCTCGCCATCAGGCCGCCCCCAGTTCTCTTGAGAGTATTCCCGCCAGTTCCTCTGCCATCACGTTTATCTCTCCTTCGTCCTCGCCCTCTATGGTGACACGTGCGAGTTTTTCCGTACCGGAATAGCGGATAAAGGCCCGGCCACGGCCATGGAGTCTTTCCTCGACGGCCTTTAGCGCCTTACATAGGCCGGGTATGTCTTCCAGTCTCTTTTTCTCCCGCACCGTAACGTTTTTAAGGACCTGGGGGAGGGACTCCATGCACCTTGAGAGCGCTGAGAGGGGCCTATCCTCCTTTACCATGGCCTTGACGACCTGAAGGGCCGTTATGATGCCGTCCCCGGTTGTGGTGTGGTCAAGAAAGATGATGTGGCCTGACTGCTCTCCGCCAAGGTTGTACCCGCCCCGGACCATCTCCTCCACAACGTAGCGGTCTCCAACGTCTGTTCTTACGACCGTGCCCCCGGCCCTGGCAAGGGCCGCGTCGAGCCCGGAGTTGCTCATTATGGTGGCAACAAGGGTGTTTTTCTTGAGACGCCCCTCTCTTAGTTTGGAGAGGGCCAGCATTGCCATTATATGGTCGCCGTCAACGACCTCGCCCCTCTCGTCCACCATGATACAGCGGTCGCCGTCTCCGTCAAGGGCAATGCCTATATGGGCGCCGGAATCGCGCACCACGCGGGCAACAGTCTCGGTGCACATGGAGCCGCAACCATCGTTGATGTTCTCTCCGTTAGGCTCGACGCCCACGGGAATAATCTCGGCGCCGAGTTCGGAGAATATGGTCGGGGCCACCTTGTATGTGGCGCCGTTGGCGCAGTCCACGGCTATCTTGAGGCCGTCAAGGGTAAGGTGGTCGGGAAAGGTGTTCTTCGCGAATACTATGTACCTGCCTATGGCGTCGCTCACGCGGTAGGCCTTTCCAAGTTCCCTTGCCGTGGGCCTGTGGCTCGGGTCGTGGTTCTCGAATATAAAACGCTCTATATCGAGTTCCACCCTGTCCGGGAGTTTAAAGCCCTTTCTTGAGAAGAACTTTATGCCATTATCCTGATAGGGGTTATGCGAGGCCGAGATGACGACACCCGCGTCGGCGCGCA
>CAYYJQ010000077.1:0-4546 GCA_964472295.1 uncultured Thermodesulfobacteriota bacterium | reverse complement strand
TCTCAATTTTTTTTCTGCCGATGGAGTCGGCATATTCGCGAAGCAGTGTCTCTAGGGTCGAGTAAAAACTCTCTTCCCGGGCATCTCCCCTGAAGTAGACTTCAAATATCTCCTTGAGATAACGGCAGAGCATACATACCTTTTATCAGAAGGCATCCAGTATTTCCAGCCGTAAAGACGGCCATGGCCGCACAATTTTGCGCATGAGACATAAATGGCGGGCATTGCCCGCCCTGCCTTCCTGTTCGCCCTTCGACAGGCTCCCTTCGACAGGCTCCCTTCGACAGGCTCAGGGCGAACGCCTGAAAAAACCCCTGATATTGATTAGAACCACTCCCCCTGAACCCATCAGAACCGTTCACCATGAACCCATCAGAACCACTCACTCTGAGCCTATTAGAACCGTTCACCCTGAGCCCTGAGCTTGCCGAAGGGTCGAAGGGTGGAGGGTTAGAGTGAACCTCTCCTGAATTTGTCCCTTAATTAAAGAGAGACGCCTCCCTGCGCCACCTAAAAATCTGGTGGAAGAATATTCTTTTTTTTGGTGGGCAGTGCTTATCTTCTACCTCACTTTGCTTTTGGTGGGCAGAGCCCACCCTACCTCACCTTTTTTTCCAGCGGCCAAAGGCCGCTGACCTTGGTTTTCTTTGCTCCACTTTCTTTTTTCTAAAAGAAAGTGGAATTTTTCAATATGCGGGCAAAGCCCGCTTCTTGCCCTTTTGTTGCTCCTGTTTCTGGTGGGCAGGGCCCACCTGCCCTTGACTACTTCTTTTATCTTTTCTCCTGGCCGGTCTTTCTCAGTGTGTGGCCGCGAGGATTCCGTTGAACGTGGGGCTTGGGCGCATGGCCGCGTTGGCCTTGTCGTCGTCAGGGAGGTAGTAGCCGCCTATGTCCACGGGCGCGCCCTGCGCGGAGTTAAGTTCGTCCATTATCTTTGCCTCGTTTTCGGCAAGGTCCTTTGCGAGGGCGGAAAAGCACTCCTTGAGCGAGGCGTCGTCGTCCTGCGCGGCCAGGGCCTCGGCCCAGTAGAGGGCGATGTAGAAGTGGCTCCCACGGTCGTCTATCTCGTTGACCTTTCTGGAGGGGGACCTGTTGTTATCGAGGAACTTGCAGTTCGCATCATTAAGGGCGCGGGATAAGACCTTTGCCTTTTCGTTACCCGTGACTGTGGCGAAGTGGTCGAGAGACTCGGCAAGGGCAAGGTACTCGCCAAGGGAATCCCAGCGGAGGTGCCCCTCCTCGACGAACTGCTGAACATGCTTTGGCGCCGAGCCTCCGGCCCCTGTCTCGAAGAGCCCGCCGCCGTTCATGAGGGGCACAATGGAGAGCATCTTGGCGCTGGTGTTAAGTTCCAGTATGGGGAAGAGGTCTGTGTTATAGTCTCGAAGTATGTTACCGGTGACGGATATGGTGTCTTTTCCCTCGCGCATCCTCTGCACGGTAAACCTCACGGCCTCGGCCACGTTCATGATGCGTATATCAAGGCCCGTGGTGTCGTGGTCCTTGAGGTATCTATTCACCTTGGCGAGGAGTTGGGCGTCGTGGGGACGGGTCTCGTCGAGCCAGAAAACGGCGGTCATGCCGGAGACGCGGGCCCTCCTTACGGCGAGTTTTACCCAGTCCTGCACGGGCAGATCCTTTACGGTGCAAGCACGCCAGATGTCTCCCTCTTCCACCTCCTGCTCGTGGATAACCTTGCCCTCTGAGTCCACCACGCGCATGGTGCCGTCCGAGGCGGCCTCGAAGGTCTTGTCGTGCGAGCCGTACTCCTCGGCCTTCTGGGCCATGAGGCCAACGTTTGGCACAGTGCCCATGGTGGCCGGGTCGAATGCGCCGTGTTCCTTGCAGTTCTTTATGGTCTCCTCGTAAAGCGGGGCGTAACTGTGGTCTGGTATACAGGCCTTTGTCTCGTGCTGAGCGCCGTCAGGGCCCCACATCTTTCCGCCGTCGCGTATCATGGGCGGCATGGAGGCGTCGATAATCACATCGCTTGGCACATGGAGGTTTGTAATACCCTTGTCCGAGTCCACCATGGCAAGGTCCGGGCGCTTCGCGTACTCTGCCTGAATATCGGCCTCTATCTCTGCCCTCTTGTCATCGGGAAGGTTCTGTATCTTTGCATAGAGGTCTCCAAGGCCGTTGTTGAAGTCCACGCCCAGTTCCTTTATGGTATCAGCGTGTTTTTCTATTACGTCTTTAAAGAAGACCTGCACGGCGTGGCCGAAAATCCTCGGGTCAGAGACCTTCATCATGGTGGCCTTGAGGTGCAGTGAAAAGAGAACGCCCTTGTTCTTCGCGTCCTCTATCTCACGGGCAAAAAACTCCCTCAGGGCCTTCTTGCTCATGAAGGTGGCGTCTATAACCTCGCCTTCAAGGAGGGGCAGACTCTCCTTGAGGACGGTGACGTTGCCGTCCTTGTCCACAAACTCTATCCTCGCCTCAGTTGTGCGGTCCATGGTGAGGGACTGCTCATTGGAACGGAAGTCTCCCGTGGTCATGCTCGCCACATGGGTCTTTGAGTCAGGGGTCCAGGGCGCCATCCTGTGGGGGTGTTTTTTAGCGTACTGCTTTACAGCGTCTGCGGCGCGGCGGTCTGAGTTGCCCTCCCTTATGACGGGGTTTACGGCGCTACCGAGGCATTTTGAGTACCTTTTCTTTATTGCCTCTTCCTCGTCAGTTGTGGGGGCCTCGGGGTAATCAGGGAGTTTGTAGCCCTTTTCCTGTAGTTCCTTTATGGCGGCCTTTAATTGGGGCACAGAGGCGCTTATGTTGGGGAGTTTAATGATATTGGCCTCAGGTCTCTTGACGAGGTCTCCGAGGTGACCAAGGCCGTCGGGCACGCGCTGGTCTTCCGTGAGGTTTTCGGGGAAGTTGGCGCAGATACGTCCAGCGAGGGAGATGTCCTCAATATCCACCTCCACGCCAGTGCCCCGTGTAAAGGCCTGCACAATGGGAAGGAGCGAACGTGTCGCCAGGGCCGGCGCCTCGTCTGTCTTTGTCCATATTATCTTATGTGACATATCTACCTCCATAGAGTATTTTTTTAAATAAAAGCCCGATTAATTCAATAGTTACCAGAGACCAACATAAAAGGCATCCAAACCTTAAGAGGCCTTGGCTGAGATGCCAGCGTAAAAGCACTTCCCGCTAAGCCAGGCGGACAAGCCCCCTTCAGGGACAGAAAAGCCAACATCTCATCTCATCATCCACTTGCCAAAAAAGATGCCGATGTTGGCCGATTTTTCAACGCCCGGCCCTGTAAAGACCGGAAGGGCGTCTACATTACCCACTTTCCAGGAGTACGGCGCCTATTAAGGGGACGCCGAAGACTCCAATATCCAGGCTGATACATTGTGCGTAACAGACAGTTGTACTCATATAATGCTGTGTTTTTTATCAGGCTTTTGGCGCCCTGTCAAGAGAATTTCGCCCCCCATGTGTGCGTAAAGCCCGGGGAGCGTCAGCACGTGCCGAAAACCCTCCGCCATCTCTCTTGCCTCTGTCCAACACCATTTCAAAGACAGGACCTCACTCCAATGGCAGGAAAGGCCAGGGCTTGGCATGGTTTGCCCTTCCTTAAAAACTCCGGCTCCAAAAAAACATGAAGCCGTCATCTCGAAGGGGCGCGGCGCTTACGGAGTAGGGAGCCGATAGCCCTGTTCTGTCCACCGCCGAGGCGCTCAGGTACGCCATGAACCAGCCAAGGGCGGCCTGCGAGAAAAAGTGCTTGTCATCATTTATACGAGATAGCGCCGTAAGGGGAGAGGCGACGTAGAACATGCCCTTGAGATAGGGGTTTTTCTCCATCTTCGCGGCGGTAATAAAGGCAACGGCGCCTGTAAAGGCATGGCCGCTTACGCCGTTACTGTCGCTGAAGGGTTCCCAGTGCGAATCCCCCTCCTCGGGCCTTCCGGCGCCGGTGACCCTTTGCAGGACAAAGGCCGCGGGGCCCCCAAGGAAAAAGGCCCTCAAGGAGCGGCCCGCCCAGGTCCCCACAGGACCGTTATCGAGGAGGTGGGCGGAGAGGAGCAGAGGTATTGTAATAAGGACCTCTCCCGGGAGTTTTAATATCTTTGATGCGTCGTTCGTGGCATCTGACCTTATCTGGTCGCGGTAGTATTCCTGAATTTCCCTATCAGCAGAGGTGTTGGCCAGGACCGCGGCTCCGCCTATGCCCCCGGCGAGCATGAGGAGGTTGGTTGTGTCCAGATAGAAGTTGGCGTAGTCGTCCTTGAGGGCCGTGACGTCAAAGATAAACTTGTCACGGACGCTCAAGACCGGGCTCCATCCGGCAAGGCATTTTGTGGGTAAGAAGATTAACAAGATAAGACAAAAGACTTGAAGAGGCCGCATAAGTTCCTTGAAAAATCTATAATAGAGGGTCCATATCATAAAGGGCCTTAATCCTTAAGGCCCTTTATACTCAGAGCGCGAAGACTAACCATCTGTAATCAGGTCATCATGAAGGTGCCAGATGAAGCGGGCTCTCAATCAACCCGCCTGGCTCCTTGGCTCTACTTCTTCGAAGCCAAGGTAAAGGCGCGCC
>CAYYJQ010000076.1:0-5018 GCA_964472295.1 uncultured Thermodesulfobacteriota bacterium | reverse complement strand
GATATTTCAAGGATAATACCACCTTGTTTTTCTCTATTAAAAAGATCAGGACATGTATATCTGAAGTCAACAGTGCCTTCCGGTCGACACATGGCCACTTGTAGCTGTCGAATTATATCTGGTGATAGATTTTTCATGTAGCCTTGATGGGTTGAGCGAGAGCGAAACCCAACACATAAAAGTATCAAAAAGAAGTTGTTGGGTTTCGTACCTCAACCCAACCTACGATTTTTTCATTTTTTTTGGTGGGCAGCCCTGTAGCCCAGTAGGATGGGCACGACCCACCATTCCTTTACTCTTTGCCTCTGTTCTCCAGCGTTGCCTTGTGGTGTAGCTTTGCAGGCTGGGTGGAGCTTCAGCGAAACCCATCAAAACGTACTACCATCAAACCATTAATGAAATGGTTTGCGGGTCAAGTTTCGCTCCCCCCTATTGCATGAAATCTCATTGTATCATTAAGCGCGCCGCAGAAAAAATGAGTGAACAATATTATCTGTCCTCGTTAAGATGAAACCTGTCACTATCAAGACAATACAATAACATATTACACCTATGTCTGGGTTACGGAATTGAATAAAGACAGGATAAATAACATCCCAATGGATTAGATATAAAGCATAAGAGTAGGCACCTAAAAGCACCATTATTTTCTTTAAATACTCCAAGGGCAAAAACTTATTGAAAAAAACAAGTACAAGAGAAAAAGAATAAATTGTGGAGACAGAAAACAAAGAAAATAGCAGATAATTAAATGAATAGGGCAGGCTGAAGGCAGGCATGGTTTGCAATAAAGCATTCACCATTACTATTGTAGCGAAGACACTGATGCAAAAGAACATTCCGATAGAAACATATAAGGAATAAGGTGGCTGAAAGATTTTCATGTCTCTGATTCTATCAATACAGAAAGCCAGATAAATCCCAATTATGAAAAAAACCATGGAAGCGGTAATTTGCCTTGGTTTAGGTGAAAGATAGTACGCTATTAGGGCAAGAGATAGCAGGAACGTGAAAACCAATATTTTTTTTTTAGACTTGTAGAACAGAATGAATATTATTGGGTATATTAAGTAAAAATAAAAAATAACGGCTACAAACCACCATGCGATATCTATTGAGTAGAAAGCGTCTCTTACAAATATGTGTATCATGAAGAGATGAAGAATAAAATCAAAGAACAGCGACCCTGTGCCATGGAATACTCGCAAAGGAATCAATTGAAACTTGTAGAGAATTACAACCAAAAATAAAACTAACCAGTAGAGCGGTAGTATTCTCATACAACGGCGTTTAAACCAGGAGGAGAAAAACTCTGCGGAAACTGTAAACTTGTCTCTATGGATCATGGAATAAGTCAGACCAAGGCCGCTCGCCAGAAAAAAAGCGTGAACCCCTTGATAACTAAACTTGGCAAACCACTGCGGTTGAGCATTGAAAACATCGTTTCGTACATGAAAGGCTACAATCAAAAGAATGGAGATGCCTTTCAGTATATCCAAATGCTCTAATCTGCGTGACAAAAATTCTCCTTTGACCATTTATCTTATATGGCTTGCCACCTTTTACAAGGCTGATTAGCCCTGTAGGGTGGGCAGTGCCCACCTCACTTCGTCTTACAAGTTCAATGGCCGAAGGCCATTGGACAACTGGTTTTTCTTTGACGCGGTTTTTTCCTGGCAAAGTGTGCCTATCATACCTTAAGTCCTGAAAACCAGAAGGACATGGCAACACCATCAAAAAACTTTCTTTTTTCCAAAAGAAAGCGGGAAATTTTTTTATCTTTTGTGGGCGAAGCCCACCAGGCCAACCTTCTTTCGTTTTTTCTTCTTCTGGTGGGCGAAGCCCAGAACACCTCCCTCTTTCTTTTCTTATTTTTTTGTTTCACTCAAAGAGTTTTTTCTGTTTGTTTCCTGCGTTGCCTTTTTCGAGGACTCTTCCGAGGTGCGAGTACGCAACAGGTGTTGCCACTCTGCCGCGTGGCGTGCGGTTTATAAAACCTTCTTGTATGAGGTATGGCTCATAGAGGTCTTCGATGGCGTCGCGTTCTTCTGAGAGGGCCGTGCTGAGCGTATCTATTCCCACGGGGCCGCCGTTAAACTTGTCTATGATGGTAAGAAGAATGCGGCGGTCCATCTTGTCGAATCCGCGAGAATCTATATCGAGCATGGAGAGGGCTTCGGCGGCCACTTCTTTTGTCACGACGCCGTCGGCGCGGACCTCGGCAAAATCGCGGACGCGCTTCAGGAGGCGGTTTGCTATGCGCGGCGTGCCGCGCGAGCGGCCCGCGATTTCGCTTGCTCCCTCGGGCGTTACCTTTATATTGAGTATGCCTGCAGAGCGTTTTACGATGGTCGCGATTTCTTCTGGGGTGTAGAAGTCGAGGCGCATAACCACGCCGAACCTGTCTCGAAGCGGTGACGAGAGGAGCCCGGCCCGGGTGGTGGCCCCGATGAGGGTGAAGGCCTGCACGTCGAGGCGCACGGAGCGGGCGCCCGGCCCCTCGCCGATGATGATGTCAATGTAGTAGTCTTCCATGGCAGGGTAGAGCATTTCCTCGACTACGGTGGGGAGGCGGTGGATTTCGTCTATGAAGAGGCAGTCGCGCGTCTCGAGGTTGGTGAGCATGGCCGCAAGGTCTCCCGTGCGTTCAACTGCCGGGCCTGATGTTATGGAGATGTGGGCGCCGAGTTCGGAGGCGATGATATTTGCGAGCGTGGTCTTTCCGAGGCCAGGAGGGCCGTAGAATAGGACGTGGTCAAGGGCCTCGCCGCGGCCACGGGCGGCCTCGATAAAGACGGCGAGGTTGGCCTTGAGTTTTTCCTGACCTATGAAGTCCGAGAGGGTGCGGGGCCGGAGCGTGGCCTCGAAGCCCTCGTCTTCATAGGTCTTGACGGGAAGTACGGCGTCATCAGTCATCTGGTGGTTCCCTCTCTTTTTCCGTTTAATAAGACAAGACCCTTACTTGGGGGCTGTGTGGCGACCTTAATTTTTTCAACGCCTTGAGATCTCCCGGAGTGCCTCCTTGAGGAGTTGCTCAAAGGCAGGTTGACCGCCTTCGTGCTTTTCGAGCGCCCGCTCCACGGCCTCTTCGGCCTCAGCGGCCCTGTAGCCAAGGTTCTGGAGCGCTGAGACAACTTCTTCAGAGATGGCGCTCTTTGCCTCGCCCTCGGCAGAGCCGGCTCTTCCGGGAAGGTCAAGAAGGGCGACCTTGTCCTTAAGGTCTATTATGATACGCTCAGTGGCCTTGCGCCCGACTCCGGGGATGGTGCCAAGGGTCTTTTTGTCTTCATGGGAGATGGCGCGCACGAGGTCGTCCACAGATAGGCCGGAGAGGATATTACGGGCAAGTTTAGGCCCAATGCCCGAGACAGTGATAAATAGACGGAAGAGGTCTTTTTCGCCGGGCGTAAGAAAACCGTAGAGTTTTATGGAGTCGTCGCGCACTGTGGTATGGACGAGCATGTCCACGCGCTCGCGCTCGGCGGGGAGCGATGCGTACGTGGAGAGCGGTATGGCGAGTTCATACCCCACGCCCGAGACATCGAGTATAACGAAGTCCGTGGTCTTCTTGAGGATTATTCCGCTAAGATGGGCTATCATCTGGCCGTGCCCCTCATTATCTGGTCTTAAGGGTCTTCATGGCGCGCCATGTGCGCGGCATTCGAGGCGAGGAGGCGTTTTTTCTGGTCCCGCCCTCTCCTGCGCGAAAAATATGGCAGAGGGCCACGGCAAGGGCGTCAGAGGCGTCTGGGCCGGGCATGTCTTTTATATCGAGGAGGAGGCCCGCCATCTTCTTCACCTGGGTCTTTGAGGCAGTGCCCGTGCCAGTCACGGCGAGTTTTACCATGCGCGGCTCGTACTCGAAGACCTCCATGCCACGGCGCGCCGCAAGAAGAAGGGGCACCGCGCGGGCGTGGCCAAGGACAAGTGAAGAGCGGGCGTTCCTGGCAAAGAATACGGACTCTATGGCAAGGACTTGGGGGCAGTGCTCGACCATTACCTTTTCAAGGTCCTCCGAGAGTACAAGGAGCCTCTCGGCAAGTGACGCTCCCGGGGGAAGACACACCTCACCGTGAGAGAGGACGGGGTGACGGCCATGGGCGCCCTTCTCAAGGATGGCGTAACCAGTTACGAGACTACCCGGGTCTATACCCAGAACCTTCAAAAGAGGACCCCGCTTTAATATGATGGTGCCGTGGAAGACCCCTTGAAGAGGGCCCGCCCCCCCTGCACGCCGCCCTCAGGCTATGCGCTCCATCTCCTCGGTGGAGATGTCGAAGTTGGCGTATACGTTCTGCACGTCATCAAGATTCTCAAGGTCGTCGAGGAGTTTCATGACCTTCTCGGCTGTGCGTCCCTCTACCTTGACCTCGTTCTTGGGTATCATGGTGAGTTCGGCCTGCTCGTACTTGAGCCCCGCATCGTCAAAGGCGGTCTTTACGTTATGAAAGTCCGCTGGCGCTGTAAAGACCTCGAAAATCCTGTCCTCGGCGTTGGGCACGACATCATCGGCGCCCGCCTCGATGGCCGCGTCCATGAGGGCCTCTTCGTCCATGGAGTCCATGGAAAAGACAAAGTATCCCCTGTGCTCGAATATCCATGCCACGGAACCATTCGTGCCAAGTGAGCCGCCGTGCTTTGTAAAGGCATGGCGTACGTCCGATGCGGTGCGGTTTCTGTTGTCTGTCATGTATTCCACTATAACGGCCACGCCCCCGGCGGCATAGCCCTCGTAGGTGCCCTCTTCGTAAGATACGCCATCGAGTTCACCGGCGCCCTTCTTAATGGCCCGTTCAATATTATCACCGGGCAGGTTTACGGACTTTGCCTTGTCAATGGCCGTCCGAAGGCGCGGGTTGCCTGATGGGTCGCTCCCGCCCATGCGCGCGGCCACAATGAGTTCCTTTACTATTTTTGAAAAAATCTTGCCCCTCTTGGCGTCTGTGCGCGCCTTTTTGTGCTTGATGGTTGACCACTTGGAATGACCTGACATTAAAAAAACCCCCTCTTGAATGATA
>CAYYJQ010000075.1:0-5815 GCA_964472295.1 uncultured Thermodesulfobacteriota bacterium | reverse complement strand
GGTCTGTAGAGGACTTTCACCTCCGAGTGGGTGCGCCCTGCCGGGCGCACAACAACAAGGGGTTACATTAATATAATGTAACCCCTTTTGTCTTGAAAGGCCCCTTCCCTCTTTCATCCCCCTGGGCCAAGCCTATTGGTTTTCTTTGATGGGCAGCGCCCGCCCTCTCCCTCTTCTCTTTATTTTTGGCAGGCAGTGCCCTCCCTGCCAGTTCTTACCAATGGCCGAAGGCCATTGGTATTGGTTTTCTTTGCTCCGCTTTCTTTTTTCCAAAAGAAAGCGGAAAAATCCCCTCTTCTTTTGGCGGGCAAAGCCCGCCCTTCACACTTTTCTTTTATCTTCTACGATATAGCGGCGTAGCGTGCGGCTCCGAGGAGTCCGGCCCTGTCGTTCTTAATGAGGTACACGGGCATACTGGAGAGGAGTTCCCTGAAGCGGCCTTTTTGGACGAATGACTCCATGAATATCTTCACCTCTTCAGGCCCGAAGACCTTTGGGGCTATGCCGCCGCCTATGTAGAGCCCTGCCGTGCTCATGGTCTTGAGGGCCAGGTTACCGGCCTCGGCGCCGTATATGGAGACAAAGACCCGGAGCGCCTCGGCGGCAAGGGGATTTCTTCCGCTCCGCGCCTCCTTGAAGACTATTTCTCCCCCGCCGTGATTTTCAAAGGCCTTTTTCTGGTCTTCTGTAAGGGCCTGGCCATTTTTTTCAAGCAGGAACGAGTAGATATTTCCAAGGCCATCGCCCGAGAGGACGCGCTCGAAGCTTACGTGGCCGAACCTCTTCATAAGCGAGGCGAGGAGTTCCATCTCAAGGTCTGTCCGTGGCGCGAAGTCCGTATGTCCGCCCTCTGTTGGCGAGGGGCGTCTCTTTCCATTACAATTAACGAGGATTGTCTCGCCGAGGCCCGTGCCCGCGGCAATGAGGGCGGCGTTGCCCTCTCTCTCAACGCCCATGTTGATCGTATCTATATCCTCATTACCAAGCACTTCTATACCCCAGCCCGTTGCCTCGAGGTCGTTCAGGAGGCGCACCCGGGGTAGACCCAGCATACGGGCCAGCGAGGCCCCGTCTATGACCCAGGGGGTATTGGTAAGACTGCACCTCTGGCCCTCTACGGGGCAGGCAACGCCAAAGGCCGCGGCGCTGATCTTTGGCCCTTCAAGGCCAGAGGCATCCCTGATAAAAGAGGCCAGGAGGTCTTCTATTGAGTCAAAACCTGAATTAAGGAGTTTCTTGGTAAAGATGGGACTTGGATGGTTGCCCTCAAGGCAAAAGAGCCCGGCATAGGTCTTTGTTCCGCCTATGTCTCCCGCGAGGATGAGTCTATCTTCTGCCACGCCGTGGCCTCCTATGAAAGGACTCGCCGGATAAGTTCCACGGCCTCGTCAAGGGCCGAGGCTCCGGGCGAGTCTGTCTCGAATAGCACGACGCGGCGCCCCTTTGCAGTAAGGGCCTCCATGTCGCCATAGGCCTGCGAGAGTTCGAGTCCTGAGAAGGTAAAGGCCGAGCCCGGGATTTCAAGGTCTTCGGGCGCGGCATGAGTGAAGATAATGTAGATACCTGTATTTGGTCCGCCCTTGTGAATCTGCCCGGTGGAGTGGAGATAGCGGGGACCAAAACCCGCCTGAACGGCCCGTTTTGTAGAGGTCATGAGCCTTACCTGAAGGTCCTTTATAATGGCCTCCGCCCTCTGGTCAAAGGTGGAGTAATAGGCAAGGAGGGCGATATAGGTCCCCTCTCCAGCGTCCTTGAAGAGAGCGGCCAGCGCCGGTGCAATGCCCCCTTCCGCAAGGGCTCGGCGCACCCCCGGCGTTGTGAGCGTATTATCGCCGATATAGGCCTTAAGACCGCCCTGCCTTATTAGTTCTCCCGGCGGAGGGGAGGATTCTTCTTCGAGCCTCGCGCGGGCAAGGACCTTTGCGGCCTCCACATCGGGCTGGTCAAAGGGGTTTATGCCGAGCATACGCCCGGCAAGTGCGGTAGCGACTTCAAAGCGCATGAACTCAAAGCCAAGGTCATGGGGACTATCAAGGGTCAGTTTTATGACCGGGTGTCCCGCCTCATTAAGGGCCTCAAGTTGCGCATCAGGCGCCTCATCACCGGCTATTCTCACATCAACAAAGACCCTGTCAGGGCCGTAAAGAGAGGGCTCGCCAAGGGGCTCGCCTGTAACGGGCACAAGGCCGCGGCCCTCTTTTCCAGTGCTCTCGGCAAGAAGTTGCTCCACCCAGAGCCCGAAGGCAGGGAGTCTTTTCGTTGTAAATAGTGTCACCTTGTCACGTCCCGCGAGTCCGGCTGTGCCAAGGGCCGCTCCAAGCCTGAGGCCCTCTTCAAAGTCCACGCCGCCCGGCATGGCCCTTTCAGCCCCTTTGGTGAGCCTCTTAATATCAACGCCGGCGATGGCAGAGGGGACGAGGCCAAAGTACGAGAGGGCCGAGAACCTGCCGCCAATGTCAGGGGGGTTGAGGAATACCCGCCTGAAGGAGCGCTCGCGCGCAAGGGCCTCCAATGAGGAGCCGGGGTCTGTTATGGCGATGAAGTTCTCACCTGGTCTGGGGACGGAGAGGTTACTTATTATTTCGTAAAAGAACTTGAAGAGGGTATTTGGCTCCACCGTGGATCCAGATTTACTCGATACGATGAAGAGTGTCTTTCTTGTGACGCGGTCCCTCACCTCTGCTATGGCCGCGGGGTCCGTGGAATCGAGGACAGTAAGAGAGGGATAGCCATCAATGTGGCCAAAGACGCCGGCCATGACAAGTGGAGCGAGGCTTGAGCCCCCCATGCCGAGGAGCACGGCCTCGGTAAAGCCGGCCTCTCTTACTTCTCTTGCAAAGTCTTCAATCTCCCCGGCCCTGCAGGCCATGAACTCTGGGAGGTCAAGCCAGCCGAGGGCGTTTTCTATGAGGGCCTTTTCCTCTTCGCCTTCCTTCCAGAGCGCGGCGTCATGGGAGGCGAGCCTCTCAATAAAACCATGGGCCCTCGCACCCGCGAGGGCCTCGTTAAAGGCCCCTGCGAGACCCTTCATATGAAAGGCGCCCCTGACCATTCGATTATCCCCCGGCGATTAAAGAGGCCTTCTTCGCCATTACACCGGCAAGGAGGCTCTCAAAGGAATCGGCGAATGCCTTTACCCCGTCTGCCTCCAACTTGTCCGTAAGGGCAGTGTAATCAAGGCCAAGGTCTGCAAGCGAATCCATGACGGACCGCGCCTCGTTGAGTCCCGATGCGAGAGTCGGGGCCACGGCGCCGTGGTCCCTGAAGGCGAGCATGGTATTCAGGGGTATGGTGTTTATTGTGTCCTTGCCGATTAGTTCCTCAACGTACTTGACATCGCTGTAGGCCTCGTTCTTTGTGCTCGTCGAGGCCCAGAGGAGTTTCTGCTCTCCTGCCCCGGCCTCGCGAAGGGCGCCGAAGTTCTCGTCCGTGAATATCTCCCCCTGGCGGATATAGGAGAGTTTGGCGTTGGCAACGGCCACCTTGGAGACAAGGCCCTGAAGGGCTGTTTTTTTGTTCTCATCCGGCGCGGTCCCGGCCATGTCTTTGATGACGGAATCAAAGAGCGTATCCACGCGGCTCACGAAGAAACTCGCCACGCTGAAGATATTTTTTACGGGCAGTTTCTCGTTGAGCCTCCGCTTGAGGGCGCGCACATATGCCCTTGCCACCTCTTTGTACCTCTCCACGGAGAATAGGAGAGTTATGTTGATGTTGAGGCCGTCGTAGAGGAGTTCTTCCACGGCCTTTACGCCCTCTACCGTACCAGGGACCTTTATGAGTATATTGGGCATGTCTATGGTGGAGTGCAGGGCCTGTGCCTCGCGGATGGTGGCATCGGCGTCGTGAGCAAGGAGCGGGTTCACCTCGATGGAGACAAAACCGTCTCTGCCCCAGGTCTTCTCATAGACAGGAAGGAGGATGCGGGCCGCCTTTTTTATATCCTTTACAAAGAGGTCTGTAAGGAGTTCCTCGCCGTCAAGGCCCCGCGCCGCGGCGTCGCGAATATCTTCGTCATAGTCGCTTCCAGCGGATATGGCCTTCTCGAAGATGGAGGGGTTTGAGGTAATGCCTGTAACGGCGTATTCGTCCATCATCTTCTCGAGTTCCCCGGTGGTGACAAGGGTTCTACTAATGCTGTCAAACCATATTGATTGACCAAAGGCGCTGAGTTCTTTTAATGGATTCATCTCCAGTGGACTCCTTATGGGTTGATAATGTCATAAGTGAAAAATCGATTGAAAATCCTCTCAAGGGATATGTATCATGAGACCGACGCAACGATGGCCGAGGCCCTCTCCACGATATTTTCAACTGTGAGACCGAGGTGACGGAAGATTTCCTTATAGGGCGCCGATGCCCCGAAGCGGTTGATGCCGATTATCTCCCCATGGTCTCCAACGTACTCACGCCAGCCCTGCGTCACGCCGGCCTCCACTGCAAGACGGGGCCTTACATGGGGCGGAAGGACACTCTCCCTGTAGGAACTCTCCTGCTCATTAAAGAGTTCCCACGATGGCATGCTCACCACGCGGGCCTTTATGCCCTTATCGGCAAGAACCTCCGCCGCCTCAAGGCAAAGATGAACTTCAGAGCCCGTTGCCATGAGAATTACATGGGGGTCGCCCTCTGAAAAGTCCTTCAGCACATAGGCCCCGCGAAGAAGCCCCTCTGCCGGGGCGGCGTCTCCGTCTCTATCAAAGACCGGCACGCCCTGGCGCGTTAGTATTAGGGCCGTTGGGCCGTCAGTCCTCTCAAGGGCCGCCTGCCACGCAAGGGCTGTCTCGGCGGCGTCGGCGGGCCTTATGACGCGAAGGCCGGGAATGGCCCGGAGAGAGGCCAGGTGCTCAACGGGCTGGTGCGTGGGGCCGTCCTCGCCAAGGCCGACTGAGTCGTGGGTAAAGACATATACAAGGTGAAGCCCCATGAGGGCCGCGAGCCTTATGGCCGGGCGCATGTAATCGGAAAAGACAAGAAAGGTGCCCCCATAGGGCACAAGGGCCCGGCTCTGGGCCATGCCGTTCATAATGGCGCCCATGGCGTGCTCACGCACGCCAAAGTGGAGGTTCCGCCCCGCGCCTGAGGTGGTAAAGTCAAGAAACCCCTTGAGCATGGTGTTGTTGGAAGGCGCAAGGTCTGCCGAGCCGCCTATAAGAAAGGGCGTCTTTGCGGCTATGGTGTTAAGGACCGCTCCAGAGGCCTTGCGAGTGGCCATGGGGCCGTCCTCGGCCTTGAAAGACGGTATAGACTCCTTCCAATGAGAGGGATACTCGCCCTTTAATAACGATGAGACCTCTTCTGCAAGGGCCGGGTATTCTTCGGCGTATTTACCAAAAGACTCGAGCCACGCGGCCTCCCGGGCCTCGCCCATTGTACGGAGCCTCGCGTACTCGCCCCTCACCTCATCAGGGACGTAAAAAGCGGGCTCAAGGGGCCATCCAAGGGCCTCTTTTGTCTTTATAACCTCTTCCGTCCCAAGGGGCGCGCCATGGGCCGAGGCGCTGTCCTGCTTGCCGGGGCTACCAAAACCGATATGCGTCCTTGCCACTATGAGAGAGGGCCTCGCGCGTTCTTCCCTTGCCGCCCTGATGGCGTGGTCAACCTCGGCAAGGTCGTTGCCGTCCACCTTCTGAACGTGCCACTCAAGGGCCGTGAACCTCGCGGCAACGTCCTCTGTAAAGGAAATGTCCGTTGAGCCCTCGATGGTTATGTGGTTGTCGGAATAAAGATAGACAAGGCTGCCGAGCCCAAGGTGCCCGGCAAGGGAGGCGGCCTCGTTGGAGACGCCCTCCATCATGTCGCCGTCGCCGCATAT
>CAYYJQ010000074.1:0-6258 GCA_964472295.1 uncultured Thermodesulfobacteriota bacterium | reverse complement strand
TTAATTTACTTTTATTTCAATTTTAGGGGATTCTATAGATATTATGTTTATTTAAGGCGCTACGTGTCACCCTGGAAGCCTTTAAGAGGGATAAAAAAACGGGCCGCCAAATATGGCGGCCCGTGGCTGTAATTTATTGGGGGCTGATTCCCTTACTTTACGAAGCCGTTCTCAATGAGGCTCCACGAGGCGGCCCCTCCAGCAGGTGACGCGGGCATGAATATATTAAAGCCAAAGTGGCCCTCGTCCACTACCAACTTGAAGGAAGGCGAGATATAGGCGCCCACATAGGAATTAAAGACATAGTTGCCGGTAGGCGCGGAAATGGGAACCGAATGCGTAAGGTGGGCTGTCTGCGAGGTCCCTGCGTTCAAGCATACATTGACAGGACCAAAGAGGGCGCTGCCCGTGGGATAGGTGCCCCCGCCCGGCAGTGTCACATCCTCCCAGTAGTCAAAGCACTGCGTGGCGGCGTCCCTATCCACAGCAGTTACAGTGTAACCCAGACTTGAGCCCAGTCCTATGGACGTACCATCCGGTACGGCCGCTATGGTCACAACAGGGAGCGCGGCGTCGCTTATATGTGTTACAAAGGCGTCAGAGGTGCCGCCGAAGACGGGCTGTATGGGGTTTACGGTGGGAAAGTCCATGACAAAGGTCTGGCCTGTGAGATAGACGGTGCCCTTTGTGTCCATGGCAATGTCCAGTCCGAGCCCGGAGCCCAGGGCGGAACTTCCTATGGGGGTGGAAAAGAGCCACTGCGTGCCTCCGGCGTCCACCTTTGTAAGGAAGGGGGTCCCGCCGTTTACAAAGACCATTCCAGGTATGGGGTTCACAACGGGGAAGTCCACGGCGCTGTTGGTGCCGTAAACATAGGCCTCTCCCGCGGAGTTAACGGCAATGGCCATGCCGCGACTGTAGTTCGCGCCACCGCCGAGGTAGGTGGAGTACACGAGGGCAGAGCCCGCGGGGTTGACCTTGGTGACAAAGGCGTTGGGGTTGGGAATGAAGCCGCCATGCAACGGCTGAATAGGGTTGACCGTTGGGAAGTCATCTGATCTCGTCTCTCCTGTAGCGTAAACGGCCCCCGTGGAATCAACAACAAGGGCCCGGAGGAGTTCGAAATTAGTGCCCCCGAGGTAGGTGGAGTAAAGGAATGACGAGCCGTTGGGGTCAATCTTGGAGATGAAGGCGTCCTGCCATAGTGTTCCGCTTCTGCTCGTCTGAAAGGCATTGAGGGTGGTGGGAAAGTCATCGGAGAGCGTCTGGCCGCCCACGTAGATGTCGAGGAAGGGGTCAACGGCTATGGCAAAGCCCTGGTCCGAACTCGAACCGCCAAGGTACGTTGAGAATACAAAGGCGGAACCCGTGGCATTCACCTTTGTCACAAAGGCCGATGCTCCGTTTGATGTGGGCTGCATGGCACCCACCAAGGGAAAGTCCAGCGAATCCGTAGAGCCCGTGACATAGGCCTGGTTAAGGGAGTCAACTGCGATGGCAAAGCCCTCGTCGCGGTTCGTGCTTCCGCCAAGATAGGTGGAGTACACGATGGCAGAGCCCGAGGGGTTTATCTTGGTGATGAAGGCGTCGTTAATGCCGCCGCCGTAGGTGCCCTGTATGGCATTTACGACAGGAAAGTCGAGGTTCGAAGAAGTCGAGCCCGTGATATAGGCCGCCCCTGTTGAGTCAAGGGCAATGGCATTGGCCTGCTCAAAGCCAGAGCCGCCGAAGTAGGTGGAGTACACAATAGCAGAGCCCGCGGGGTTTATCTTGGTAACAAAGGCGTCACGCGTGCCGTTGATAGCGGCCTGAAGGGGCGAAGAGGTTGGAAAATCAGTGGACCACGTCTGGCCCGCAACATAGACAGCGCCCGTCACATCCACGGCAATGCCGTATCCGCTCTCCAAATTAGTCCCCCCGAGATAGGTGGAGTAGTCAATTACCGGGTCTATGACGAGGTTTTTGGTCCTATCGTAAGATGCCACGTTGAAGCCGTAGGTAAAGGCCCCTTCCTTTTCACCAAGGAGCCTGTAACTTCCATCTATGGCAACCCTCTTACCTTCTATCTCCTGATAGATGAGGGGGTTTTTTCTGGGTAATCTTTCCGTTTTTGAGAATTACCTCAAGGCCCCCGTCTTCGGTTACCTTCAGACCTTTTACGCCCTTATAGGCGAATTTGACCTCTGAGAGGTCGCCGCCCGGACGGACGATTACGTCGTGCTCAAGGCTGCGGTTGTTGCCGTAAAATTTTATGTCGATACTTTTGTATACATCCCTGTAGGTAACTGCGCCGAAGCTGGGGATGCCTGTGCGCCACTTTTTGTGGTCGTTGCCCTTGAAATAATTTACACGGCCCGCCATGACCCTGGAAGCCATTATGCGCGGGGCCTTGCCGGCGCCGATAAAGTGAAGCGCCAATGAATCGGAAACGTGCCTTTCACTCTTCACGCTATCTTTACCACCAGAGGTCTTTAAGGGCCTTGCAAGGACCATGAGAATACTGTCATCAGTAAAGAACGTAGCGTGACCCGCGCCCCTCTCGTAGAACCTTACAGTGGGATCAACCTGACCGTTATTCTTAATGAAATAAAGGGGGAGCTTTCCATAAGAGACCATGGTCGCCTTCTGCTGTGAAACGCCGAGGGTAGAAGACCGTTTCTGCGGTGCCACAGGGCCCGGCCCCCTGCCGGCGGCAAAGGAAGAAACAGGCACAAGGACGAATAGATTCAGGAGAAAAAAAACAAGAAACTTCATGAAGGGTACCTCCTCTCATTGTGAACAAAGGAAAGATGAACTTGACAAGACATATCCATGAACCAGGTGAGCGCGCTATCCTTAAAAAATAATAAAGAAGCGCGCTCAAGGATCTGACTTCAAGAGAAGTGAAAGAGTATTTGATTATTTTTTTATATAGCACAGGAAAGGAAAATCGTCAATCCCCTGAACGTGGTATTTTTCAGAGGTCTTCGTGCTCAATGCCGTAACTCTTTATCTTACGGTAGAGGTGGCTCCGCTCAATGCCTATGGCCTCGGCGGTACGGGCTATGTTTCCCCCATAGGCCTTGAGCTTGCGCTTAATAAACTCTTTCTCAAATGATGACCTCGCGTCACGAAGAAGGCTTCTTGAGAAGAGTCCGTCATTAGCGGCCTGCGCGCTGATGCCACTTATATAGGAGGGAAGGTCGTCAAGGGTAATGGTTGGGCCGGGACTCATGATGACGAGTCTCTCCATAAGGTTCTTGAGTTCGCGCACATTGCCCGGCCAACCGTACCCGGTAAGCCGCCTCATTACGCTCTCATCGGCCTTTCTTGGCTCAAGTCCCGATTTCCGCGAGGCCTCGGTTAGGAAGTGCCCGGCAAGAAGGGAAATATCCCCTGCCCTCTCCCTCAGTGGAGGAACCACGAATGGTATTACGTTCAGCCTATAATAAAGGTCCTCGCGGAAGTTGCCATTTTTTATCTCTTCCCTGAGGTCCTTGTTGGTGGCCGCTATTACACGCACGTCCACTTTGATCAGTTCCGTACCACCCACTCTCTCAAAGGTCTGCTCCTGGAGTATCCTCAGTATCTTGGCCTGCGTCCGGAGGCTCATGTCGCCAATTTCATCGAGGAATATCGTCCCTGTGTCGGCCATGTCGAACTTGCCCTTTTTCTTCGAGACCGCGCCCGTAAAGGCGCCTTTCTCGTGGCCAAAGAGCTCAGACTCGATTAGTTCCTCTGGTATGGCGGCGCAGTTCACCTCGACAAATGGCCTGGCCGACCGCGTTGAGAGGAGATGTATGTTATGGGCGACAAACTCCTTGCCTGTGCCGTTCTCGCCTGTTATGAGGACCCAGGAATCTGAGGGCGCGGCGCGCTCTATGTCTTTTTTAAGGGCCTTCATCACCGGCGTCTCGCCTATTATCTCGTATCTCTCAAGGGCCTTTTCGCGTAGTTCCCTAACCTCTGTGGAGAGCCTCCTGTGGGCAAGGGCGTGCTCCACCGTAAGGAGCACCTTATCGAGGGAGACGGGTTTTTCGATGAAGTCATAGGCCCCGAGTTTGGTGGCCTCGACGGCTGTCTCGATGCTGGCGTGACCAGAGATCATGATGACCTCCACCTCGGGATCCCGGGACTTTATCTCTTTGAGGGCCGCCATGCCGTCCATGCCCGGAAGCCATATGTCAAGTAATATGACATCGGGCCTTTCGCCAGGCAGGGCCTTCATGGCCTCCTCGGCGTCAGGCGCGCTTACCACATAGTAACCGTCGTCTCTAAGAACTCCGCCAAGAGACTCGCGGATGTTTTTTTCGTCATCAACTACCATTATCCTGTTCATACGTTCACCGTCCTCACGGGCAGTTCTATTATAAAGATGGTTCCACCGCCGGGATTGTCCTTTACCCTTATATAGCCGTTATGGTCGGAAATAATATTATTCACAATGGCGAGGCCAAGGCCAGTGCCAGTCTTCTTTGTGGAAAAATAGGGCTCAAAGAGCCTCTCCCTTGCGTCGGGCTCAATGCCCGTGCCATTGTCAATGACCTCGACGCGCGCGAGTTGCAGGGCGCTGTCATACCTGGTGCGTACGGTAATAACGCCGCTACCGTCAAGGGCCGCCGCGGCGTTGTCAAAGAGGTTTATAAGGGCGCGCTTTATCTGGTCGCGGTCAATATTCACCGTGGGCATTGACTCGTCGGTGAATACGTTGTAGGTAATGTTCTTCTGCCCAGTCTTGTAGAGGGCAACGGTCTCGCGCACCACCCCGTTAAGGTCATTTGGCGAGGGATTCACGGCGGGCATACGGGCGAAGTTTGAGAACTCGTCAACAAGGACCTTGAGTTCATCCACCTGCTTTATAATTGTATCAGTGCACTCATCGAAGATGTCGGTGTCCGTGAAGTTGTTGAGGTATTTTTTCCGAAGCCTCTGGGCCGAGAGTTTTATTGGCGTAAGTGGGTTCTTTATCTCATGGGCAATGCGCTTGGCGACCTCTTTCCAGGCCTGCATTCTCTGAGTCTTCAGAAGATGGGTAAGATCATCGAGGACGGCCACCATGCCAAGGTAGTTTCCGCTGTCGTCACGGAGGGCGTTCAGGTTTACAAGGACCATTATGGTCTTCTCGCCCACCTTTATGCTGAGTTGCTTTTCCATGGACTGGGCGCCTATCTCATTCATGTGGCGTATAAGTTCCTTGAAGACGTGCCTGTCCTCTTCCCTGAGGACGTCCCTGTAACTTTTGTGAAGTGCGTACTCCTCGTCTGTTCCAAGTATCTCGGCGGCGACGCGGTTGATGGATGTAATGGTCCCATGGCGGTCTATGGAGAGGATTCCGGCGGTGACGTTGTCAAGGACTATGTCCATGTATCTGCGCCTCTGCTCGAGCTCGGTGTTTGTCTTCCTGAGGTCGAGGTTGGCCTCTTCAATGCGGGTCTTTCCTGCCTTTAAGTCCTCTGTCATGCGGTTGAAAGACCTTACGAGTAGCCCTATCTCGTCATCGGACTCAACGTCTATGTGAAAATCGAGGTTGCCTCCGGCAACCTCGTTTGTCCCGTTGGCAAGTTCATAGATGGGCACGGTAATGCCGCGCGCAAGGTACCGGCCTATCCAGATAGAGAAAAAGACGATGAGGAGCATTATGATGAGGAGTATTACAAAGTAACTGGTCTTTACGGGGTTCTTGAGGAGTTTCATCTGCTTGTACCCCTCAAAGGCAGTGGAGATTTCCTTCATCTTGTCAACAAGGCTCAGGGGCACGTGGTAACTAACAACAACAGCGCCTATTACACGCCGGGGCGGCCCGGGAAAGACCACGGGATATGAGCCGCGCACAACGTCCCCGAGGGTGAGACTCTGGACAAAACTCAGGGGCTCGCCGGAAAAGGTGGCCTTCATGCGCTCGATGTTCACATCAGGCACAGTGCCCTCCTCAACGGTATCGGAGACAAAGTACATTATGCGCCTCCCCCTTGCGTTGAAGACCTCTATGGTGGAATAATCGTTCTCTTCCATGCGGCGGTAGATGAAGTCGCGTATCTTCGACGCATCGGAAGAGAGAGTACCCTTGGACGCTGAGACGGCTATGATGCGCGCCCCTGAGAGCATCTTCTCCTTCATGTCGCGGTAGTAGTTCTGCCCCAGTTCCAGTGATTCCTGTAGTGAGTCCTCTATCTTTATATTGAACCAGCCGTCAATACTCCTGTTTATGAAGGCGATTACAACGAAGAAGAATATCATTGTGGGTATGATGGAGAGGGAGACAAAGGCCGTTATGAGGCG
>CAYYJQ010000073.1:0-6358 GCA_964472295.1 uncultured Thermodesulfobacteriota bacterium | reverse complement strand
TTAGTAATAATACATATCCTCTTCCTGCTTTACTGAACTTGTCGCACGTCCTTTCATGTGGAGCCTGCACCATTTGTCTGCAAATAAGAAAGAGATATGCGTCTATCTGTTGGAAAGAAGATTTTTTTGGCCCTCCTGGCTGTTTCTCTGCTTCCGCTCATGGTAGCCGGGGCCGTAGCCTACCGCGCGGCTGAGAGGGCCATGAAAGACGAGGTCCTTGCCGGTCTCTCGGCCCTCTCGGCGAGCACCTTTGAGCACTTTGTCGATTATGTGGACGAAAAAGAGGCTATTGTTACTTTGCTCGCACAAACTCCAACCGTAATAAATGCAATGGGTTGGTTTGAGTGGGCCTCCAATCAGGAAGATATTGACCAGGATTACGCCTCCCTTGACGTACAATACAGGCCGCTTCTTGAACTTTACAGTGGCTCTGATTTCAACGGAATTTACCTCATTACTACCTCGGGGGATATTGTTTTTTCGCTCACAAGAAAAGAGGACATAGGACAGAACCTCTTAAGCGGGGCTTACAAAGACACGGAGCTTGCCGTGGTATTCAAGAGGGTCAGTATGAGTTCAAAGACAGAACTCTCCGAGTTCAAGGTCTTCCCCTTCACGAAGGAACCGGCCGCCTTTATAGCTTCCCCTTTGTGGGCAGGTAAGAGGGTGCTTGGTTTTGTGGCTTTTAAACTTGATACCCCCGGACTTTACAAGCATGTAAAGGATTATACGGGGCTTGGACGGACCGGTGAGATATGCCTTGGGACTCGAAGGAATGGCCATATCCTCTTCGTTGCCCCCCTGAGGCATGACCCGGAGGCGGCCTTCAGGAGAAGGGTGCCCCTTGGGTCACCGCTGGCAACGTCCTTGCAACGTGCCACTAATAAAGAATCTGGCTCTGGCATTGTCCTTGACTACAGGGGAAAGAAGACAGTTGCCGTCTGGAGGTATTTTGAGCCGCTGGATCTGGGCTTTGTGGTCAAGCAGGACGTGGCCGAGGCCTTCGCGTCCATCTGGGCCATAAGGAAGTGGGCCTTTATCATAGGCGGCTTTACGCTTATCTTTGTCATGCTCGTATCCGCTTTTGTGGCAAAGTCCATTGCAAGGCCCATCAAGAAACTTCAGATGGGCGTGGCAAGGATTGGCGCTGGAGACTTCTCGCAGATGGTTGGGACTGATTCAAATGACGAGATTGGCCGGCTCTCAAGGGCCGTTGATGAGATGACCCGTAACCTTTCCAGGATAACTGCCTCGCGTGACGAGCTCGATAGAGAGATTGAGGAACGAAAGCGCGCCGAGAGAGGGATGAGAGAGAGCCAGGAGAGGCTCCGTGAGTATTCCAAGGACCTCGAAGTAATGGTGGAGAGGCGCTCCGCCGCCCTCAGGGACGTTCAGCGCCAGCTCATACAGAAGGAAAAACTCGCCGCCATAGGGCAACTTTCGAGCAGTGTGGGCCATGAACTCCGAAACCCCCTCGGCGTCATAGGCAACTCTCTTTATTACCTCAGGATGAAACTAAAGGACCGCCAGAATAACGATAACATAGCAAAACACCTCGATATAATGGCGCGCGAGATAAGAAGGTCCAACAGGATAATCTCCGATCTCCTTGATTTTTCACGCGCAAGTGCCCCTCAGTTGAGACAGGGAAGTATTAACACCCTGATTCGCGATACCATCCTTGATATGAGGTCAGGCGGCAATGTTACGGTGGATATGGACCTCTCCAAGGATATTCCGCCCTTCCCCTTTGACCCGGACCAGATTCGCCGTGTAATACTAAACCTCGTTACAAACGCATATCAGGCCATGCCCAGTGGCGGAAAACTCTGCATAGTGACAGGTGTACAGGACGGCTTCGCAATGATTTCCTTCAAGGACACTGGAGAGGGCCTTCGTACAGAAGACCTGCCGCGTATCTTCGAGCCCCTCTATACAACGAGGGCCGTGGGCACGGGCCTCGGCCTATCCATTGTGAAGGGCATTGTTGAGAGGCACGGCGGTTATGTCTCGGTTGAGAGCAAGGTGGGAGAGGGTTCTGTCTTTACAGTAAAGCTACCTGTGGAGAAGAAAGAGATCTGAAAATGGACAAAAAGGCCTCCATACTCATAGTGGACGACGACCACGGCATGACCGAGACCCTATCGGATATATTCTCCGAGCTGGGCCATGAGGTTATTGTGGCTGGAGATGGTTTTGAGGCCCTTGAACTGGTACGCGAAAGAGACTTTGATGTAGCCTTTATTGATATAAAGCTCGACGGCATGAACGGCGTCGAGACCTTCAGGAGGATAAAACGGATACGCGCTGGCTTAAAGGTCGTCATGATGACGGCCTATGCCCACTCTCAACTCATAGAGGAGGCAAGGCGGGAGGGCGCGAGCGATGTTCTCTATAAACCCCTTGATATTGATGAGATGATGCCCTTAATCACGTTGAGAAGGTGAGAGCATGGCATTGGGGTATGAGGTGAATAAGTGAGGTGGAGTACGTTGTCTTTCTTGAAAAACGACCATAAGCAGAATTGGGAGTTGTAAGGGCTTGAAGAATTCCAAGGTTCTCATAGTGGACGACGACTCCGGGTCGCGCGATACCCTCTCGGACATCCTGAGCGAGAAGGGCTCTCATGTCAGGGCCGCGGCCACTGCTGGCGAGGCTCTGGGCCTTGCCGGGCAGGATTCCTTTGACCTCGCCCTCATTGACATCAAGCTCCCTGACATGGACGGCATAGATCTCCTCAAGAGCCTTAAGGAGAGAACCCCTGAGATGCTGGCCATCATAGTAACCGGCCATTCATCCCGGGATAACGCCATCGAGGCCCTGAAATCCGGGGCCGATGATTATTTTCTTAAACCACTTGATATAGATGAACTCATTAGAAGGACGGAGCAGGGCCTTCGCGAGGTGAGCCTTGGCAGAAGGCTCCGTGAGAGCGAGGAAAAGTTCCGCTCCATTTTCGAGGCCTCGAACGACGCCATAATGCTCCTTGATGAGAAGTCCTTTATTGACTGCAACGAGGCCACGCTACGCGTCTTTGGCATGAAGGACAAGAAGGAGTTCCAGGGCTATCATCCCGGGGAGTTGAGCCCACCAAGACAGCCCGATGGCACAGATTCCCTTGAAGGGGTAAGAGATAAGATAGCCATCGCCCTTAGAGAAGGCAGGAACTTTTTCGAGTGGACCTATAGGCGTGCCGACGGCAAGTCTTTCCCCGCGGAGGTTTTGCTTACGCCCATGACCCTTGAGGGCAGGACCGTCCTGCAGGCCACGGTGCGGGACATCACGGAGAGAAAGCGCGCCATAGAAGACCTTGACAGGCTCTTCAACCTCTCAGGGTCAATGGCCTGTATCATAGACTTCAAGGGGTTTTTCAGGCGCGTAAGCCCGGCCTTTACAGAGACCCTCGGCTATAGCTCCGAAGAACTCCTCTCACGGCCGGTCCTTGACTTCATCCACCCAGATGACAGGGAGAGGACCCTTGAGGCGAGAGAGACAAAACTCAAGAAGGGCCATGATATACTGGACTTCGAGAACCGCTACGTCTGCAGGGACGGCTCTTTGAAGTGGCTCTCATGGACATCGCGGCCCGTGCCCGAGGACGGCATAATACTTGCCATTGCCTATGACATAACAAGGCGAAAAGAGGATGAAGATGCCTTTGAGGCCCTTGTGAGGGCCACGGCCACGAGCACAGGCAAGGAGTTCTTCGACGGCCTTGTCAGCGAACTCTCCAAGTGGCTTGGCGTGGACTCTTGCGCTGTAGCGGACCTCAGGGATGGCAGGGTAGTCTGCCTTTCCATGACCTGCGACGGCGAGTATCTAAAGGATGTGGAGTATGAGCTCGTTGGCTCGCCATGTGAGAAGGTCCTTGCCAGAGGCTACTGCGAATTTCCGCGGGATGTAAGAAAAATCTTTCCCGATTACGCGCTCCTTCAAGAGATGGGTGCCGAGGGTTATGTGGGTTCTTCTCTTAAGGACAGGCGCGGTCGTCCCATCGGTGTTTTAAGTTGCTTCTCAAGGGCCCCCCTTATCCTGCCTAAGAGGTCCAGAGAGGTCTTCTCCATTATGGCGGCAAGGGCCTCTGTTGAACTTGAGCGCATAAAGGCCGAGGAGGCGATGAGAGAGAGCGAGGAAAAGATGCGCGCCATCTCCGATGCCGCCCAGGACGCCATTATCATTATTGATGAACTTGGCAGGGTGGTTTACTGGAATCCAGCGGCAGTGAGGATGTTCGGTTATGAAGAAGGAGAGGCTGTTGGAAGCGCTTTTTCCGATTTATTGGGTTCAGAAAAGTCAAGAAAAGCCTTTATAAAGAGGTTTGCCTCCTTCAGGGATACGGGCAAGTGTCCCATGGTGGGCAGGATCGTAGAGATGACGGCAACAAAAAAGGACGGAACGGTCTTTCCCATTGAGCACGCGATTTCCACAGTCAGGGTCAAGGGCAGGCTCTACGCCATCGGCATGATACGCGACATCAGCATTAGAAAAGAGGCCGAGGAAAAGATGAAAAGAGAGATGGAGATTACGGGGAATCTCCTCAAGATTACCGAGGCAACTGCCCACACAGAGAGGCTTGATGACCTCCTTGAGCGTATTGTCGAGAGCACGGGCCCCATAACCGGGGCGGATGCAACGCTTGTCTACCTTGCCGAAGAGGGTCAGGGCCGCCACTTCATGCCAATAAGCGCCGCCGGACTCGAAAGAGACCTTCTCCCGCTTTTCAAGACAGAGTTCCTTGAGGCTCACAGTTCCTTAATGAAGGAGGCCTTCAGGGCTGGCCCTGTCTTAATCTCCACTAAAGATGGCTTCGGACCTCTTCGGTGGCTGAAGGACATGAGGTCTCTGGCCATAATTCCCCTCAAGGGCAGGAAGGCTCACCTCGGGGCGCTTGTACTTGCCTTCAGGAAGGAGAGGGGAGAGGGCTTGGATGGGGCCCTTTCAAGGGACAGGGCGCTCCTTGAGGGCATAGGGCACCATGTCTCGATTGCCATAGAAAAGGCGCGCCATGCCAAGGAGGCCCTTGACAGGGCCATGGAACTATCCCATGAAATAGAGACCATCGAGGTCATGCACGAGATAGACAAGACCGTCCTCTCTACCCTCGACCCCGAGGAGATAAGGCTCATTGCCGTCAACATGATAGGCAGGGTTGTGCCCTGCGACAGGTGTACCGTAAGGCTCGTTGACAGGCAGAAGGGCGGCTTTGTCTATGCCGCGGGGTTCCGCGGAGAGGGGGGCGATGAACTGGAGTTCGTGCCCTTTAATGAGACGAGCACCATTGAGGTGCTTGAGACCATGAGGCCGCAGTACATATACGACCTTGGCAAGGTGGACCGGCTACGTCCCTTTGAGAAGCGGCTCCTTGAGGCAGGGTATATCTCTCATATCCGAGTGCCCCTTATAGTGAAATCTGAGATAACGGGCGTCCTGAATCTCTCATCGAGGCGCCCTGCGGCCTTTGGCCCCGCGGACCTATCCACCCTTGAGAAACTGTCCTCTCAGATAGTCGTGGCCCTTGAGAACTCGCGTCTTGTAACAGACCTTGAGAGTCTCCTTCTTTCTACTATAAAGACACTTTCCGATACCATTGACGCCAAGAGCCCATGGACAAGGGGCCATTCCGAGAGGGTTACGGCCCTTGCCCTGAGGCTCGCCAAGAAGTTCGGCCTCAGCGACGAGAGGCTCAAGGACTTTGAGATAGGCGGGCTCCTTCACGACATAGGGAAGATAGGGACCTATGAGGACATATTGAATAAACCCGGAAAACTCACGCCCGAGGAGACAAAGCAGTTGCAGAAGCACCCCCTCAAGGGGGCCGAGATACTCTCAAACATCAGGCAACTCGAACATATTATCCCCATAGTCAAGTATCACCATGAGTACTATGACGGAAGAGGCTACCCCGAGGGGCTCAAGGGCGAGGAGATACCCCTTGAGGCGCGAATACTCTCTGTTGCCGATACCGTGGACGCCATGGCCTCGGACAGGCCATATCGAAAGGGCAGGCCCATGAACGTGATATTTGACGAGCTCAAGAAGTGCTCTGGCAGGCAGTTCGACCCTGGTGTCGTGAAGGCCTTCCTTGACCTTGCGCGCGGGCAGAACGGGGCCTTCCTCAAGGACCTTAACTTTAAATATCTCTCATAACTATGGAACCTCTGAATAATTCGTCCCTGAATTATTCAGAGACGAAAAAGAAAAAGCGCGGTTTTTCTTTTTCTCACATTTTCAATAACTTACAGTTATAGAAAATGGCAACACATCCCTGTGTTGCAGGAAAGTCTGAATTAATCAGACTTTCCCTATTGGTTGTGCGCCCGGCAGGGCGCACCCACTCGGAGGTGAAAGTCCTCTACAG
>CAYYJQ010000072.1:4037-6480 GCA_964472295.1 uncultured Thermodesulfobacteriota bacterium | reverse complement strand
AAAGAAAAAGCGCGGTTTTTCTTTTTCTCACATTTTCAATAACTTACAGTTATAGAAAATGGCAACACATCCATGTGTTGCTGGAAAGTCTGAATTAATCAGACTTTCCTTATAAGCCTTGAAAAGTATGAAAAAAGGGAATGCCCCTCCAAGTCCTTCTTAAGGCCGGCCCTTTCGAGGAGCCCCTCGCACTCTCTCACCATGCGGGCCGTTCCTCCGGGGCGGTGTTCTCTTATAACAATAAGTCCAGGGGTTTTCAAGACCCTGATTATCTCCCTGACGCTTTCTTCGAGGGCCCCTTCTTTATAAATCTCCTCTATGACGTTCAGGCAGAGGACGGCGTCGCAGGACATGTCCGGCAGTTCCAACTCCCGTGAATCGCATAGGAGGGGCCTAACATTCCCAAGCCCAAGGCGGCTGACCTTCTCCTCCACCCTCCCAATCATGGCCTCTTCCACGTCCTGCGCAAAGACCACGCCCTTCTCGGCCACGATCCTTGAGAGGACCTCGGTGAAAAACCCCGGCCCGCAACCCACCTCAAGGACAACGTGACCTTCTCTTACCCCCATGTTCCTCAGGAACTTCTCTCTATTTATGACGAGCCTTCTTAAAGGGTTGTCGAGAAGCGGGGCGAGAAAAGGGGGAAAGGGACTCCTTGGGAGAGTTTTCCCGGCCCTGGCCTTTACGTCTTTTTTATCCATTGGAGTTTTCCCTCATAAGGAGCCCCTGTACGCGGCAAGGCCCTGCGCGCCCTACTTCTGCCTGATGCCCTCGATGGAGAGAAAGAGGTCCACAGACTTTGCCGTTGGGCCGAGGCTTGTGGGTATGTCATAGTCCTTGAGCCTGAGCCTCACCGTCCCCTCAAAGCCCCGGCGATACCCGCCCCATGGGTCCTTGCCATGGCCGAGTTCCTTGACCTCTATGACTATGGGCCTTGTCACGCCGTGGAGCGTGAATCTTCCCCTGAGGAGCGCCGTGCCCTTGCCAGTGGGCTCGTAGGAAGTGCTCTTGAATATGGCCTCGGGGAAGTCTTTAACGTCGAGAAATTTTTTGCTCCTTAAGTGCTTGTCACGCTCCGCGTTGTTCGTGTCCACGCTCGATACGTCCACCGTAACACGCACCTTCGACGCTGATGGGTGGTTTTCGTCATAGGTAAAGGTCCCCTCAAAACGGTTGAAGCGCCCGAGCACGTAACTGAAGCCAAGGTGGGAGACACGGAACTGGATAAAGGCGTGTGCGTTCTTGGAGTCAATGACGTAACTTGCGGCCCTGGTACTGCCGGCGGTTGTCAGTGTGCCCGTTGCCATCATGATGAGCAACAGGAGTAACGAAAAAAGCCTCTTCTCCGTCTTCATGCAAGACCTCCTTTTTTCTTCTTTCTCATTCCGAGCATCCTCAAGAGCGTATCATCTCTATCCAGAAAGTGGTGCTTGAGCGCTCCCATGGTATGAAGGGCCAGAACAAGCATAAGGAGATGTGCCAAGAGGTAATGCAGGTCCCCTGCCATGTCCTCTTGATGCGGAAGGCCTGTAAAAAGAGCGGGGACCGTAAACCAGCCAAATAACTCAATGCCCCTTCCCCTTGCCGTTGGGATAAGATACCCGCTTATGGTAATGCCGAAGAGGATAAAATAAAAGGATTTTTGAACCACCATGGCCAGTGTCCGCTCCCAGGCTGTCATGGGTAGCGGCGCGGGCCTTCCTATCATGATCGCCCAGATGGTCCGAAGGACAAGGAGACCCATTACGAGCAGACCAAGGCCTTTATGGAGGTCCGGGACCCTGTGGTACAAGGGGTGGGTGTACTCAAGTCCCGTCATGTAGCGTCCCATGAAAAACAGTGTGATTATGAGGGCGGCCATGGTCCAGTGAAGAACTATCAATACCACGCCGAAGCCTTCTTCCCTTGAGATCCGGCTCATATGTTCCCGTCTATTTTTATGACTCCGGTCACAGAGGCGCAAAGCCGCCACATGCCCCATCCAAGGAATATAATGGAGAGGCCTTGCCCCGCCCGCCTCCGTGCTACGGGCGGTATTAGTAATTGCGTATCTTAACTGAAGCCCTAAAGAGCCATTTTGTCAAGGAGGGGGTTAAACCTTGAAGATGAGTCTTATGAGGAGGCGGAGTATTACGGGGGCAAGGTCCTTGGCGACCTCTTCTGGTGTGATTGGGGGGGTGTCTTGAAGGGAAAGGGATTCTGGATTCGAGACTGTGCTTGTGTCAAGGGCCTTCTGGAGGCCTTTAAGGGTTACAGGGGCAGGGCGTGGTCCAGTCCTTTTGTTTGCGCCCCTGAAAGAGGCCCTCTGGGCCGTGTACTTTGTAAGTTCCCCCCTGTTAAGCCAGAGTCCTGAACATTTGGGGCATTTTTTTATGCAGAGGTCAGGGGAAAGGGCAGGGTCCTTGAATATCTTCAAGACCCCTGAACAGACCGGGCACCTGCC
>CAYYJQ010000072.1:0-3937 GCA_964472295.1 uncultured Thermodesulfobacteriota bacterium | reverse complement strand
ACGCTATTTTGGGCGCAACAAGGATTCATACCCCGGCAAGCCCTTGGGCCGGTTCCGCTACCCTCTCCGGGGCCTCGTCTGTAGTCCACGCATAGGCCATCTTACGGAGTCTTCTTACCCTGCTCTCAAGGGGCGGGTGTGTGGAGAGGAGGTTGGCGAGGCCGCCTTTCTTCTCGTTGAGCCTTCTCTTCATTGGGTCGCATATGAATAGATGGGCAGTGCCCCTGTGGGCCGTCTTGAGAGGCGACGTGGCCTGGCCAATCTTCTCAAGGGCGCTTGCGAGGGCCAGGGGATTTCGTGTAAACTCCGCTGAACTCGCGTCGGCCTGGTACTCCCTGCCCCTTGAGACGGCCATTGCTATTATCCTTGAGACAAGGGGGGAGATGATGATAAAGAGGGCGATGATTATGATGACAATTGCGCCAAGGCCCTTGCCCCGCCTGCGCCCTCTCATGCCCCCGTACCTCCAGGTCCTTATGGCCCAGTCAGAGAGAATGGCCACCGTGCCCACGAGTACGGCAACGACTGTCATGGTGAGAATGTCGAGGTTCTTGATGTGTCCCATCTCGTGGCCGATTACGCCCTGAAGTTCCTCGCGGTTCATTATATTGAGGAGACCCTCCGTCACTACTATGGACGCCTTTCGCGCGTTTCTGCCCGTGGCAAAGGCATTGGGCGAGGGGTCTGGAATGATGAAAATCCTCGGCATGGGAAGCCCGGAGGCAAGGGCCATCTCTGTTACAATATTATGGAGCTTCCTGTGCGAGGGGTTCTCAATATCAAGGGGCACTGCTCTTAGAGACTTCATGAGAATGGCGTCGCCGTAAAAATATGCGCCAGCGGAGTTGATGGAGGCAAGGGCAAGGGAAGCCGTAGTGGCCACGGGAAAGCCAAAGGCCTCGATGGAGCCATAGGAGTATAGGTCAACGGCAAGGCCCAAGAGGATGAGGAGGGCGAAAAAGGCCGCCATGAGCAGGACCGTCACGTTACGGTTCCTTCTCTTCTGAGAGTAGAAGTCGTTCATTGTATTATTATGCTCGTTGTGAGAGGCCCCTTACAGGCCGCCTATCGCGGCGCCGGGCCATCTTTTAAGCCAAGGCTGAGGTCTACCTGGGGAACGGCCTTTGCCGCTTCTTCGGCCTGAAAATAATCGGCCTTTTTGAAGCCAAGGGCGCCGGCGATAATACTCGTGGGGAAGACTTCCCTGCGGGTATTGAACTGAGTCACAATATCGTTATAGAACTGACGGGCAAAACCAATGCGGTTCTCAGTTGAGGTGAGTTCTTCTTGGAGTTGGAGCACGTTCTCATTGCTCTTGAGTTCAGGGTAGTTCTCTACAATGGCGAGGAGTTTGCCAAGGGCCGCTGTGAGCATGTTCTCTGCCACAGCCCTCTCGGGCATTCCGCTGGCCCCGAGGGCCCTGCTTCTGGCCTCCATGACCTTCTCAAGGGTATCTCTCTCGAACTCCATGGCACCCTTTACGGTCTTAACGAGGTTGGGTATGAGGTCGTGCCGGCGCTTAAGTTGCACGTCTATCTGGCGCCAGGCGTTCTTCACCTGGTTTCTGAGCCTTACAAGGCCGTTATAGGCGCTGACGGCCCAGATGATTATGAGTCCAAGTATGGCGATGATTACATAGGCAAATTTACTCATGTCTCTTACCTGCCTTTCAGTATGTGTTGGTCCTCTCGGACTATATGAGTTTTTCCAGGGAGAATTTTGGCGTCTCGAAGCATTGGGGCGTCTTGAGTGGAGGGTGGTGGGAGTTGAGGTAAAGGCCACCCTGAATAAAAATATACATTTAATGACCGGTCTTTTCTGTGACTTTTGAACAATACGCTCTGGTTTTGAGTTTATTGTGGAAGGCGCCGGGGAGGACTGGAGGGGGCTTCCCACGTGACAGGGGCAGAGCGGCGTGGGATTGTGCTATTCGCAGGCAGGGGCATGTAAGAGGGCATGCTTGCTTTTGTCCCTGGCCAGGGGTAAACTACCAATATCTGCGTTGAAGAAAGTCGGCGAGGGAGGCTCGTTATTCACGAGGGCTGATAAGGGAGGTTAAGACCTTTTTTTGAGGACGCCCGGGCGACCCCTTTATACTCCACTCCTCATTATGAAAGGAGAAGACCATGGTCCGTAAATCCATCCTTATCTTCGTCGTTGCAACCAGTTTTTTTCTTGCAAGCCTTTCCCGCGCCACCGAGCCCATTCCATCTGTTCCTCCCATCCCGGCGGATAACTCCATGACCCCGGCCAAGGTAGAACTTGGTAAGATGCTTTTTTTCGACCCGCGCCTCTCTTCGAGCGGGGTCATAAGCTGCGCCTCATGCCACAACCCTTCATTCGCCTTTACAGACAGGGTTTCGCGGGCCCTTGGGCATAATCATCAGGTGGGCCCTCGCAATACGCCCACTGTGCTGAACTCGGCGTTTTTAAAGAACCAGTTCTGGGACGGCCGCGCCGCAACGCTTGAGGAGCAGGCCCTCGGGCCCATACAGGCTTCGGTGGAGATGAACGAGAGGCTTGAGAACGTGGTGAAGCGTCTAAAATCCATTCCCCGCTACCGCGCCCTCTTTAAAGAGGTCTTTGGCGTGAGGCCCGAACCCGTAACGCCCGGGAACATAGCAAAGGCGATAGCCGCCTTTGAACGGACACTCATAACTTTGAACTCGCCCTTTGACCGCTTTCTCGCAGGCGACAAAGGGGCCATATCAGAGCGCGCCAGGCGAGGCTGGGAACTCTTTCAGAGCAAGGGCTGCATTGCCTGTCATAATGGCCCCATCTTCACCAACAGCAGTTTTCAGCGCATACAGGTCCCGGGGTCTACAGACCTTGGAAGATATATGGTAACCAAGAAGGAAGAGGACAAGTACAAGTTCAGGGTGCAGACGCTTCGTAATGTCGCCCTTACCTATCCATACTTCAATAATGGCTCTGTATGGAAACTTCGCGATGCTGTTAAGATAATGAGCAGAAAGATGCTCGGCAGCGAGACAGGAGACAGGGACGCCGACGACATAGTGGAGTTCCTGAAGACCCTTACGGGAGAGATGCCCAGGTTCACCTACCCGGTCCTGCCCTGACGCAGGAGGAAAAGGGCGGGCAACTCGCCCAGCGGCCAGAGGCCGCTGGCAGTGGTTTTCTTTGCCGTGGTTTCTTCCTTGCAGGGCGTACCTATTATGCGTTGTGTCCCAAAAGTCCAGAGCACATTGCCGCACAATCAAAAAACTTTTTTTACCGAAAAAAAAGCGTGAATTTTTCTTCTTTTCATATCAATCAAGGAGGTTTTTTTCATGGAACTAAGAGATAGCAGGACAGCGAAGAACCTTATGGCCGCCTTTGCCGGAGAATCGCAGGCGCGTAACCGTTATACCTACTTCGCGGGCAAGGCCCGCAAGGAGGGCTTTGTGCAGATAGCGGATATTTTCCTGGAGACGGCCAATCAGGAGAAGGAGCACGCAAAGCGCATGTTCAAGTTCATGGACGGCGGCGACATGGAGGTCAGTGCCTCTTATCCCTTTGGAGTCATAGGCAGCACCCTTGATAACCTCAAGGCCGGGGCTGCGGGGGAGAGGCTTGAGTGGACGGAACTATATCCATCCTTTGCGAAGACGGCCCGCGAGGAGGGCTTTGAGGACATAGCGAAGATGTTCGAGGCCATTGTGGTGGCCGAGCGTCAGCACGAGAAGCGTTACCTCGACCTTGCCAGGAATGTGGAGTATGACCTCGTCTTCAGGCGGGACGGAACCGTGGTCTGGCGGTGCCGGAACTGCGGCTATCTGCACGAGGGTCCCGAACCCCCTGAGACCTGTCCGGCCTGTCTTCACCCGAGGGCCCACTTCGAGATCCTCGGTGAGAACTGGTAGGGCATTTCCTCCCACTGTACTACTGTGAACACATGTCGTTTGTTTGGGATGGATAAAGCCGAGAGGGTTACTGG
>CAYYJQ010000071.1:1395-6750 GCA_964472295.1 uncultured Thermodesulfobacteriota bacterium | reverse complement strand
CTTGCACCCCATGCAAGTGCGCTACCAGACTGCGCTACGCCCCGGTATGGTTTAAGGACTTCATGGCTCTGTGGGCTTCTAACACGTAAGCCACGCTTCTTTATTATAAAGAACTTCCTGTCCTGTAGACTTCAGGTCAGGACCGCTGGTGAGAAAGGCTCTCAACTGGAGAGAATTTTTTTTATTTCCTTGAGTTCTTTTTTTATCTTGAGAAGATTTGTCTTCTTGGACTGGTCAGGAAAGGCAAACTTTATCTGAGTATCTTTTTCCGTGTCCACTTCCCTGAGTTTCTTCTTTGCCCCCTCAAGCGTATAACGCTCATTGTGCAAGAGCCGCTTTATGCGAAGAATATGCTCAAGGTCCCTGCGGCTGTAAATTCTCTGTTTTGATAACGACTTCTTAGGTTTTATAAGGCTGAATTCCGACTCCCAGTACCTCAACACATAAGGTCTCACATTGGTAATCTTCGCCACTTCTCCAATTTTGAAGTATAGCTTATCCGGTATCTTTTCCATATGTCCTCCAAATACCATGTGCTTGCCCGGAGTTACTGTAATTTATGATAAAGTTGAATCTATACGCCCCCTGCGTTTATATGTTTTTTAAGAATCTGACTGGCCTTGAAGGTCATTACTCTTCTCTCCTCAATAGTAATATCCTCACCTGTCTGCGGATTCCGTCCCCTTCTGGCCCTTTTATGCCTTACGTTAAAATTTCCAAAACCCGAGATCTTGACCTTGTCGCCACGCTCAAGGGCGTCCTTGATACTTGCGAATATCTCTTCAACCACGTTTGCGACGTCTTTCTTTGAGTAACCTACCCTCTCGTAAATTCTCTCTACAATATCAGCCTTTGTCATGGAAAATATCCTCTCTGAGTGATTGAGTTATCCCCTTCTGCCGATCCCAACCTCTCTATCCCTAAGAGCACTGTGCCAATATCCCTGGCCACGACAATACATTTATTCGCGACCAGCCTCTAATCCCCTTTATCCCCCTGTCCTTTACTCGTCCCCCTTTGGTCAGAGCCTCTAACTGAAGCATGGAACTTCTCAGTCAGCCCCTTTACAAGCCTTGAATGCGCCTTCTCCACCTCGCCCTGTGTGAGTGTCTTAAAGGGGCTACGGTACCTTATTCTGAAGGCCAGGCTCTTGGAACCCTTGGGTATGTGTTTACCATAGTATACATCAAAGAGGTCAATCTTTTCAATAAGTTTTGTATTAATTTTGTTAATTTCAGTGATAATTTCCCCATAGGAGAGGTCCTTGTCCACAATAAGGGCCAGATCGCGGCAGGAGGCGGGAAATTTCGGCAGGGGCGAAAAGGCGGGAATGCCCTTTAGCGAGGCCGCGAGTGTCTCCATATCGAGTTCAAAGACATATATCCTGCCGCCAAGGCCGAGGGAAGCGGCAACCTCTGGGTGCACCTCGCCAAGGACGGCAAGGGGCTTTCCCCCAAGGGTCATAAGGGCGTTTCTACCGGGGTGAAAAAATCCCCTGTCCGGTCCGTTGTAGGCGGTTATCACTGGCTCGGCGTTGATGGAGAGTTTTTCGAGAAGCGCTTCAAGGACGCCCTTTACGTCAAAGAAGTCTATCTCTTCTGAGTCCTGGTTCCACGCAATTGGGCCACGCTCCCCGTGCATGAGTCCCGCGGCCTTCCAGCGCTCGATAGGACCGTTAAGGCCGCTATGAAAGACAGGGGCGAGTTCAAAGATGCGAACCGAAGAGGCGTCTCTTGCGAGGTTGAACTCGAGGTTCTTAAGGAGACCGGGTATGAGTGAGCCGCGCATGACGCCGTGGTCCTCGCTCAAGGGGTTGAGGATGGCCACGCCGCCGTTGGTCCCGCCAAAGATGGAGAAGATGTCCTCGGAGACAAAACTGTAGTTTACCACCTCTGTAAGGCCGAGAGAGGCGAGGACATTCTTTACCTTTTTCTTGAGGATAATAGACTCCGGGGCAGTGGCGGAGCCGAGAGGGACAAGGGGCATGTTCGCGGGTATGAGATCATAACCAGTAAGCCTTGCCGCCTCCTCAAGGAGGTCCACCGTAGCGGTAATGTCTGTCCTGTAGGAAGGAGGCGAGCAGATGAGTTGGACGCCTTTCTCGCCGGTCTCTCTTACGTCAATGCCAAGATGGGTGAACTTCTTCACAATATCGTCTTTATCAAGCTCAACGCCAAGGGCTGATGAGGCCTTCTCGAGGCTGAACTCAAGGTCAGGGGGGCTGAATTTCTCAGGGTATATATCTATAACGCCGCCAGTGGCTCTGCCTCCCGCAACATCGAGGATCATGGCCGCGGCCTTTACAAGGGCCACCCTTACGTTGTCTATGTCCACGCCGCGCTCGAACCTGTATGACGATTCTGACGAGAGCCCAAGGGTCTTTGAGGAGCGTCTTATGGCCGAGGGGTCGAAAAAGGCCGACTCAAGGAGCACGCGCGTAGTCTCTTCCGTTACAGCCGAGGCCTCTCCGCCCATTATTCCGCCCACGGCGACGGGTCCCTCTCCATCGCTGATGACAATGGCCGACGCGCCCTCAAACTCTAATTCAGTCCCGTCTATGGTCCTGAGGGTCTCTCCCTTTTTATCGGGCCTTATCCTTATGGTCCTGTCCTTGATTCTGGCAAGGTCAAAGGCGTGCATGGGCTGGCCAAGGTCAAGGAGTATGTAATTGGTAATATCAACGATATTATTAACAGGCCTCATTCCGTGGGCTATGAGGCGCGAGGCGATAAAATCAGGCGATGGCCCTACCTTTATGCCCTCAATGACCATGGCCGTGTACCTCGGGCATGGCGTGCCGTCCTCAACGGCAATGTCTATGACGTTCTTTGCCGGAAGGGTCTCTTCGCCCTCATCCTCTTCTTCGAGGATAAAGCCCGTGCCAGTGATGGCGGCTATCTCGCGGGCAAGGCCTTTGATGCTGAGAACGTCTCCCCTGTTTGGTGTAACGGAAATATCAAAGATAACGTCCCCAAGGCCGAGGGCCTCTTTTATGTCCACTCCAAGGGGCGTGTCAGGCGGAAGAATAAGTATACCCTCTGACTTTTCCTCAAGGCCGAGTTCAGCGCCAGAGCACATCATGCCGCCTGATACCACACCCCGTATCTTTGATTTTTTTATCTTGAACCCGCCTGGAAGGACCGCACCGGGAAGCGCCAGGGCCACGGCGTCTCCTGCTTTCATGTTCGCGGCGCCGCATACAATCTGGTGTTCATCACTGCCCGTTGTCACGGCGCAGAGGCTCAGCCTGTCGGCATTTGGGTGAGGTTCTCTTGAGATTATCCTCGCCGTGACGACTCCCTTAAAGTCCGAGCCTCTCTCATGGAGGGCCTCTACCTCGACACCAGCCATGGTAAGGAGGCGCGAGAGTTCCCCGGGGGCGGGGATGTTCTCAAGATATTCACCAAGCCAGTTGTAACTATAGAGCATGACGTAATAACCTCAATCAGATAGCAAGGGGCCTGTGGGCAAGTTGCTATTAGAACTGGTTTATGAAGCGAAGGTCGTTTTCAAAAAAGAGCCTTATGTCGTCAATACCGAACTTCAGCATGGCGATCCTCTCTATGCCAAGACCAAATGCAAAGCCAGAGACCTTCTCGGGGTCATAGCCCACGGACCTGAAGACACGGGGATGTATCATGCCTGAGCCGAGGATTTCGAGCCATCCCGTGCCCTTGCAGACACGGCAGTCCGTGCCCGTGCCGCCGCAGATGACGCACTGAATATCAACCTCGGCGCTGGGTTCTGTAAAGGGGAAAAAACTGGGGCGAAAACGCACTGAAACGTCTTTACCAAAGAGGGTTTGCAAAAAATGTGTAAGAACTGCCTTCAAGTTACTGAAGGTAACGCCATCGCCCACCATGAAGCCCTCGACCTGGTGAAACATGGGTGTGTGCGTTACGTCGGAATCGCGGCGGTAGACCGTGCCAGGGGCGATGACGCGAAGCGGCGGACTGCCGGCCTCCATGACGCGGACCTGCACTGGCGAGGTATGGGTGCGAAGTAGCATGTCGTTGGATATATAGAATGTGTCCTGCATGTCGCGTGCCGGATGGTCGCGCGGAATGTTAAGGGCCTCGAAGTTGTAATAATCAAGTTCAAGTTCCGGCCCCTCGGCTATGGAGAAACCAAGGTCTGTGAAGATGTCCTCAACCTCGGTCATGATGGTGGTGATGGGGTGAAGGGCGCCGGTGGCAGACCTTCGGCCAGGAAGGGTTATATCGAGTCGTTCCTCACAAAGCCGTTCATCGACGAGGGTCTTCTGAATCTCGGCGAGGCGCTCGGTTATGCGCTCATCGAGAAGGGACTTCAGGGTGTTTATCTCTTTACCGGCCTCGCGCCTTTTAGAGGGGTCGAGTTTGCCAAGGCCCTTGAGGAGAGATGAGACCTCGCCCTTTCGGCCAAGGAACCTTACGCGTACCGAGTCAATCTCCTCGGGCGTAGCGGCTTGCTTGAGGGCAGCGAGGGCTTCGGTGCGTATGCGCTGGAGTTTTTCCATCATAAGAGGAAACAAGAGGCCGCTTCAGGAGAAGCGGCTCATGGTTTCAGACGTTTATTTTTCAAGTACAGGCCTGGCCGTATAGCATAGCCTTTAAGAGGCAAGCGCCGCGCGGGCGGACTCGACTATACGGGCAAAGGCCTCGGGGTCTCTTACGGCTATATCGGCAAGTATCTTTCTATCAAGGCCCGAGCCAGTAACGGAAAGGCCGTTCATGAGCCTTGAGTAGGAAATGCCATTGAGGCGGGCCGCGGCGTTTATCCTCGAAATCCAAAGACGCCTCATTACCCTCTTCTTGTTTCTCCTGTCACGGTACGCATAGGCAAGGCCCCTTTCCACGGCCTCCGTGGCGATACGGTAGAGGTTGCCATTGCCGCCCCTGTAGCCCTTGGCGGCCTTCAGAACCTTGCGCCTTTTCTTCTTCGCGTTAAGACTTCTCTTTACCCTTGGCATCTTACAACTCCTTGAAGATTACTTTTGTATATAAAAATGTTAAAGCAGAAAAAGGATAGATTCCTTCACGGTCTTAACCGCAGGAGAGCATCCTCTTAACAGCCCTTGTGTCTTCCTTGGCCACGAGTCCGGCCTTTCTGAGATTCCTCTTTGTGGCATTGGACTTTGAGGTAAGTATATGTCTCAGCCCGGATTTCTTGCGTTTTACCTTTCCTGAGGCCGTAAGTTTGAACCTCTTCGCAGCCCCGCGGTTTGTCTTAAGTTTCGGCATCCTGTCCTCCTCGAAATCAAAAAAAATTAATGTCCTCTCTCATTAAATGAGAGCAACATATTAATATACCAAGTTTATTAGGGAGTGACGTAAGACGCAACTTCCCACCTGTTACCCTTTGTGCCCCCCTGGC
>CAYYJQ010000071.1:0-1295 GCA_964472295.1 uncultured Thermodesulfobacteriota bacterium | reverse complement strand
GCCCCCCTGGCTCATGTCACCCCTATTGCCCCCTGTCACCTTCGCGCCCCCCTGGCCCCCTTGGCCCTCTTGGCCCCTATTTTTTTTCTTTAATCTGAACAGGGGCAAGGAGCATGGTCATTTTCCGGCCTTCCATGCGCGGCAGTGCCTCAACGTTGCCCACTTCTTTCAGGTCCTCGGCAAGGCGGTTGAGCATCTTCTCGCCGATTGTCTTATGGACTATTTCCCTGCCCCTGAAAAAGACGAAGAACCTGACCCTGTCGCCGGACTCAAGGAATTTTCTGGCGTTACGTTCCTTGAAGAGAAAATCGTGCTCATCGGTCTTTGGCCGGAGCTTGATTTCTTTTATGTTGATAATGGTCTGTTTCTTGCGCGCCTCTCTGGCCCGCTTGCTCATCTGGTACTTGTACTTGCCGTAGTCCATAATGCGGCATACAGGCGGCTTTGCCTGCGGAGCGACCTCAACAAGGTCAAGTCCGGAGTCTCCGGCAATATTCAATGCCTCGGTGGTGGCCATTATGCCAAGCTGGTTACCCTCCGAGTCCACAACCCTTACCTGTGGCACCTTAATCTGGCTGTTAGTGCGTGTCCTGTCCCTTGCTATAGAGGCTCACCCCCTCGCGGTTTATTTTCTTCAATGACCATCTCCATGAAGCCATTGAGGCTCATGGTCTCAAGCACGCCCTTTGCCTTTGCCCTTGGCGTGACCTTTTCCTCTTCTTCTTCCCTGTCTCCAAGTACGAGGAGATAGGGTATCTTCTGAACCTCGCCCTCACGAATCTTGAAGCCCAGTTTCTCGCTCCTGTCATCGAGTTCGGCGCGTATGCCGGCATCCTTAAGGGCAGTGAGGACACGTTCTCCATAGGCGGCGTTACGCTCGGTAACTGTAAGGACACGCACCTGCAGAGGCGCGAGCCATACTGGAAAGGCCCCTCCGTAGTGTTCCACAAGGCACCCCATGAACCTCTCAAGAGAGCCCATGAGGGCGCGATGGAGCATGATGGGACGTTTTTCTTCTCCAGTACTATCCCTGAAGGTAACGTCAAAGCGCTCTGGAAGGTTGAAGTCCACCTGAAGGGTGGAGCACTGCCAGCTCCTTCCGAGCACGTCCTTTATCTTAATATCTATCTTTGGACCGTAAAAGACACCCTCTCCGGGGTCAACGGTATACTCAAGCCCAAGGGCTGTCATGGCGCCCGCAAGGGCGGCCTCGGCAGAGGCCCAGTCGCCAAGGTCTCCCACGTATTTTTCGGGCCTTGTGCTGAGGTATATATCGAAATCATTAAACCCGAAAG
>CAYYJQ010000070.1:0-7233 GCA_964472295.1 uncultured Thermodesulfobacteriota bacterium | reverse complement strand
GGGGGGATGGGCAATGGGGGCGAGTAGAGGGGATAAGTTGGGGGGCTAAAAGGGGGTTGGGGCCTATCTAAGGTCAGGGGGCCATAGGTGGTGGCATATCTCTACAGGTCAGAGGGGCATACGGGTCAGGGGGCATACAGGTCAGGTTGGCACAACTTATAAACTTCACCGCGGCCCCGCGCTTTTGGCGCGGCAGAGAACGGACCGCGGTGCGGGCTTTTTTAATAGACTTATAAAAAGGGAAGACAATGCGCAACATAATCACACTTGCCTGCACAGAGTGCAAGCGCAGGAATTATTCCACGACAAAGAACAAGAAGACCACACCCGAGAGGCTTGAGATTAAAAAATTCTGTAAGTTTTGCCGCAAGCATACGCCTCACAGGGAGACTAAATAATATCTTAGCGGCCCGCGCTGTGCGCTCCTCTTGATGAGTGAATTTCTCCCCTGGCCTGGCCCATGGTGGGACTTACTTTATTCAATGCGTAGTTGGCGCGGTGCTTCCTCTCAGGGGGCTGGCGTGGAGATATATGAACTTCAGACAAGGTTTCGTGGCAATACCTAAAGGCCAGTAGCTCTAACGGCAGAGCGGCGGTCTCCAAAACCGCATGTTGGGGGTTCGAATCCCTCCTGGCCTGCCAGAACGTGACCCCTTGAAGACCCGTCTTCAGGAAAGGGGTTTTTAATAAAGGCGCCGTGCCATCAGGCGTACATTGCAGTGAACCTCGCATAAGGGTGTATCAAGGATAATGATAAGCATAGGCAAGGCAAAACAGTTCTTCTCCGAGGCAAGGCAGGAACTCAAAAAGGTAACCTGGCCCTCAAAGCAACAGACCATGAACTCCACATGGGTGGTTATGGTGGTAACGGCCCTGCTGGCCGTCTTCATGGGCATAGTGGATATGGGGCTTGCGAAGATAATCGGCCTTATAATGAAGTGATAACGAGGCATTTTATGGCGAAAAAGTGGTACGTGGTACATACATACTCCGGCTATGAGAACAAGGTAAAGGCCGCCCTTGAGGAGACCATCAAGGCAAAACACAAGGAACACCTCTTTGGCGAGATACTCGTGCCCATGGAGAAGGTTGTGGACATGGTCAAGGGTGTCAAGAAGACCTCGTCGAGGAAGTTCTTTCCCAGTTACATCCTCATAAACATGGAGTACAACGACGAGACTTGGCACATTGTAAAGGGCATATCCAAGGTAACGGGCTTTGTGGGCGGCAAGGACGCCGCACCCCCTGCCGTGCCCGATGAAGAGGTCGAGAGGATTACACGTCAGATAGAAGAGGGGGCCACGAGGCCCAAGCCAAAGGTCCTCTTCGAGGAAGGCGAGAGCGTGAGGGTCATAGACGGCCCCTTTACAAACTTCAACGGCATAGTGGAGAACGTCAAGCCCAACAAGGGCAAACTCTCCGTCATGGTGAGCATATTCGGAAGGCCCACGCCCGTGGAACTTGACTTCGGGCAGGTGGAAAAGACCTGAGCCGCCATATTATTACTGTAAATTCCATTATATGAGAGAGGTCCTTTAGACAATGGCAAAGAAGATAATAGGTCAGATAAAACTGCAGATACCCGCCGGAAAGGCCAACCCCGCCCCTCCTGTGGGCCCGGCCCTTGGTCAGCACGGCGTGAATATCATGGATTTTTGCAAGGCCTTTAACGCAAAGACCCAGAACGACGCCGGCATGGTAATACCAGTGGTCATTACCGTCTACGCGGACAGGAGTTTCTCCTTTATAACAAAGACGCCGCCTGCGGCGGTCCTGCTCCTCAAGGCCGCTGGCCTTGAGAAGGGCTCCAAGGAGCCCAATAAGACAAAGGTCGGAAAGGTTACAAGAAAACAGGTGGAAGAGATAGCGCGGCTTAAGACACCGGATCTCACCGCCTCCACGCTTGAGGCCGCTGTCTCCAATATAACTGGCACGGCAAAGAGCATGGGTATCACGGTGGAGGGTTGAAGAGAATATGAATAAGGGCAAGAGATATATCGCGGCAAAAGAAAAGATAGAAAAAACAAAGGCCTACACCATTGGCGAGGGACTCGAACTCGCGGCGGAGACGGCTACGGCAAGGTTTGACGAGACCGTTGACATCTCGGGAAGGCTCGGGGTAAACCCCAAGCACCCGGAACAGATGGTGCGGGGCTCAGTGGTCCTTCCAAACGGAACGGGCAGGAAGACGCGCGTCCTTGTATTCGCAAGGGGCGAAAAAGAGGCCGAGGCCGCTGAAGCCGGCGCCGACTTTGTCGGCGGCGAGGAGATGGTGGAGAAGGTCCGCGGCGGATGGCTCGACTTTGACGCCACCGTGGCAACCCCTGACATGATGGGCTCAGTTGGAAAACTCGGCAAGATACTCGGCCCACGAGGACTCATGCCAAACCCAAAACTCGGGACAGTAACCTTTGACGTGGCAAAGGCTGTCAGGGACCTGAAGGCAGGAAAGGTAGAGTTCCGCGTTGACAAGGCCGGTAATATCCACGTGCCCATAGGAAAGGTCTCCTTTGGAAAGGACAAACTCAGGGAAAACCTCCTTACGCTCATGGAGGCCGTGGTAAAGGCCAAACCCTCTGCCAGCAAGGGCGTCTATCTCCGGAGCCTCTATCTGTCCACCACCATGGGGCCAGGCATAAAGCTCGATACCTCGGAGATGCGTACGCTTGTAAGATAGTTTTTTAATAACGTAGTTTAATTCGTGATCAGAGACAGCAGGGGCGGCCCGTGCGGGGCGGCGTAAAAATCCTGCCGAGATCAGAACTTGATTTCAAAGTGACCCTGCGTACATGCCGGGGCCGTCTTTTTGCCGTCTCTGGCTAAAGGAAAGGGGTGAAAAAGAGTTTGCTTAGACAAAAAAAGGAAGATTACGTAAAGGACCTTCAGGAAAAACTGGACCGCTCGGAGGCTACCTTCATCACGGAGTACAGGGGTATCAAGTCCGTTGAGATGACGGGTTTCAGGAAGACCATGCGCGAGGCCTCCACCGGGTTCAAGGTCATAAGGAACACGCTGGCAAGGCGGGCCATCGAGGGCAGGGACGAGGAGCCTCTCAAGGAGTTCATGGACAGGCCCGTGGCCCTGGCCTTCAGCTTCGGCGACGCGGCCCTCTCGGCAAAGACCCTCATGGACTTCGCGAAAGAGCACAAGGAACTTAAGCCCCTGGCCGCGGTGGTATCCGGACGCCTCATTTCAACGGATGATATAAAGGCCCTGGCAACACTGCCCTCAAGGGAGGTGCTCCTCGCTAAACTCCTCGGAAGCCTGAACTCCCCGGCAACGGGGCTCGTGGCTGTCCTTGGCGGCGTGCAGAGAAAATTCCTCTATACGCTTAACGCCATAGCGGACCAGAAGAACAACCAGTAAAGAGTTTACTCAAAAATCTTAAATATATTGGGAGGAACTGAAAATGGCCGGTATCACTAAGGAAGACGTAATCAACTATATAGAGAACATGAGCGTCCTTGAGCTCAGCGAGCTTGTAAAGGACCTCGAGGAAAAGTTCGGCGTTAGCGCCGCGGCCCCTGTTGCCGTTGCCGCCGCTGGCGCCGGGGCAGGTGGTGCCGCGCCTGCCGCCGAGGCCGAGAAAACTGAGTTCGACGTAATACTTAAGTCCTTTGGCTCACAGAAGATAAAGGTCATCAAGGAGGTTCGCGCTGTTACGGGCCTTGGACTCAAAGAGGCCAAGGACCTTGTCGAGGGCGCTCCCAAGGCCGTGAAGGAAGGCGTCGCAAAGGACGAGGCTGATAAGATAAAAGAGCAACTCGAGGGCGCCGGCGCCGAGGTGGAGATAAAATAAGGCGTCACCTCCAAGGTAAGGCTGATTAACTCAGATTTGCCGGCGGCGGGGCGGTGCGCCGCCCATTTTTAAGAACTGAAGTCTCCCGCGGGCGGGACTTCAGAGTAGAACATTCTCATACCCTTCAGGGCCTGCCCGGGGATAACCCCTCGGGCAAGTCCTCTTGAAGGGGGCTTTTAATATAAGGAGTAGCATATAGTGGCCACCCATTATATCAGAAACGGTGAATACCTGAGGAAGGATTACTCGAAGATAGCTAAGGTGGTGCGCATGCCCAACCTTATCGAGGTCCAGAAAGAGTCCTTCAAGCGTTTTCTTCAGGCCGGCGTAACGGAAGAGGAGAAACTGACCACAGGCCTCCAGGCCGTCTTCCAGAGCGCATTCCCCATTAGAGACTTCAGCGGCAACGCCTCCCTCGAGTTCGTAAGGTATACCCTCCAGGACCCTAAATACACTGTTGAAGAGTGTCTTCAGAAGGGCATGACCTATGCCGCGCCCGTAAAGATACTCGTGGGTCTTACCATGTGGGACCGTGACGAAGAGACCGGGGCGCAGAGCGTTCGCGACATAAAAGAACAAGAGGTCTACTTTGGCGAAATCCCCCTCATGACCGATACGGGCTCCTTTATCATTAACGGCACCGAGAGGGTCATCGTAAGCCAGCTCCACAGGTCTCCCGGCGTATTCTTCGAGACCGCCAAGGACAAGACCACAAGCGGCAAGATTACCTATACGGCGAGGGTAATACCATATCATGGTTCATGGCTGGACTTCGAGTTCGACCAGAAGGACCTCCTCTACGTGCGTATAGACAAGCGCAGGAAGATGCCCGTCACCATACTCCTCAAGGCCCTTGGCTACTCTATCGAGGAACTCTTGAACGATTTTTATCCCAGTGAGGATATAACCATAGAGGGCAGGGAGATATTCAAGTCCTTCTCCCCGGAGTACATACTCGGACAGGTGGCGAGCCTCGATATTACGGATCCTTCCACCGGAGATGTCCTTGTAAAGAAGGGCCGAAAGATATTGAAGGCCGCTCTTAGGAAGATGAGGGCCGCAGGCATTACGCGCGTCCCCGTTGCCCTTGATGACATCATCGGGCGCATAGTGGCCGAGGATGTTGTGGATCCCTCGACAGGAGAGGTCCTTCTTGAGTGCAACCAGGCCATCTCCAGAGAGGCCATCGAGGAGATTTCGTCAAGAAATATCAACACCTTCAAACTCCTCCTCATCGAGGCCATAGGCCCCTTTTTCCGTCAGACCCTCCTTGGCGACAAGATAGGTTCCGAGGAGACAAAGACCGTGGCGGCCTACAGAAAAGAGCACCCCGATGACCCTGAGACAAATATGACCCTCAATGCGAGGGTAGAGATATATAAACGCATGAAGCCTGGCGATCTACCCAATGTGGAGACTGCCAATACCTTTCTTGATTCCTTCTTCTTCAACCCCTCGAGGTACAACCTCTCGCGTGTGGGAAGGCTGAAGATCAACCGCAAACTGGGCTTTGACGTGCCCCTTGACGTCACCACCCTCAGAAAAGAGGACATACACGCCACGGTGCGCTACCTCGTTGGCCTCAAGAACGGCATTGGCCAGGTCGACGATATTGACCACCTTGGAAACCGCAGAATAAGGAGTGTGGGCGAGCTCCTTGAGAACCAGTACAGGATAGGGCTTCTGCGCATGGAGAGGGCCGTTAAGGAACGCATGAGCCTCGGCGAGCTCGAGACCCTCATGCCCCATGACCTTATAAACCCCAAGCCCGTTACCGCCGTGATAAAGGAATTTTTCGGCTCCAGCCAGCTCTCCCAGTTCATGGACCAGACCAACCCCCTCTCCGAGATAACACACAAGAGGAGGCTCTCGGCCCTTGGGCCGGGAGGCCTAACGCGCGAGAGGGCGGGTTTTGAGGTTCGTGACGTTCACGCCACGCACTACGGCAGGATATGCCCCATCGAGACCCCCGAGGGCCCGAACATCGGCCTTATCGTCTCGCTCTCCACATTTGCCCGTGTAAATGACTTCGGGTTCATCGAGACCCCTTATAGAGAGGTCTCCGGTGGCGTTGTTACCTCCAACATAATATACCTCTCGGCCCTCGATGAAGAGGACCATGTAATAGCCCAGGCCAACGCGCCTGTTGACGAGAAGGGAAGGTTCTCAAACGAGTTCGTCTCTTCCAGAAAGGCCGGAGAGTTCGTCATGGCCCGGGCCGAGGACGTGACCCTCATGGACGTATCTCCAAGCCAGCTCGTCAGCGTTGCCGCGGCCCTTGTGCCCTTTCTTGAGAACGACGACGCCAACCGCGCCCTCATGGGCTCGAACATGCAGCGTCAGGCCGTGCCGCTCCTCTCCACAGAGGCCCCCCTTGTGGGCACTGGCATGGAGAGCATTGTTGCCCGCGACTCGGGCCTTACGGTACTTGCAAGAAACGCGGGCACAGTGGTGAACGTGGACGCCTCGCGAATCGTGGTGAGGAACGAGACCGGCGGCGTTGACCTCTATAACCTTACGAAATTCAGGCGCTCCAACCAGAACACCTGCTTTAACCAGAAGCCCATTGTCTTTCAGGGCGACAAGGTCATAGAAGGGCAGGTCCTTGCCGACGGACCCTCCATAGACCAGGGCGAACTGGCCCTTGGGAGGAACGTCCTCGTGGCCTTCATGCCCTGGGGAGGATACAACTTCGAGGACGCCATACTCTTAAGCGAGCGCCTCCTCAAGGAAGACGTATTTACCTCCGTGCATATCGAGGAATTCGAGATGGTGGCCCGGGAAATCAAACTCGGAAAGGAAGAGATAACGCGCGATATTCCCAATGTTGGCGAGGAGGCCCTTAAAGACCTTGACGAGAGCGGCATCGTGCGCATCGGCGCCGAGGTTGGACCCGGAGACATACTCGTTGGCAAGATTACGCCAAAGGGCGAGACGCAGCTCTCTCCCGAGGAAAAACTCCTCCGCGCCATATTCGGCGAGAAGGCCGAGGACGTGAAGGATACCTCGCTCCGCGTGCCCCCTGGCGTGGAGGGCGTTGTCATCAACGCCAAGGTCTTCTCCCGTAAGGGAGTGGAAAAGGACGACAGGAGCAAATCCATCGAGGACATGGAGATGAGCCGTCTCATAAAGGACCGCGACGACGAGATAGTCATCGTAAAGGAGTCGTCCTACAAGACCATTCGCGGCCTTCTCCTTGGAACCAAGTCCCTCTCCGCCGTAAAGGACTCGAAGGGCAAGACCCTTGTCTCAAAGGGCGGCGTCATAACGGGCGAGGTCCTTGATGCCCTCCCCAATGAGAGGTGGAGCGAGATAATTCCAGCCGATGAGAAGGTTAAGGAATCGGTTGATAAGATACTTGAGCAACTCGCCGAGCAGATAGACCTCATAAAGGTCGTCTTCGAGGACAGGCTCGGCAGGCTCAAGATGGGCGA
>CAYYJQ010000069.1:0-7605 GCA_964472295.1 uncultured Thermodesulfobacteriota bacterium | reverse complement strand
GGATAGCGGAATAATGGACAAAGACATCTTCGCCCGATTCTTGCTCAATAAAGCCAAAGCCCTTTGATTCGTTGAACCATTTTACTTTACCCGTTGCCATCACACAAAACCTCCTTTCTCAGATTTTTTTTAAGTCCTCGTGGTTTTGTGCAATCAAAGGTTCAGAGCCCCGCTGTACAAAATCCTACTACGAACTTACCTTTAAAAATTACATTAAATCACTGTAACTGTCAATGGAAAAATGCAGTCAACTGAAATATAGTGAAAAAATATTTACACAGGCTCTGCATGAGATAGCCCTGAGCACGCACACCATGAGGGCAGTTTCATTGGACTTGCCACAAAAAGCCGGGGCGCTCCAGCAATGAAACACCCCGGCACAAGGTTAATACTCTCGGGTAAAAATCCCTTACTTAAGTATCTTCATTAGCGTGACCTCGAAGATAAGGGTCTTGTTAGGACCTATGACCGGCGGGCCGTTCTTGCCATAGGCAAGGTTAGCCGGAATATAGAACTCATAGGTCGAGCCCTCGGGCATAAGCTGCAGGCCCTCGGTCCAGCCCTTTATTACCTGCTTGAGGGCGAACTCCGCGGGTCTCTTGCGCTTGTAGGAACTATCGAACTCCGTACCGTCAATGAGCGTTCCGCGGTACTGCACCCTCACCCTGTCCTCAACTGTGGGTTTCGGGCCATTACCCTTCTTTATAACCTTGTACTGTAGGCCGCTCTTTGTTACCTTGACGCCCTTTTTCTTCTTGTTTGCCTCAAGGAACTTCTTCCCTTCTACGGTATTCGCCTCTCTCTTTGCCTCAAGGTCGGCCTTGCGTTTTGCCATGAGTTTCTTCTGGAACTTGGCCATGGACGACCTTATCTCAGCCTTGTCAAGGGCGAGGTCCTTGTTCTTCACCACGTCATTAATCCCCTTGCTGAGAATCTTCATATCAACGGGGACCGCATTTTCCTTGCTTATCTCACCTATCCTGGTGCCGAAGATGTAACTGAGTTTCTGTGATTCCGTCCATTTGGCGCTCTGACCTTTCGCGGCAAGGGCCGGCAAAGGGGCCATGAGCAAGATGCCGAGCGATACAGCCAAAAAAGTCCTTTTCATAGATCCTCCTCAATCTGAGTGATATTGACTTATAATTTACCAGAAATACGCTTTTCTGACAAGCCTACCAAGGGGCACGAAAAAGAGGCGTGTGGCAAGCCCTTCTTACCGGGCCCGCCAAGGGATGGTTATGGAGCCAGCCTTGACCATGGAGACAAGATGATTATTACCATCTGATTAAGCGGACATACCCATGAAGTGGAGCCTTATACCAGGGCATGCTGATGAAGAGGCCTTGAAAAATGGCCCCACAAATCACTCCCCCTCTTTTATCCTGTAGATAAAGAGTTCCTTCTCCGCAATGACCTTCTCAATGGCCTCGCTATCCTCAAGGACCTCGAGGGCCTCGGTCAGGTCGTCAAGAGAGTCTGTAAGCCCCTGAAGCCCCTTCCACCACGTTATGATGTCATCCTCGGACTCAATGGGGCCGCTGTGTTCTCTGAGGTAGTCAAGAATTATTTTCTGCATGTCTTCTTTCTATTTATATGATTATCAGTTAAGCGGTTAAAGATACCGCGCCGGCTCATCTCACTGCCTCTATCTCTTGCGTCATCACGAAAAATCAGGACTATACCGCAGGCGGTGTAAAGACCCTTGTGCCAAGCTCCGTGTCTATCATGAAGATGCCCGGACCCGTGTCTCCTGCAAGCTTAAGTTTGTCTATTATCTCCTGGCAACTCTTCTCTTCTTCTGTCTGCTCAGTGACAAACCACTGGAGAAATGCCTGCGTGGCGTGGTCGTTCTCGGCAACTGCCTGGCTCATGAGGGTATTTATATATCCCGTGACCTTCTGCTCATGCTCAAGGACTGCCTTGAAGAGGTCCATAATGGAGCCAAACTCTGTTGGAGGCTTTTCCACGGCCCCGAGAATTATCTGCACGCCCTGGCTATCGATATAATCATAGACCTTCTGAACGTGAAAGAGCTCCTCCTTGACCTGCACGTAGAACCAGCTGGCCGCGCCCTTAAGGCCCTTGTATGATGCGTAGGCCGACATGGAAAGGTAGAGATAGGACGAGTATAATTCCGCGTTCAACTGCCTGTTCAGTGATTTTGCCATATCAGAAGAAATCATTGAAGAACCTCCTTCAGAGTGAAACGCCGCGCATGGGGGTGCTGATATTTTTTATTCGTATATAAGTCTATATTCTCAGGCCCCTCAGGCCCTGCCCTCCAAGATTGATGACCTCTGGGGCAGGAAAAAGCACCTCAAAAAGAGAGGCCGGGGAAGCGCTTGAACTTCAGAGAAGATAAGATACCTCAAAGGGCGCCTTATTGCAATAATTTTAAGGGGATCCGAAGGGGGAAGAGTCGTTTCAGAAAGAAAGACCGGCTCAGGAACCATGCTCCCACTTTCTCCTTACCACGCAGTATATGCCGCCCTCCTCTATGCCTGGCCTGTAGCATCCGTTACATGATATGCACCTCGCCGGGCTCCTCTCGCCGCCCTGCCAGCGGGCCGGAAGGTCTGGCTCCCAGATTAGCGGCCTCGACATGGAGACAAGGTCAATATCCCCCCTCGCCACGGCACCATCAGAGGCCTCATAAGAGCGAAATCCCCCTACAGCCCCCACAGGGCAACTCACCACGGCCTTTATGCCGCGCGCAAGGCCAAGGTTGTAGGCCTCCTTGTCCGCGGTGTCTATGTGCTCCCTTGCCGGGTTAAGCCCGCCAGAGGCCCGCGTGCCCGAAGAGACCTCAATGGCGTCTATGCCCATCTCAGAGAGGCGCGCGGCAACGATACGCGCGTCCCCGGCCTGAAGGCCACCCTCTAAATTGTCCGCGCCCGTAAACTTTATAAGCACCGGAAAATCCCGTCCCACCGCGCCGCGAACCTCTTCGTAGACCTCGTAAAGAAACCTCGCCCGGCCATCTATGCCGCCGCCATACCCGTCGGTCCGGCAGTTGGTATGGGGCGAGAGAAACTGGTTTATAAGGTATCCGTGAGCCCCGTGCAGTTGCACCGCGTCGAAACCCCACGCCTCTGCCCTTCTGGCCGCGCGGCCAAAGTCCCCGATGATACGGGCTATATCACGAATAGAAAGTTCTTCGGGAACCTCGGTAAACTGCTCCACCTCCACGCTTGATGGCGCGAGGGGACTGCGCCCGGCGGCCACGGAATCGGTCTGCCCGCCAGCATGGACAAGCTGCACGGCTATCACCCCGCCAGACTCATGAACAGCAGAGGCAAGAGCGCGGCAGGACTCCTCCCCGTCGTCTCTATCCATGCCCATCTGCCCCGCGAGCTGCCTGCCCTCAGAAGCAACATAGGCATAACCAGTAATAATTAGCCCCACACCCCCACGGGCAAGGGCAACGTAGCAGTCCCGGAGCCGCTCCGTGGAGCTCCCGTCAGAGGCGCACATGCCCTCCCACGTAGCCGACCTGACAAGGCGGTTACAAAGCCTCATGCCGTTGATTATAATCTCTTCAAATAGGGTAGCCATAAGTGGAATACAAAAAAGATTTTCTTACTTTCTTTTGGAAAAAAGAAAGTAAGACAAAGAAAACCAATAAGAGCTAGGGCGCGCCGCCGCTAATACACCACCTTGGGGCGCGTGAAAACACGACCGCTTATGAAAAAAGTAAGACAAAGAAAAACCAATAAGAGTCAGGGCGCGCCGAATATAAGATAGCCTCAAAAGCAAGGGGCCTGTCTTCATGAAGACAGGCCCCTTGCACATACAAACCTGGTCAATCAATTACTCTATCTGCCAGCCGCCTGCTTCCACGCCGCATCCCCATGACAGAAAAGATAAGACTTGGGATTATTTCTTTATGCTCTGCAGATACTCTATAACATTGGCAAGGTCAGTGTTCTTGAAAAGGTCTGTCTTGACACTCATCATGGTGCCGTGACGCCCGAACCTTACCACCCTTGCCATGCCTATACGCCCAAGGGGAGACATATCAAGGTCAGGGGCATGAAATAGTCTCTTGCCTGGTGTGTTCTTGGCATGGCAGTTGGCGCAACGCTTCTCAAAAAACTTCTTACCAGCCTCTATATCGGGTTTGTAGCTAAGACTACGAACATACTCGGCAACATCTATTATGCCCTTATCACTTAGCACATTCTGCCAACTCTTCATCTCCCTGCCATAGACGCCGTACTTGATTATTATCCGGAGCTCCGCGGGGGCTATAAAAAGCCTGTTTGTCTGAAGATTCCTCGCCGGATGGGGTTTAATGCTCCTTCCATACTCAGAGACGCTTCCGTCCTTGCCGTGACACTTTGCGCAGTACTTCTTAAATATCCTCTCGCCGTTCATTATGTCCGCCGAGGCCGTGCCATAGGAGCCGGCAACGAGCAAAAGCGCCATCATGATGAAAAGAGCAAGTTTTTTCATGGGTTCACCTCCATATTCATGTTTGTCCAGATAGGGGGCACGGGTAATGAAAACCCGCCGCAAAAGAGGCCGTGCCACGGTTATGAATACGCTCCGCTATGACACGGAAAACCGATAATAGACATTACACAGGCCCATGCTTTCAACAGATTTATTACCCATAGATTATCCTCTACGCAACGCAAGAGTCAAGTTATTTCACGTTAAAAAACTCTTTTTGAGCCCCCTGCTCACCTTCACCGAAAGGGCGATGCTGAAAGATGTAAAAGAGTACCTGCTAAGATTGCTCCGCCTCCCTTAACTTCATTGACCATATGTCTTTGTACAGCATATAAAGAAGGACCGTAAAGACTGACATGAAGAGTATAACCCAGGGACCGATGAGCTGGCGCCAGAAGATGGAGGGGTCTGACGTGTACTCAAGGAAGGCCGCGAGTTCATCCACTTCCTCTGCCGTGAATACAACCACCATCTTCGAGCCCTCCTTTGTCTTGCCTATGAACTGGCTGAGAAACTCCCTTGGGGTACGGCCTATCATTGACTTGTGTTTAAGCGACAGGTCCGGTGGTACCACCCCAAGCATCTTCTTCCGCTCCTCTGCGGATAACGTGGCCTTCTCGCCGATATAACGTATATCATGAAACATCTTTCCCTTGGCCTCATAGACGGCCCGTCCCTTCTCAATCATATCCCTTGAGGGAAAATGGAAGTTAAAGGCCCAGACATTCAGCCCCCCGAGGACCACGATAAGCACTATAAGGCATATCGGCCTCTTCGTCCTCCCGTGCCCGCGCAGGGTAATCCTTCCGGGCTCATTTTCAAAGGCAACGAGTTCAACTGGCTTTTTCTCGTAATGTGAAAAGATGTAGAGAAGCCCGAAGTAGGAGAAGTATATGAGCACGCCCACACGTGCCGCGGGCATATGCCACCCAAAGGGCGGACGCGAGCCGAGGTATGCAAGGAAGGCGAAGTTGGCGAAGAAGACTATATCAAGGCACCTCTTCAGGGGGCGGTACCGTCCGCTCCTTATGGGTGACCTGTCTATAAAGGGCATGAAAAAGAGTATCCACATGGCTCCCCAGAGGATAAGAACCCCGAGCTCCTTTGAGGGTATGGAGCGGAGCATGGCAAAAAATGGTAGAAAATACCACTCTGGCTTTATCTCCGCGGGCGTAAGCGAGGGGTTGGCCTTCTGGAAGTTGGCGGCCTCGAGAAAGAGGTTGGGATAGAAGAATATAATAAACATGAATACGGTTACAACGAGCCCTATGACGTAGAGATCCTTTACGACATAATAGGGGAAGAAGGGGACCTTGTTCTCCTTGAGAGGCGGCACACCAGTGGGGTTGTTACTCCCAACGTCATGGAGGGCCATTATGTGCGTTATGACAAGCCCGCCTATGATGGCAAGTGGGAAAAGAGCGATGTGAAGACTGTAGAAACGGCTTAGCGTTGCGTCACTCATGAGGATGTCGCCACGTATCCAGGTGACGAGGGTATCACCGAAGACGGGTATGACGGAGGCGAGCCCGGTTATGACCGTTGCGGCCCAGTAACTCATCTGCCCCCAAGGAAGCACGTACCCCATGAAACTCTCCATCATCATGGCGAAAAGCAGAAAGAGCCCGACCCACCAGAGGACCTCCCGTGGCGACTTGTAACTGCCGTAGTAGAAGCCCCGCCCCATGTGCAGGTAGATGAAGATGAAGATGAAGGTGGGACCCACGGCGTGTATGCTCTGAAGGAGCCACCCCCAATGGACGTACCTTCTGAAGCGCTCCACGCTGTCAAAGGCTATGGCCGCGTCAGGCTTGTAAAACATGGCAACCCCTATGCCCGTTACAATCTGGAGCATGAGGAAGAACATTATGAGCGCGCCAAAGGCCCAGGTATAGTTAAGGTTCGGGGGCGTTGGGTATTCGGTGGCGTGATACCTTGTAATCTCAAAGATGGAAGGAAACCTCTCCTTGAGCCAACCCATTATAGAATCCATGGAATTTTACCTTCCTTAAACCCTCTTGAACTCGGAAACAGAGCCAAGGGTAATCTCTTCGGGGCTTGCCACGGAGAGCCTTATGGTATCCTTTGCCGTAAAACTATAAGGGATAAGATAGAGGTTAGAGGGCGGCGGACCGCTGAGGACACGGCCAAGAGTGTCGTACCTGCCGCCGTGACAGGGGCATACGATATTAACAGGGTTGCTCTTCTCGTCTATGATATTGGGGGTACACCCAAGGTGCGTGCAGAAGGCCCTGCAAACGAACCATTCGCTCTCCAGATACCTGCCGCCTGCCGCCACGGGCTCCTTCATCTTGTAATCCGCCTTCTCCGTGTTTGCAATCCACCGAGGCTTTCTCCTCAATATGAGAACAGGGACTATGAGCTCTGTATTTCCGATAAGGGTATGCCTTCCGAGCGATATGCCGTCTATCTTCATCTCACCCGGCTTCATACCCGATACATCCACATCCTTTTCCGTAAGGCCGAACTTGAGATCCCTGGCTATGCGCCATGCGCTGACAGCGGGCACAGTACCCGCGCCCACGGCTACTGCCCCCATGGCCGCACAGCAACCGGCAAGAAAATTACGTCTTGAGCGCAACTTATCATCCATCGGCCCACCTCCCGCTCTTTTATGACATAACTATATTGGAAACAGAGAGAACCTCAGCCATGGTCGGCGGCTGAAAAAGCAGGGCATAGCGGCTAGGTCCATAAACGTAGTGTTGGACCTCTCAATAAGAACGTTCATGCCGGACTCACGGACTCAGATCCCTGTCCGCAACGTCTTATCATAACCCCCTAAGCAATTCTTATATCTTTTTGCCTCAAATGTCAAACTCCCTCTCTACCTGTATCCAGCCTCATGTCATGCGGAGCGCTGCAGAAAATCAGGCGCAAGAATAAGGCCATATCAATACCCTGCGTTGGGAGAGTCATAACAGCGAACTATATGGTAAGTTTCAAAAAAACAGCACCTATTGTCCCCAGAGAGGAACTGAATAAAAAATTTGGTATATATGAAGAAGGTACACCGGCTACCCGGCAGGCAGGACTTTCACCTTTGTTACAGCCAGCCGCAAAGAGACAGGATTAATGGTGCCCGAGGCCGGGGTCGAACCGGCACGTGGTCTCCCACTCGGGATTTTA
>CAYYJQ010000068.1:0-7635 GCA_964472295.1 uncultured Thermodesulfobacteriota bacterium | reverse complement strand
TCACGACGGGAAAGTCCGTGGAGTTGGTCTCACCCGTTACATAGGCGTTGCCAGAGGCGTCTACCGCGATATCAAAGCCACTGTCATTACCACCGCCACCAAGGTAAGTAGAGTATAGAATAGCAGAGCCGTTCTGATCCAGCTGTGTCACAAAAGCATCGTAGGATCCCCCGCCGTGTCTCGGCTGTAAGGGATTAACGAGGGGGAAGTGTGTTGAAAGGGTCTCGCCTGTAAGATATGCGGTGCCAGATGCGTCAATGGTTATGCCTCTGGCAGAATCATCATTAGTGCCCCCGATATAAGTGCTATAGACAATGGCAGTCCCTGAGGGGTTCAGCTTGCTTACGAAACAGTCGTATCCTCCACGAATGCCACTCTGCAAGGGACTCATCAGGGGAAAGTCTATTGATGCCGTATTTCCTGCTACATAGACCGAGCCACTATTGTCGACATCTATGCTATAGCCGTAATCGAAAAAACTTCCGCCCCAGTAAGTGGAATACACAAGCACCGGGTCGATGACGAGTTTTTTGCTGTGGTCGTAGGAGGCTACATCGAAGCCATATTCAAATGCCCCGTCCTTCTTGCCGAGGAGTCTGTAACTGCCCTCAACGGCCACCCGCCTGCCGCCAATCTCCTGATAGATGACGGGTTTTTTTTCAATTATTTTGCCGTCTTTAAAGGCAACCTCAAGGCCGCCGTCTTCTGTGACCTTCAGACCTTGCGCACCCTTATAGGCAAATTTGACCAGCGAAAAATCACCGCCGGGACGGACGATTATGTCGTGCTCAAGGCGGCGGTTGTTGCCGTAGAATTTTATATCTATGTTCTTGTAGACGTCCCTGTATGTCACGGCCCCAAAGGTGGGGATGCCTGTACGCCACTTGGAGCGGTCGTTCCCGATAAAGTAGTTTACACGACCGGTCCTTTTGTCATCGGCACTTATCTTCGCCTTTGGATTGGCCCCAACAAAGGAGAGGGAGACGGCCTCGCTAAGGGGCCTGGCCGCTTTGTCCGACGTAAGGTCTTTTGAGATTAACTCATGGCGGGATGTCTTTTTGGCCTTAACATCCCTTTTGGTGAGCCCGATGACTACGCCATGGTTTGTAAAAAAAGTGGCGTGCCCGGCCCCTCTCTCGTAGAACTTCACGGCATTGTCCACCTGACCTTTGTTCTCTATAAAATAGAGGGGAAGTTTGCCGTAGTTCTTTACAACCGCGGCCTTCCTCGCCCCCGTGACCTCTGTTTTATTATGATTTTCAGTTAATAGAGCCTTGCCACCATCGGCAAACCCCGCGGCAGGGAGAAAAACAAGGACCTGCATCAAGATGAAGATGAATAATCTCACGACGAAACTCTCCTTTCATGTACGGGCGGCTGCCTGAGTCCTGCCGGGTCAACCTATGAATAATTAACCACTGGACCAATAAAAAGTCTGAGAATTGAATTTCTTTGTTTTTTCAATGAGTTACAGCCACCCTTAAGTTGGGCAACACATATCATTGCCACAGGGCCTGATTACACCTCCCCCTGACCGAAAATCCTCAATCCCGCCGTTGCTGCTCAAAAAAGAGAAAAAGCGGGGATTTATATTTTATTCTCCTGATATTACAACCACTTATACCATACGGGGTGTTTTGTGTCAATCCCTCCAAAGAGGGGGTTTCGCCACCTTCCCAACAAGGCTGAAGCCTAAAAAGCGTTGACAGTCCTTTTCTTATCCTATAGCATTGATAAGTAGTTATTTTACCTGAGGAGTTAGGCGCCCTTGAAAAAAATAGCCCTCTTTGGCGGCACCTTCAACCCCATCCATTACGGCCACCTCCGCCTTGCCGAGGAAGTCCGCGAGGCGCTCGGCTTCGAAGTGGTTGTCTTCGTACCCGCTGCAATTCCGCCGCACAAGGGGGGCGAAGGGGCATCTACTGCCGAGAGCCGCCTTGAGATCACAGGCCTTGCAGTAAAGGACAACCCCTTCTTCGAGGTCTCGGATATGGAAGTAAGGCGCGGCGGACCCTCTTATACCGTTGAGACGCTTAAAGAACTCAAGACCAGGGGCCTCAAGGGCCAAAAAGACCTCTCCATAAGCCTCATCATAGGGGCCGACTCCTTTAACGACATTACCACATGGTGCGAGTACGAGGAAATAATCACCCTCGCCTCCCTCGTAGTGGTGGAGCGGCCCCATACACCCATAAAGAAAGTAGCCGAGGTCCTGCCGGAACGCCTTGCGCGAAAATACCGCTACGACCGGGAAACAGAATCCTACAAGAGCGACTTTGGCACATCCATTACATACATTACCACCACACTCATGGCCATTTCGTCATCCGAAATAAGAGAACGTCTGCGCATGGGACTCTCCATAAGGTATCTCTTGCCCCCCGAGGTGGCAGAGTATATAATGAAAAACGGGCTCTACACCTGAAGATTACCAACCACCAGAAAAGGAGAGAATAAACTGTACCCAAAAGCAAAGGTCCTTGCCGCGGCGCGCCTGGCCCTCCAGAAACAGGCCAATAACCCCGTAATACTCATGATAAAAAAGATTTCCTCTGTCTCCGATTATATCCTCATCTGCGGAGCAGACTCGGAAAGACAGGTCCACGCAATAGCCATGAACATAGAAGAAGGGCTGCGCGCGAAAGGGGTCCGCCCCATGGGCAGGGAAGGGATAGAGGCCGGAAGATGGGCGCTCCTTGACTACGGAGACGTCGTTGTCCATGTCTTCATAGAACCGCTCCGAAGCTACTACGACCTCGAAGGGCTCTGGGCCGATGCCGAAGTGGTGGAACTCAAGGCCAACAAGACAAAAAAACTCGAAAAAACAGGCGGGTAAGGAATCAGTAAAGAAGAAGAAGAAGGGTTGGCGGGCTTCGCCCGCAGGAAAAAACAAAAGAGAATGAAGCGGCCTTTGGCCGCATATTAAAAGATTCCTTACTTTCTTTTGGAAAAAAGAAAGTTTTTTGAGCGGGTAGCCATGTCCCCCGGGATTTTTGGGACATTACGCATAATGGCACACTCTGCCAGGAAGAAAGCCTCTCAAAGAAAACCAATGCCAGCGGCCTGAAGTCCGCTGGAAGGCATGAAGATAATATTTGTCCTTACAGGCTCCCTCAAGAAAAGCCTCCTCAAAGAGGGCTTTGACGAATACATTAAGAGGATAAGGAGATACAGCGCCATCGAGGTGCTGGAGATAAAAGAGAGCCCCATGGGCAAGAAGGCCGGGGCACGGCATAAAGGGCTCCTCGAAGAAGCCGGGCGGATAAAGAGGCGTCTTTCCGGCCTCGGGACCATGAAGATAGCCCTTACGGAAAAAAAGTCCGGAAGGGCCTTCACATCTTCCGGCCTTGCCGCCTTTATTGAGAAGAAACGGGACGAGGGACAAGACCTTGCCTTTATCATAGGCGGCCCCTATGGGCTTGATGCCGGCCTTGTGCAAGAGGCCGACATGCGCCTATCGCTCTCGCCCATGACACTGCCTCATGAGATGGCGGCCCTTTTACTTGCCGAGCAGGTTTACAGGGCCTTTACCATCTTGAGGGGAGAGCCCTACTCGCACTGACAAGGGGTCTTCAGCAGAAGGGGCGCGCGCAAGGCCTGCGGAAAGGCCCCTCACCAGACCCGCCTCTCTCGGAGGGGCCTTCCAGGGAGAACCCGGGAATAAAGACATGAACATCAAACTCCTCTTTTTCCTCGCCATTGTGGCGCTATCGAGTTTTTTCTACCTCTACGTGGAAAATCCCGGAAGCGTCACCCTCGTCCTCGCAAAGGACTGGAACTACACCCTGCCCCTTGTGCTGGCCCTTGTCCTGAGCTTTGTGGCTGGGGTGGTAATGATGGGCTTTGACACCCTTATCTCCGACACCGTCAGGTCCATAAAGGCCAACAAGGCGAAAAAGGCGGCAAAGGCCGCTGAAGAGGCAAGAAAGACCTACTGGAAGGGACTCGAGGCCATGGCGCGCGGCAACTACGCGGGCGCCCGTGAACTCATTGAAAAGGCCCTTCTCGCCCTTCCGGGAGAACTCTCCATGGTCCTCTCCCTTGCCGAGACTCACATGCGCGAAGGGGGGCCTCACGATGCCGCCGAGGCGCTTGAGTCCGAACTCTTCCATAACCCCTCGTCAGTGGCCATACTTACAGCCCTTGGCAGTTATGCCCGCAAGGCCGGAGAACCCGAGCGCGCAGAGCGGGCCTTCGAGGAAGTCCTGAAACTCGAAAAAGGCAACAACTTCGCCATAGGAGAACTTCGCGATATAAAGATAGACGAGGAAAAATGGGCCGAGGCCGCGGAACTTGAGAAGAGGATTGTCGAGAGCGGAAAAAAGGGCTGGTTCCGGGGAAAAGGACACGATACCGGCAAACTGCCGGGCCTTCTTTACGAGCAGGCCCGCGCCCTTGTCAGGGAAGGCAAGATCGAGAGGGCCGAGGAAGTCCTCAAGGATGCCCTCAGAAAAGACGACTCCTTTGTGCCGGCCAATATCCTCTTTGGCGACATATACAAGAAAAAATACGGGGCCTACGAGGCCCTCATGGTCTGGGAGAAGGCCTATTCGCTGGCCCCAGGGAGCGCCGCGCTCCTCTTCAGGATAGAAGACTATCAGGTAGAGGCCTCGGCGCCGCAAAAGATGATTGAACTGTACAAGAGAGAACTCGAGGCGCGGCCAGACGACGTTAACATGAGGCTTCTCCTTGCCCGCTTCTACCTGAGGATAGAGATGGTGGAGAGGGCCGTTGACGAACTTGAGCAAATACGCGTCAAGGGAGAGGAGACATACTACTCCAAGGTCCTCCTTGCCGCGGCATACAAGAAACAGGGCTATGACGCCCGTGCCGCCGAGATCTTCGGCCAGGTTCTCGGTCTGGAAGAAGGCACGGACAGGAGGCCGTCCTTTACCTGCTCCCACTGCTCCACCACCTTCAGCCAATGGGCCGGAAGGTGCGGTTTCTGCGGCGAGTGGAACACCCTTGAGATGAACCCCGAGGCAAGGTAAGGCCCGAAAGAGATATAAAGGCCAAAGAACCCCCTCCCTTTCACCCTGAAGAGGTAAAAAATTGAAACGTGTCTGTCTCATGGTCCTTGACGGCTGGGGCCTGAACCCCAGGAAGGAAGGCAACGCCATACGCATCGCCTCCACGCCAAGGCTCGACTCATACTACAAGACCTGTCCATGGACGGAACTTGTCACGTCAGGGCTTGCCGTGGGCCTTCCAGAGGGGCAGATGGGCAACTCCGAGGTGGGCCACCTTACCATGGGCTCCGGCCGCGTGGTATACCAGGAACTTACGCGCATCTCAAGGGCCGTAAGGGAGGGGACCCTCGCCAAAAATCCCACGCTCATTGAACTTATCAGAAAGACCAGGGACTCTGGCGGGGCCCTCCACCTTACGGGCCTCGTATCCAACGGCGGCGTTCACAGCCACATAGAGCACCTGTACGCCCTTGTGGACATAGCCACGGAAGGCGGGATAAAGGACATCCGGGTCCATGCCGTGCTCGATGGCAGGGACACGCCGCCTGAGAGCGGCCTTGGCTTTATAGAGGCCCTTTCCGCGCGCATGAAAAAGACCAGCGCCGGCAGGATTGCCACCATCTCGGGGCGTTACTATGCCATGGACAGGGACAGGCGCTGGGAGCGCGTGCAGAAGGCCTATGACGCCATGGCGCGCGGCAGGGGCAATAAGGCAAGTGACGCTGTTCAGGCTGTAAAGGACTCCTACGCAGTCGGTCTTACCGACGAGTTCATGCTCCCCACCATCATAGAGAAAAACTATCGCCCTGTCTCAAAGGGCGATGGCCTTCTATTTTTCAACTTCAGGGCCGACAGGGCCCGCGAGATCGTAACGGCCTTTACTGTAGAAGACTTCGAGGGCTTTGAGAGGGGAAAGGCGCCGGACCTTGCGGGCGTAGCCACCATGACCCCCTATGATGAGCGCCTCAAGGTGCCAGTGCTCTTCAGGCCCGAAAAACTCAGGAACATCCTCGGAGAGGTCCTCTCAAGCAAGGGACTCAGGCAGTTCCGCGTAAGCGAGACCGAGAAGTACGCCCATGTTACCTTCTTCTTTAACGGGGGCCTGGAAAAACCCTTCAAGGGCGAGGACAGACTCGTAATCCCCTCCATAAAGGACGTTGCCACCTATGACCTTGTCCCGGAGATGCGGGCCATGGAGATAGCAACAGCGGCAACGGAGAAACTCTCTGAGGACAAGTACTCCTTTATCCTCATGAACATAGCCAACGGCGACATGGTGGGGCACACCGGCGACCTTACTGCCGCTGTAAAGGCCTGCGAGGCCGTGGACAGGGCTGTGGACAAGGTAAGTTCAACTGCCCGTGAAAAGGGGTGGAGCCTTATTATTACCTCGGACCACGGCAATGTGGAGCGCATGATAGACGAAAAGACCGGCGAACCCTTTACTGCCCATATGGCGAGCAAGGTCCCCTTTATACTCGTGGACAATGACCTTAAGGACGTGGAACTGAGGAAGGGCGGGGGGCTCAAGGACATTGCGCCAACAATCCTCAAGATAATGGGCATTGAACAACCAGCGGAAATGACAGGGGAGCCGCTCTTTTAATTAGCGGCAACGAGCCGGCGTTCAAGGGGGGAAGCGCCATGACCTATAACAGCGAGACCTTTTCCGGGTATCTTGAGTGCCCGCTCTGCGACGCCGAGGTGCCCATATCAGAAGAAGACAGGACCGGAGACCAGATATACTGCCCCTTCTGCCAGTGCCCGCTTAAACTCCGAAAAAAGGCGGAGAAGATATACCTTGACGAGGATTTTTAGGTTTTCCAATATGCGGGCGAAGCCCGCTTCTTTCTCGTTTGTTTCTCTTCTTTTGGTGGGCGCAGCCCACCCTACCAATAATAAAACCGTTCGCCCTGAGCCTGTCGAAGGGTGGCGGGCAAAACGGCAAGCCCAGATGCGCCCTTCGCCGATTTCCTCGGGAAGAGACCCTAAAAAAGCCATTACCCCCCCATGTATCCTTGACCCCTCTTGCCCGCCTGTGTTAGCCTGTTCCCATGAAAATTCTCATAACAGGCGGGGCCGGCTTCATAGGCTCTACCCTCGCGGACAACCTCCTTGAAATGGGCGAGAACGTCGTCGTTATAGACAACTTCAACGACTTTTACGACCCGGCCATAAAGAGACGCAACATCGCCTCTGCCATGGACAACCCGGCCTACCGCCTCTATGAACTCGACATCCGCGACGGCGTAAGGCTAACGACCGTATTCGAGACAGAGAGGCCCGACGTGGTCTGCCACATAGCGGCCCGCGCGGGAGTGCGCCCGAGCATAGAAGACCCCGTGCTCTACGAAGAGGTCAACTCAATGGGCACGCTCAACGTCCTTGAGGCCTCCCGCAAAATACGACTCAAAAACCTTGTTTTCGCATCATCTTCATCTGTCTACGGCATGAACTCCAAGGTCCCCTTCTCAGAGGACGACCCCCTCGAGGGCCCCATCTCTCCATATGCCGCGACAAAACGCGCCTCGGAACTCATGTGTTACACATACTCCCACCTATACGAACTACCTGTAACGTGCATGAGGTTCTTCACCGTATACGGCGAACGGGGCAGGCCCGACATGGCCGTGGCAAAGTTCACGCGCCTCATACACGAGGGCTC
>CAYYJQ010000067.1:0-7661 GCA_964472295.1 uncultured Thermodesulfobacteriota bacterium | reverse complement strand
AGGAACCTCTGAATAATTCGTCCCTGAATTATTCAGAGACGAAAAAGAAAAAGCGTGGTTTTTCTTTTTCTCACATTTTCAACAACTTACAGTTGTCGAAAATGGCGACGCATCCATGCGCCGCTGGAAAGTCTGAATTAATCAGATTTTCCTTAATGATAAGAAGGCGCTCATGCGTAATCCTTATTGTTTTTTTTGAGAAAAAACAAGGCATGCAAACCGGATTCTTCCGGGTCTTGTTGTTCTCTGAGTCTATAAAAAATAATCTGGAAGGGATGGGGCCGAGGAATCTCACCGCAGGACATCCACGCCATACTCGGCTACGGTCCCTGGAAGGCCCGTAAAGAGGACCATGGTAGGTATGACCGCTCCTCTTGGTATCGTGCCCTCTGATGTGTCGTCGAAGGAGCGAAGGAGCGTCTCCAGAGGCAGATTCCGGAGGTCGTCATTAGTGACGATCCTTCCGGGCGAGACCATCTTATGCGCCATCTCCTGCCCGCTGGAGTCCATGACAAGTCCCCTGATGCCGCTTATCCTTACCGGCCCATCAGAAATATTCTTGAGCATGGTCTCTATGACAAATATCCTTGTGCCGCCTTTGTTGAGGACGTAATAACCTTTTGTTGATTCAATGCTGAGCGTCTTTGTCCCCTCTGGCCCGGCCATGAGAGCGCTATCGGGCCTTGACTTAAGGTATATGATGCCTCCGGCGATGATGAGGATTACAACGAGAAGGGCTATTACCCTGCCCGGGCCGGATTTCTTCTGAACTTCCTCCTCTACCGGCACATCAGGTATGACAAAGGTATTCCTGGGCTCAGAGGGCTCCTGCCCCTGCGGTCCTTCGTGAGGCAGGCCCGCGGCCTTGCTATCCGCTTCAGGGGCTTGTTGGAAAGGCTCTTTTTGTATTGCCCCTGCATAGGGCTCGGGGCTCCTCGGTATCTCGTTATCAGTGGCGGCTGTGCTCCTGGTCCCTTCTTCTCCAGTTTTATCCTCTGTCCAGGGGCCATCTGGCAGGGTTGCCCACTCGCCCTCGTCTTTTTCCAGGTCTTCCTCACCGGGGATTTTCACATCAGGGGTGAAACTCAGGTCAAAGACATCTTCATCTTCTTCGGGCGCCTCTTCCGTGGTCTCGCTCTCCCCGGTCCCCCCGGCCTTCTCAAAATCAAGGTCAAAACCTGCCGTCGAGTCCTCTGAAGGGGCTTCTTTTTCTATATTAGTATCAAGGTACGAGGGGCTTTCCTCCTCTGAGCCTTTATCTCTTTTTTCTTCCGCGCCGGGCTCTTCCTCAATCGTCTCGGCCCCCGTGCCCTCCTCGTCTGCCCCGTCTACGGCATTGAGTTCTTCATCTTGTTCCGGTCTATTGGGCGCCTCTGCCTTGTTCTCGCCCGGAGACTCGTCATCCATGGAAAATATCTGAGAAAAAGCCCCGGACACTGTATCTACCCGGCCATCGTGCTCTTCGCGGGAAGTCTCTGAAGGGGTTGACTCAAGTTCAAAGTCTCTCTCAGGGGTTTCCTCGTCCTGGGGTCCGCCTTCACCCTGCTCAGCCTCGTTGACCTCTTCTGCCCCCTCAGCACCCTCGTCTCCAAGAGCCTCTTCTTCTACTTCTCCTACCTCTTCTTCCGCTGAGCCCTCTTCAGCGCCAAGGCCAGTGTCTTCTTCAGGGGCATGCCCTGAGGGCTCGCCTTCTTCGCCACTGGTCTCTACGTCGCTCGCTACGTCCTCTTCTTTTTGGGGGGGCGCCGAAGGGGCCGCTTCTCCGGCATCAGGGTTGAATATCACGCGGCCTTCCTCGTCTTCCTCTTCCGGCTGCTCCGTGGAAGAAGGCTCTTCTACTTCATAAGCCCCTTCATCGGGCGTTTCTCCTTCTACCTCTTCTTCTCCTTGCGAAGAAGGGGAAGGGGCTGGCTCTTCTCTCTTATCGAGTTCTCCCTCGTCCTCGAGCACCCTGTCGCTCTTGGCGGCAATGTCCTCAGTGGCCAGTGGGCCTTGCTCGGGGCCTGCTCCAGTATCCGCGCCGGCCATGTCCTGCCCCGCTCCCTCGAATTCCTGCCTCTCTTCTTTCTCTGCCGGGGCCCCATGGACTGGCCCGGGCTCAGGTGATTGAGTTTCCCTGCCGTGAACAGGCACTATGAAGATATGATTACACTTCGAGCACTGCACCTTTACAGGGGCATAGGATACGCGCGATGAATCGAGGCGGTATTTGGTATTACACTTCTCGCATGAGATAATCATATGTTCTCTCTCTATTTAAAAACCAATGGTCTGCCTATACTTTTTTTTAACACAGGGACGCGCCTTTTGCAAGAGAGGCCTTTCCCTTGTCACTTGCCGTGGCAATGCCTCGGGCCTCCAGTTCAAGGTCTGTTTTTCGGCCCTGATACAGGCCTTCACACCCTTCAATGTTGCCCCATGGCCTGAAATGTCTTATAATCCCAGTACCCTCCTGTTGAGGGCGCACCATTAGGCTGGTTATTCTTTTTTTCAACGGGCACTCGCCCCAAAACTCGAAAAGGCTATCACATGTTCTTAAAGTTCGTCCTCTTCCTTCATATCACTTCCGCCATATTCTGGGTGGGGGGCATGCTCTTTATATCGCTCGTGCTCGCCCCCTTTCTCATGAGCCTCCCCACGCCTGCCGAACGGTCCAAGGTCTACCAGGTGGTGGGTAAAAAATACAGGAGATACGGCTGGACAGCCATAATAATACTCCTCATAACAGGCCCCATTGTCTTTCACGGCCTCCATGGCCTCTGGCCCCACGCCATTTTTACATCAGCCCTTCATGGAACGCCACTTGGGCGCGCTCTATCCATTAAACTTACCTTTGTGACCATACTCGTCATATCAAGCCTTGTTCACGACTTCTGGCTTGGCCCAAAGGCAAGAAACTCACGGCACTACTCCACCATAGCGAGGGTATTCGGGAGATCCAACCTCATCCTTGCCGTCATCATCGTCATCTTCGCCGTCTTTCTCCGCCTCGGCGGCATATAGCAAGAGGAGGGCGGAATGCACAAGTTCAACCCAGGGCACACTGCAAAACTCCTCGGTGGAAGGCGCGTCAGGGAGATGAAGCCCCGCCGGTTTCTTCTGAATGCTGGTCTCAAAAGGGGTGATGTCTTCCTGGACCTTGGCTGCGGACCGGGGTTCTTTACACTTCCGGCGGCGCGCATAGTGGGACCAAAGGGCATTGCCTGGGCCGTTGATACCGAGCCCGCCATGCTCGCTGAACTCCGAAGGCGCAACCCGCCCGCCAATGTCCGGTGCATGGTATCTTCCGAGAGTTCCGTGCCCCTCCCAGACGGCACGGCCGATTTTCTCCTCCTTGCCTATGTGCTCCACGAGGCAGAGGACAAAAGGGCTTTCCTCAATGAGTTAATGCGTCTTATGAAGGGTGGCGCCAAACTGATTGTTCTTGATTGGAAAAAGAAATATGAAGATGAGGGGCCGCCCTTTGAGGACAGGCTCACGCAGAAGCAGGTAAAGGCCCTCCTCAAGGAGGCTGGTTTTGGCCGTATTCAATCAAAGTCCATCAACCCCTCACACTACGAGGTGAGCGCCATAAAGACGTAATAAAAAAAGGGCGGGGTAGGGCGGGCATCGCCCGCCAGAAGAAGGAAGAAGAAAAGAAAGAGGGTAGTAGTCGGGTGGGCTTTGCCCGCCAGAAGAAAAAAGATTTCCCTACTTTCTTTTAGAAAAAAGAAAGTTTTTCAATCGTGACGCACAGGCCCTTGTTCTTATGAGGCCTGCGTCTTTATAGGCGAAATTTTCACATAAGCGGCTACGTCAAAGAAAACCAATAGGGGGGCAATCATCCCCGCTTTAGGTCGGGTGGGTAGAGAGTGGGCGCTGCCCACCATAAAGGCGATGTCTCTATAATTTTGGAACTTAAGGTATGATAGGCACATTCTACTAAGAAGAAACCGCGACAAAGAAAACCAATTCCAATGGCCTGACGGCCATTGGGAAAAACGAGGCATGCAATGGAAGTTAAGATAAACGGGTCGGTACTATCCCTTGTGCGCGGCGACATAACCAATGAAGAAACCATTGCCATAGGAAACGCCGCCAACTCCCGTCTTGTTGGCGGGGGCGGCGTGGACGGCGCCATCCACAGGGCAGGCGGGCCGTCCATAATGGCCGAGTGCCGGAAGATAGGGGGTTGCCCCACGGGCAGGGCCGTCCTCACGGGCGCAGGAAACCTCAAGGCAAAATATGTCATCCACGGCGTTGGCCCTGTGTACCGCGGCGGCGGGCGCGGCGAGGCAGACCAGTTGAAGTCCGTCTATGCCGAGTCCCTGAGCATAGCCTCGGAAAATGGGATAAAGAGCATCGCCTTTCCCTCCATCAGCACTGGCGTTTACGGATACCCCATAGAAGAGGCCGCGCGCATTGCCCTCGGGACGGTTATCGAGTTCCTTGAGAAGGACGAAGTCGTAAAACTCGTCCGTTTTGTCCTCTTTTCCGAGAGAGACCTGCGGGCCTACGAGGAGGCGCTCAAGGAGATTATCGGTTGAGGGGCAGGGGAGGCCGGGGAGGGGAGATTGACGGGTAAGGTCTTGATGGGCTTCGCTATGCGAAGCCCATCGCGCAAAGTAGAAAACCGCACTAAAAAGATGACATCTTATCTTACAAGATATTTCAAGAGGAAGCCTTGACACCTGTAAAACTAACCATTATCGCCCTTGTCCTTTATTTTCTCTTCTACAGGCTCTACGCCAAGAGGGTCCTTGCCCGGAGGGTCTTCAGCCTTAATGATGACACCCCTACGCCCGCGCACCGTCTCCGTGACGAGGTGGATTATGTGCCCTCCAATAAGTACATACTCTTTGGCCACCACTACGCGTCCGTGGCGGGCCTTGCGCCCATGCTCGGCCCTGCCATAGCCGTAATATGGGGCTGGCTTCCGGCCCTCCTCTGGGTGGTGCTCGGTACGCTCCTCGTGGGCGCGGTCCACGACTTTTCAAGCCTCGTCCTCTCCATCCGCCATAACGGACGTAGCGTCGGGACCATTGCACGGTACGTCATACACCCCCGGGCAAGGCTCCTATTTCTCCTTGTAATATTCTTTCTCCTCGCCCTTGCCATGGGCGTCTTCGTCCTCGTCATATCCGGGCTCTTCGCGGCCCCGGACTCTGCCCATATTCCCCCTACCGCACACCCCGAGGCCGTCTTCCCCACCTTCAGCCTCATGCTCATAGCCATGGGAATAGGGTTTTTGTATTACAAAAAACACTGGCCACTGAGGCCCCTTGTCATAGGGGGTTTTATCGCCATGCTCGTGACAACGCTCGCTGGCCTCTACATGCCCGTGACAGGGGTCTCAAGCGGGTCTTGGACCTGGGTGCTCCTTGTGTACGCCTTTATCGCGAGCGTCATGCCCGTCTGGCTTCTTCTCCAGCCAAGGGATTTTCTTAACTTTCTCCTCCTCTACCTTGCCCTCTTCGCCATGCTCCTCGGCTTTTTCATACTGTCCCCCTCGTGGAGCGCACCGGCCATAAACTTTCACCCCGTGGGCGCGCCGCCCCTCATACCCTTTTTGTTCATAGTCATAGCCTGCGGCGCGGTCTCGGGTTTTCACGGCCTCGTCTCGTCCGGCACCACGGCAAAGCAGTTGGACAAGGAGACAGACGCCCCATTTATCGGGTATGTGGGCATGATAGGCGAATCTCTCCTTGCCCTTCTCGCCGTCATGGCCACCACTGCCGGGGCCTTCTCGAGTCACAAGGCCTGGGCCGACTTTTACGGCACCTGGCACAAGGCCGCAGGGTTACATCAGAAACTCGGCATCTTCATACAGGGCACGGGTAACTTTATCCACCAGTTGGGCGTGCCGCTGGGGCTCTCGCAGGCATTCATCAGCGTTGTGGTGGTGGGCTTCGCCATGACAAGCGTTGACACGGGCACGCGCCTCCTGCGCTTCAACATAGAGGAGATAGGCGAGACCATAGGCATCGACTTCCTTCAGAACAGGTACGTGGCCACAGCCCTGGCCGTATTCGCAATCGGGTTTTTCGCCTTCTTCAAGGTTGGGGGCAGGGCCGCTGGCCTATACCTCTGGACCCTCTTTGGCACAACCAACCAGATAATGGCGGGCCTCACGCTCCTTGCCGTCACCATATATCTTTACCGTAAGCGTAAGCCCATACTCTATACGGCGCTACCCATGGTCCTTGTCCTCGGGGCCACCATCTCAAGCATGATAATCGGTATATACAAGGCCGTGGCAGAGGGGCAATGGATACTCGTCGTCGTTGGCGGGGTCATCCTCTTTCTCGCCCTCTGGGTCCTCGTGGAGGGGGTACTGGCCGTCGTGAACATGAGAAAGGGGAGGGGCGGCAGGGTGGCAATCGAGGAGGGGTGACCCATTGGGTGGGCTCTGCGTCACACATCCGGCAAGGCTACAGCAAAATATTATTATCAATGGGGATAAAAAAATGAAATTAATACAAATTATAATTGCACTCTTAATTACATTTTCGATTTCTTCTTACACCATGGCGGAAGAACCAATGTATGCTTTTTCGGCGGATGGGAAGAACCGACCAATCACAGGTTGTTTGGAAATTGGTAACCGTTCACTTAGTGCAATAATTTTATCGATGAACTGCAAAAAATCAGTTGTTCCTAATATTCTCTTATGTAGCCAAGAAAGGGTGGTTCAGTACTATACATCGTCCAATGAATGTCAAAAGGCTCATGATAGTTTAGTAATTTTGAATGGAAAATAGTCTTGGGTGGGCACTGCCCACCAATCTTGCAGGTAGGGTGGAGCAAAAGCTAAACCCAACAAAATTATTATTGCAGGCCTAGTGGGCTCGTCCCACCAGAAAGCATCACACCCTCCGGGAGAGGTGGACCGTGCCCAACCTTGGCTTGACATCATGACCACCGGTAAAAAGCGACCGCCCATGCCCGCGGACAAGATGGATACCACGCGCCGGGATATCATAAGCGCCATGACGGGCAGGGACATATCGGCAAAGGAGATAAGCGCTATTGTCGGTATCCCTGAAAAGGAGGTATACGCACACCTTGAGCACATACGGCGGAGCCTCCACGCGGAAGGCCACGCTCTTATCGTAAGGTCTTCAGAGTGCAGGAAGTGCGGCTTTGTCTTCAAGAAGAGGGAGAGGCTTACAAAACCCGGGAAGTGCCCGGTATGTAAGGGGACCTCCATCGAAGGCCCCCTGTTCCGCGTCGAGGGGTAAGATTACTTCAGATTTGTAGGATGGGTTGGTCTTTCAACCCAATAACATTCGTGGTACATAATAGGATTGATGGGTTACGTTTTACTCCATCCAGCCTATAAGGCAGTATCAAACTAGATGGATTTGCGAAAATATGAAATTAATAACTGCCCAGTTTTTCTTCAAATGGTCCTTTCGTATTACAGTCGAGGCTGGCGGTAATTATGAGCCAATTGTAAAGACTTTAAAGAGTGGCGGCAGTGTAATCATCTATCCTTTTGAGCACATTTCAGTCATTCCTGAAAGTGATAAAGGCAACATGCTGAACAGTTACTATACAACCAGACTAGATGTTACCTTACCTATAGAAGATCAAGATATTGATTTCTCGGTTCGTAGTTCCCAGGTGAGCCCTTGTCAAAAAGTGTGTAAATTCGGTTCAGGCGGCGTCCCTTCCCTGCT
>CAYYJQ010000066.1:0-8043 GCA_964472295.1 uncultured Thermodesulfobacteriota bacterium | reverse complement strand
CGATGGATTATCAACGTATATCTCCACGAGACGCTCGAACTCCGGGACGATTGAGGTAATTTCCTCTGTAATCAGGGCAATGGTCCTGGAGTCAATATCCACCGAGACCCCACCTGGCACTATCCGGTCCATCATGAGGCGGTGGCCAAAGACCTCGTAGTTTGTCCGCAAAATGTATTCTCTAAGCCTTGAGAACTGGTAGTTAAAGAAGGCGAATGCCGCGTCATTGCATATGGCACCTATGTCGCCAAGGTGATTGGCAACGCGTTCTCGTTCTAACATGAGGGCGCGTATCCACTTTGCCCTCTCAGGGGCCCTGACCCCGGAGGCCGCCTCCACTGCCCGGCAGTAGGCAGTGGCATGGGCCACAGTGGAGTCCCCGGAGACGCGGCCCGCAAGGCGCGCCCCCTCTTCCCATGAAAGGGCTTCAAAGCGCTTTTCTATGCCCTTGTGCACATAGCCGAGGCGTTCCTCAAGGTTCAGGATGTCCTCTCCAACGGCCTGAAATCGGAAGTGACCGGGCTCGATGATGCCGGCGTGCACCGGCCCCACAGGTATCTCGTATACTCCTTCTCCACTGGCCTCGATAAAGGCGTAGTTCCCATCTATACGAGGCATCTTCTTCCCTGCGTCAAAGGACTTTCTGAGGGGATAGGCGTCTTCAGGCCAGTCCTCGTGTTTTATCCATGGCCTGTTATCGAGGAGTCCCTCCGGTCTAAGCCCCATGAGGCTATTGATTGTGCGTTCGAACCTCGAGGCTGAAATGAATTTTTTTGAGAGTCCCGGAAAGGCCGCTTCGCCTCTCTCAAGGCGGGATGTAACTATAATGTATTCACTCCCCCTCGCGTAGAGGGCGTGCACGCTAAACCCCCTGCCAAAGGCAGATTCATCACTTGCCCACTCGGCGGTAAGCCTTGCGCCGGCTTTTTTGAAGAGACGGCCTGCCTCGGCGAACTTCTCCACCCTTACCAAAAAGGCAGGTATTTCCTCTGGGAGCTGGTCCCTGTCGGCTCTTAGCCCGCTCTCCAGTATCTCCTCAAGGGCTTCAACAAGGGTCGTCATCGAAGTATCTCCACGGCCAGGTTTATACAGCGGGCGAGTACCCCGGGCATGTAAAGGCCAAGCATGAGAATGAGGGTAATATGAACTACAATGGGAAGCCCCGAGGCCCTCACATACTTCAGACCCTCTCTTGCCGGCCCTGATACCATCTGCTGTGTGCTCCTAAGAATTGCCGCGAAGGCCGCCCCAAGGCCTATCAGGAGCGGTACGCTGAGGAGCGGGGCCGACTTTATAGTGGCCATGAGTATGAGGAATTCGCTTATGAATATACCGAAGGGCGGCATGCCAACTATGGACATGACACCGGCAAGGAGTCCCCAGCCTATGAAGGGGGTATCTTTTATGAGTCCGCGTATATCCTTGAGGCTCTTTGTACCGTGTCTCTGCACAAGAGAGCCCACGGTGAAGAAGATTGCGGATTTCGTGAGGCTATGGAGCAACATATGAAAAAGAGCGGCAAAGGTGGCAAGCTGTCCTCCGAGACCAAAGGCAAAGGTAGCCACTCCCATGTGCTCAATGGAGGAGTAGGCGAAGAGACGCTTTATGTCGCGTTGCCTCAAGAGCGAAAAGGCCGCTATGAAGAGCGAGAGCAGGCCGAAACCTATCATCATATGGCCGGCCATGGCAGTTCCCGTGGCCGAGTCCACAAGTATCTTCATCCTCAAGACGGCATAGAGGGCAACGTTAAGGAGAAGCCCCGAGAGAAGCGCTGATATGGGTGTGGGGCTCTCGCTGTGCGCGTCTGGAAGCCAGTTGTGCATGGGCGCAAGCCCTACCTTTGTGCCATAGCCCACAATGAAGAAAATAAAGGCCAGCCTCATGATATTGGGCTCAAGTTGCCCGCGCACGTTATAGAGGTTCGTCCAGAGGAGCGCACCCTCGCCCTCGCCGAATATGAACTCAGAGGCGAAGTAGAGGAGCACGGTTCCGAAGAGCGCAAGGGCGATACCAACGCCGCAGAGGATAAAATACTTCCAGGCTGCCTCGATGGAAGAGGGCGTGCGATAAAGGGATATGAGGAGCACTGTTGAGAGCGTGGCAAGTTCCGTTGCTATCCACATGATACCAAAGTTGTTCGTAAGAAGTGCGAGGAGCATGGAAAAGATGAACATCTGGAACATTACGTGGTAGTAACGCGTCCGCCTCCTGCTAACATGCCCCTGCGCAATCTCTGTCTCCATGTATCTCTTGCTGAAGATGGCCGTTGTAAGTGAGACCAGGGCCGTGATAACGGCGAAGTATATATTGAGGGCATCGCCGTGAAAGAACCCGTGCGCCTCGGTCATGGCCCCATTTGCAAGGAAGACCACGCCGAGGTAAGCGCCGGCCATAAAGGTGAGGAGAGAAGCGAGTATGTTTATCCCCGGGGCATATGGGCTCTCTCTTATTATGGCGAGGATGAGGGCCGAGACAAGAGGTACTGCTACGAGTATGGTTACTGGCATCGTTAAACCTCTCTGTCCTCTCTAAGGTTCTCGAGTTCCTTGAGGTCCATGGTCTCGAAGGCCGAGTCGATATGGAGAAAGAATATCCCGAAGATTACGGCGGCGATAAGCACGTCAAGGGCTATGCCGAGTTCCACCACAAGGGGCATGCCATATGTGGCGCTCGTGCTCATGAAGATAAGCCCGTTATCAAGGGCAAGAAAGCCTATTGTCTGAGTTATGGCCTTTTTTCTCGTAATCATCATCAGGAGACCCAGCATTACCGTGGACATGGCAAGGGCGATAGTTGAACGTGTTACAAGGGTGGAGGCCGAGCTCACCGTGGTGGTCATGTAATAGGAAAAAATTACGATAACTATGCCCAATAGCATGGTCATGGGCAGATTTATAAGGGGCTCCACCTCTCTATGTACCTTCAGTTTGTGAATGAGACGGTGGAGGAGATAGGGTATGAAGATGACCTTCAGGCCAAGGGCAATGAGGGCCGAGATATAGAGGTGATGCGCACCGGTGATATAGGCGACAAGGGCCGTGCTAAGGGTGAGAAAGAGCCCCTGGAGGGCGAAGACATGGACAAGCCCGAGCATACGCCTCTGCACAAGGAGGCCAAAGGCCGTAAGCAGTATACAGGCCGCGAAGATGCCGTTTATCTGAAGGGCGAGGTTTGCAGTCATGACTTACTCCAGTATAAAGAAGGAGATCATTCCAAGTGTGGCGAAGAGAAATGCGCTGCCTATGAACTCCGTCATGCGAAATAGCCGCATCTTGGCCATTACGGTCTCGATAATTACAAGAAAAATTCCAGCGGTTCCGAGTTTCAAGAGCCATACCACGAAGGCTATGACAAGGGACCCGGTGGCCCCATGTCCGGCGATACCCCAGGGCAGGAAAAAGGCGCTTCCCATTGAGATGAATAAAAGAAGTTTAATCATGGAGGCCCACTCGATAAGGGCAAGATGTGGCCCCGAGTACTCAAGTATCATGGCCTCGTGTATCATCGTAAGCTCAAGGTGGGTGGCCGGGTTGTCAACGGGTATCCTTCCTGTCTCTGCGAGTGAGATGAGCGTGAAGGAGAGCAGGGCAAAGGCAAGAGAGGGGCGGAGCATGATGCCGCCGTGAAAATTCAGTGTGTTGCCGGCGATTTCAGCAAGTGATGTCGTGCCGTTTGCAAGAGATACGGTAAAGATGGCCATGAGCATGGCTGGCTCTGCAAGTGACGCTATGGTCATCTCCCTGCTTGCCCCCATGCCGCCAAAGGCCGTGCCAGTGTCCATGGCCGATAGCGCCGTAAAGAACCTCGCTATGGCAAAGAGGGCCACCAGGGCTATGACATCGGCGGTTGGGCCGAGGGGCAGGTCCACTGTGAGCATGGGCACTATGGCAGAGGCGAGCACTGTTACGCCGAACACAAGGTATGGAGTAAAACGGAAAATCCATGAGGCGTTCTTGGCAAGCACTATCTCCTTGGAGAAGAGTTTCATGATGTCTTTGTATGGACGGAGTAGACCCGGTGAGGTGCGTCCCTGGAATCTGCACTTCAAGGCCTTTACCCACCCGGAAAGGAGCGGGGCAAGGAGGACCGCCACAATCATCTGTAAAATCTGGGTAATGTATGGATTCATCAATATATCCTTAAAAAGACCATGAGGACGATAACGGTTACAAATGAATAGAGGAGGTAAACCTGTATCCGGCCGTGCTGGAGCCTGCCGAGGCCGCGTGAGACCTGGAATGCCAGTCTTATAATGGGCTTGTATATAAGCCCCCAAAGGCGGTCTCTCACGCGCAGGTGATAGCGTATTTTCTCAGGCAGTTCCCTGTGACCGTGATAGCCCTCAATCCTTGTGCTCTCCCTGATGGAAAAGAGATAACCGAATATTCTCCTTATGGGCATGGCGAATGATGTGGCGTTGTACTGCATGCGCGGTGTGAGTTTTTTAAACCCGCAGTCCCAAATTGGGACGCGCCTTACGGAACGGTTTTTAAGATGCAGTGCGGAGTAAAGAAGGATAATGAGTATGGCGATGCCCAAAAGTACCATGGGTCCCGAGTATGAAGCGCGCTTGAAGGAAATAGGCGCAAGCCAGAGCCATCCGAACTTTCCCGCCGAGGGAGCGATGCGGCCCTTTACGAGCATGGCGGGCACGCTATCGAGCCAACCTATGACAAGGGTGGGAAGTACGCCGAGACCAAGGCATGCCAGACCTGCCATTGTCATGCCTGTCCTCATGGGCCAGCCCGTCTCATGGATATGTTTTTTGTGGTGCCCCCTCCAGTGGCCAAGAAAGGTCACGCCGTATACCTTTACGAAACAGGCCGCGGCCAGCGCCCCTGTGAGGGCGAGCATAGCGGCCCCTATGGGTATTATCAACTTCATCATGGCCCCTGGAAGCACGGGAGACAGGAGAAAGGCCTGAAAGGTGAGCCACTCCGAGACGAATCCATTGAAGGGCGGCAGTGCCGAGATGGAGACGCAGGCTATGAGGAACAAAAAGGCCGTCCAGGGCATCCTGTGTATAAGCCCGCCCATCTCCTCCATGTTTCTCTCGCCCGTGGCGTGCAATACGGCCCCTGCGCCCATGAAGAGAAGTCCCTTGAACATGGCGTGATTCAGAGTGTGATACAGGGCCGCCGTAAGTGCGAGGGCAGAGAGCACGGGCAGGTCGAAGTCTGCGAAGATCATGGAGAGCCCGGTGCCGATGAGAATTATCCCGATGTTCTCGACAGAATGATAGGCAAGAAGCCTTTTGAGGTCGTGTTGCATGAGTGCGTAAAGGACGCCCATTACGGCGGATAGGAGGCCCAGGACGAGTATTACGAATCCCCACCACCAGAGGGTATGTGGGAGAAGATCAAAGCCCACTCTCATAATTCCGTAGATGGCCGTCTTGAGCATAACTCCGCTCATGAGGGCCGAGACGTTCGAGGGGGCCACGGGGTGAGCCTCGGGGAGCCAGACGTGAAGTGGTATGACACCGGCCTTTGCGGCAAAACCAAAAAAGGCGAGGAAGAAGGCAATACTGAGTGAGGGTCCGCCAAGAGCGCCGTGCCGCATGGCTTCAAAGGTCATGCCCTCAAGGCCCCCTCCGGCGCCTGCGGCCATAATCCCGAAGGACAAAAGTATGGCCATGGCCCCGATATGCGCTACGGTGATATACAGGAAGCCGCCCCGCCTGTTCGCCGATTTTTCATCTTCAGTAATGACAAGAAAGTATGACGAGATGGCCATTATCTCCCATGAGATGAGAAAGACAAGGGCATCGTCTGATATGATGACAAGGAGCATTCCGGCGACAAAGAGGCAGTAAAAGAAGACAAACCTCGGTATGCTTCGCCTGCCGAGATAGGACCTTACGTATTCAATGGAATATAGGGCTACAAAGAGACCGAGTAGAGATACCACCAGGAGGAAAAAACCCGCAAGCGGGTCTAAACGCAGGTGAAAGAGAAGGCCGGGCAAACCGAGCGGAAGTGTAAGGGCGCTTGATTTTCCACTTGCCACAACCATAAAGCCAGCCATGACTCCAAGGAGCGAGGCAAGGGCTGAGAGGCCAAAGGCAATGGGTATGAGAAGGTTCTCGCGTCTCTGGAATAAGGGCGCACAAAAGGCGATGACAATGAGGATTAAGATAGAGGAGAGTATTAGTGATTCAGGGGAGGGCATTGTCACTTCGCCATTTCCAGTACTTCTGACTCCTTCTGGGATATGAGTTCAAGCATCCTTGGGCGAAGTGGAAGTTCATTTAAGTGAGAGAGGAGGTCCGCCTCTTTCAGAAGCCTCAGAAGCCGTGACTGTATCTTCAGGTAGCGTTCCTCGCTCTGCGGAAAGATAAAAAAGAGCACATAGACATCAGAGCCGTCCACTGAGTCGAAGTCAACGGGCCTCTCAAGAAAACATATTGATATGGACGAGCGATGGTTAAGGAACTCCCCGAATGGCCGGGGATGGGGCATGGCGATGCCGTGCCCAATGGCTGTTGAGCAAAGGTTTTCCCTCTTCATGATGGACTCGAAGAGCCTCTCGATGTATTCGCCCGACTCTTCCTTCTTGACCGATATGAGGGAGTTCCTTATAACCTCTTCTCTGGTATCGCCGGCTACGCGGTAGTATATACCGCCCTTCAGCAGTAGGTTTGATATTGATATTTCGCCGGTTTCGGCCTCAGGTACGGTCGTAGGAAGGACAGTTGCCGATGTTGAGACCCCTGAGGACCTGACCCACTCAAGGAGCTCCCGTTCGCTGAACCTCCAGAGCCCCCCTATCTTGAAGCAGGGGATGCTCCGGTTCTTTACCATCCTGTAGATGGTCTTTTCCGATACGTTCAGGAGGGTTGCCGCTTCTTTTACGCCAAGTTCCATAATAGAGTTCCTATATTGCCCCAAGTTGTCCTAAATTGTCTAAATAATAGAATAAATGACCATGGCAGTACTGTCAAGTAAAATTTTTCTTAAAAATTCATTCTGCTGTAGTTGCAAGGAACCCTTAAAGATGGCTGTGACTGGTAAACCCTCTTGCCCCTTCTCACAAAGTAAGGGCCCTGGAGGTACTTGACGAGGCCCGCAAGGCTAGTTCACAAAAACTTCACAATTCCAAAAAAAAAAGGACTTAACCATAATCTGTTAAGTCCTTGAATTTACTGGCTCAGCATTTGTCACACTCAGCAAAACTTTTTTGTCCACAAATTCTACTTCCTCCTTCTCCACGACCTAAGTTGCCACGGGACTGATTCACCATGACCGGCAAGGTCTTATAATCAAAAGGATTGGGCTGGAAGACCATCGCATTGAGGTCGTGTTCCACATTCAGGCATGGGACCGCCTACCCCCCCTCACCTCCCTCCTTCGCCTTCCCGCCATGAAGCATGAGGGGCGAAGCCTCTTTTCCCATGGGTCCGGTAGCGAGAGATAAGCCTCCGGGCTCTGCAAGGAGGTCTTTGCGCAATTCTATGCCCAAAAAAATAGGCAGGCCGGTAGTAACTGAAGGCAACCTGAGGCCCATTACGCGCATCAAAAGAAAAAACAACAAGTAAAAGCATTCGAAAGGCTAACGGGAGCGCGCATGAGTAAACAAAGCAATAGACGTCCTCGTTTAAACCGCCCTCATAAGAGGATAATCCGGCAATAAAAAGGCCGATACTTGCGCTGTGTGCGTCAATACCGGCCCGATTATTTTGATACCGCACTTATTATCTTTTTTTTCTTAGAGCAAGTACATACTGCCTCGCCGCCAGCGCCGCCTTAGCACCCTCGCCCGAGGCTATGATGATCCTCTTGCCAAAGGCATTTGTCACGTCCCCGGCAGCAAAAATCCCGGGATGCGTAGTTGAGCAATCCGGGTTTATGATAATCTCCCCCCTTTCGTTAAGCCCCGCCAGATGAGAGACTATGGAAGAGTTGGGCTGAAGCCCTATGGCGATGAAGACACCCATTGCAGGCAGATTTACCTGCTCTTTCCCTGCCATCTTCCTGATTGTGACACTCGAGAGGGAATCATCGCCCGTAAACTTATCAACACCATACCCCTCATATTTATGAA
>CAYYJQ010000065.1:0-8099 GCA_964472295.1 uncultured Thermodesulfobacteriota bacterium | reverse complement strand
AACTCGGCCTCTTCTTTACTCTTGTCTCCCATAAGATAAAAACTCCTTTTATATTTATATCACCGGCCCTTTGGTGTGAATTGCCTGACTACAATCACAGGGGCTCAATCGGGGTCTCACTTCGTACCCTTTACTTATGTAAATTTAAGACGCCTCTACGGCGCCGCCGCGGCGCCTGTCACCGGCGGCCGTCATCTTACCGCCACGGCAAACTATGGTATGGACCCCTCCGAAATACATGTCCTTTTTTTTCCACTTCTTCACATTCATGCCCTCTGCTATAAGGGCCTCTATCTCGGCGGAAGCTACCCCTGCCTCAACATCGAGGAGTCCCTCCTCAAAGTGTATCCGAGGGGCATTAACTGCCTCATCCACGGGAAGATTAAAGTATATGACATTGAGTATGGTCTGCAGTATGGCGCTCCTTATCCTCTTGGAGCCGCCGCTCCCGAGGACCATCTCCCCGGCGCCGTCCCTCATCACAATGGTAGGGCTCATCATGGAGCTGAGGCGCATTCCGGCCTCTGTTTTATGAAAGCCCTGAGGGTTAAGGTCATGCTCACCGAGCATATTATTCATCATTATACCTGTGCCGGGTATCATAAAACCCGAGCCCATGCCCACGGAAGTGGTCAGTGAGACAAGGTTGCCCGCTTCGTCGGCAACGCTGATATGAGTGGTATCGCCAAGGGGACGGGCCTTTTGAGCTTTGAGTCTTGCCCTGAAGGGTTTAATATGCCCCTCAGATAGGAACTTCTCCGCAAGGCCTTCTTCATATAGGCAATGGTCAAAAGAGGCGCGCCGCGCCTCGTCCGTCACCTCCATGACACGGGCGAGCCCTCTCATATATGAGGCGCTGTTATGCCCTGCGGCCTCAATCTCAGCTTCCTTGAGCAGTCTCAGGGCAAAGGCGATAAGGGCTCCTCCCGACGATGGCGGCGGATTTGTGTATATGGTCCGCCCTCTGAAGTTCAGCTCAAGGGGTTTCCTTATAATGGGGCGATAGCAGGCAAGGTCCTGCGCAGTTATCAGCCCGCCCTCTTCAGAGCCGAAACCCTTTAAAAGGGCCTCGGCGATGTGACCGGTATAAAAACTCATAAGGCCTTCGCTTACAAGGGACTCGAAGGCGCGGGCCATGTTCTCGTGCTTGATGATACTACCTTCGTTGATAGAAGTTCCGTCGGGGAGGTAGACGCCGCGTGGTTCCTCCGAGGAGCGTAGCATAGGCTCAAGAAGGGTATTAAAGTAGCCCTGCGCCCTGTTAATGGCAATACCGTCCTTTGCCATGGTTATGGCCGGCTCAAGGAGGACATCCACGGGCAGGGTGCAGTGCCTTTTACGCACCTCTTCGAGGCCCGCTATAACACCGGGCACGGCCGCTGAGGCGCGGCCTATGAATACCGTCTGAAGGGCATCGGCAAAGTCGATGTGAAGGGGAAAAAAATCCAATTTACCTTTGTCAGAGGCGGCTTCCAGGCCCGGCATGGTGATAAAAAAATCATAAACGATATTGTCTCCCGAGGCCGTATGAAGGGTCATGAAACCGCCGCCTCCGGCGCTCGTAAGGGCGCTCTCGGCAACAAAGGATGCGAATGAGGCGGCCACTGCCGCGTCAAAGGCATTCCCCCCCATCTCAAACATCTTCGCCCCGGCCCACGCCGTAAGCTCGTGTCCTGCGGATATTATGCCCTTCACTCCTCTGCCCCCGCCATCGTCCCTCCGGGCAGTATCTCATCGGCAAGAAGACGGGTAAGTTCTTCTGTAACAGCCTTTAGACCGCCATTTTCTTCGTGTATCTTCATCTGTCTTGCCGCGCCGGTCTGACCATGTGTGAGAGTACGTTCCAGTTTCGAGAGATAACCCTCCGTGCAGAGGGACGAGGCCCCCTCACGGCACCAGCCGAGGAGCTCCAAAAGGGCCTCGCGCGCGCCCACGGTCTTTGAGCCGTCTTCGACGATAAACCGGCCCTCAAGACCGTACCTGCAGGCCCGCCATTTGTTCTCTCTTATAATGGCCGAATGGGGTCTTATAAAACATACGCCTCTCTCAAAGTCCTCTCCCAATTTTTTCACGAGGGCCTGAATGAAGGCGGCTATTATCATGGCTTCGCCAAGGGTAGAGGGAATATCGCATATCCTTACCTCAATGGTCCCGAAGTTGGGATGGGGCCGCACGTCCCACCACAACTCACGGATGGTCTTTATTGTGCCTGTCTTGATATAAGTATTGACGAGCTTAGAGTAATCGGCGAAATTATGAAAATAAAAGGGCAAGCCGCCGATGGGAAGGTTCTCGAAGACCTTTGTCCTGTACGATTGGAGTCCCGTAAGCTCACCCTCCCAGAAAGGCGAGTTTGACGAAAAGGCCAGGAGATGGGGTAGATAATAGAGTAGCCTGTTCATTACATATATGCATTTTTCAGCGCTCCTGACTCCCACATGGACGTGGAGCCCGAAGATATTAAACCTTCTGGCCACCATCTGCAGATTTTCCAGCAGTTCGCCGTATCGAGGGTCTGGTGTGACGCACTGTGCCTGCCAGCGCGAGAAAGGATGGGTGCTCGCAGAGGCGATGCGCGCGCCCTGTTCATGTGCCGCCTCTAAGACAGCGGCGAGTTTCGATGAGAGGTCTCTCTGGGCCTCGGCTACGCTGTAGCATTTTTTAGAGATAACCTCGAGATTGGAGCGCATGAGCTCGTGCTTTACAGAGTCCGCAAGCCCATCGAGAGAGTCGATTATCCGCGAGGCCCTTGGCACAAGCTCAAGTGTCTCTGAATCCACAACCTGAAGTTCAAGCTCCACGCCTACTGTATTGTCTTCCGTGCCGTTATAAAGTATCTCCATGCCTTGTCCGGCCCCCTGAAAGAAATTTTTAATTAAGACGCCATAAGATATCCCGAGCCGTAGCCCCCTTACAAGGGGGTGCAGGAAACCGGCACCATGAGTAAGAGAGTACAAAATTAAAAGGGAGAAGAGGGGAGGGAATCCAGCCGCCCGTCACCATACATGGCGAAAGAGGGATGGGTTAAATGTCCACCTCTATGCTATCGCCCTTGACCCTTACCTTGAATGTCTTTATATTGCAAGTCTTTATATGGGCCGCCAATGTCCTGTCCATAAGCCTTCCCATGCGATGTACGAGGCATGAGGGCTCTGCCTTGGTGCGGTTTTCTTCCCGCGCGTAGTTACGAAGGGGACCGCTCAGGACACTGCCGTCGTGGATATCAAACCTGGAGTAATGCCAGGGGCAGGTGAGTATATAACCTACAAGAGTGCCTTTTTCGAGGCGGGCCTTCATGTGGCCGCATCTCCTTGAGACTGCGTAGTATCTGCCCCCCTCGTTACAGAGCGTCACTTCAGTCCTCTTAACAATAAAACCCTTCATGCCGCCCGGGGCGATATCACCTTTTTTGGCTACCTCTACAAACATGGGAGATGTCCTTACATATCATCGGGGGCGATAATCTCCAGTGAATCGGGGTCGCTTACATCCTTATGAACAAATAACCCGCACCAGCACCTTTTCATACGGTCAAAGTGCGCCCTGTGAAAGGGTATGCAGGGGCATACTATACGCATGTTCTGCTCATGGTCTTTTGTAAGCCCCTGACAGGGACAATATGGCGAGCCTTCACGGGCTTCTATCAAGACCTCCTGCTCAAGGAGAAAATCCACTTCTTCTTCATCGGGGCTGAATTTGTAACCCAACAGATCCACTACATACTCGAAGAGAAACCTCAAGGCCTTCTTGCGGGGCTCCAGGGAGGCCTTCTCTTCTCTCGTTACCTCTCCCATGGTTTCTTTTCCAGCTTTAGACCGAGCAGTTCCGCGTATCTTGCGGGGTTAAAGCCCACGACAACTGTATCACCTATTTTTACCCATGGAAAGGCAGGCGCACTGGATGCCTCCATCTCACGCTGAATCCTTGCCTGCTCTTCTTCCGTGGAAGTGTCATAAACCTCATACTCGAACTCTATATTATTATCATCAAAAAATTTTTTGGCCTTTCTGCACCCCGGACAGGTGGCAAGGGCATAAAAGAGAACCTTTTTCATCGTCACACCTCAATCCTTATAAATAAGCGGCCATTGGCAACCTTCCACTCATATTTCTTGAGACTAATCTCCTTTGCCTCGGCAAAGAGACCGGTCCTTATGTCATAGCGCCATTCATGGCATGGGCATTGTATGAAAAAACCGTTGAGGGGGCCTCCGTCAAGGGGACATCCCATATGGGAGCACTTATTGGAGAGTGCGTAGATAATGCCCTCTTTTTTAACGAGCAATACGGGCACACCGCGAGGAAAAACCACAAAAGGCCTGGAATCAGGCAAGGCCGATTCATCAAGCACATATACCCATGGATCCAAAGGCATGAACCTTTCTCCTTAAAAGCCGCAGTTCCAGCCTGAGGCCTTATTTATTTTCTATTATACACCAGACGAAGAGTATTGCAAGAATGAGCGGGCGTAAGGGCAGGAGCGCTTTAAGGCGGGACAAAAGAGGGCAGAAAAGGGGAGAGGGGGTATATGCAATTGACGGCCCCGTGGTCAATCTCCGCTCCTGCTCACGTCTCTGGTTATTGGCTCAGGGTATCTGATACGGCCAAGGAACCTCTTGCTGACGCCGTCTACGAGGTCGAGTTCAACTGTATGCGTTCCTGCCGGCACATCAACATCCACCCTGTCGCGGTCTCCAACCACTGCCCCGGCAAAAGAGACCTTGGTGTCGGGAGTAGCCTTGAAGACGCTCCATGCAAAGGGCTTACCGTCAATGGAGACCTTAACGACATATCTGCCGGGCTTCACTGTGCCGGGGGCCATGAGGAGGCGTACATAGGCCCTTGCGTGCAGGGGGCCGGTAAGCCTGACTTTAAGGGGGTTTCCAATGGTGGATATCCACCATTTCTGATACCCCTTTGGAACCTTTAAAAGGGTCTTTTCCGCATCCATGGGGGTCTCGGAGGTCCAATCGACCTTATCGGGTCTCGAAAAGTGGTCCATGGCAAAGCCCGATAAAATAAGAAGAGCGGCGACAAGGGCAAGGGCCAGGTATTTTGTCTTCTTCCAGTGTACCGTCCTCTTCCATCTGCTCTTCAAGATGGCGGGCCAGACCTCTTTCTCGGCGCGCACGAGGTCGTTAGGAAAATCCACCTCCACCCATGGCATGCCTGCGACGTTATATGCCTTCATGGTAACATCGCCGCATATTCCGCGGATGGCCTCTATGCTCCAGCAATTCTCGGCGTTGTTTTTAATAAGCGCATCGGCGCGCGCCATGAGGTTATGCACGCCTTTTGCATCGTAGCATGTAAGCCCGATGCTTTCTCCGCGCGAGGCCTCCGGGGGTAGGTCCTTTCCAAGGTCCACGACCCGTCCCTCCTGCACGGCCACCTTTGTCTGCTCTCTACCTCCGGTTGAGGAAGAATCAAAGGCAAGGCCGTTGCCGCCCTGCGCAAGAAGGCGGTCGAGTATCTGCGGATGAAAGAGCAGGTCGCAGTTCATCAGGACAAAAGGACCCTCTATCCAATCGCGTGCAAGCCAGAGCGAGTATAGGCTGTTGGTCTCGTCATAACGTGTGTTCTCAATATACTCAACACTCGCGCCAAGGGCGTTGCGCACTTCCTCTCCCTTATAGCCGATAACAACAAGGACTTGACCTATGCCTGCGTCGTTCAAGGCCTCTATCTGATGCTCTATAATGGGACGGCCTCCTACGGACACAAGGCACTTCGGGAGTCCATTCGAGACCCTCTCCAACCTGCTTCCGTATCCTGCCGCCAAGATTACTGCCTGCATTATTTTAATCCTTTCTTCAAGAACAAGACGCGCTGATTACGCTGATTTACCGGCGTTTTCTTTATTAGCCTTCCATTGCTTGAACTCTGATGGTGCGCCGTCAAACTGTATTCTCCCTTTATGCATATAAAGTAACCTATCGAAACTTCGGGTATTAAGCATATCCGGCAATGCCATTATAAGAAGGCGTTTTGATGCGCGCCTGATGATCTCTTCAAGGCACTGACGTGCCTTTTTGCCGCTAAGTCCGCAGAGGGGGTTATCAAGTACCCATACGGACGAGGTATCTGAGAGAAGGATGCCTGCAAGGCGCAAGAGCCGCGCCTCATTCTTTGAGATGACGTTAGAGGCCATCTTCTGATCCACGCCCTTCTTGAAGCCCTCTATTATCTTCCACGCCCCTATCCTGCGCAGTGTCTCCTCGTCTTCAGGGGTAAGGGCCCCAGGCCCTGAGAGACCAAGATTTTTCCAGACCTTCACGGGCGGAAAAATTGGTGTCTGAGGCAGATAGGCTACCCTTGAAGAGAGCCCGCCCTCTTTTTTGAGTATCTTCTCGTCATCCCAGAAGATTCTTCCCTTATCAGGTACCTCCACGCCGGCAAAAAGATTCATTAGACTCGTTTTTCCCGATCCTACATTGCCCACGACAGCTACGCGGCTCCCTGGCTCCAAGAATAGGTCAGTGCGCCTCAGCCGGGGTTTACCCTCCCGTCCGCGGCCCCTGTCAAGCCGGGCCCTCTCAAGGCGTAGCCCCGATACAAGCGGAACAGGCCGGGATGAGGCCTGTTCACCCTCGGCAGACTCCCCGTCCGATGGGGCGTGGCGTGCGTAGGCCCCGACCCTGTCTGCGCAGGCAAGGACCTTGCCTGATCGGGATAACTGCCGCCCCACCTGCACCATTCTGCGGTGCAGGGTAAGGGCATAGGCGATAAATATGAAGAGGTCGCCCGGGGCTATGGTTCCGGCCTTAACCCCCCTTGCTCCCACTACGAGGGCAAGGGATACGGAGGCTCCGAGTACGAGGTGAACAAGGACGGCAGAACGAGATACCAGCTTTGTTATGCTCACGCTCTTTCGGGCGTTGCCCCAGTTGATATCGTCCATTTTGAGGTCCTTGCCGCCGCCGTCAAGCCCTTCCTGAACCGCAGTGGCGTAAGCGCCTTCTTTACGCCTTAGCTTACTCGCAGTGCCGGCCACGGGCGTTGCCGTGCGCAGACCTATGTACATGGCAACAAGGCCGGCGGAAAAGAATATGATGCCGAACCCCACGGATACCCAGGTTATGACTATGCAGGCCGAGATAAAGAGCACGCCGTTCTTGAGCCCGTGCACCATGATGCCAGAGAGACCTGCCTTGATGCGGGCGCTGTCTCCGATGATGCGCGCCACGATGTCTCCCGTGGCCGTGCGCTTGTGAAGGGGCATGGCCATGGCCCCCTCTACTGCCGCGGCGCGCATCTCGTGGGCCGTAAGGGACGCGAATCTCTTGATGTTTACGCGCTGAAACATATCAGAGATGCCGAGCCCGAGGGCAAAGAGCAGATATAGCCCGGCCAGCATAACCACGGGGTGACCCCAGTGGGGAAGGTAACTTACCACCATGGCGCCCTTGTGCGAGCCGTGTTTAAAGACTATATCTATGACGCCGCGTAGCGGCCATGGCATGAGAAGGCGGAAAAAAACCACGCCTATGGTGGCCACGCCGCCCTTGACAAGCCATAACCTGTGATGCCCCCCGTATGTTAAGAGGGCCTCGAAGGCGCGGTTCTTTTTCTTTTTGCTCCACTTCATATATCGAGCCGGTTCTTTGAGAGACAAGTTTGTCTGAAGGGGGTGATGCGCAGGGCATAATCAGAACATCGGCGATTCATCAGAGCTGATTTATACTAACTCGTTAGCCCCTAATACTACTACATGCTCAGGCGGGGCCGCGGCAAGACCTGCCGCGTAGCGCACCACGCCGGCTACGTTTTCGGTGGCACGGCCCGCATCATGAAAGAGATGAGCGGCCATGCGCCTCCTGATTCCGCCCTCTCTGTCAGGGCTCGCGAGGCTATCGCTTATAGCGCTATCAAGCTCATCGGCACCAGTGATAATGCGGCCTATCTTCCTGCCGTATGTATCGAGGTCCAGGGCCGGTGCGCGCTTTGCGACGCGCCTCATAAGCATTGGAATATCAAGAAAGATAATGGGTCTGTCCATAAGCGTATACTCAACTGCCACGGAGGACATATCCGTTATAAGCAGGTCCGCCGCGTAGAGGTATGGAGAGATGTCTTTATCCCGCACAAGTCGCACCTGCC
>CAYYJQ010000064.1:0-8198 GCA_964472295.1 uncultured Thermodesulfobacteriota bacterium | reverse complement strand
ATCCTTGGAACATAACCAGCTCTCACTGGGTATAAGTTAATGGGACAGCAGTGAATTCCATGGTAAATACATCACGCTTCAAGGGACGTCCATTCGCCCCATAACCTGGCTCTGCAAGGAGAATATCCAACTTCTCCAGCATTCCCTTCATATCAGATGACGTTACTTCAGGCTTTAGCAACAGGGCCTTGATGCTCCCAAGTGAATTAAAGAAAGAGTCCTTCGCTTTTTTATCATAAGACTGAGACCAAATACTTACATGGAGAAATATGTAAAATGCCGCAAAGCACACCAGCGCAACCGCACACGTAAATGTAACGCACCACGCCTCATGATACCCTCTCACATATGCGGATGGATCCGAACTTTCACTCATAAGACCCCCCTTCTTCAGAAGACATAACGGAGACTTATACTTCAGGGAACCGGGAGTTTCGCTTACCGGAAGTTCATTGCCCTCTTATTTGACGAGGGATGAAAATCAATTCAATATTACAATAAGTTGCTAAAACAATCAACTTCCCATTTCAGAAGATATTCCCGAAGCAGAAGAAGCAGAACAAGAAGAGGAGAATACCCTGCCCTGATTCTTGTTCCAGACAGGACCGGGCCCGCTTCATTATAAATCTTGACAAAAGCCCCCTTCTTTTATATACAGAACGGGTATGTTCATTCACGTTGAAAATACTGGAGAGGGAAGAGCAGGGGGGATTACCACCCTTCCAACTCCTGCCCGTCGTCTTCGACTCGCTCCGGCCCCGGCCCTTGCCTTTCTCATCATCACCCTGCTCGCGGGCCTTGCCCTCAACTCCACGCCCGCAGAGGCGGGACCTGGCACTGGAATTGACATCTTCAAGGCAAAGTGCGCCTCCTGCCACAGTGTTAAGAGGCCCGCGAGACGGCCCACCATAGATGAAAGACTAAGTGAAAAAGGTCCTGCCCTCTGGTACGCTGGGAGCAAGTTCAAAGAGGGGTTCTTGAAGGACTGGCTCCAGAATCCCGCGCCTATACGGGGCATGGAGTACAACTCTCTTACCGAAAAGAACAAGGGCAGGCACATCTCTCTTGAAAAAGACGAGGCCGGGGAGGTTGCCGCCTTTCTCGAGGGCCTCAAGTCCCCGGACGTGATAGAGGCCGGCATCAAGCCAAAGGCCACTGTGCGCGGCAGGTTCATCTTCCAGAAAAAATTCGGATGCTACGGATGCCATACCATAAAGCGGGGGTCAAAGATCGTGGGAGGCCTTACGGGGCCAACGCTTACGGGAACAGCAAAGAGGCTGAATCCTGACTGGGTATACAACTACATCAAGAACCCCCGGGCCTTTACCCCCTTAAGCCCAATGCCCGATTACTCGAAGATGCTCTCAGAGGTGAAACTCAGGGCCCTTGCAGGCTATGTTGCGGCCCAGAAATAGATTTTTGGAACCTCTCCTTAATTCGTCCCTGAATTAAGGAGCGACGGGAAAGGAAAAACGCGGTTTCCCTTTACCTCACATTTTAGGCAACTGTAAGTTCTCGAAGATGGCAAGACGTCCATGTGTTGCCGGAAAGTCTGAATTAATCAGACTTTCTTTATCAATATGTCAAAACAACATGAATTATAAGGTATTCTTAAAGACAGCGGCCATCGTCATAATACTCTGGGCCTTTGGCGCGGGCGCGGCCCTTGCGGGAACGGCAAAAGCGAACTACCGCTTTTACTGCGCGGCATGTCACGGCCTTGAAGGAAAGGGCGATGGGCCCAACAACACGCCCACCCAGCCCGTCAGGCCGCGCAACCATACAAACGCCGCGAAGATGAGCCAACTAAGTGACGAGGACCTCATACACGTCATAAAAGAAGGCGGGGCTGCCACTAACAGGTCACGCATGATGCCGCCCTTTGGGGATACGCTTACGGACAGGGAGATAAGCGAACTCAAGGACTTTCTTCGAGAACTCTGCAAGTGTACGGCCCAGTAAAGACGAAGCGGGCGGCCATCTTATGGCCGCCCGCTTTTTTTTGATGGGTTGCTTACTCTCCCATCATGCGAGATGTTTTAAATGGCCAAAGCCATTTATTCTTATCTTCCTTGACGTACTTCCTTCATGACAGGGACTATCTGCTGTAAGGAAAGTCTGATTTATTCTGGCTTTCCGGCAACACAGGGATGTGTTGCCATTTTCTACAACTGTAAGTTGTTGAAAATGTGAGAAAAAGAAAAACCGCGTTTTTTCTTTGACCTCTCTGAATAATTCAGGGACGAATTATTCAGAGGTTCCATAAGAGAGCAATTTACCCCCCAAGACCCGGCTACCCAATCAAAGGACTTTAAGAAAACTGTAAAATCCCCTGCCTTTACCTACTTTTCCCCCATCTTCTTCCCCTCTTCTCCGCCCACGTGTCTTAGGCTCATCTTGAGGTATAGTTCGGCGTCCTTCATGTCCGGCTGAACCGAGAGGACCCACTTGAATTCCTTTGCCGCCTCGTCATAGGACCCACCGTTGAAGTAGGCGTAGCCAAGATTATAGTGCGCTGGCACTGAGTCGGGTTCAAGGGCCACGGCGCGCCTGTAAAAGCCTATTGCCTCGCCGAACTCGCCTTTATCAAAGGCTACAAAGGCAAGGCCCATGAGTGCATAGAAATTCTCCCTTGACTCAAGGGATTTTTCAAGGGCCTTCTTGGCCTCTTTCTTCTTCCCCATGGCGAAATAGGTATCCGCCATGAGGTTATATGCCTCGGGAAGTCCCGGGGATTCCTTGAGGGCCTCTTTTGCGTCAAAGAGGACGCTCTTATAGGCCTTTCTCTTGAAGTAGGCCTTGCCGTGGGATATATGGTTCCTTGCGTCCGTTAGCACGCTGCCCTTGAAAGCCTCATACTCCTTCGCGTCCCTGGAAGCGGCGTCCACGAAGTTACCGAGTTTCTTTCCTTTTTGTATCTCCGCAGTCTCGACAATGTCCACGGAATCAGAGAACCCCATGGGTTTTATCATGCCGCCTATTACATAGATCCTCTTTCCCACAACCACGGATGACGCGGCGCGGCGCGGTACGTTAAGCGCGGTATCGGGTCTCCACTTGCCAAGTTTTCCGTCTTTCAGTATCCTTGCCTTCTCGACGGCCGTAAGATTAATGGTGTTGTGGCCGGCAAAAGTATAGAGCGTGTTGCCTGTGACAAGGGCTGTATTCAAGAAGCGCCTCGTATAGAGTGGGCTTGCCTCTGACCACTCCGTGAGCGTGCCGTCGGGCCTGACAAGGGCCGTCTCCACTGACTCCATTGCCCTCTCCGGGCTGTTCACATGACCGCCAATGACATAGAGCCTCCGGCCCTTTCTCGCAAAGCCTGATATGTATCTATCGTGATTATAGAAACTATCGTCCTCCCATTTTCCCAGGCTCCCGTCGGGGTTTATGGGGGCGCGTTCCACATCGTTTAGGAAATCTCCGCCAAAGCCCCCGCCCGCGTAAAGCCAGTTCCCAACGGCGAATACCTCGCCGCCGCGGCGCGGAAAGTGCATCTTCACATCTTCAAGGGTCCATTTCCCCAGCGTGCCGTCGGGGTTGATCTTCGCCCTCTCAACGGATTTAAGGAGTCTTGGCGGTTTTTGTTTCTCAGCCCCTGTGTATACCTCGTCAAGGGATTCTCCGCCCATGACATAGACATAACCCTTGTGGATAACAGCCACGGGGTATACGCGCGGCAGGGTAAGGGGCGAAGAATACTTCCATGGGCTGAGCGTCCCGTCAGGCCGTACATCGGCGTACTCAACGCTCTTGAATATCTTGAGCCCTTTTTTACTAAACTCGCCGCCCCCTATGGCGTAGATGCGCCGTCCTATTGCCACGGCGGCCACTCCGGCGCGTTTTTTCTGCATGGGCCTTGCGTATATCCATTTTTCTATCCAGATCTTTTTGCCGGATTTTACATCTGCCCGGGTACTGGCCCCGCCTCTGGCGGCCTTTTCCGTAGTAGCAGAGGCCTTCTCGGCAGAGGCGGGCCTTGCGGTCTTTTCAGGCACCTTTTCAGGCCCCCTGGAGCAACCCGCGGCAAGAAAGACCCCTGCGATGAGAACAAAAAATAAAACCCTTATGCCATCTACCTTCTTAAGGAACATTCTCCCCCCCTGGCGGAAATTCGAGTCTGAGTCAAAAAGACCAATACCAGCGAGTCTCGCCGCTGGAAAAGACCACAACATCATACAATCTTTGAGTTTCCCTTGTCAACGTGTAAGGCAGGATGAGGGGGCTACAGGAAAGAGAGACACGTCCTGGATATTAGCGGGGCTTTTTAATGAAAAAGGCATAGGCCGTGATGGCAAGAAATATGATGAGCGCTGGCATGAGGACATAATCGAGATAACCCATAATCGCCGCGAGCCCGAGCGCCCCGAAGAGGAGAACGAGAACGGGCGTAAAACAGCAGAGGGCCGCGACAATGGAACCAATAATGCCTGTCTTCAAGAGCGTCTCACGTCTCACGCGCGTCTCCTTTATTTTTCACCGTCCCTGCCCTTGAGGCCAGAAGACTCATCAATGGGCGGCACCTTTGCCGTACTTTAAAAAACCCTTCCGCAGGGTCTCAAGGTCAGGCGCCCCGGCAAGACGGCAGGCCCCTCTACCCTCGGCGGTCTTTCTGCCCGTAACCACATCAAAGCCATTTACGAGAACCGTTGGCGAGGGAAAGCCCCTAAGTTCTGCCGGGCTTTGAGGGTCAAGTGTATCCACCTCGTCCCAGGTCTTATCTCCTATGGCAGGGTCGGCGAGAAACTCTCTGAGGGTTGAGCGAGCCTTCTCCACATTGGGGCACCCCTTGAAGTATACAAGCGTTATCCTTGTCCTCATTTAGTACCTCCCTGAGTGCTTATGCTTGCATTTTCCTTTAAGACCGCCGGATAACCAAGTTCCGTAATTGCACCGGCAATGGCCCCGGCGGACTGCACAGTGTCCTCAAAGGTCACTCTTGCGGTATTGGTCTTTCTATCCACAACGGCCTTCAGTACGCCCTCCATCTTCATGACGCGATGACGTATGGTTATCTGACACATATTGCAGGTCATGCCGGATACGTGCATTACGGCCTTTGCCTCCTTTGAAAATGCGTATCCTGCTGGCATGGCCGAGAGGACGGCGAGCATGACAACTATTAATAATTTTCCCATGATAAGTCCCCCTTACTACTCGATAATATAGGGCAGGACCGAGGGTAGCAGCAGGAGGAGGAGCGCGAGACCGCCGAGGATAAAGAGCATGACAGGCCTACGGGGCGCGCAACCGCCCGCGGCGCACGCTCTTCTGCCCCTTACGTGTCTAAAGCCCGCGATGCCGATTAGCGAAAGGGTAATAAGGGCGAAGAGGGGCCTCAGTGGTTCCATCTTCACAAAAACCCCTGCCGAGCCAAGGCCCAGGAGCACCACCAGAAGAGGCCCCACGCAGCAGGCCGAGGCAAGCCCTCCGGCGACCACCGCCCCGATAATGGAAGTCTTTTCACCCTTCATTCTTCTTCCTCCAGACTCTTGAGTATAGGACAGGGGTCAAGGCCGCCCCTCTGGCCGCACTTTCTGGCAAGTTCAAGGAGCACCTCCCTCATGCGGGTCATCTTCCTTATGCGCTCTCCCATATCAGCGGCCTTGGACTCGGCAAGGGCCTTTACGCTCTCGCAGTCGCTCCCATCAGAGCGTATGGAGAGGAGTAGCCCTATTTCATGGAGGGTAAAACCAAGGTCTTTCGCGTGCACGATGAACTTAAGTCGCCTGAGGTCCTCGCAGGTGTACTTGCGATAACCGGCCTCTGTGCGGGCAACTCCTGGCATGAGCCCACGGCTCTCGTAGTACCGCACCGTCTCAACCGGGACACCGGCCTCTCTTGAGAGTTCGCCTATCTTCATAATAGGGATTATAAACCCTGAAGCATACTTCAGGGTCAAGGTTTTTTTTAAAGGGTGCAAGGTTTCAAGAGAAGCCCAAACACTCAGGCGTTCAGACGGCAGAAGGATTTGCCGCCATTTTCAATAACCTCGCTTTACCGGGGAGGAGGGTTTCTAAAGAAGAAAACTGCTCTGAACCTGCCGGGAAGAGAGGCGCCATGACCGCGTCAAGCGCCCTTTATGGCCTCTTTCGCGCCATCTTTATTGATATTTACAAAGGTTATGCGGTTCTCGAAGACAAGGGTCTTCTCGCCCGACTCGATGGAATCGCAGAAGACCTTCACGTTGTAGGTCACAGAGGTCCTGCCTCTTCTGGCAAGGTCTATCTCGAACCTCAGGACAGAGCCCATGCGTATGGACTTCTTGAAGACCACGTTCTCAAGGCCTATGGTAACGAACCTGTGACCCGGAAAGTCGAGGTTGGCCGTTATATAGGCGAACTCGTCCACCCAGCGAAGGAGATACCCGCCAAAGAGATACCCATAATGATTGAGATGCTCGGGAAGGACCAATTTGTGATTTACCATCGTAAGCGCCTCTTCTAAAGTCTTATTCCGTGAACGGAGATGAAAAAACATCCATGCGATAACCGTATCTTATTTCAAAAAAAAGTAAAGGCCTAATATACCGGCGGGCCATCTTGTCAAGCCCAATACGCAAGGCTCGGTCCATGCCCGCATTCCCGCGTTTTCCTCAGGACAGGCAAAGCGCGCATTGAAGTATGAGAGGGCTTCTGATAAAATGCTGTAGATAATCAGGCCCGTCCAGATTACAGGAAGCCATGACCATGCGCAGTATACTCTTACCCGTAACCCTAATCATTATTGCGGCGCTCTCGGGCTGCGCCCATTACACCTGTGCCCCTCCAAAACACTACCATGACCCATGGGTCTCCAACGGCGAGACCTTCTCCTCGGGAGAAGCCTGCATGACAGCCATATGGAACGTGGGAATCTGCGCAACCGATACCCCGGCAGTGGCCGAAGAGCAGATAAAGTGGGCCCTCGATTGCACTTCATACTGCGGCAAGGAAGATAAAAAACAGGGCATAATGGCCTGCACAGGGGTTTCCATGAACCAGGACCACGGAAGGCCCCTCTGTAAACGCATACCCGCAAACACCGAGATGCCTGAACTCGAAAATCCCTGGTACATCATATGCTCGAATATCTCGGCCACATGCGAGTGCACGCCCCTGAAAGGTAAAAAAAAGAAGACAAGAAAATGGCTGCCTTACTAATCCTCGTCCCGGCCCCACGCCATCCATGTCCCTGCCTTGACAAAACCCCTTTTTGAAGTATGCTACTTATATCACCCGAAATAAACACGGCCCATCCGAGTTCGAGTCATGTCCACGCATCAGCGGCAATAGCGCCTTAAGGGCGGATTGGCGCCCCAAACTCTTATTCATCAGGAGGTAGAAAAATGACTATTACACTGCCAGATCTTCCATTTGCCGATAACGCCCTCTCCCCATTCATAAGCGCCCGGACCCTCGAGTTCCACTATGGCAAACACCACAGGGCCTATGTGGACAAGACCAACGCCATGATAAAGGGCACGGCCCTTGAAGGAGCGGACCTTGAGGCCATCATAAAAGAGACAGCCGGAAAGGCCGAGAAGACCGGCCTATTCAATAATGCGGCACAGGCATGGAACCATGCCTTTTACTGGCAGTGCATGAAGGCCGGCGGGGGCGGCCAGCCAACAGGGGCCATAGCCGTAAAAATAAACGCCGACCTTGGCGGGTATGATAAATTCGTCGAGGCCCTGAAGAACGCAGGCGCGACTCAGTTCGGAAGCGGCTGGGCCTGGCTCGTGCTCCGTAACGGAAGTCTTGAGGTAACAAAGACGGCCAACGCCGATACACCCCTTGCCAGCGGACTTACGCCGCTCCTGACCGTGGACGTCTGGGAGCACGCCTATTACCTCGACTACCAGAACAGGCGGCCCGACTACCTCACAGCCTTTGTCGAGAAACTCATTAACTGGGACTTTGTAAACGCGAACCTCGGTGCCTGAAGAAGAAAACCTTCCACTTTCTTTTGGAAAAAAGAAAGTTTTTTAATCGGGCGGCCTTGTTTCCGTGGCTCAGGGGACTGAAACCGCGAGAGGAACAATTTGCCGCCAAGGTGGCTGTGTCAAAGAAAACCAATGGGCGGGCTCTGCCCGCCAAAAGACAAGAATGGGTGGAGACTATACGCAACCCGGCAAAAAAAAATGCACTGCCTGTAAAAAAGCAAGACAAAGAAATCGGGTAGGAGGCGGGGTTGCCCCCGCCGTCCTCCCACACCAC
>CAYYJQ010000063.1:0-8715 GCA_964472295.1 uncultured Thermodesulfobacteriota bacterium | reverse complement strand
GTTTGGTCCTCTCAAATTTAGCCTTACTCATCTCTTATCCCTCCCAAAAGTATCTAAATGAAATCCGTTAATATTTGTCTTATGCCTGAGCCTTGGCCATGAGCACCTCGGTAACCGATGCGGGCACATGTTCGTAATGAGAGAACTGCATGGTGTATGATGCCCTTCCCTGCGTCATGGAGCGAAGTTCCGTGGAATAGCCGAACATATTGGCAAGGGGCACATGTGCCGAGACGACCTGAGCGCCGCCGCGGGCCTCGATGCCGAGTATCTTGCCCCTTCTGGAGTTGAGGTTTCCTATGACATCTCCCATGAACTGCTCGGGCATTACGGCCTCGACGGACATTACGGGTTCGAGGAGGACTGCCTTTGCCTTGGAGAGTCCGTCTTTCAATGCCATGGAGCCCGCCACCTTGAAGGCCATCTCAGAGGAGTCCACGTCATGATATGAGCCGTCCACGAGTGTGACCCTGAAGTCTACCACAGGGTATCCCGCGAGAAGACCGTTCTGCGAGGCCTCGGCCACGCCCTTTTGAACAGCGGGAATGTATTCCCTGGGTATGACTCCACCCACTATCTTATTGACGAACTCGAAGCCAGAGCCCGGCTCCAGGGGTTCGAGTTCTATGACGGCATGGCCGTACTGGCCGCGTCCGCCTGTCTGTTTGATGTACTTGCCCTCGGCGCTGGTCTTCTTCGTAATGGTCTCTTTATAGGCAACCTGCGGTTTACCCACAGAGGCCTCGACCTTAAACTCACGAAGGAGCCTGTCCACGATTATCTCAAGGTGAAGTTCTCCCATGCCGGATATGATGGTCTGCCCGGTCTCCTCGTCCACCTTGACCCTGAATGACGGGTCTTCGACGGAGAGTTTCTGAAGAGAGATGCCGAGTTTTTCCTGGTCCGCCTTTGTCTTTGGCTCGATGGCGATGGACATGACGGGCTCGGGGAACTCCATGGATTCGAGTATTATGGGGTGGTCCTTATCGCAGAGCGTATCGCCGGTAATGGTCTTTTTGAGGCCCACTGCGGCGGCTATGTCTCCGGCACAGACTTCTTTTATCTCCTCGCGCTTGTTGGAGTGCATACGAACGATGCGCCCCACGCGCTCTTTAATATCCTTGGTGGAGTTGTATATATAGGAGCCGGCGCTCATGGTGCCAGAGTATACGCGGAAGAAGGCGAGCTGGCCCACGAATGGGTCAGTCATAATCTTGAAGGCAAGGGCCGAGAAGGGCGCGTCGTCAGCGGCCTCTCTTGTTTCTTCTTTACTTGTGTCAGGGTTTACTCCGTCTACGGGAGGAATATCAATGGGCGAGGGGAGATAATCGATAACCGCGTCAAGGAGGAACTGCACGCCCTTGTTCTTAAAGGCCGAGCCGCAGAAGACGGGGGTTATTGCTATGTCGATGGTGCCCTTTCTGATGGCGGCCTTGAGGGCCTCTACCGAGACATCACCGCCCTCGAGGTATTTGTCCATTATATCATCGTCAAAATCAGCGGCCGTCTCTATGAGTTTTTCCCTGTACTCGGCCACCTGGTCTTTCATGTCAGCGGGCACTTCCACTTCCCTGTACTTCGCGCCAAGGGTATCTTCGTCCCAGACATAGGCCTTGCCGGTAACGAGGTCAACGAGTCCCTTGAGGTTTTCTTCCTTACCAATAGGGAGTTGCATGACAAGAGGCCTTGTCTTGAGCCTGTCCTCCATCATGGCCACGACGGCAAGAAAATCGGCACCAACACGGTCCATCTTGTTGACAAATGCTATACGGGGGACCTTGTACTTATCGGCCTGACGCCAGACCGTCTCGCTCTGGGGCTCAACTCCACCCACGGAGCAGAATACGGCGATAACGCCATCGAGGACGCGAAGCGACCTTTCCACCTCGATGGTAAAGTCCACGTGACCGGGGGTGTCGATGATGTTTATCTGATAGTCCTTCCAGGAACAGGTGGTAGCGGCGCTGGTGATGGTGATACCGCGCTCTTTTTCCTGCTCCATCCAGTCCATGACAGCCGTACCCTCATGGACCTCACCTATCTTGTAGGTGACACCGGTATAGTAGAGCACACGCTCGGTAGTGGTAGTCTTACCAGCGTCGATGTGCGCCATGATACCGATATTACGCTGTTTTTCCAGTGAGATAGACCTTGCCAAAACAAAAACCTCTTTATGCTGCGTTAGATTTAAAAACCCGAAAAAAAACTGAAAAACTGCGTTAAGACGGTTTTTAACCTTAAAAAAACCGTCTTGCGGCATTAAATGGTTTATATACGCGGCCCGCCGTAACCGGGCTTTCGCCTGTATCTGGCGCGGAAGAATCAGGGATGAGAAGCCCGCAAGGCGATGGTCTTACCAGCGGTAATGGGCAAAGGCCCTGTTGGCCTCGGCCATCCTGTGCACATCCTCTTTTTTCTTCACCGTGCCGCCCCTGCTGTTCGAGGCGTCAATGATCTCGGCGGCGAGTTTCTCGGCCATGGTCTTCTCGGACCTCGACCTGGCATAACGCACGAGCCAGCGAATGGCAAGAGAAGACTTTCTCTCGGGCCTCACGTCCACGGGGACCTGATAGGTTGCACCTCCCACCCGCCTTGACCTCACCTCGATTGCAGGCCTTATGTTATCAAAGGCCTTCTTGAAGACCTTCATGGGGTCGGTCTTGAGTTTTTCCTCGATTATATCGAAGGCGCCGTAGAGCACGGACTGTGCCTTGCTCTTCTTGCCGTCGAGCATGAGTTTATTGATAAGGCTTGTAACAACCTGATCGTTATACCTGTAGTCAGGTTGGACCTTTTTCTTTGCTATACCGCCCTTGCGTGGCATTCCTGTCCTCCAAGAACCTGGAAACTTGTAAAAATTATAAATTTTTAATGGCTGAGCGAATATTATATTGCATACCCGCAGAAAAATTCAACCACTTTTCGTCCACCTTCCCCCAAAGCCATGGCCCCTGCCCCTGCCTCCTCTTACCCCGTTGCTCCCTGTTACCCCGTTTGCCCCATTGCCCCGTTGCCACCTGCCCTTTATTTGGGACGTTTGGCGCCGTATTTCGAGCGGGACTGCTTTCTTTCGTCCACACCGAGAGTATCGAGTGTGCCACGGACTATGTGGTACCTTACGCCGGGAAGGTCCTTGACCCTGCCGCCGCGAATAAGGACCACGGAGTGTTCCTGGAGGTTATGTCCCACGCCAGGTATATAGGAGGTAACCTCTATACCGTTTGTAAGCCTTACCCTGGCCACTTTTCTGAGAGCCGAGTTAGGTTTTTTCGGTGTCGTGGTATAGACCCTGACGCAGACGCCCCGCTTCTGCGGGCAGTTTTCAAGGGCCGGAGACGTGGTCTTTTTCTTGATCCTTTTCCGGCCTTTTCGTACGAGCTGATTTAATGTTGGCATAGTCAATTTTCCTTATGTGTAAAGCATACTAAATTATCAGGTTTATTATTTGATGTCAACAGGTAATTTGGTGTTTTACCCCTTTATCTTGAGAAAGCGAGCGCCGCGCGCCGCCGTTTTATCAGAGCGCCGGGCTCTGCTCGCCCTCGATACCAGAGGGGCCTCCCTCGGAGACCGCAGAAGTAATCTGTTCATCTTCATGTTCTTCTTCCTCTATCTTCGGGACCTCGGCACGAACGCGTGCATACTTGCTGAACCCGGAGCCCGCCGGTATGAGGCGTCCCATTATGACGTTCTCCTTGAGTCCGCGAAGATAATCCACCTTGCCCTCGACAATTGCGCCGGTAAGGACCTTTGTGGTCTCCTGGAAGGAGGCGGCGGAGATGAAGCTCTCTGTGGAGAGGGCGGCCTTGGTGATGCCCTGCATGAGGGGCTCGGCCACGGCGGGCATCTTGCCCTCGGCAAGGACGCGCTCGTTCTCTTCCTCAAAGACGTAGCGCTCGACCTCGTCTCCCACGAGTAGGCGGGTATCGCCGTGGTCTTTTATCTTCACCTTGCGGAGCATCTGCCTTACGATGACCTCGATATGTTTGTCGTTTATCTTGACACCCTGGAGCCTGTAGACCTCCTGCACCTCGTCGACAAGGTACTTGGCAAGTTCCTTTACGCCAAGGACCTTCAAGATGTCATGGGGGTTGATGGAGCCGTCCATAAGGGGCTCGCCGGCGGTGACAAAGTCGCCTTCTCGTATGTTTATGTGTTTACCCCTGGGGATGAAGTACTCCTTAACGTCTCCAGTCTCTGAGGTAATTATGACCTTGCGTTTGCCCTTGGTGTCCTTGCCAAAAGATACTACTCCGTCCACCTCGCTTATGACGGAGCATTCCTTTGGTTTTCTTGCCTCGAAGAGTTCGGCCACACGTGGAAGTCCTCCTGTGATGTCCTTTGTCTTCGTGGTCTCACGCGGTATCTTGGCAATAAGGTCTCCGGCCTTGAGTTTATCGCCTACGTTCACCGTAAGGATTGCGCCAACGGGCAGGAGGTAACGCGCCTCCGCGCCCGTGGACCCAAGTTTCAAAGTCTTTCCAGAGTCGTCCTTTAAGGAGACGCGCGGCCTCATGTCGCCTTCTTTAAAGGGCACGATGACCTTACTGGAGAGCCCTGTAACCTCATCGACCTGCTCTCTCATGGTCTTGCCTTCTTCAATGTCTCCGAACTTAACCGTGCCGCTTACCTCGGTGATGATGGGTATGGTGTAGGGGCTCCACTCGGCGATGACGGTTCCGCCCGAAATCTTGTCACCGTCCTTGACCAGGAGCCTCGCGCCGTATATGACGTGGTCTTTCTCGCGCTCGCGTCCCTGATCGTCAAGTATGGCTATCTCGCCGTTACGGCTCATGACCGTATACTCTCCAGCGGAGTTCACGGCCACATTCGTGTTATAGAGTTTTACCGTTCCATCGTGACGGGCCTCGATAGTGGTCTGCTCTGCCCTCCTGCTGGCCGTGCCCCCTATGTGGAAGGTCCTCATTGTGAGCTGTGTGCCGGGCTCGCCGATGGACTGTGCCGCTATGACGCCAACGGCCTCGCCGAGTTCCACCATACGGCCACGGGCGAGATCCCTTCCGTAGCACATGGAGCAGATACCGCGTGTAGAGCGGCAGGTAAGGACGCTTCTTATCTTGACCTTCTCGATTCCCGCCTCCTCTATCATCTCCACCTTGGTCTCGTCTATCTTCTCATTGGCCCCCACGATGACGTTGCCGGTGAAGGGGTCCACCACGTCTTCAAGGGCCACGCGTCCAAGTACTCTCTCGCCAGTCTTCTCGATGACCTCTCCGCCCTCGACAAGGGAACTGATGTATATGCCGTCAAGTGTGCCGCAGTCTTCTTCCATGATAATGGCGTCCTGGGCCACATCAACAAGGCGGCGCGTCAGGTAACCCGAGTTGGCCGTCTTGAGGGCCGTATCGGCGAGGCCCTTACGCGCGCCATGCGTGGAGATGAAGTACTGGAGGACGTTGAGGCCCTCTCTGAAGTTGGCCGTAATGGGTGTCTCGATTATCTCGCCAGAGGGCTTGGCCATAAGTCCCCTCATTCCGGCGAGCTGGCGTATCTGCTGTGCCGAGCCCCTTGCGCCCGAGTCGGCCATGATGTAGATGGGGTTGAAACTGGGGAGTTTTCCGCCCCCGGACTCCTGGGTCTCGCCGGTCCCGAGGTTTTTGAGCATCTCGTCGGCAATGTCCTCGGTGACCTGAGCCCAGATGTCTATGACCTTGTTGTAGCGCTCACCGTCGGTAATGAGACCTTCGTTATACTGGTCCTGAATTTCCTGAACCTCGGCGCTGGCCTTTTCAAGGAGTACTTCCTTTCTTGCCGGTATCTTCATGTCGTCGATACAGATGGATATGCCGGCCTTTGTGGCGTACCTGTAGCCGAGGTCTTTGAGGCGGTCGGCAAGGAGCACAGTGTCTTTGTAACCGCTTCGTCTGTAACAGGTATCTATGAGGTCGGCGAGGCGTTTTTTATCCATGACCTTGTTTATATCCTCAAAACTGAGCACATCTGGGACCACTTCCTTCAGGAGCACCCTTCCGGTGGTGGTCTCATGCATGGTGCCGTCGCGCTTGACCTTTATGCGGGCCTGAAGGTGCAGGTAACCGGCGTCATAGGCGGCGCGCACCTCGTCAAAGGAGGAATACGATTTATCCTCTCCCATTACACCGGGCCTCTCCCTCGTAAGGTAGTAGAGGCCGAGGACTATGTCCTGTGTGGGCACGATGATAGGCTTGCCGCTTGCCGGAGAGAGTATGTTGTTGGTGCTCATCATGAGTACGCGCGCCTCGGTCTGGGCCTCGATGGAGAGGGGCACGTGCACGGCCATCTGGTCCCCGTCAAAGTCGGCGTTAAAGGCCGTGCAGACAAGGGGGTGGAGCTGAATGGCCTTGCCCTCTATGAGGAGGGGCTCAAAGGCCTGTATGCCGAGCCTGTGAAGCGTTGGGGCGCGGTTCAGGAGCACGGGGTGCTCTTTTATGAGTTCGTCAAGGACGTCCCAGACCTCTGGACGCTCTTTTTCGAGCATCTTCTTGGCGCTCTTAATGGTGGTGGCGTAGCCCTTTTCCTCGAGTTTGTGGTATATGAAGGGCTTGAAGAGTTCGAGGGCCATCTTCTTCGGGAGGCCGCACTGATGGAGGCGAAGGTCAGGGCCCACGACAACGACGGAACGGCCAGAGTAGTCAACGCGCTTTCCAAGGAGGTTCTGGCGGAAACGTCCGCCCTTGCCCTTTATCATATCGCTTAGGGACTTTAGCGGCCTCTTATTCTGCCCCGTGATGGTTCTGCCGCGCCTGCCGTTATCAAAGAGGGCGTCAACGGCCTCCTGGAGCATACGTTTTTCGTTACGTATGATGATGTCCGGGGCCTTGAGTTCCATGAGTCTCTTAAGGCGGTTGTTCCTGTTTATGACGCGCCTGTAGAGGTCGTTAAGATCGCTCGTGGCGAACCTTCCGCCATCAAGGGGCACAAGGGGACGGAGATCGGGCGGAAGAACGGGTATGACCTCCAGGATCATCCACTCGGGCCTGTTGTCGGAGTGGAGAAAGGCCTCCACCACCTTGAGCCTCTTTGCTATCCTCTTCTTCTTTGTCTCAGAAGAGGTCTTTCCCATCTCGAGGCGAAGGTCCATGGAGAGTTTTTCAAGGTCCAGCCCCTTGAGGAGATCGCTTATTGCCGAGGCGCCCATGCCAGCCACAAAGGCATCGGGGCCCCAGGTCTCGACGGACTTGGCATAGCCCTCCTCGGTGAGGAGTTCCCCTGTATGGAGGTCCGTATCCTTTGGGTCTATTACGGCGTACTTCTCGTAATAGAGGACGCGCTCAAGGTCCTTGAGCGTAACGTCAAGAAGGGCGCCTATGCGAGACGGCAGGCTCCTGAGGAACCATATATGCGCCACAGGGGTGGCAAGGGATATATGGCCGAGGCGGTCCCGCCGGACGTTCGAGGGTATGACCTCGACGCCGCACTTTTCACAGGTAGTGCCACGGTGCTTCATGCGCTTGTACTTTCCGCAGTTGCACTCAAAGTCCTTCACAGGGCCGAAGATCTTGGCGCAGAAGAGGCCGTCGCGCTCCGGCTTGAAGGTGCGGTAATTTATGGTCTCGGGTTTCTTGACCTCGCCGTGAGACCACTGCCTGATACGGTCCGGCGATGCTATGCAGACGCCGATGGCGTCAAAATCATGCTGCTTTCCCGGTTTCTTAAAAAGCGCCGTAAGGCTCTCCAATGGTACCTCCTTCTGTGCAAGGCCCATGGTGTCCGGGCCTTTGCTTGAGACTGAAAAAAACTGGTATCTCTATCAATCCTGCTCTGTCTTGATGAGATTTACATCTATTACAAGGCTCTGAAGTTCCTTGAGGAGCACGTTGAACGATTCGGGGAGCGTTGGCTCCATGTTGTACCTGCCCATGACTATGGACTCGTACATCTTTGTCCTTCCGGGCACGTCATCGGATTTCACGGTAAGGAATTCACGAAGGCTGTAGGCCGCGCCATAGGCCTCCATGGCCCAGACCTCCATCTCTCCAAGCCTCTGACCGCCGAACTGGGCCTTACCGCCAAGTGGCTGTTGTGTCACCAGAGAATATGGGCCAGTTGACCTTGCGTGTATCTTGTCATCCACGAGGTGATGGAGTTTGAGCATGTACATTATGCCCACTGTAACGTCCTGGTCAAAGGGAAGTCCGGTCTTGCCGTCACGGAGTTTAGTCTTTCCGTTCCCGGGAAGACCCGCAAGGGCAAGGGCCTCTTTCACGCCGCTCTCCATGGCGCCGTCAAAGACAGGGCTTGCCACCTTGAGCCCTTTTGAGACCTTGCCCGCCACCTCTATTATCTCTTCATCGGAGAGTCCGTCCAGGAAACCGCTGAAAGGACCCGCGCCGTATATGGCCTTGAGCCTCTCGCGCATGGGCCCGGGCCCCGAATTTTCCTCAAGCATCCTTGCCATGCCGGCGCCGAGTTCCCTCGAGGCCCAGCCAAGGTGCGTCTCCAGTATCTGCCCGATGTTCATTCGGGAGGGAACGCCCAGGGGGTTGAGGACCACGTCAACGGGCGTGCCGTCGGCCATGTAGGGCATGTCCTCTTCAGGGAGTATCCTTGATATGACACCCTTGTTGCCGTGACGGCCCGCCATCTTGTCGCCAACGGAAATCTTCCGTTTCATGACAATGTAGACCTTGACCATCTTTATGACCCCTGGCGGAAGTTCATCGCCCATCTTGAGCCTGCCGAGCCTGTCCTCGAAGACGACCTTTATGAGGTCTA
>CAYYJQ010000062.1:0-8953 GCA_964472295.1 uncultured Thermodesulfobacteriota bacterium | reverse complement strand
GCACCTCGGCAAGGAGGATCTTTTTTGTATAAAGTTCTTCTGAAGCAAAGTCCCTTGCCCCAGGATACACAGAGGGACAATCTCCATGTTCTTCGAGAAACTCCATGACCTTTATAAGAAGTGATGTAGCCCCCTCTTCCTCGAAGCATCTCAAGTGCGGAATGATATAATTCCTTACGAAGTCAGCAGACATGCCGCTGAACTTCCTGCCCGCAAAAAGTACCACCCCCTCCTCTGATGACCTCTGCGTGATAACAGCCGAGGAGTCCTGACGTCTCGCTCCTACTAACGGAGTCTTGCGCGGGTCATCTACCTGTGATTGCCCCGCCGGATCTTCACTCACGGCCTGTATAAATTTATAGACCTTTTCCCCCTGTGCAACACCTTTGCCACCTGTTTCATGAGGCCCCTCAAAGTCATGTGTTGCCGTTAAATAGAGGGCCGCGCCACCAAGGGAGCAGAGGATAATAATAAACAAATCCACAATAAATTCTTCACTCCTTTTTCGTCTTTAAAGGCACTTCAACGTAACCAAAACGTAACCGAATTGGGCTGATTTGCCATAAATCACGAGAATATCTGCAAAGTATGCACATAGATAACATACTGATTTTTAAAAGAAATACAGGTAGAAGGCCAAGTTAGAAATTTTTAATTTTGTCTCTCTTAATCAGCGGGTCCGGGGTTCGAGCCCCCGGCGGCCCACCAACAAAATCAAGGGGTTACGAAGTAGCCCCTTTTTTATGTCCGGAGATTGTAACCAAATTGTAACCGTTTTCTCACCCGGGCGCCGAACCAGCCGGTTACACCCCAAAACGCGCCCCTCACGAGAAGGCCTTTACTCCGAGGACCTCGGCGCCTATTATCAGCTTTTGTATCTGCGACGTCCCCTCGTATATGGTCGCCACCTTGGCGTCCCGGAGGTACCTCTCCACCGGGTATTTATTCGAGTAACCTCTGGCCCCGTGTATCTGAACCGCGTCGGTAGCGGCCCTGAAGGCCGCCTCGCTTGCAAAGTATTTTGCCACAGAGGTCTCGAGCGTCGCCTTTACGCCCTTATTCTTAAGGAGACCTGCCCTGTACACCAGATACCTTGCCGCGTCCCTGTCAACGACCATCCTCGCTATCATATCCTGTATGAGCTGAAACGAGGCCAGGGGCCTGCCGAACTGCTTTCTCTTCCTGGCGTAATCCACAGAGGCCTCTATGCAGCCGTTCATAAGCCCCACGCACCCTGCGGCCACTCCGTACCTCCCGTTGTCAAGCGCTGTCATGGCTATCTTGAAGCCCTCGCCCTCTGCCCCTATGAGGGCGGTGTCGGGCAGGATACAGTTTTTGAAAAATAGCCATGAAGTGGCGGCGGACCTGATGCCCAGCTTTCCCGTTATCTCCTGTGTGGTAAAGCCCGGAGCCCCCTTCTCAACGATAAAGGCGCTTATCCCCCTGTGGCCCTTTGATGGGTCTGTCCGGGCGAAGACAATTATTACATCCGCCTCGCCCCCAGATGATATCCAGGTCTTTGAACCATTAAGGACCCAGTTGCCCTTTTCTTTTCGGGCCGTTGTCTTGAGGCTCGCGGCGTCGCTCCCAGAGCCCGCCTCTGTAAGGGCAAAGGCCCCGAGGAGTTCGGCCCCGCAGAGCCCCTTCAAATACTTCTCTTTCTGGGCCTCTGTGCCCCATTTGTAGATGATGTACTCAACAAGAGAGACCTGCACCGAGACAATAGTCCTCAGGGAAAAACTACCCCTCGAAATCTCCTCCAGGATAATGGCGTCGCCTATATAATCAAGGCCAGCACCGCCGTACTCCCCGGGTATCATCGCCCCGAAAAGACCCTCGGCGGCCATCTTCCTCACCACCTCCATGGGAAAACGCCCCGTTATATCGTCCTCTCTCGCCGCGGGAACGATCACCTCGTCGGTAAACCTCCGGGCCTTTTCCCTTATTACCTTCTGTTCTTCATTGAATTCAAGATCCATGGCTCCCTCCTCTCTCTCCTTGGCCGTAAGACTCCACCTCAAGCGCTCTTTCCAGCAAAGGCCCCCTACTCTTAAGCCTATAACATTGCGCTTAAAATGCAAACCCTTTGAGGCCTCACCTCGCGCCCCTAAATTGACAGGAGGCTCGACCTGAAGTAGACTTTAATTAATCAGACGCTCCCTTTTAACCTTTTAAAACAAGACTGGCATGGACTACAGCGGCTTCTCTCTTGAGAGAGACACGATAAGCGTCCTTACCTTTGCCAGCCCCGGGGCAAATGTCTTTTCCTCCGGGGTCCTTAAGGATTTTATTAATGCCCTGAAGACCCTGCGCCAGGACAAGGGCCTGAGGGTCCTCGTCATAACCGGGCGCGGCGCTACCTTCATGGCGGGCGCGGACATAGAGGAGATGAGGGGTTTTGGCCCCGAAGAGGCGATAGAGTTTTCAAGGCTATTTCACCGGGCTTTCGCCCTCGTAGAGGACCTGCCCGCAGTAGTCATAGCAGGGGTAAACGGCTTTGCCCTCGGCGGAGGGTGCGAGCTTACCCTTGTAGCGGATATTGTGATAGCCGCCGATAATGCCCTCTTCGGCCAGCCCGAGATAGACCTCGGCGTCATACCCGGCGGAGGGGGCACGGTGAGGCTTACCCGCCGTGTAGGAGAACTTCGCGCCAGTGAGCTCATCCTTACGGGGAGAAAGATACCGGCCCCTGAGGCCGTGGAGATAGGCCTTGTAAACAGGGTTGTCCCACGCGAAATGCTCCATGACGAAGTGATGGAACTTGCCCGTCTTATAGCCTCCAAACCAGCCCAATGCACAGTAGCGGCAAAGTCACTTATAAGGTCTGGCACGCCTGAGGACGAGGCAAGGGCCTTTGGCGAGATGTTCTCATATAATGACCAGAGAGAACTTATGGAAAGATTCCTTAAGAACAAAAAGGGGTGACCATGGAGGACGTGGTAATCGCCGCGGCAGTGAGGACTCCCGCCGGGAGGCTAATGGGCTCGCTCTCAACGCTCTCGGCCCCAGAGCTCTTTTCAGCACTTATAAAAGAGCTCCTTGAAAGGACGGGAATAAAAGCGTCCGTGGTGGACGAGGTGATAATGGGAAACGTCCTCTCCGCCGGCATGGGACAGAACCCGGCCCGTCAGGCCGCCATCTCTGCGGGGATTCCTTACGGCGCATCGGCCCTTACGGTGAACATGGTCTGCGCCTCGGGCCTTCGAGCCGTGGCCCTCGGCGCGGACGCCATAAGGCTCGGCGAGGCCGGGGTGGTTATAGCGGGCGGTGCGGAGAGCATGAGCAACGCCCCCTATCTTGCAATGGAGATGCGCCGGGGCAGGAGGCTCGGCGATGCCACGCTTGTGGATTCTCTTCTCCACGATTCCCTCTGGGACTGTTATTACGACTCCCACATGGGGAGCCTCTGCGAACTCACGGCGAAAAGATACAGGATAACCCGCGAGGAGCAGGACCGCTTCGCCCTCGGAAGCCACAGAAAGGCCGGGCAGGCCGCGGACAACGGGGAGTTCAGGGACGAGATAGTGCCAATAAGCGTTGGGGGAAGGGTCATACGAGACGATGAGACCATAAGAAGGGATACGAGTCTCAAGGCCCTCTCGCGCCTCAAGACCGTCTTCAAGAAAGACGGCACTATAACGGCTGGCAATGCCCCGGGACTGAATGACGGTGCGGCCTGCCTTCTCCTCATGAGCGCGAAGAGGGCAAAGAAACTCAAGATAAGACCCCTCGCCCTAATCCTTGGCCACGCCTCGGGGCATACTGACCCCAAGTGGTATACACTCGCCCCGGTAAGGTCTGTAAGGGCCCTTTTAAAGAAGACGGGTCTGAAGACCAGCGACTTCGACCTCATAGAGGAGAACGAGGCCTTTGCCGCCCAAACCATGGCCGTTATAAAGGAACTGAAACTTGACCCCAGAATGGTGAACGTAAACGGCGGAGCCCTTGCCCTCGGCCACCCCATAGGCTCAAGCGGAGCGCGCATACTCGTAACACTTATTCATGCCCTCAAGAAGAGAAAAAAACGGCTCGGCCTTGCAACCATCTGCCTCGGCGGAGGCGGTTCCGTGAGCATGGCAATAAGGAGGCCTTAATTATGATGCAGGGGCGGATAAAGAGGATAGGTGTAGTAGGGGCCGGGACCATGGGAAGCGGCATAGCGCAGGTCTTCTGCCTCCACGGATTCAACTCGGTCCTCATGGACAGGAACAGAAAAATCCTCGGAAAGGCCCTCCATGAGATAAAGGCGCATACCGGGCCGGAGCAGGTGGAGATGGTCCTCACGGGTCTGGAGACGACAACAGCGCTCTCGGACCTCAAGGGCTGTCATATTGTCATCGAGGCGGCCACCGAGGAGATGTCCCTTAAAAAAACCATACTCACGGCCCTTGGCGGCGTCTTGAAAAAGGATACGGTCATAGCCACCAATACCTCGTCGCTATCAATTAATGAACTTGCCGGTGCTGTATCAAACCCCGCCCGCTTTATTGGCATGCACTTCATGAACCCCCCAAAACCCATGAAACTCGTAGAGGTGGTAAGGGGCGAAAAGACCTCGGAAGAGACGATTACCATCATAAAGGACCTTGCGCGCAAGATTGGAAAGACCCCCGTGGTTGTGAAGGACTCGCCGGGGTTTGTGACGAACAGACTGCTCTTCGCCTTGATCGGAGAGGCCATGCGTCTACTCGAAAAAAAGGCGGCCTGCAAGACGGCCATAGACAGGATAATGCGCTATGGGATGAACCACCCCATGGGCCCCATAGAACTTGCCGACTTCATAGGCCTCGACATCTGCGAGAAGATAATGGACAATCTCTATAACAGCCTTGGTGATGAAAGATACAGGCCCCCTGCCATATTAAGGGACCTTGTCAGAAGGGGCAAACTCGGGAAAAAGTCGGGTGGGGGTTTCTACAGGTATCAAAAAGGAACCTCTTAAAAATTCATTACCAGATTATTACGGGATGAAAAGGCCATGGTCTCATGAAGACACTTGCCCTCTCATTAACCCTTGTCCTCCTCTTTGCTGCCCTCTCATACGCGGCCCAGGTCCTTATCGCCGCCAAGGGCCCTGACGGGGTCCAGCACGTGGAGATAATAGGCGGGAGTTACTTCTTCAAGCCCGAGCACATAATCGTCAAAAGAGGTGTGCCCGTTGAGCTCAAGATAAAGAAAGAACCTGGCATTACGCCCCATAACTTTGTCCTGGAGGGGGCCAAAGATGATGGTAAGGATATAAGTCTATCCCTGAAATCCACTGAACCCAGGTTCATAAGATTCACCCCTCATATCGCGGGGACCTTCAAGTACTACTGCGACAAGAGGTTCCTCTTCTTCAAGAGCCACAGGAAAAAGGGGATGCAAGGAACCCTGGAGGTGAGAGATTGAGACCCCGGACCGCCCCAGTGATAGCCGCGGTCATGGCTGTCGCAGGCTTTCTAACAGCACCGTCTCTCTCATGGGCCATGACCAATATATTAAACCGAGCCATTAAAAGGTACGAGAGCGTTGAGTCCTATACCGTGACCCTGAGGTCAGAGAAGAAGGGCGGCCTCGAGGTCATTAAATATTCCTACAAAAAACCCGGTTACATACGCATGGAGTTTGTAACCCCGCACCACGGCACTGTGGTCACCTATGACCCCGGCGAAAAAAAGGTTCACGTCAGGCCCTTCAAGTCCCTTGAGTCCTTTTACTTTATCTTCAACCCATCGAGTTCCATTGTGAAGAGTTCGCGCGGGCACAGGGTGGACGAGTCGGACATTGGCACGCTCTTGAAGATTGCCGCGAAACTTGGAAAAAACGGCACAGTCGAAAACACTGGTTCAGATAAAATAAATGGAAGGCTTGCCGACATCGTTACTATTACAGGCGCCGGCGGCTTCACCGTTGAAAAGGACGTGAACCAATATGTCCTCTATCTTGAGAGGACAACCGGCCTTCCCATAAAGGTGGAATCCTTTGGCGTGGATGGAGAGATTATTGAGCGCGTGCTCATGGACGACCTGGATGTGACCACGAGGTGAAGAAGAGACGGGACCCGGTCTTGGCTCCACCCACCAGAAGATAGAAAAAAAGGAGCAGGCAAAGAGTATCGCACACCAGAAAGAAGAGACATAAGACAAAGGCGTGGGCAGAACCCGCGTATTGAATCAAGGGGTTACGGAACTTATTCCGTAACCCTTTTTCTCTGGCAGGAGTTGTCACAACCTTGTCGCCAATAAAAAATCTCGCCGCGAAGCGAGGCATAAGAAAGAGTCCTGGCAAGGAAAAGATATTGATGTACGACAAATGTAACGTTCCCGTAATAATTCTGTCACACCTTGGATGTAGTTATTAGAAAAGAGCGAGCTAACGAGATGGACCGTCCTTGTGGTGCATATGATGAAAAGGGTTTTGTGGACAGAGCGTTAATTATATCCACCGAGTCCGCTCACAGGAAAATCCTCTTATCCGTCGCTGAGCAGAGAATATTTTGATCGGTTATTCAAATAGTATTTTCCACCATAAGAATATCGCCAACACCCAAGGGAGTAATGTTGTCACACCTCCCTCCAACCCTTAATAAAAAAGGAGATACCATGTTAAAGTCGAGCGGTAAATTGATTTTAGCCCTAATGGTAGGCATGTTACTCGTTGGCCAGGTAGCCAGGGCCGATGAGTATAGTGACACTACGGAGCAGGTCGGGCGGGAGACCGGCGATGGCTACACAGTAAGAAGTATCTCCTTTTCAAATACTCCGGCGCCTACAGAGCAATATGCCAACGGCGACCCTGAGGCGGCCTTCAATATGTCCATTCCTTATACCACTTCCATTGTCACTGTTACATATGATGATGGAACAACCGTGCCTTATCCCCTTGATTATAAGATGTTATTCAAGAGTGATGATGTTGTCCAGACGGGCCCTCACGCTGGGGAGTATTACGGCGGCATTGTAGATAAAAACGGCGTACCCATACTCGACCCCGTTGCCGCGAACAACCCCTTTTATTTTGACGTAACGAGCAAGGCCCTGGCCGCAGGGTTGAATCCAGCAAATATGGACCAGTTTGTCGCCGACACCCCCGACGGAGCCGCGCTTATCGAGGTGGACGATGCGCCAGAGTCTGCCACGACGGCCCAGTTGTCTTACCTCAATCACTTCGAGTATGTGAGCTGGGACGGCAACCTCGCGAGTCAGTACGGTAAGAACCCCATGTTTATCGCCAACAGCACTCTTTCTCAGGACCTGATCACTGGACTGCTGAGCCTCAAGGACTATGACAAGATAAACTTCTCCGGCACCGGACAAAAAGGGCTCTGGATACCCTGTGCCGCGTCCAAATCGCCATGGAATACGTTCATCGGCTCTGAAGAGTATGAAGCCGACCAGTGGAACTTTGACATGAACGCAATCGATCCCGGGGCCTATCCTCTGGACTTCAACAACAGCAACCTCGTAGAGGCATTTCAGATAAAGTTCGATGATGCTACGGCCCGTCCCTATGATTACGGTTACGTCACAGAGACAAGCGTTGACAAGGGCGGAGCAACAAGGGCAGTAAAACATTACGCCACTGGACGTTGGGCGCGCGAGGTCATAAAGATGATGCCTGACCACAGGACCTATTACTCTGGTGATGACGGCAAGAGCACTCTGCTCCTCATGGGCGTTACCGACAAACCAAATGACCTCTCGGCGGTGACGTTATATGCCTCCAGGTTTACGCAGACCAGCCCACTGTCACCTATTCCCGATACTGCGCCTGGAGAGCCAGGGGCCGTCCCTGGAGCCGAGCTAGGTGCTGGAACCCTCACGTGGATACGCCTGGGACACGCCACAGACGATGAGATAAAGACGAAGATCGATAACGGTATCAAGTCTACGGATATATTTGACATCACCCTTGAGACAGGCCCTGGCGTACTTCCCGCGACCGTGCCCGGCGTGATTGGAACTGGTCCAATAGACCCCGTAACAGGCGAGCCAACAGTCACTCCCGAGGATATGAACAACGCTGGCTACAAACGGGTCTTTGATTACTATCACCGTCATACCAAAGACATTGCCGAATGGCTAAGACTCAAGTCCGGCATGGACCAGGCGGCGGCCTTTCTGGAGACAAGGCGTTACGCGGCCTACCTCGGAGCCACCAGTGAATGGACCAAGATGGAAGGCGTTGCGCTTAACGCGGCTGACAAAAAGGTCTATATCGCCATCTCCTATCAGTACGACAGCATGACAGACGGCGAGGGTGATATACAAATGGGGCTTCTCACGGCAGGAAACACCTATGAACTCTCAATGACTGAAAATATTACCGATACAACAGGCACGACTATCAACAGTTCCTGGGTAGCGACTTCACTTGCGGCGATTCCCGAGCTCAAGGGACTAGATAACGCCTACAATTCTGTACTTACACAAAACATGGCAAAAGCCTTGATGGCCCGTTCAGGGGCGTCACGAGCGGACCGCAGGAGGATATTCAAGGCCCATAAAACCGCAAACGCTTCACATACACGTATCGCCGACGCACAGGGCAACCTCTGCGCCACCACGAATGTCGCCAACCCCGACAACCTGAAATTCTCCGCGGCTTATCGCACTCTCCTCATAGGCGAAGACAGCAACTGTCATGTCAATAACTTTGTTTGGGCCTTTAACGTTGATACAAAGAAACTCTCAAGAATACTCTCACTGCCCATGGGCGCCGAGGCTACGGGACTAATGGCAGTCGACAACATGAACGGCTTCGTTTACTTTGGCGCTAACTATCAGCACCCCGGTGACAGCGACGTAGGGGAACCCCCGGCAACAATAGTGAATGACGTAGAAGCGGCCAATCCCAACTTTGCCGCAGAACGTAATCGCTCCGGCGGCGTCGGTTATCTCCACATCAAGGATATGCCAAGCATGGAGTCCTTGTCGAGTGATGAATAAACAAAAATAAGCAAGTGCAAGCA
>CAYYJQ010000061.1:0-8968 GCA_964472295.1 uncultured Thermodesulfobacteriota bacterium | reverse complement strand
GGGTCTGTAGAGGACTTTCACCTCCGAGTGGGTGCGCCCTGCCGGGCGCACAACAGAAGAGGGCGACCTTGAGGTCACCCTTGCCCACGGAAAATTCATCGAGCAAAGGCCCGTAATCTATCAGGAGATTAATGGCGAGAGGGTTGCGGTTGAGGGCGCTTACAAGATTTTGAAGAATGAAGACGGGGCCTTTACCTACGGCTTCACAGTAGCCTCCTATGACAAGACAAAAGACCTCGTAATCGACCCGGTCATAGAGTTTTCAACCTACCTTGGCGGCTCAAGCTCGGACGACATCCAGGCCATGGCACTCGGCCCCTCGGGCGCTGTATATGTCGCAGGCCCCACCTTCTCGCTTGACTTTCCCACAGCCGGTGTCTCCCCCGTGCAGGGCGCGAACGCCGGCTACGCGGGAGCACATCATCGGTCGACTTCCCTGTTCTAAACGCCCTTCAAGCCGCAAACGGCGGGACAATCGACAATTTTGTAACTGCCATAGACCCCGCTACCCCGGCCATTGTTTTCTCCACCTACCTCGGCGGCAGCGACAACGAAGGTGACACGCCTGGTCTGGCCGTTTACAGCGATGGTTCCATCTATATCGCTGGGTCGACAAGGTCCGCTGATTTTCCAACTGTAAACCCTTTACAGGGCGCAATTGCCGATACGTTTGGCGACGCCTATATTACCAAACTGCAGCCCCTTGGCACGGCCATCGAATACTCCACATACCTTGGCGGAACCCTGAGCGACGGTATCAGCACCATTGCCCTTGACGATACGGGCTCGGCATATGTGGCAGGCAATACAAGGTCCACTGACTTTCCAACGGTCAACCCGGTTCAGGGTGTAAACAACGGAAGCTACGACGGCTTCGTAGCGAAGATAGGCCCTGCCCCCCTGCCGGTGCCGGCAGTCATGCTGACCATAACGCCGGACGCCAACACCGTTGTCCCGGGCTCTTCCTACGGATATACAGTGACAGCCACTAACACGACGACCGCTTCGCAGTGTTTCCAGTACTGGGAGAACGTGACCCTGCCAGGCGGCTCCGACTATCCGGGCGTTGGAAGCGAACTCTTCGGGCCATTGGACGTATGTCTCAACGCCGGGGCATCTACGACCACACACCTTGCACACGCCACGCCACTCACGACACCGCTTGGCACTTACACGCTGAACGCCTATGTGGGGGCATACCTCTTCCCCGGCTTCCACGCCCCCGTGGACGAGGCGCACCCTGCCTTTGACGTTGTAGCCGGGCCTTGAGTTGACTAAAGACAGAGTACGCGGGCTTGATAGAGACTTAATCCTAAATGGGCGATTGAGATCTCGACACAACAAAGTCTTCCATTGAAGCCTGGCATAAACCTGAAACTATAAGGGAATTTTCTCATGAGACAAGTCATCATTGCACTTCTTCAACTCCTCATCTTTGTGCCCGTCATATCAATGGGCGCAGTGGGCGAAAAAACGACAGCAATACAAAAACAGAGTAGCAATATATCCAGGACAGCAGACTCCGATACCATTGCTATCTACCTTAAAGCCCCGCTCTTCTTTATCGAGAACCAGGACCAGGTAAACGAAAATGTCCGTTTTTATGAGAGAGGCAGAGGGCACGCGGCCTTTTTCACGGAGGACGGCGTCGTCTTTACACTTGGAAAAACAAATGGGCTTAAAGCCCCGGTCACCGAGTCGATTGAGATGAGATTTGTTGGCGCGAGCAAGAATAGGAAGATAACCCCCTCGGAAAAACTCTCTGGCCATGTAAACTACTTCAAGGGAAATGACCGTTCCAAGTGGCACACGAACATCCCCACATACGGGGCTGTTACATACAGGGACATCTATAAGAATATAGATGTAAAATTTTACGGCAATAACAGAAACATAGAGCATGACGTAATAGTAAGGCCCGGCGGCGACCCATCGCTGGTCAAATTCGCCTATGACGGTATTAAGGACCTTAGGGTAAACAGGGCCGGTGAACTTGAGGTGATTCTTGACCACGGAAAAATAATCGAGAGAAAGCCTGTAATATACCAGGAACTTGACGGTGTAAGAGTGGCCGTAAAGGGCTCTTACAGACTCCTTGGCAGAAATAAGGGGGTCTATGAGTATAGTTTCACAGTGGCTTCATACGACCACACAAGAGACCTCGTTATAGACCCGGTGCTCGAGTACTCGACCTATCTTGGCGGAAGCGGCAGTGACAATGTAAATGACCTTGCCATTGACTCGGCGGGCAATGTGTATGTAATAGGCTACACAGACTCCGCTGACTTTCCCGTTGTCTCTCCCATACAGGGAACCATTGCCGGCTCCAACGAAGTATTTGTCACCAAGATAGACCCAACGGGCTCGGCCATTGTATACTCTTCTTATCTTGGCGGAAGCGGTTACGACCTTGGCAATAACATCGCCGTCGACTCGGCCGGCAATGTCTACCTTGCCGGTTACACGAAATCAACGGATTTTCCGGTGGTCTCTCCCATACAGGGCGCGCTTTCCGGAGGCAACGACCTTTTCCTTACCAAGATAGACCCAACGGGCTCGGCCATTGTATACTCCACATACATCGGCGGAACCTTTTCCGAGTATACAAACGGCCTGGCCCTTGATTCCGTCTCGAACGTGTACCTCACGGGCTACACCAATTCCACGGACTTTCCGCTGGTCAATCCCATACAGTTTGCCTACGGCGGCCTCAACGACGTATTTGTCACCAAGGTAAATTCCAGCGGCTCGGCCATTGTATACTCCACGTACCTTGGAGGCAATTTCTCGGACATTGCCGAAGACATCGCTGTAGACGCTTCTGGCAACGCGTACATAACAGGCACAACACTCTCGGCCAATTATCCCCTCGCCTCTCCCCTACAACCTGTCCGTGGCGGAGGGATCGACGCCTTTGTGACGAAAATCGACGCCGCTGGCGCCGCCCTCGTCTTCTCAACCTTTCTCGGCGGAAGCGACGTGGAGAACGGCAATGGCATCACTGTGGATGGCACGGGCAACGTCTACATAGGCGGGACAACGCGTTCACTTGATTTTCCCACTGTAAACCCCCTTCAGGGGACATTTGCCGGCGGCACGGATGACGCCTTTATCACAAAGATAGACGGAGCCGGCGCCTCCATACTGTACTCCACATACCTTGGTGGAACGGGCGTTGATCAAATCCATGGGATTAATCTTGATGGTACGGGGAATATCTATGTGAATGGTTACACGGGCTCAACCGATTTTCCGACGGCCTCGCCCCTGCAGGGGTATGGCGGCGGGTCTTATGACGGCTTTATAACAGAGATAGACCCTACCGGTTTGTCCATTATATTCTCCACATACCTTGGCGGTTCCAACACGGAGTATACAAACGGCCTGGCCATTGACGCATCCGGCAATCTCTATGCCGGGGGTTTCGCAAGGTCAACGGACTTCCCCGTGGTCTCCCCCATACAGGGCACATTTGGAGGCGGATACTCCGACGGATATGTGCTGAAGATAAGCCCCGTGCCTCCGCCTGTTGTAACGCTCTCCATACAGCCCGACGGCAACACCTATATCCCTGGCTCTTCTTATGGTTACACCGTCACGGCAACGAACACAACGGCCGTACAGCAGTGCTTCCAGTACTGGGAGAACGTTACCCTGCCAGGCGGCTCTACATATCCAGGTGCAGGGAGCGAGATTTTAGGGCCAGTGGACATCTGCCTTAACGCCGGGGCCTCACAGGCCGCCTACCTCACGCGCCCGATTGCCCCCATTGCGCCTCTTGGCACATATACCTACAACGTCTATGTGGGCGCATACCTTTCGCCTGCCTTTCATATAGTTATTGACGAGGCACATCCAACTTTTGACCTTGTCAGCGCGCCTTAAAAAATAAGAAGTACATATAAATGTCCCCATGATTAAATGGCAGTGTCCGCCAAAATGCCGGCGGACACTGTTCTCTACAGCCACCATTCTTTCAGGACCTGAAGACCCGCCTCAAGGACCAGAGTATAACCCCTTGAAAATCCCTACATTTGGGGGATTGACACTTTCCCTCTGATTATGCTAAAAAATAACTGAACAAATGGCCGAGTATCTCAGCCATGTTCAGTTTTCCCCACCACCAAAGGCCTCACAAAATAACAACCCCATTGGTGCAATGCCAGTGGTCCGTGAACTCAATAATCGGCTTACGACATTTGTTCTTCTGTTCTTCGTAGCCCAACAAAAATAGAGGAGAGACACACACCATGAGACCATTCAGCGTTTTAGTCCTTAACCTGCTTGTCTTCGTGCCAGCCTTATCCATGGCCGCGGCGGCCCCTTCACCCCCTCCTGCAAACAGCGCCGAAAATACGGTAATAAGAGAGGCTGAGAGGGCCGATGTCATGGACTCCTACGGCAGACTCCCCCTCTACTTCATTGAGAACAGGGGGCAGGTTGACAAAAGCGTCCGCTTCTACGAGAGGGGCGCCGGACACGCCACATTTTTCACAAAAGACGGTCTCGTCCTTGCGCTGAGAAAAGACGCCGCTCCGGACGGTAAGATGAATGCCGAGGCCCTGAGGCTTGGCCTCATTGGCGCTGATAAAAACGCCACCTTGACGGCGTCATCCGCCCTTCCAGGCCATGTGAACTTTTTCCGCGGTAGCGACAGCTCGGCCTGGCGCACCAATGTACCTACTTACGGGACAATTACATATAACAACGTCTACAAGAATATAGACGTGAAGTTCTACGGCACTGGCAAGAACATCGAGCATGACGTAATCGTCCGTGCCGGCGGCGATCCCTCTCTTGTAAGGTTCTCCTATAAAGGCATCAATGGGCTCAGGGTCACGGAAGAAGGTGACCTCATCGTAGACCTTGATAAGGGCAAGATTGTAGAAAAAAAACCCATAGTCTACCAGGTCATTAACGGCAGTAAGGTTAAAATAAACAGCAGTTACCGCCTCCTTGGCAAAGAAGACGGGGCCTATGAGTATGGTTTCAAGGTCGCCTCCTATGACCACGAAAGGGACCTCGTAATTGACCCTGTCCTTGATTATTCCACCTACCTCGGCGGCTCGGCGGCTGATACGGCCAACGCAATTGCCGTTGACTCTACTGGCGCGGCCTATGTCACGGGCAGCACATTCTCAACGGACTTTCCTGTGCTCGGCGCCTTTCAGGGCACAACAGCGGGCGCACCTGACGTATTTGTAACCAAGATAAACCCCACGGGCACGGCCCTTGTGTACTCTACCTATATCGGCGGAAGCGTTCAGGACCAGGCCAACGCCATAGCCGTGGACTCATCGGGAAACGCCTATATCACGGGCTTTACCACTTCCCCGGACTTTCCCACGGTATCACCGATAAGCGCGGTCAACGCCGGCGCGACAGATATTTTTGTCACCAAGATAGACCCCACTGGCGCGGCCCTGCTTTATTCCACTTATCTTGGCGGAACCTTTGACGAAATCGCCAACGGCATAGCCATTGACGCCGCTGGAAACGCCTATGTGGCAGGTGGAACTACCTCGACGGATTATCCCGTCGCAAGCGCCCTGCAGGGCGTTTCCGGCGGCTTAACTGATGTCTTTGTAAGCAAGATAGACTCCACTGGTACGGTCCTTGCCTATTCCACCTATCTCGGCGGTGCAGCGGACGAGAGCGCTAACGCCATAGACGTGGACCCATCCGGCAACATCTATATAACGGGTAACACCAAGTCAATCGACTATCCCCTCGCTTCTCCCATCCAGACCACACTTACAGAAACAGTATGGGGTGACATCTTTATTACAAAGATCGCCTCAGGCGGCGCGTCCATGACATACTCGACCTATCTTGGAGGTAGCCTCTGGGAGAGTGGCAACGCCATCAAGGCCGATGCCTCTGGCAACACCTATGTGACGGGTTTCTCCAACTCCGTTGATTTTCCCGTTGCCTCGGCCCTTCAGGGGGCACTTGTAGGCAACAACGACGTAGTTCTCGTAAAGATAGACCCCGCGGGTTCTGCCCTTGTCTTCTCCACCTACATAGGCGGCGCAAATGAGGACACCGCCTATGCACTGGACGTTGATGCAACAGGTAACATCTTCCTTAGCGGAACCACCTGGTCAACGGACTATCCTATGGCAAACGCCATTCAGAGTACCCTTTCCGGCACCACAGACGCCTTTGTCACTGAGGTGGACCCAACAGGCGCTTCCATCTCCATGTCCACCTACCTTGGCGGCTCTGGTGATGATAACGGCTTTGGACTTGCCCTTGACGGCTCGAGCAACATATATGTAACAGGAGAGACAAAGTCCCTTGACTTCCCCACGGACACGCCCATACAGGGCGCAAACGCCGGAGGCGTTACAGACGCATTTGTATCACGCATCAGCAGTGTTGCTCAGCCGGCTGTGGTTCTCACGCTTACACTTGACTCAACTGCCGTATCAGGGGGGACTACGCTTGGATACACTGTTACGGTTACCAATACAACCACCACTCGTCAATGCTTTAATTACTGGGAGACATTCACCCTGCCAGACGCATCAACCTATCCAGTTACAGGCTCTCTTTTCGGCGATATCCGCCAGTGTCTCTCTCCAATAGCCTCAAACTCCGTGCACCTTACACACAACGTGCCGCTTAGCGCTCCCGTTGGAACCTACACCTTCAACGCATTCCTCGGGGCCTTCACCTCCCCGATCCCCGTCCTTGTCGATGAGGATCACGCAAACTTCGATGTCAATACAGTTGTCGCTCCAGCGCATCGATAAGAGACCACCGCTGACGCACGAAGAGTATGAAGTAAGAACAGATGACATAATAAAAAAAGATGGGGCCGCTGGTTATTGCCAGCGGCCCCTCTCTTATTTCGCTCTCACCAGCCCTTCAAGACTTAACGGCGAGTACAGGGCCGGAACTCGAGTTTCAGTACCCTTGTGGTAGAATCCCCGAGGCTGCAGGCCTTGCTCTGCCTTAGCCCCACGGCCCATAACACAACGTCTCCAGCGCAGACAAGGGGAGTCCTCGCCCGCATCTCAAGGGGTATCTTGGCGTCTATGAAGATGTCCTTGAGTTTCTTCTTCCCAGCCATGCCAAGGGGGGTCATTCTGTCACCGGGCTGAAAAGACCTTGCCTTGAGCGGGGCCGGCAAGGCCTCGTAGTCAAGATAACAAAGGCCATGCTTGAAGGACAAGGGCGGCGCGTCGAGTATCTCGGCCTTTATGGAGCCTACGCCCTTTATGGGGGTAAGGCCCGGCAGTTTAAGGTCAATCTCAAATGGCCCGGGCTTTTCCGGCGGCCTTGTTGTGATAATAACGCGGTTATACTCCCTCCATGTGTAGAGGCCGCCAGGAAGGGTCCTTCCGGCGTTTGGCCTCTTTCCGCGCACAAGGGACATAAAGGCCTCGACATGGGCCGAGTTCAGGCAGGCCCTCTTTCCGAGGGCCGCGGCTGAGCCAAGAAAGACCCTTGTAAGGAGCGACTGATGGAGCTCGCGGAGCCTGCCGGCATCAAGGACAACCCTGCTTCGCGTCTTCTTTATCACCACTCCAAGATGGCCCGCTATGGCCTCTATGTACTCGTTGTCGTGACGGAGGGCCTCGGCGGTACGCGCGAGGGACTCGGTGATAGAGGGATTGTAATTATCTTCAATATAGGGCAGTAGGTGGTGGCGTATCCTGTTACGGAGATAGGAGTCTTTTTCATTGGAAGAGTCCAGAATGTACTCTATGCCCTGGTTCTCGATAAAACGCATTACTCCATTACGCCTGACGCGAATAAGGGGTTTTATGAGCATGCCCCGGAGGGGCCACATGCCGGAGAGTCCCGCAAGCCCGCTTCCCTTCATGAACCTCATGAGCATTGTCTCGGCCTGGTCGTCCATGGTGTGACCAAGGGCAATGCGCGTTGCACCGCATTTTTTGGCGCTCTCATGGAGAAAGGCATGCCTCTTCTCACGGGCCGCGGCCTGAAGCCCCTCGGCAGGCATCTTCTTGAGCGAGCCGGCCCTCAAGGTATGACCAAAAAACTCAAGACCATACTCGCCTGCCTTGAACCTCACAAAGTCCATATCGCGTCTTGATTCACTGCCGCGCAGGTTGTGGTTCAGGTGCGCAACGGCAAGTTCAATATCAAACTCGTTCTTCAAAAAATAAAGGGCATGAAGCATGGCCATGGAGTCGGGCCCGCCGGAGACGGCCACAAGGGCCTTCTGCCCCCTCTGGAGCATGGAGAACTCTTCTATGGTATCCCTGACAGTGTTAATCATGGCCATGTAATTTTTCTATTCCGAAAGGTGTCTGATTGATGAGAATCTTTCGAGGAGGAAAAAGACGAACGGTCTTGGAATATCCAACAAAGGCTTACGTTGCGCGGGTTCTGAAAGGAGGGGCCTTAAGGGGGTTCAACCGGGCTCATCGGCACTGCTTCTCTGTATGGCCCTCATCACATCGAGTTTGCCGTAGGCCTTGTTGAGTTTTTCAATGAGGCGTTTCCTGCCCGAGGGCACGGCGGCCAGTGTACACGCCCTCTTCATGATACGCTTTAACTCATCGAGGCGGAATGGTTTTGTGATATAATCAAAGGCGCCGGCCTCAATGGTCTTTATGGCCGTCTCAATCGTGGCGTAGCCTGTTATAACTATTACATGGACATTGGTGTGGCGGGCCTTTATCTTCTTCAGGAGTTCAAGTCCACCCATGCCGGGCATCTTAAGGTCGCAAATCACGACAATGGGTTTTTTACGGCCCATGCGTTTCAGGGCCTCGTCGCCGCTTTTAGCGGTGCTGACAGCGTATCCCCAGTCCATAAGCGCCTCTTCAAGAAGCTCACGGAGGTTATTGTCGTCATCTACAACAAGAACACCTGCGGACTTTGTATCCCCCACTGACTGCCCCCGGAATTCAAAAAAAGGCGGGTTAAAATAATCTTAAATATTCTACCCTTTTTAAAGCCTCAGTGTCAATATATATCTTATTTTGTT
>CAYYJQ010000060.1:0-9055 GCA_964472295.1 uncultured Thermodesulfobacteriota bacterium | reverse complement strand
CGGATTCGTAGTCCGACGCTCTATCCAGCTGAGCTACAGGCGCATAAGAAGGTTTTTTGTATTATCATGGGACCGAACGCGGCGATCCCGTGTGTAACCATTATTAAGAATAGTACATAGCCCTCAAGGCTATCGCCCCCCCACAACGTCGCCAGCCGTAATATCGCCCCGTGATATGCCCCCGTTACATGCCCCCCGCGACACAGCCCCCGATGATATGGTCCCCAATGACATGGCCCCCTTACTGGCGGAGAGGGAGGGATTCGAACCCTCGGTAGAGAATAAACCCTACAACTGCTTAGCAGGCAGCTGCCTTCAACCGCTCGGCCACCTCTCCATAGAAAAAAACGCGAAAAAAACACCGGCCAGAGCCACAAATCTTAGAGATGCGAGCTCAGCCGTTATTTATTTTTACCACGAGTCTGTGTTATAATCAAGAACACTGTGGAGAGGGGGGGTAAAAAATATGACCCCTTGCCAGGGAAAGGCGGCGGGAGCGCTTAATAAAATATATTAGAGGTAAGATATGGACGAAGATGTAAAGGTATGTCCGGGGTGCGGCGCGGAATTTCTGCCTCATATCGAGGTATGCAACAAGTGCGACCTGCCGCTTATACGGCCAGGGGAGGAGAGGCCTGTGGCCATGGACTCTGGGGACAATGAAGCGGCCCTGGTGCTCCTTGAGAGCGGGACGCCCGGTGATATGAAGTGGCTTGGCGACAGGCTCAAGAAGTACGGCTTCCGCCCCCAGGTACTGAACCTCGCGGGAGGAGGGGGGTGTTGCTCATCAGATGGTTATGGTCTCTTCGTGGAAGAGCCCTTTGCCATAGACGCCATGAGAAAGCTTGAGGAAATACATCTTGAGGCCAGCCCGGAACTCAAGGAAATGGGCGAGCAGATTTCGGCAGGGAGGTGTCCGGCCTGCGGGGCGGATATAGGTTTTGCCCTTCATTCCTGCCCGGGCTGCGGCCTTGCGATAGGGTAAAGCGAGCACCATTTGAGAGGTTTGGCGGCAAAGCTTTGCTGGGTTTTCAGGTGAGCAACGCCCCCCTCTTTGTTGGGTTTCGCTCCGCTCTACCCAACCAAAGTCTTTGGTGGGCAGAGCCCACCCTACCAATGAACCCGTCCCCGCCCTACTAGTTTTCCTTTACGCAGGTCCTTCGTAGTAGTATGTGCCTTCCTATACGTCGTGTCCCGAAAAACCAGAGGGACATTGCCGCCCAATTAAAAGACTTTCTTTTTTCAAAAAGAAAGTGGAATATCCTTTGATTTGCGGGCAGAGCCCGCTTCTTTCCCTTTTCTTTCCATCTTTTGGCGGGCGCCGCCCGCCCCCCCTTATTTTCTTTTTTCTCTTCCTTTTCTTACGTCACTTTCACGGCCCGTTCGGCTGTCGAGCCAAGCCGCCGGCCCATCTTTTCAAAGATGGGGTATTTTTTTATCCCCCATTTATGGAGCCTGAAGTGAACCGCCGTAGTAAGGACTCCGAGGCCGTATGTAACGCTTCTGCTGAAGTTGATGGACGAGGCCTCGGGAAAGTACTTTGTGGGACAACTGATTTCGCCCATCCTGAAACCAAAGTACACGGCCTGTGCTATCATCTGGTTGTCAAAGACAAAGTCGTCGGAGTCCTCGAGGAGCGGCAGGGTTTCGAGGACATCTCTTGAGAAGGCCCTGTAGCCTGTGTGGTATTCAGATAGTTTTTCGCCGATGAGGATGTTTTCAACGAGGGTAAGAAACCTGTTTGAAATGTATTTATAGAGAGGCATCCCTCCTGCGAGTGCCCCCCGGCCAAGGATTCGTGAGGCGAGGACCACGTCGAACTCGCCCGAGGCTATCATGGACGCCATGGCGGAGATGAGTTTCGGGGTGTACTGGTAATCAGGGTGGAGCATTACGACAATATCGGCCCCAAGTTTCAGGGCCTCGGCGTAGCAGGTTTTCTGGTTGCCGCCGTACCCGAGGTTTTCCCTGTGCACAAGGATGTGCTTTATGCCGAGTTTTTTGCCTTCCTCCACGGTTCCATCCCTGCTACAGTCGTCCACAAGGACCACCTCATCCACGATGTCATGGGGAATATCGTTATAGGTCATGAGGAGGGTCTTCTCGGCGCGGTATGCCGGAAGGACAACGACTATTTTCTTTCCGTGGAGCATGGGCTTGCCTTTCTCTTTTTCCATACCCGGGCAGACGGCGCCGGGGCTTCTAAAAATTATAATAAAATTAAGCCCTTTATGTCAAACAAAAGGCTCTCTTGCCCGCCGCGCAAGGCCTTGTCCCCTTGCCCTGCGGCCTTGACCAGAGCGCTTGATATGTGGTATTTTTTACAAATTATGGATGTAACCCTGGATGGACGCCATTAAGATAAGGACTACAGGAGTGAGAGGCCCGCGCCTTTCTCTTTATCCATACATCTTTCTTGCCCTCTTACTGATTCTCGTGGGTTGCACGCCCAATAACCCCTACCGGCCAGAGGAGAGGGGTAAGAACATTTTTTACTCCACCTTTACGGAACCCCCAAAACACCTCGACCCCGCGCGTTCTTATAGCGCCGATGAGTACCGCTACATAGCGCAGATATACGAGCCCCCGCTTCAGTACCATTACCTCAAACGTCCCTATGAACTCGTGCCCCTTACGGCCACGGCCCTCCCTGTGCCGCGTTACTTCGATAAAAGGGGCCGCTTGCTTCCCGCCACGGCCATGCCAGAGAGGGTTGCGAAGGCCGTGTATGATATTACGGTAAAGAAGGGCATAATGTATGGAGCGCACCCGGCCTTTGCCAAAAAACCTGACGGTACCCCGCGTTACAGGGGCCTTGGGGACAGGGACCTCGACGGTATAGAAGAGATAAAGGACTTTACCGAGACAGGAACGCGCGAACTCCTTGCAGAGGACTATGTGCTCGAGATAAAGCGCCTTGCCGACCCCCTCGTCGAGAGCCCAATACTTCCCATACTGGAAAAATACATACTCGGCCTCAGGGAACTATCGGAAAAGATGCGAAAGGACCTCGGGGCCATAAGAAAGGTGCGAAAAGAGGCCGCTGGCCCTGCCTACAACCAGAGCCTCGATGAGATGGCAAACCCAATAAGGTTTGACTATGATAAATATGATCTCCCCGGAGCGCGGGTTATTAATAAGTATACCTACAGGATAATATTGAAACGCAAGTACCCGCAGTTCATATACTGGCTGGCCATGCCTTTTTTCTCGCCCATGCCCCGTGAGGCCCTTGACTTCTACGCACAGGGTCCCCTTGCCGGAAAGAACATCACCCTCGACCGCTACCCCCTTGGCACCGGGCCCTTTATTATGGATACCTTCAACCCCAATATGGAGATAGTCCTTCGGGCCAACAAGAACTTTCGCGGCGAGGCCTACCCCGAGGAGGGTGGGCCCGGAGACAGAGAAGCCGGGCTATTAAAGGACAGCGGCAGGCCCATGCCCTTTATCGAGCGCGCAGTATACAGGCTCGAAAAAGAGGCCATACCGAGGTGGAACAAGTTCCTTCAGGGCTACTACGATACATCAGGGATTACGAGCGAGAGCTTTGACCAGGCCGTCTCCTTCGGGAGCGCCGGAAGGCCCGAGATAACGCCCTTTATAAAGGAAAAGGGAATAAGGCTCCAGACCTCTGTGCTTCCTTCCACCTATTACGCGGGTTTTAATATGCTCGACGACGTAATAGGCGGCTACAGCGAAGAAAAACAGAAACTCCGGCAGGCCATATCCATTGCCATTGATTACGAGGAATATCTCGAGATATTCAATAACGGTCGCGGCATACCCGCCTTTTCGCCCCTGCCGCCGGGCATCTTCGGCCATGTGGACGGAAAAGATGGCATAAACCCCTATGTGTACGCATGGGACGGGAAAAAAAACCGGCCGAGGCGGCGGAGCCTTGAGTATGCGAAGAAACTCATGCGCGAGGCCGGGTACCCCGGAGGCAGAGACCATACTGGCAGGCCCCTCTCCATTACGTTTGATAATGCCTGGACAGGCCCAGGACAAGCCGACCTCATAAAGTGGTACATAAAGAGGTTCCGCTCCCTCGGCATACAACTCGTGAACCGCACCACGGATTATAACCGTTTTCAGGAAAAGATGCGAAGCGGCAACTTCCAGTTCTTCTCATGGGGCTGGAACGCCGACTACCCTGACCCAGAGAACTTCTTATTCCTCCTCATCAGCTCGAACAGCAAGGCAAGGCACCAGGGCGAGAACGTGGCTAACTACATGAATCCGCGTTTTGACCGCCTCTTCGAGAAGATGGAGAACATGGACAACTCGCCGGAGCGCCTTGCCGTAATAAAGAAGATGATAGCCATTGCCCGGCGCGACGCGCCCTGGGTCTGGGGGTTTCATCCCATGTCCTTCGGGCTATTTCACAACTGGGTAAAGAACGTAAAACCAAACGCCATGGCCAATAACACCCTCAAGTACATGAAGATAGACGCCGCATCGAGGGCAAAAAAACGCGAAGAGTGGAACAGACCCCGTGTCTGGCCCGTGGCCCTTCTGGGCCTTGCCATTACAGCGGCCATACTCCTTGGCCTCTACTCCATGAAGAAGAGGCGGGGGGCGTTATGATGAAAAAGCCTGAAGAGGAGGCGGCCTGATGCTCTCCTATATAATAAGACGCATTCTCTACGCCGTGCCTATCATCATAGGCGTGAATATCCTTACGGCCATGCTCTTTTTCAGCATCAACACGCCTGACGACATGGCTCGTAAGATACTCGGTGAAAAGTTCGTCACACCCGCGGCCATAGAGAACTGGAAAAAGGACCATGGCTATGATCTGCCGGCCTTTGTAAACACAAAAGAACGCGGCGTGGGCGTCGTAACGCAGACCATCTTCTTCCAAAAATCCGCGCCTCTGCTCTGGTTCGACTTTGGACGCTCTGACCGTAACAACATAGACATTGGCCGCGAGATAAGGCACCGCATGTGGGCAAGCCTCGCCATAAGCGTCCCCACGTTCCTCATGGCCATACTCGTGAACCTCTTCTTTGCCATGATACTGGCCTATCTGCGCGGAACCTTTGTCGATACGGGCGGGCTCTTCATCTCCGTCATCATGATGTCAGTATCAGTGCTCTTCTACATCATCGGCGGCCAGTTCCTCCTTGGAAAGGTCCTGAGGTTGCTACCCATATCAGGCTACGACACGGGCCTGCACTCCATAAAGTTCGTCATCCTCCCCGTCATAATAGGGCTCCTCGGCTCGCTTGGCGGGGGCATCAGGTTTTACAGGACAGTATTTCTCGAAGAGATGGGCAAGGACTACATACGCACGGCCCGGGCAAAGGGCCTCGGCGAGGGCCGCGTCCTCTTCAAGCACGCCCTCAAGAACGCCATGATACCCATTCTAACAAACGTCGTGGTCTCCATACCATTTCTCTTTTACGGAAGCCTCATCATGGAGAGTTTTTTCTCCATACCAGGGCTCGGCAGTTTCACCATAGACGCCATACAGGCCCAGGACTTTGCCATTGTTCGCTCCATGGTCTACCTTGGCTCCATACTCTACATAGTGGGCCTCATACTCACTGACATAAGTTATACCCTCGTGGACCCGAGGGTGGTATTCGATTAAGAGCGCGCGCGTTCTAAATATAATAGGAAGTATTCAATGCCCGTAATACTCGCAACAGACCTCATAGTCTTTCTCGTCACAGGGGCCGCGCTCTATTTCCTTGTCCGAGGCGCGCTCCGAGGCGGCCCTGTCTGGCGCGAGATAAAGAAAAACCGTCTTGCCGCCGTTTCCATGGTCTTTCTCGTCCTCTACCTCGGCGCGGCATTCATGGACAGCGTGCGCTGGCGCGACCGGGCCTCTGACGACCACGGCACTGCTATTACCTCCACTGACGGGGCCAATGTATACGAGGGCCAGGCCCTTAGCCTCCTCGACCGCGCCCTTGCAAAACTCAGGACCGGCACGGAAAAGACCTACTCCGCGCCCTTCGCAAGCACCCTCTTTGTAAAGGAAACAATGGAAGGCCCGGGCGGCAGGCCCATTCGCGGATACCCGCCTCTACGACACCCCGGAATGCACCCCCTGGGCACGGACAAGGTGGGCTCCGATGTACTTTACCGCGCCATAAAAGGCATCCGCACAGGTATTGTAATCGGCACGGGCACCACCATCATCGTCATACCCTTCGCCATATTCTTCGGCGTTATCGCCGGGTTCTACGGAGGCATTGCCGACGACATCATCCAGTATATATACACGACACTCTCGTCCATCCCCGGCGTGCTCCTCATAGTGGCATTCATGCTCCTATTCGGCTCAAGCGGCTTTCAGGGCGGCCTTATCTCCAGAAGCGACCTCTTCCTGTCTGTCCTCGTGCCAAACGAACGCCTCTTCTGGCTCTGCCTCATTCTTGGCATAACCTCGTGGACAGACCTCTGCAGACTCATTCGGGGTGAGGCCATGAAACTCCGCGAACTCGAGTACGTAAACGCGGCCCGGGCCTTTGGCGTACGAGGCCCGGGTATCATCGTCCGCCATATCATCCCAAACCTCATGCACCTCGTCCTTATAACCATGGTCCTCCAGTTCAGCGGCCTCGTCCTTGCCGAGGCAGTGCTCAGTTACATCGGCATAGGCGTTGGGCCGGAGATGGGGTCCTGGGGTAATATGATAAACACGGCGCGCCTCGAACTCAGCCGCGAACCCGTTGTCTGGTGGAACCTCTTCGCGTCTTTCCTATTTATGTTCGGACTCGTCCTGCCCGCGAATATATTCGGCGACGCCGTAAGAGACGCCCTTGACCCGAAACTGAGATATAGATAGAAAGAAGAAAGGACGAGAGAAAAAATAAAGAAGAGGGAAGGGGGCGGGCTTCGCCCGCATGGAGAAGGAAGAAGAGAGAAAAGGTGTGGTTGACGGGCTTTGCCCGCCAGAAAAGATAAAAAGATTTCCTTACTTTCTTTTTGAAAAAAGAAAGTAAGACAAAGAAAACCAGTTCCAACGGCCTTACGGCCGCTGGAAAGAACTTGTAGGATGGGTAGAGCGAAGCGAAACCCATCAAATAGCAGCGGACATATAACATCACAAGGTCTTTACAATGGCAACTCCAGTACTTGAGGTAAGGGATTTAAGGACATATTTTCGGACCGGTGAGGGTCTGGCCCGCGCCGTTGACGGCGTTTCCTTCACTATTGACGGCAACTCCACCTTTGCACTTGTGGGCGAATCTGGCTGCGGGAAATCCGTCACCGCCCTATCCGTCATTCAACTCCTTGGCAGCACCGGTGTAGAGACCTCCGGCGAGGTCCTGCTTAACGGCGTGGACATAACCCGGCTAACAGAAGTGGAGAAGCGGCGCATCCGGGGTAACCGCATCTCCATGATATTCCAGGAGCCCATGACCTCTCTTAACCCGGTCTTCACCATAGGGAACCAGATAACAGAGGCCCTTACCCTGCACCAGGGCCTTGGCAGGCGCGAGGCCCGGGGCGTTGCCGTCGAGATGTTTGCCCGCGTAAAACTCCCTGACCCAGAGGCCGTCTTTGACGAGTATCCGCACAGGCTCTCCGGCGGGATGCGTCAGCGCGTCATGATTGCCATGGCCCTCTGTTGCAAGCCCGACCTCCTCATAGCCGACGAGCCCACCACAGCCCTTGACGTAACCATACAAAGAGAAATAATGACGCTCATGCAGGAACTGAAGGCCGAGATGGGCACTGCAGTGCTCCTCATTACCCACAATCTCGCCCTTGTCTACAACAACGCCGATACCGTTGGCGTCATGTACGCAGGCCGCCTTGTGGAACTCGCGCCCGCCATGGAACTCTTCAAAAATCCGCTCCACCCATACACCATAGGGCTCATGCGCTCCATACCAGGGGCCACGCAGAGGGGCAAAAAACTCGAGACCATAAGGGGCAGCGTGCCCCCTGCGACGAACTACCCCGTGGGGTGCCGCTTTTCGGGCCGTTGCCCGCGTGAGATGGAGGGCTGCGCCGCCGCCGAGCCTGCCCTCATGAGAGACAGCGGGAGCGGAGACAAGGGTAAAACTCACCTCGCGGCATGTTTTCTCCTTGACAGGGCCTTCATGAACGGCCCGCTATCAAGGCCGGTTAGTAGAGTAGTAGAAGAGAGCCTCCGAGTGGAAAGGGCTTCCACAAAAGTCACGGACGAGCCCATACTGGAGATAAAAAATCTCAAGACATGGTATCCCATAAGAAAGGGCGTCTTTAAACGAATAAAGGGTCATGTGCGCGCAGTTGACGGCATAGATATTACGGTGATGCGGGGGCGGACCCTTGCCCTTGTGGGGGAATCCGGCTGCGGAAAGACATCTGCCGGAAAGACCATTCTGCGCCTCGTTAAGGCAACGGGAGGAAGCGTCCTATTTGGCGGGAAAGACGTAATGGCCATGAACGCCGGGGAACTAAAGACCATGCGCTCGAAGATGCAGATAATCTTTCAGGACCCCTATTCGTCGCTTAACCCCCGCCTCATGGTAAAGGACATAATAGAAGAGGGCATAAAATCGCTTATGCCCGGTGTAAAGAAAGGAGAGAGGCTTGCGCGCATAAGAGAGGTCCTTGACCTTGTGGGCCTCGGCGCTGCGGCCATGGAGCGCTACCCCCACGAGTTCTCCGGCGGGCAGAGGCAGAGGATAGGTATTGCCCGGGCACTTGTGGTGCGGCCAGAGTTCATTGTCTGCGACGAGGCCGTAAGCGCCCTTGATGTGTCCGTGCAGGCGCAGATACTGAACCTCCTTAAGGATATTCAGGATGAATACGGCATATCCTATCTATTCATCACCCATGACCTTGGCGTAGTGGAGTACATAGCAGATGACGTTGCCGTGATGTACGGCGGGGTGATAGTGGAACACGGCCCTGTGGAGGAGATATTCTGGAGACCACGGCACGAGTATACGAAGAAACTCCTCTCTGCCGTGCCCGTAATGCCAGAGACAGGAGCGGAGGATGATTTTTTTGATTGAGGGGTTGGGGTTCACTCCACACATCATAGGCGAACTAAATTGGCAACGTAAAGGGGCTGTCATTTTTGACGGCCCCTTCGCAGTTG
>CAYYJQ010000059.1:0-9094 GCA_964472295.1 uncultured Thermodesulfobacteriota bacterium | reverse complement strand
AATTTTCTAGAAATACACAAAGTTGTGAAAGTTACCGGATATGCAGTAAGCCCCTTTAGAGAAGATTACGGAGTAATAATAGATGGTATATCTTTAAAAAAAGACCAAATTACCAAAGATTTAAAAATTGCATTTTTCGAGTTTTGTAAAGATGCGGATGACATTGGTACGCAAGACGACCTCTACTGCTGGTGGGACTAGATTCGTAGGGTGGGGTAGCCCGCCCTTTTCTATCGGTTTTCTTTGACGTGGTTTCTTCCTGGCAAAGTGTGCCTACTATGCATTATGACACAAAAAGCCATAAGGACATGGCTACCGATTAAAAAACTTTCTTTTTTCAAAAAGAAAGTAAGGTCTTTTAATATGCGGGCTAAGCCCGCCCTCCACCTTACCCTTCTTTATCTTCACTCTCTTTTTTTAAGCCCCTTTATCTGCCGGGCCATGTCTTCTGTAATGCCGGGCACGCTGGCTATCTCTTCCACCGGAGTCTCTATGAGTTTAGATAGGCTTCCGAACCTTTTAAGCAGTGTCTTCTTTCGTCTCTCGCCTATGCCCGCTATGCCGTCGAGGGAGCTTGTAAAGAGTTTTTTCTTTCTAAGTTTTCTCTGATACGTTATGGCCGTCCTGTGGACCTCGTCGCGAATACGGCAGAGGAGCATGTCCGAGGGCGCGCCGGGCCTGAGCATAATGGCGTCGCGCGCGCCGGGCAGAAATACCCTCTCGCCTTTTTTCGTGACCGTGCCTCCGGGCGCGCGGGCCTTGCCTTTCCTACCCCCGTTTTTGCCAGTCTCAAGCCTCTCCTTGGCAAGGGCCGCAAGAGAGACAGCCTTCGAGAGGCCAAGCCCTGCCATGACGCGCATGGCCGCGCCGAGTTGACCCTTTCCGCCGTCAAGAAGCACAAGGTCAGGGAGGGCCTGCCCGGGCTCTTCTTCTCCCTCGTTGCCCTTGACCTGCCCCCCTGGCGCGTGCGCCTCCCGCGCATATCTTCTTGTGAGCACCTCCTCCATCATGGCGAAGTCGTCCTGCCCGGTGACGCCCTTTATGCGAAAGAGCCTGTACCCGGCGCGGTCGGGCTCGCCGTCACGAAAGGATACCATTGCCCCAACGGCAAGGGCGCCTGATATGTTGGATATGTCAAAGGCCTCTATCCAACGGGGAAGGGTCCTCAAGTGGAGCCTTCGCTTTAGTTCCGAGAGGGCCGCGCGGCCCCTGCTCTCCGACGCGCTCCTTCTTGCGAGGGCCTCTCCGGCGTTCTCAAGGGCCATGTCAAGTAGTTTACGCTTCTCGCCGCGAACCGGCACGCGGATATGCACCTTTCTGCCCGCCCTGCCAGTTAGCCAGTCTTCAAGGAGCGGTGAGTCAACGGGCCGGGCCTGCACAAGGACCTCCACGGGCACGAACCTGCCGCCCCGGTAAAACTGCGTCAGAAAACTCGACCATATCTCGCCCTCGGGGAGGCCCCTCTCCGGGAAGGCGTAATCAAGGCTGCTAACAAGCCTTCCGCCCCGCACAAGGAGGGCCTGAACAACTATGGTCCCGTCGCCCCGGACAAGCCCAAATACGTCGCGGTCCTCACCAGCGTGGCTTACAACCTTCTGTCCCTCGAGCATGGACTCGATTGCGCGGATGCGGTCCCGTATGGAGGCGGCGCGCTCAAAATCGAGGTTATCGGATGCGCGGGACATCTCCGCCTCAAGGCCCTTTACGAGTTCGCGGTTACGGCCCGACAAAAATAGCACCGCGCCATGGACTATCTTTCCGTAATCCTCTTCGCTTATGAGGCCGGCGGAAGGGCCGCTACATAGCCCCAGTTGAAAATCAAGACAGGGCCGCGTTGTCTTTGGAAGCCGCGCCGACCTTCGCACGCAGAGGGGAAATACGCGCCTAATGGTCTTAATCATCTCCCGCACGGCCCGCGCCGAGACATAGGGGCCAAAATACATGGACCCGTCTTTTTTTACCTGCCTTGTAACAAGTATACGCGGAAATTTCTCGCCAATAGTTATCTTTATGCTTGCGTAGGTCTTGCTGTCCTTCAGGCGGATGTTGTAGCGCGGCTTGAATTTCTTAAGGAGCGTGTCTTCGAGAAAGAGGGCCTCCTTCTCGTTGTCCGTGACGATGTAGTCTATGATGGCGGTCTTCGAGGCGAGAAAACGCACGGCATACCGCCCGTCACCAGTGGCGCGAAAGTAACTCCGAACGCGCGAGCGAAGACTCCGGGCCTTGCCCACATAAAGAACGCCGCCCGAAGGCCCCTTCATGATGTAAACACCCGGAGAGGCCGGAAGCCTCTTTAACTGAACTTCAATGGGAGGAAAACCGCGCGATTGCTTCATGGAAAACCGGAAGATGAAAAGAAAAAAGATGAGATTGGCCGGTGGGCTTCGCCCACAAAGGAACAAAAAAAAACAAAAGAGTTAGTGGGGTGGGCTCTGCCCACCAAAAGATAAAAGGATTCTCCCGCTTTCTTTTAGAAAAAAGAAAGCGGGGCAAAGAAAACCAATGGGTAGAGCGAAACGAAACCCTGCAAATTAATGTAATAAAAAGATGTTGGTGACCTGCCCCTACCCAACCCACCAAAGTTGGCCTGAGACAAAGAAAATTGAAACAGATTTTTTTTGGTGGGCAGTGCCCACAAGGCTGCAAATCAATCATCGCTCTGAAGTATCTTCTCGATCTCTGCGGCAAGGGACGGAAGGTCTTCGTTTATTGTTTTATAAAGGATGTCAAAATCTATGCTATCGTAGCCGTGTATCATGCGGTTTCTCATGCCGATGATCGCGGGCCAGGGGATTTCAGGACACCTCGCCCGTCCTTCAGCCGAGACTCGGTTAGCCGCCTCGCCGACAACCTCGATCAACCTTACGAGCGAGAGGTTCAACATCCTGTTGTTCTCTATATCTTCCCCTGTTTTTCCCTTCGCGAGTTCCATTGCCTCTCTGGCCGCGTCGAGCATGTGCCTGAGCCTTACAGAGTCGTCACCCGCCATACTGCACCTCCGCCGCCTTTATTACCTCTTCCCGAAAATACCGGCTGAGGCAATTCGGAGTATTCATGTCCACCTTCCGTCCGATTATTTCGGATAGTTCGTTCTCCATTCCGGCAAGGCCTATGTAGCCGGGCATATGTTCCGGCTCGAATTCCACGAGGACGTCCACGTCGCTCTCAGGAGAGAAGTCGTCACGCAACACTGACCCGAAGAATGCGAGTTTTCTAATATGATTCCGCCTGCAGAACTCGGCTATTTTTTCACCGGAGACATTAAGATGGACTCCCATTTATATGACCTCCGCTTTTTAAAAAACCTAATTCCACACCCGGTTTGGCATAAGGATAAAGCAGACCCGGTAGAGCGAAGCGAAACCCGGCAAATTAATGTAATAATAAGGGCCTAAATCATAAGTTGTTTTGGCGGGCACAGCCCGCCCTACAAGACGACAAGGTAACGTGGGGCGAACGTCGAGAGTTGCTCGGCACAAAGCCATGCCCCTATCGGTTTTCTTTGTCTTACTTTCTTTTTTCCAAAAGAAAGTAAGGGCTCTTTAAAAACTTACCGTGCCCTCTCTATGTACTTTCCTTCTACAGTGTCTACCCTTATGGTCTCGCCTTCTTCTATGAAGGGCGGGACGTTGACCACGAGGCCGGTCTCAAGGACCGCGGGCTTTGGAGAAGACGTTGCCGTGGCGCCTTTGAGGTTCGGCGCTGTCTCCACTATCTTCATCTCCACCACCTTTGGCGGCACGGCGCCAACAGGGCAGTTATCATGGACCTCCACAGTGAACCTCACGTTGGGGAGAAGATACTTTACGTTGTCTCCGAGCATCTCCGTGGAGAGGGTCATCTGCTCGTAATTCTCTGTGTTCATGAAGTAATGCTCATCTCCTGTGCTGTAGAGATACTCCATCTCCATGGTCTCGAGGTGCGCCTTTTCGAGGCGCTCGTCGGAGCGGAAGCGGTTCTCAACGTTCGTGTCTGTGCGGAGGTTCTTGAGCCGTGCCTGCACCATGCCCATGCCGCGCCCTGTTGTGACGTGGTGTGTAGAGATAACCCTGTGCAGTTCTCCCTTGTATATCACGGTCATGCCAACCTTCAACTGCGTCGCTGGTATCATCAATTTAAATTCCTCTTGGTTTTCTTTGTCTTACTTTCTTTTTTCCAAAAGAAAGTAAGGAAGTATCTTTTTTTGGTGGGCACAGCCCACCCCTTCCCCTTTTTTTCTTCTTTTTTGTGGGCAGTGCCCACCCTACCCGGCTATCGTTTTGCGGGCTAAGCCCGCCCCCTGCTTCTTTTTTATCTCTTCCTTCCCTTCCGTCTTCTCAGCCCACGTATTTTTCCACGTATTCCTTTGTATCTCCTGCGCGGAGTTTTTCGAAGAGGAGGTCGAACTTTGCGTCGAGTTCAGCGGTAATGGCCTTTATCCTGTCATCGCCCATCTGCCACATCTTTTTTTTGAATGGGCCAAAGCCTTTTTTTCTTGTCTTGTAGTAGAACTGTTCGTCTGTCATGCCTTCTTTTCGCTCGCCAGCGAGGTTCTCGTCAAGGTAGGCGTATATTTCCATCTTGAGGTCTTCCGGGAAGGCGTCGCTGTCATAGGTAATATTCTGAAAGCCTGTGGCGAGGTGCACCTCGGCGGCGCCTTTTTCCGGGAACATATGAAATGCGTCGTCAGGGAGCGTGCTCGCGCCGTGCTGGACCACGCCGCAAAGTCCGTACTCCTCGCGGGCCACCTTTCCGAGGCGTTCTATGGTATCAAAGTCCACCTTCACCTTTGCTATGGACCCATCGGGCAGGACCACTCCGCCGTGCGACGTGCCTGTCTGTATGCTTATCTTGCTTATGCCCTTTTTGTCCTCGCCGAGCGCTTTTCTGAAGCCGTCCATGAATGCCCGGAGTTCTTCCTCGGTGGAGTTTTTTCCGCCCACCTCTCCGATTTCGCCGCCAACGGATACTGTTACTCCCTCGGGCTCTATCTCGCGGATATAGCGTGTAAGGGCGGCCGTTGTCTCGAAGTTCGGCCTCTGCTGTTCCGTGACCGTGGGTTTATCGAGGTCCACGAGGGTAGATGCGTCGATGTCGATATTATAGAACTCCGCCTCTATGGCCTCTTTTATAAGGTCCCTTAGCCCGCCTATCTCGGCGTCTTTATCTTTGCTGAAGTTCGCGGCCTTTACCTGAAAGTGGTCTCCCTGTATGAAGACGGGCCCGCGGTAGCCCTCTTTAACGGCGGCGGCTAAGACGCAGGCCCTGTACTCTGCCGGACGCTGGGCGGTGTATCCTATCTCACTCTTCGCTATCTCGAAGATAAATGCCCCGGAGCCGCATTTTTTAGCCGCCCGGAAGACGCACCTTGCCGTCTCATAGGTAAGACCCCGTATATTAATGGCCGGCACGGTAAAACCAGAGCAATCCCCCCGGCCCATGGCCTCGTAGAGTCCCTGAATAGAGGCCGAGCGTATCTTGAGGTCTCTTGCTATCTGGCCTATGAGGAGCCGGGCCTTATCGCGCGTCTCGTCATCCTCGCTAAAAACAGCCGTCTGCACAAGGTCGTCTATGCACTCGACGCGGATGAGTTCTTCGTCCACCACTGAGACGCCGTCTTTCAGGAACCTCACGGCGCCCATAAGGGAATTCTGTATGCCGCCCAGGGAATCAAGTATCATTTTTTTCTCCTCGAAAGAATGTAGGTAAGAAAGCCCATTGATTATAAGACGAAGAGGCCGTGCCATGACGCAAGCGGCCTACCTGTAATACCACTCATAGAGCCTCGTTGGCGCAACCCCTGCCCTGTAGAGCAGGAGAAAAAACCAGTTTTTAAGGGTGTTTTTCAGGCGCCCGCCAGAGGCCCACCTCCGGGGCGACGTGACCACGCGCTCGGAAAGAAGGACAACCCTGCCAGCGCCCCTTAATCTTTTAACACAATCCACGTCCTCCATCAAGGGTAGTCCCCTGTATCCGCCAATGGCCAGGAATAGGTCTTTTCTTACAAAAAGGGCCTGGTCTCCAAAGACAAGCCCAAGGAACCTCGCCCTCCCGAGGGCCACGAACTCCACTACGCGAAACCAGAGGCCAGGCGCCCCAATGGAGAGCCTGAACGCCCCGCCTACAACGTCCGGTTGCCAGAGGGCTCGTTCAACGGCCTCGCGCCAGCGGGCCGGCAGTGTGGTATCGGCATGAAGAAATAGAAGTACATCCCCGGTGGCCTCTTTAGCGGCCCTGTCCATCTGGGCGCCCCGTCCCGGGGCCGTGATAACCACCCTCGCGCCAAGCCCGCGCGATATTTTCACTGTCTGGTCCGTGCTACCGCCGTCGGCAACGATTACCTCAAGGTCAGGGCCGGGAGGGCCGAGCCTCTCAAGGGCGCCTTCCATGAGGGCCTCTTCATTGAGCGTGGGTATGATGACGGTTATATTCATCGCGAAACCCGCCTCTTACGAGGCCCCTTTATCGCCTCGTCCCCCGACAAGAAGCCCGGCCATGGCCTCGAGAAGTTGAGGGAGTTCAAAGGGTTTCAGGAGGCACGGGCAACCATGCTCCTCGAAAAAGGCCCTCATGTCCTCACTGAAGACGTCTCCCGTGAGCATGACAAACCTCTTCTTCAGGCGTGGACGCTTCTTCGTGGCCTCTTTGTAGAGGTCAACTCCGTTCATGCCGGCCATCTTGAGGTCTGTCAGGACAAAATCGTATTCACCCTTACCAAGGGCATCGAGGGCCTCTCCGCCTCCCGCGGCCCTCTCCACCGCAAGGCCATGCTCTTCAAGAAAAATGGCAATGGACTCCCTGATCGAGGCCTCGTCCTCCACGAGAAGGACGGTCCTGCCCTCAAGGACCTGGCTGTAATCCCTCACGCCGCCCTCATCGGGGACTTCGCCTGCCGCGCCCTCGAGAGGGAGGCTTACCCTTACGAGCGCGCCGCCCCCTGCCCTGTTCTCAATGGTAATCTCGCCGTTGTGCTCGGCAAGTATGCCGTGCGTTATGGAGAGGCCAAGGCCCGTGCCCCGGCCAACGTCCTTTGTGGTAAAGAATGGGTCAAAGACTTTTCCAAGGATTTCGCGCGGCACGCCGGGGCCGTCGTCAGAAAAGGTTATCTCTATGCGTCCGTCACTATGTCGGGTCTCTATCTCAAGGACACCGTGTCCACTCTTTCCAAGCATGGCGTCCTCGGCGTTGTTAATTATATTTATAAAGACCTGCTGCATCTGGTACTTGTCCACCATGGTATGAGGCAGGTCTTCCGAGAGCGAGAGCCTGACTTCGATGTCATTGGAACGGAGCGAGTATTCACGCAGTTCCAGCGTGTCCCTTATGAGGCCGTTAACATCGGCGTACTCCTTCTTCGAGCCGGCGGCACGGGCAAAGGTGAGGAGGTTCTGCACGATGTGCGCCGTACGCGTGGACTCGTGATAAATTTTTTCGAGTTTGCCCTTTACCTCTCCGAGTTTCTTATCATCAGGCGCGTCCATAAGGAGCTGGCTGAAACCCATTATCCCCATGAGCGGGTTATTGAGTTCATGGGCTATGCCGGCGACGAGTTTTCCCATGCTACTAAGTTTCTCGGCATGTAGGAGTTTTTCGCCAAGGTCCTTCTCCATGGTAATATCGCGCGCCACATGCACCACGGCCCTTACGCCGCCGGTCTCGTTCTTTATGGGAAAGGTTGTTATCTTGAAAGTGCCCTCTATGCGCAGTGAATCCACCTCCACCTCGGAAATGGCGCCCGTGGTCATGGTCTTCCTGTGCGGGCAGAGCGCGTCATGGCCCGCCCCTCCATAAAAGACCTCGGAACAGGTCTTGCCTATGAGGTCTCCCGGGGTCTTACCGCACCTCTCAGCCAGCGCCGTATTAACCCTTATAATCCGGTCACCCTTATCATGGATTGATATGAGATCGTGTATGGAGTCAAAAGTGGCCATCCACTCGGCCTTGCCCTTCTCAACGCTACGGAAGAGGCGGCGGTTCTCCTGCGAGCGTCTCTGGAGCCTCTCGAGCATCCTGTTGAAGGCCTCGGCAAGCGAGCCCATCTCGTCCTTTGAGCGCATGTCGAGCCTTGCAGAAATGCCCTCTTCTCCCTCGGCAATCCTCTTAATGATATGCACCTTTTTTCTAAGCGGGCCAGTGACAGTCTTTTTCACGAGCACTGATATTATAATTCCGCCGAGGAAGACGCAGAGTATACCCACAACAAACCACTGTTTCCTGTTTCGCGCGAGGACGGCATACATGTCGTCAAGGGGGGTGGTTACCATTATTATACCGCGGGCACCTCTGCCCTCATGACAGGCACCACAGTTAGATCTACGCTCTATGGGCTGAAGATATGTTAGGACCATGTGACCGCCGCGCTCATCTCTATAATACAGGGGGCCATTCTTTGGGTCCTTCATCAAGGCCCTGTAGGCCTCCCTGAACCTCTCCGAGCCCGTGCCTGGCGCCACATTCACCTTTACGTTCTCGTGCCCCGCCAGCCACTCGGGCCGCACCCTGCCAAACTTTACGCGCACCTTATCGATAGTCTTGAGGTCGCGGAAGGCCTCTTCAACTCCGTTATTCCTTATTATCCTTATTTTCACGTCCTTGCCGCGCCCGAGGGTCTTCAGGAGACGCCTCGCAAGGTCTGCCCTCTCCTCCACCATGTCCTCGTAGATAACGTCAAGAACAGGCCCTGCCATGAAGCGGCTTGCGCGGAGTTTTTCCTCGAGAAGGGCGCTCTCCTTGGTACGGAGTTCATAAGTGACGGAGACCACCACGCCAATACTCATGAAGGCAATAATGACAATTAGTATCTTGGCGTGTATGCTCTCTTTAATGTATTTGAACATTAGGGCAACTACCTGAAAAAATAAGATTTTTTTAAACAATGGCTTAGTTCTATTAATAAACACCTTAAATGGGGTGTCAAGGAAAAAACCCGTTACCAGCCACTTAAGGCCTGTTCCATGCCCATGCTTATTTTCTCCCTCCCCGCCCCTGTTGCCCTCCCTTTCCCCTTTTTTTCTCTTGCCCCATACCCACATCAACGCCTTTTCTTGACATCCCCCACCTTTTTATAATAGATTATATCAGTTGGCCGAAGCGCCTGTAGCTCAGCGGATAGAGC
>CAYYJQ010000058.1:0-9477 GCA_964472295.1 uncultured Thermodesulfobacteriota bacterium | reverse complement strand
CAAACCGATATGAAAATTAACCAAAATCACCCACTCGGTTGGGAGAAGAGCCTAAGTTTCATTGGTGTAATATTTATCGCCGAGTTCCTTGTAATGCTGCTCCTCAAGTATCTGAATGTAGAGGAGTCAACTCTGGAGTTTGTCGGTGACTCCATAATGCTCTCCATCGTAAGCGCACCTTTTCTCTATTTTATGGTAATAAGGGTTTTTGTAAAGCGGCTTGAGTCAGAGGCCGTAAAGACCAGAAAGGCCATGGAGAATGAACTCAAGGCCAAGGCCCATGCCGAGAGTTTGGCCCTCAAGGCCTATGCCGATAATATCGTGCAGAGTGTGCCTGCGGGCCTTCTCTCCATATCAGGAGACCTTCTTGTCCTGTCAATCAACCCCTCTTTCTGCAGGATGTTTTCCATGGAGAGACTCCCCTCGGGAATGGCCCTCTCAGAGTTTCCCTTCTTTTCTCAATGTAAGGACATGATTATGGCAGCCCTGGGTGAGGATTCTGCCCGGGGCGAGAAGATTATCAGGCAGAAGGTCAGCGGGGAGATGAAGTATTTTCGCGTGAACGCAGTGCCAATGAAGGATGGCGAGTCCCTCAGTCATGACGCACTTCTTGTATTTGAGGATATAACGGAGAGAAAGAAGACAGAGGAGAAGATCTTTTACATGGCCTACCATGATACACTTACAGGACTCCCCAACAGGCGGCTTCTGCTGAACCGCATGAAGCAGGTCATGGCGAGCATGAGACGGGAAAGACGCAAATTGGCAGTCCTTATGCTGGACCTGGACCGTTTCAAGTTCATAAACGATAACTTCGGTCATGGCCTGGGTGACGAACTGCTGAAGAATGTCGCCTCCAGGCTTCAGCATTCTATACGTCCCGCTGATACTGTGGCCCGTTTTGATGATACTGTCGCGCGTTTTGGTGGGGATGAGTTTGTCGTGCTCCTGAGCGGAATGAAAGAAGAAAAAGATGTCATGAAGGTGGTAAAGAGGCTCTTTTCCGTCTTTGAGACATCGGTGAACCTCAAGGAACTTGACCTGCATATTACTACGAGTATCGGCGTGAGCGTTTATCCCGGTGGCGGAGACACGCCCGAGGCGCTAATCAAGAACGCCGATACTGCCCTCTTTGAGGCAAAGAGGGCGGGTGGCAACAACTGCCGGTTCTATGAGTCCGAGATGAGCCTTATGGGTGAGCAGTGGATAAAGATGGAGAGTAATCTCCGAAGGGCAGTGGACCAGAAAGACTTTACGCTCCACTACCAGCCGCAGGTTGATTTGCTAACAGGAAGGGTAATCGGCGTGGAGTCGCTTATACGCTGGAAGCACCTGGAACTTGGCCTCGTAAGCCCTGGAGACTTTATTCCCATGGCCGAGGAGATAGGTCTCATTATTCCCATAGGGGAGTGGGTCCTGAGAGAGGCATGTTCACAGGCAAGGGCCTGGCACAACAGGGGCTACAGGGATATAAGGGTTGGTGTAAATATTTCCATGCTCCAGTTCGGGCAGGATGGCTTTGTGAATCTTGTGTCAGCCGTCCTTGAGGAGACCGGGCTCGACCCTTCAAGGCTGGAAATAGAGGTTACGGAAAGCATGGTTATGCGGAACGCGGAGGAGACCGTCAAGAGGCTTCAGGCCCTGAAGGACCTGGGCATCAGACTCTCCATAGATGATTTTGGCACAGGTTATTCTTCACTTTCTTACCTTAAACTAATGCCCATAGATATACTCAAGATAGACAGGAGTTTTGTAAGAGACATTACGGTAAACCCAGGTGACGAGGCCATTGTAAAGGCCATTGTAAGTATGGGGCAGAGCCTTGGCATAGAGACTATTGCCGAGGGTGTTGAGACAGAGGAGCAATTGAGATTTCTTCAGAACTGCAACTGCGGTAGCATTCAGGGTTATCTCGTCTCAAGGCCGCGGCCACCCGACCTTATCGAGGAGTTCCTGGAGAGTCCCTGGCGCTTTCAGCCAGGATGTGATGCGACAACGTAGCGTTCTTGCCCTGCCTTTTTGCGGTGGACGGGCTTGTCAGGCATTACAGGGCCCTTTTTCCTCGGAGCTCTTTGCGGCGATGAGTCCCGCGAGTTTATCCTTCAACCCTTCGTCGAGTCCAACGAACTTCATACCCGTAACGCCTTTTTCCGTACTCCAGACTACCCAGCCTTTCAGGCATAGTGGATTGGGGAGGCTCCTGTCCTCTATCTTGAGGTTGATAATACGTCCAGGCCGCAGCCTTTCTTCAGAATCCTCCCTGTGCAGGCAGAGTCCCGTGGAACTGATGTTCATGAGTTTCACGCTGAAGACAGTATCGTCAAGCGAGCACTCAAGAGAGGTCCTCCCGCCGGGCAGTCGGGGCCTTTCACGGCATCCGTCGAGGACTTCCTTGAGCATGGCGACAAAGACATTGAGCGTCTTGGCCGTCTCCCTGAGGGGAAGGGAGTCACGGCCCTTTTCCTCCATTGAATTAGCCTCGTCCTGTATCGTCTTGAGGAGATGGACGTATTTATCTGTCTTGTCCATTACCGCGTCCCTGTAGAAAATGTACGGGCCTGCTGATATGTATATATTCCTTACAGAGAATGATCTGCCACACTGGGGACAGATTAATTCCCTTGTCTCAGATAAAAATGGAGATGAGACCGAGTTGCCGCAGTCTGGGCAGTCTGTTTTCTGCATTCAATGTCCTCTTTCGTGAGGTCCCTGGAGCGGGCTTTTTTTCGTGGCTAAGGCCGTTTTGGTCTTGAGGGCCTGGTTTATTCAGCCCTCCTTGGAACGAAGAGAGGCCTGTATCTTAACTTAAAGAGACTTGTTGAGAATAGGGGAAAGGTAGGACTATTCTGTGAGTCCTGCCATTGCGGTCTTGGTTGCCATGTATGCGCTGAGGGCCTCCTTGGCGGCATCATCTACATCGTCGAATTTAACGCCGAGAAGGCCGTCATTGGAGTCCCAGACTACCTGGCCATTAAGGCTCAGAGGTTCATCAAGAGCGGGGTCTTTAATGGAGAGATTGATGGACCTGCCGCGCGCGGCCTTCCCTTCGTCTGATTCCACCTTGAGGCAGAGGCCCGTGACGCTTATGTTCTGAAGGCTCCCCTCGAAGGAGGCGTCGTCAATGGTGTAATCCACAGGCGCCCCTCCGCCTGGGACGCGGAGCTTGTCACGGCATCCGTCAAGGAGTTCCTTGAGCCTCTCCATGAAGATATTTACGGTCTTGGCGGACTCCTTGAAGGGCAGGGAGTCCTTACCCTGTTCTTCGAGATCCTTTAGTTCTATACGCGCCTCCCTGAGAAGGCGCACGTACTTGTGAATGTTCTTGAGGAGCACCTCCCTGTATATGGAGTATGGGCCTGCGGAGATGCAGACATCCTTTACGTGAAAGGTCTCCTTGCAGTTAGGGCATTCCATGTCCTCGGCCCCCGCGAGAAAGGGCGATGTTATGGCGCATTTACACTTCGGGCACTCAGTCTTTAACATTACAAGTCCTTTTCACTCTGGGCGCCCATGGTTCGTACGCGGTTCATCTACGGGACGCCGATGTATTTTATAAACTTCAGTCCTCTTTGACAAGTGATATTTTAGGGTTTTTCCTCTTATAGCGAAGCCCCCCTCCAAGGGCCCATACAAGGGCCTTTTCCCGGAGGTTGAGCTGTGGGAGCATCCTCTCTACCAGGTAATCCCTGAGGCCGGCTTTCAGGTAAAACCAGCCGTCTTTTCCCATATGCACCTTTGGAGACGGAGACGTATTGAAGATGTAATAGGCAATCCAGTTTTTCACGGTGATAAAGTCTGTGCGGTATGGATAACGGTCATCGAGAAACTTGGATAGTTTAGTGTAGTACCTCTTGTCAAGGAGGTTCATTGCCTCGTATTCAGGCGCCTTTGCGAGGGTACGTTTTTCCTTGAGATTGGTCTTGTGTCCAAGGGCCAGGCCATAGGCCCCGCTCGTGAGCATGAGGATAAAGAAGACTGTGAGGATTTTTTTCTCATGGCCTCTCAGAACTGGAAGTAAATGAAGGGGTTATAGGACCCGCTTATGATAAGGGCCACTGAGTAAAGAACCATGAGGATTACCACGGCCACGCGGGCGGTCTCCATAAGGGGGTGCCTGTGCTCTTTTATCAGTGTGAGGCCTGAGAAGTCTCGCGGCAGGAAGAAGACGATGGAGGATATGAGCATGAAGAAGATATTCCTGTAGTTAAGGGCCTCAAAGAGCGTGAAGGGCAGGTCGTGGTGCACGGGCGTAAACATTATTTTGAGCATGGAGATGGCCGTGCCCATGTCCGCGGCCCTGAAGAAGACCCAGCCAACTGTTACGAGAAAGAGCGTAACGCATCTTCTTAAGATTATGAAATTATCAGCCTTCAGGGCCCGAAGCCCTGACCAGCGCTCGATTATGAGGAGCGTTCCGTGAAAACCGCCCCATACGAGAAAGGTCCAGTTGGCCCCGTGCCAGAGCCCGCAGAGGGTGAAGACTATCATGAGGTTGGCGTAGGTCCTCTCGGAGGATAGGCGGCTTCCGCCAAGGGGTATGTAGAGGTAATCGCGGAAAAAGTTCGATAGCGTTATGTGCCATCTACGCCAGAAGTCCGTGATGCTGATGGCGGAGTAGGGCCTTTGGAAGTTCTCCGGGAAGGTGAAGCCGAACATATGGCCAAGGCCTATTGCCATGTCCGAGTAAGCGGAAAAATCAAGGTATATCTGAAGACCATAGGCGATTACGCCTGTCCATGCCATCCAGGTGGAGAGAGACCCTGTATGAAGGGCGAAGACCACGTCAGCCACAGCCCCGCAACGGTTGGCAAGGACGACTTTTTTCGCGAGTCCCCATGAAAAACGCAGGACCCCCTCGTAAAAGCTGGTGAAGGTCTCGGCGCGGTGCTGTATCTGGTCGCTTATCTCATGAAAACGCACGATGGGCCCTGCGATGAGTTGCGGAAACAGGGCCACGTAGAGGGCGTAATCAACAAGGCTGTGAAAGGCCCGTTTCACCCCGCGGTACACGTCCACAAGGTAGGTAATCTTCTGAAAGGTAAAGAACGATATGCCTATGGGAAGGACCACCTCTGTCCACCTTATGTAAGGGGAGCCGGGCGCGCCAAGTAGGGCGTTTACCTCTCCCACGAAGAAGTTCGAGTACTTGAAGTACCCGAGGAGCGCGAGATTTATTGCCACCCCAGCGCCGAGCCAGGCCTTACGGCCCCTGCCTTCCCCTCCATCTATCTTAAGGGCAAGGAAGAAGTCCATTGCCGTCGAGGCGATGAGTATGAAGAAGAAACTCCCGCTTCCCCATAGATAGAAGACATAACTGAAGACAAGGAGCACGAGGTTGCGGTATTTCCTCGGCGCCGCGTAGTACGCGGCAAGGAGAAGGGGAAGAAAATAAAAGAGGAATATCTGGCTTGGAAAGATCATCTTTTTATTTATAACCCGTTTTAGGGGGTCAGACAGTTAATGTCCGAAACAAGGGTGCCTTTTAAGCCCGCCTTGTGAATCTCAGGAGCGGGTTCCCAGAGGATGTTCTCGATTATACAACACCTTAACGCATTTGATATATGATTGACAATTGGAAAAAGACCGTGCGCGCCTTATTCATGGGAGCACCGCATTTTTGAGAATTTGAATATCAAGGCCCATGGCAAGTCAGATTATATTCGCTGTGTATAAGACCGATAAGACTTCCTCATCTATCCCTGTTTTGTTATAATCAAATCGGTCTCTTAGGGAACCTCTGAATAATTCGTTCCTGAATGATTCAGAAACGGGAAAGAAAAAGCGCGGTTTTTCTTTCCCACACACTCTTAAGGACTTAAAAGCCTTTAAAATTGCGGCGCCTCCCCGCGTCGTGGGAAAGTCAGCGTTAATCGGACTCTCCCTGTAACTATTTTTTTTTTGATAATCCATAGATCTAAAAAATCGCGAGTCGCACGGCGGCTCCCTTTTTTTTAAGGTGAGGCGGTGTCGAAGAGAATCGGAAAAACTTCAAGTGTCAATATAATCCTTATCACCGTGATACTGGCCGCCGCTGCCGCCGTCTTTCTTAATACCCTCTATAACGGCTTTGTATATGACGATGAATTCCTGATAATTAAGAATAAATGGATACGAGACATAATCTACATCCCCGAGATCTTTTCCTCACACCTCTGGGGCTTCAAGCTTGGCTCTGATTCAAATTATTACAGGCCCTTTGTCCATCTTGTTCTCATGGCCGAGTATCACCTTTTCGGGCTAAGGGCCTGGGCCTATCATCTCACCAACATCCTTGTGTACTTGCCCAATGCAGTGCTTGTCTACCTTATAGCCCTTCAACTCCTCGGTGAGAACGTATCTGAACCGCGGACCATCGAGGCGCACGCCTCCGGGCTCGCGGCGCTCGGTCGGAGTCGGCTCATTGCAATCGGGGCAGGGCTCATATTCGCCGTTCACCCCGTTCATGTGGACGTTGTTGCCCCTGCCTCGGGTGTAGTTGAGTTGGTCATGAGTTTCTTTTATCTTGCGGCCCTCTATCTTTACATGAGGTCCACGGCGGTCTCGGCAGGCGCCGGCAGAGTCGCCTTCTTCGTTATCTCCGTTCTTTTTTCCGCGGTCAGTCTATTCTTGAAGGAAACGGCCGTGACATTGATAGGTGTCCTTGTTGCCTATGACCTTACTGTAGGGGGCGGCCTGAGGTTGAATCCAAAGTCATGGGTCCGCCCCGGCCTCAGGTACATACCATATCTTCTCGCGGTAGTTTTTTATATCCTCGTAAGGATGCACTTTCTCGGAAGGTTCGTCCCTTACAAGCAGAGTTCCTTCCTCACCATACCCCAGTACTTCATGAATATACCACCCCTTGTTGCCGAGTATATCCGTATTTACTTCTACCCGGCGCGGCTGAATATCTTTTACTCATTTCACCCCGTCCTCTCGATTAAGGACTACAATCTCCTTACCCTCATGCCGCTGATCCTCTTCGTGCCTGTCTTTATATTCCTCTTGATAAAATATAAGAGGACGGCTCTCTTTTGCATTTTCCTGGCCTTTGCCGCCCTCTCGCCGGCGCTCTACTTCCCTGGCGTGGGAGTCAGGGGAACCGTCTTTGCCGAGAGATACCTATATATTCCTTCAATGGGTATTTCCATACTGGTCTCATCGCTTATTTACTGGCTCTTGATGAAGATTAAGAGACCATGGTTCTTGAGACATGGCGAAACGGTCTTTCTGGTGATAATCGTCCTGATCACCGCGGCCTTTTCAACGCAGACAGTCCTTAGAAACAGGGTCTGGAAGAACAATTACACGCTATGGAAGGATACGGCAGGCAAGACAAGGGACAGCAAGGTTGTCTACATAAATCTCGGCTCCGCCGCTGGTCTAATGGGACGGCACTCAGAGGCCATAGCCGCCTATAAAAAGGCCTATGAACTGGCGCCTGATTCGCCCGAGATATTCAACAACATAGGCGTTGAATTCCTTGAGTCCGCCCGTCTTGACGAGGCGCTCGCGGCCTTTACCAGGGCCATTGCCCTGACAGGTAATCCAGGCACCGTGGCGATTATAAGAAACAACCTTGGTGATGTTTATATGAGAAAAGGTATGTTGGATGAGGCCATAGGGCAATATACAGAGGCCCTGAGCCTCCTGCCGGACAACAGGCGGATTGCCTTCAAACTTGAGCGTGCGCGGAGAATAAGGGACGCGCGAAGATAGACCCTCGCCTCCACCTCCTGCTATGACTTCCTTTTTCCTGCCCCGTCTATCATGCCGGCAAGTACCTTGAGCCTTATCCTCAGCAGTGGCAGGTCCCTCTCTACTATCTCCACTATGACTATCTTCGCGGTCCTCAGTTCACGGGGGTCGGCGCCCTTTGCCTCTGGAAAAAAGTGACTCCATCTCGCGTATATCTCCCTGAAGGAGCCTTCAAGGAACTTTAGCGGGGCCGTCATAAAGGAGTCGCGGTATACGAGCGCCTTTGGAAGGAGCGGTCTCTTTGACGAGGGTTCTGTCTTGGTCCTCAATAATACCCATTCACCGGGAAAGAAGGGGAGGGGTTTAATACCAGTGGTACTCACCTCTTCGCCGAATTCAATCTCCCTGGCAAAGGGCGCGCGTTCATATAAAGACACCCCGAGCATGGGGGAGTCCTCTTGGAGCATCCTTTTATCCTCAAAAGTTACCTCTGGAGGCCTTGGATATTCCCTTTCTGTGGAGAGTTTCCGAAGTATCAGTCCCGCCGCGAGCGCCGCCCCGCGGTCGTTCCAGTGAGTGCCGCCCCGGTAGTATAAGAGGCCGTCTTTCTTTGCCTTGAGGAGGGCCTCATCAAGGCGCACAAAGCCCTCTACAGGGAACCGCTTCATTGCAAGGAGCAGGAGGTCATAAAAATTTTTGCCACAGCCGTTACCCTCGGGCACCCCGCCAACGTACTCCGGGTATATTGTGGCCTTGTCCGGGGCAACGACGAATATGAGGCGTTTACCGGCCTTTCTTAGCTCAAGTTCAAGCCTCTGAAGGCGCCGTGCCAGTGTATAGGCGCGCCGCGTCCTGCCGCAGTCGTTTTTTAAATAACTCTTCATGGCTGGCTTGAAGTATAGCCACCCATTAAGGCCGATGCGCACGTTTGGTGCCGGCGACGTGTGGAAGAGCCGCACATCTAACCATGATTTAGTCCTTATGAACTCGCCTCTCAGGGGATTGCGGTCGTCAAGGTATTTTTCGATGCCGCGATAAAAGGGCCTCATGAGTAGAGCCCCTCTTGTGAAGTCCGGTGCAGGGGTGAGAAAGGGACGCTCTTTGAAGAAGGCTCCTCCCCTTAAGAGCATACCCGCCACCGGGCTCAGTGTGAGAAAAATAAAAAATATGCTTATGACAAACTTCCTCATGTCTATAATCTTTATAATCCGGCCTTGAAAAAAGCCCGCGCCCATGGCTTATTTTTGAATCTACCTCGTATCTCGTGAATATAACACGGGACAGGGAGTAAAAACCAGCGCGTCTCGAAACTCATTTGATTCCCTGGCCATCACTTCTTTTTTTTACTGTTGGCCCCAGTTCTAATAATTCTTTAATATAGGCTGCTATAAAATATACTTAACATCAGGGCTGGATTCGAAATAAAGACACAGGGATCGGTCAGGGTAAAATAATAAGATACAATGCATGGGGGCCTGTAATGGAGTATCCCGGCAATAATAAAGATTTTTTCTCCGCACGTAGCTTCTTCTTCTGAGGAAGCCCCGCCACCCCCTCCTTCCATACTCTCCGCAAGCAGGGAGGCCTTTTCCATGAGAAGGCCTCCCTATCTCATTTCTCTTGACACCTTCTCCTTTTATGATAATATTTTATAACACCTTTATACCGTTACGGTTTTTAAAGGCTACCCGGAGTTTTTTTTCGGGCGTTTTTTTTGTTCAGGACTTTTATGTGGTTTTTACCTGAGGCGCGTAGCTCAGTGGGAGAGCGCTACCTTGACACGGTAGAGGTCGGCGGTTC
>CAYYJQ010000057.1:0-10113 GCA_964472295.1 uncultured Thermodesulfobacteriota bacterium | reverse complement strand
AGATTTAATGGTGGGCGCAGCCCACCCCACCCCCCTTCTTTTCTTCATTATTCTTCAGGCGGGCAGGGCCCGCCCCCCCCATTACTTCTTCTCTCTTTTTCCCTTCTCTTCTTCACTCATGTATTCATAGCGTTTCCACCTGTATGGCGGGTCTATTATGGTCCCGGGGGTCTTTATTGTCTCAAGAAGAGAAAGGGCCTTCTTCACTATGAATGTCTGTTCTTCTTTCTTAAAGGGTTCACCCACGGGGTGGCCAAGGGGCCATTTAAGGAACATGGCGCGCGGGACGCGCGTCTCCTCGGTGAATTTTCTAAGGATTGATATGCTCACTGTTGGTATGCCCTGCGCCTCAATTTCGCGTTGTATCAGTCCCACGGACCGATTGCATATGCCTCACCCAGGGGTCAGGAGCACGGCATCAACGGCGTCTTCATGGAGTTTTCTTGCCACCTCCGGGGCGGTAGTCTTCATAAGGGTTGAGACGTGTTTTTTCACGATATGACCCATGAAGCCGTAGTTTACAGGGGCGACCCCGCCAATGAAGCCAGCGGAGGCGAGTTCCTTGAGGATAAAGAGAGGAAAGACGACGTTTATATCTTTATCAGCGTCGGAGTGGTCATAGTAGTCATGTGTAATGGCATAGCCTTCCCGGGGCGTATCCGACGGGAGGGCCCGGTAGGTTGGGTCTCCATCGGGGTCGACCATGTTGAAGGGCTCCTGCCCCTTAAGGTGCACGCCCGCGGTGGTTACAAGGGCTATGCTCGAGCGGGCAAGCCCCTTTGTAAAGGACGCCCAGGGAATACCCTCGACCTTTACGCTCTCTTCTTTTTCGGCGTACTTTTCAAGGTCAAAGAGACGGGGAAGCCTTGTTATAAGGGCCGCCATTATACGGTTTTTCAGTCTGCCCATATTGGTTTTCCTTGTCGTGGTAATCTTTTGTCGGGTTTCGCTTCGCTCTACCCACTATTAGCCCTTCGACAGGCTCAGGGCGAACGCTTGAAAAAGCCCCTGGTATTGATTAGAACCGTTCACCCTGAACATATTAGAACCGTTCACCCTGAGCCCTGAGCTTGCCGAAGGGGCGAAGGGTGGAGGGTTAGAAGGAATCAAACTTTCCTTAAGAAAAAGCAAGATTTTTTACATGCGGTCAGAGGCCCGCTTCTCTCTCTTTTGTTTCTATCTTTTCTAGTAGCCGTAGCCCGCCCTGCCTCATCTACTATTCTCCCTTCTTCTTTCTACTACTATACCCCGCATTTCGTTACCCGTCCAGCGGTCCTTCTCATGGGCCTTTAAGGGCTTTATCAGGGGTCCCTGTTTCAGGGGGTTAACGGACGATTATGAAGAAAATTTAATTGTATCTCACTGTTTTTTTATGTTATTTTAAAAAGATGGCAGGTGGGAGGCCTCTGAAATAATGAGCGATAACTACAGGATAGACAGCCACAAACTCATGTACCATACCGAGAGGGTGGCAAAGTGGCTCCGCGGGGAAGACATATACCCCATATATGTGGAGATCTCACCCGCCGGGGCCTGCAACCACCGTTGCACATACTGCGCCCTTGACTACATGGGCTATCAGCACCGTTTTCTCGATACAAAGGTCCTGAAGGAACGCCTCGCCGAGATGGGACGCCTTGGCATAAAGTCCGTCATGTACGCAGGCGAGGGCGAGCCATTCCTGCATAAAGACATCGCGGAAATTATCAACCATACGAAAAAATCGGGCATTGACGTAGCCATCACCAGTAACGGAGTGCTCTTCACCGGGAAGATAATAAAGACTGCGCTGGCCTCAATCACATGGATAAAGGTCAGCATCAACGGGGCCACGAAAGAGACCTACGCGAAGATGCACCGCACCGATGAGGCCGACTTTGGCCGCGTTATTGAAAACCTCACGCAGGCCGTGAAGTTCCGCGAAAAAGAGGGCATTCACTCCACCATAGGGATGCAACTCATACTCCTGCCGGAAAATGTCGATGAGGTTGTCCCCCTTGCCAATATCGCCCGCGACATAGGAGTCGATTACCTCGTCATAAAGCCCTACTCCCAGCACCTGAAGAGCATTACGCGGCAGTACGAAGGCGTAACCTACAGCGACTTCTTCCACCTCTCCGAAGAACTCAAGGCCCTCTGCACCGAGAAGTTCCAGGCCATATTCAGGATAAACACCATGAAACACCTCGAAGAAGAAGAGCGTGGCTACAGGACATGCCTTGCCCTGCCCTTCTGGTCCTATATAGACTCGGGCGCCGGGCTCTGGGGCTGTAGCGCCTACTTGAGCGACGAACGCTTCCTCTTCGGCAACCTCATGGAACACACCTTCGAACAGCTCTGGAAGGGCGAAAAACGCAGAAAGACAATGGAATTCGTAAAAAACGAACTCGACGCATCTGAGTGCAGGGTCAACTGCCGGATGGACGCCATAAACCGCTTCCTCCGCGACCAACTTAACCCGCCGGCTCACGTGAACTTTATATAAGGAAAGTCTGATTAATTCAGACTTTCCAGCGGCGCATGGACGCGTCGCCATTTTCTATAACTGCAAGTTAGGTAGGGTGGGCACTGCCCACCAAAAAGACAAGAAAAAAGCGGGCATAGTCTTCGTCGGGTGGGCACTGCCCACCAAAAAAAAGATGTATGAGCGGACTTTACCCGCAAAAAAGACAAAGAATCAGAAAAGATGACTACAAGACTCGATACCTTTATACACATAGATACGCTCAAGAAGATTCCCTCTGAGACCCTTCTCTCTCTCTACACCATTATGCTCAAAATCCGCATGTTCGAGGAGAAAATAGTGGAACTCTACCCTGCGCAGGAGATGAAGTGCCCGGTGCACCTCTGCATAGGTCAGGAGGCCATTGCCGCCGGGGTCTGTCTCAACCTCAGGCGCGAGGACTACGTATTTTCCAACCACCGCGGCCACGGCCACTGCCTTGCCAAGGGCATGCCCATGAAACCCATGATGGCCGAGCTCTATGGCCGCATCACGGGATGCAGCCGGGGTAAAGGCGGCTCCATGCACCTTGTTGACACAACGCGAAGCATTCACGGCACTTCGGCCATAGTGGGCGGCGGCATACCAATGGCCGTGGGCACGGCCCTTGCCTCAAGCCTTAAAAAAGACAACAAGGTCTCAGTGGTCTTCTTCGGAGACGGGGCATATGACGAAGGGGTCTTCTACGAGTCCTTCAACTTCGCGGCCCTCAAGAAACTACCTGTCGTATTTGTCTGCGAAAATAACTTTTACGCCACCAACTCGCCCCAGTCCTCGCGCCACCCCACCTGTGCCATTGCCAAATCAGCCTCAGCCTTCGGGGCCCCCGGCGCCTGCGTGGACGGCAACAACGCCGTGGAGGTATATAACTCTGCGCGCGAGGCCATAAACCGCGCAAGGGAGGGCCTTGGGCCAACACTCATAGAGGCCCGCACATACAGATGGAAGGGCCACGTTGGCCCGGAAGTGGACTATGAAAAGGGGGCGCGCAGTAAAGATGAACTCCTTGACTGGATGAAGCGGTGCCCGGTAAAGAACTTCGAGACAGCCCTCAGGAAGAGCGGCCTTGTATCCGAGAGCGAACTTGACGCCATACCAGAGGCCATACTTAATGAGATTGAGAGGGCGGTATCCTATGCCCTTGATAGCCCTTACCCGGCCCCAGAGACCCTTTATGAAGACCTGTACAGGATAAACTGAGACCATGCCCTGGACAAAGATAGCCGCTGATAAAGATCAAGACGCCGGGCCAATGGCCACTGAGTCAGGCGTACGCCTCGGCACATACCGCGAGGCCATACTCGAGGCCACGCGCGGCTCAATGGAGACTGACAAGTCCGTCTTTGTCCTCGGAGAGGGTGTCGACGATGTTGGCGGAGTCTTCGGCACAACAAAGGGCCTTGTAGATATTTTCGGCGCCGAGCGGGTCATAGATACGCCCCTTGCCGAGAACGGCATTACAGGCGTTGCCATCGGCGCGTCACTCGCTGGCTTGAGGCCGCTCCTTGTGCACATGAGGGTGGACTTTCTCCCCCTCTCACTTGACCAGATAGCGAACCACGCGGCAAAGTGGTCGTACATGTTCGGCGGAGCCGTCTCGGCGCCACTTACCATCAGGGCCATCACTGGACGGGGCTGGGGCTCGGCGGCACAGCACTCCCAGAGCCTTCAGTCCATATTCGCCCACTTTCCGGGCCTCAAAGTCGTAATGCCCGCCACACCATACGACGCAAAGGGGCTTCTTATCTCAAGCATATACGACAATAACCCCGTGCTCTTTCTCGAACACCGCTGGCTCTATGATCTACGCGGCCCGCTTCCCGAGGCCATGTACAGGGTCCCCATAGGCAAAGGCGCCACAAGGCGCGAGGGTTCAGACGTTACTATAGTGGCAATATCCCAGATGGTGGACATGGCCATGAAGGCGGCAGAGGCCCTTGAGGACGATAACATTGACTCAGAGGTCATTGATCTACGCTCCATAAGGCCCCTTGATAAGGACCTCATAGGCAGGTCGGTCCGTAAGACGGGCCGCCTCGTTGTGGCTGACACGGCATGGAAGGAATTTGGCGTAAGCGCCGAGATACTGGCCACTATCGCCGAAGACGCGGCCACCTTCCGGGCCATGAAGGCCCCGGCAATAAGGGTCTGCCTCCCGGGTGTGCCGACTCCCGCGAGCCCGGCCCTTGAAGAGGTCTTCTATCCGGGACCAATGGACATCGTTAAGGCAGTAAAAAGGACTCTACAAGAGGCGTAATGGCCGCGAAAAAACCGAGTATATCCATAATCGTGCCCTGCTACAACGAGGAACAAAACATCCGCGGCACTGTGGAGAGCATTTCAGAGGCCATAAGAAAAACAAGACGCTTTGGCTCCACCGAGATTCTCATCTTTAATGACAGGAGCACGGACAACACGGGCCCCATTGCCGACGGGATAAAGAAAAAAAGGAGAAACGTAAAGGTCATACATAACAAACGCAACATGGGCTTTGGATATAACTATACCGAGGGAGTGCGGCGGGCCGCAAAGGACTACATACTCATGGTGCCTGGCGATAACGAAATCCCCTCCGAGGCCATTCAAGGCATCTTCAAGAACGTGGGAGCCGCTGACATAGTAATCCCTTATACCGTAAACCCAGAGGTAAGGCCCTTTGCGAGGCGTGTCATCTCAAGGGCCTTTGTAATACTCTTTAACACCCTCTTTGGACTGAACCTTCGCTACTATAACGGCCCCTGCGTCATAAAGGCGGATCTACTCAAGAAAGTCCCAATGACAACACACGGTTTTGCCTACATGGCCGCCATCCTCGTAAGGCTCCTTAAGGGCGGGGCCACTTTCATCGAGGTGCCCATGCGCATCCAGTACAGGGAATCAGGGAGCTCAAAGGCCCTCCGTCCCCGTAACATCATGAGCGTTATATCCACCATAGGAAACCTCTTTCTTGAGGTCCGCGTACGCGAGAGAGACAAATACAGCGCGGTTCCTGGAAGGGTAAGCGGCCTTACACGAGCCGGGGAGAAAAAGACGCGGTGAAGATACTCTTTATAATAAAAGACGTTGAGTACATAGACCCAATGGGCATCATGCTTCTATCGGCCCTTGCCAAGGAGCGCGGCCATACCACGGACCTTGCCGTGCTCTCAGACGGCAACCTCGAAGAGAAGATTCGCGCCTCCAGGCCCGACATAGCGGCCTTCAGCGCAAAGACAGGGGAGCACAAGTACTACATAGCCGCCAACGACGTGGTAAAGTCCATAGACCCCAATATCCGCACCGTTATAGGCGGCCCCCACGCCACCTTTTTCCCCGACATAATTACAAAACACCCCTTTGACGCCCTCTGCCTCGGTGAGGGAGACGACGCCTGGCCGGAACTCCTCGACGCCTTTGAGAAGGATGAAGACCCCTCGAAAATCCCAAATATCATCACAAAAGATTCCTTTACTGAGGACGTGCGCAAAAAGCTCCGCCCAAGGAGACGGTCCCTTGACGATCTCCCGTTTCTAGACCGCGAACTCGTCTATTCACGTACCCGCCTCGGGCGCTTTCCCATGCGGAGTTTCATGATAGGCAGGGGCTGCCCCTACAAGTGCACCTACTGCTTCAACCACAAGTACAACGCCCTCTACAAGGGCAAGGGGCCCCTTCATTCGCGCATGAGCGTGGACAGGATAATAGCCGAGCTCAAGGATCTCAAGGACAACTATGAGACGCAGTTCATAAAGTTCTACGACGACATCTTCGTCTTCATAGACGATGACTGGCTTACTGAGTTCGCAGAAAAATACCCGAGGGAAATCGGCCTTCCCTTTCACTGCCTCATGCGGGCGAACCTCCTCACAGAGCCCATCCTCCTGAAACTCAAGAAGGCCGGGCTCTCTTCCATCAGCATGTCCATTGAGAGCGGAAACGACCGCGTGCGAAACGAGATACTAAAGCGCAACATGTCAAAGGAGACGCTCCTCAAGGCCTTTGACCTCTGCAAAAAACACGAGATACCCACCTTTTCCAACACCATATTCGCCATACCCGGCTCTTCCCTTGCAGATGACATCGAGTCCCTTGACCTGAACCTTGACTGTCATGTAACCTTCGGCGAGTTCCCCCTGTTTTTTCCCTACCCAAAGACCGAACTTGCCGAGTACGCCATGAAGCACGGATACTTTGACGGCGATTTCGATAAACTCCACATGAGTTACCAGAGCACCTCTCCCCTTGAGTGCTTCAGCGAGAAGGAAAAACTCCTTCAGCGCAACCTCTCGCTACTATCGACGCTCTGCCTCTATATGCCCTGGCTTCGAAATATCGTAGTGAACCACCTCATAAAACTACCCCTTACAGGCCCCTACTTTGTGCTCTATTACCTTACAAAGGCATACCTTGTGAAGACAAGGATATACCCCATGAAGTTCTCTTTCATGGATACCCTGCGGGGCGTTTACGAGAGTTTTGTCCTTGAGCGCTTCAAGCACACAGAGGAGATATTCAAGAACGAGGGGCTCCAGAAGGGGGCATAGGGGGGATGGGGGATGAGGATGTGCGGGGATGGCGCGGTTTTTTGGTGGGCGCAGTCCGCCCTTGTTTTTGGTGGGCACTGCCCACCCTACAAGTTCTTACCAATGGCCGTAAGGCCGTTGGTATTGGTTTTCTTTGACGAACTTTCTTTAAGGCAGATACTTACTGCCATTTGAAGAGCAACTTTAACCAGGCAAGGGTATGCCACCCAGTCGAAAGACTTTCTTTTTTCCAAAAGAAAGTGGAAAGGTCTTTTGATGGGGCCTTCGGCCCCATCAAAACAAACTTTTCTTTGAGGCGTTATTTTATGACCTTACGCGACCACACAATACTCGGAGGCATTGCCTCGGCGGCGTTATATCCTGTCATGGGGTTTAACGCGCTCTGGTTCTTCGGGGCCTCTGTGCTCATAGATATTGACCACTACCTGGACTTCATATATCATAATAAATTAAGGGACTTGAGTCTCAAGTCCATGTTTTTGTATCATGAGACGCTTACAAAGTGGTGGGCAAGCCCGGAGTTCATGAACATGGAGGTCTTTCACACCGCGGAGTTTCTATCCGTGGTCTTTGTGCTGGCCCTTGTGCTTGAGTCAGGCGCGCTTCGCGCCCTTTTCTTCGGGCTCATCTTTCACATAGCCCTTGACGTAATCTTTCTCATACGTCACCACATACTGAATAAACGTGTTCACTCCATTGCGGGATATTTCATGAAGAAGAAAAAAATGGCCCGTGAGGGCCTTGACCCCGCGAACCTTTACACGCGCGCCGCAGGCATAGTTGCCGCGGCCAGGGCCAGGGAAAATCTTCTCAAGCGGCCCATTGATATAAGGGGCAAGTAGGTCATGACAAAGGAAAAGGTCCTAATAATAAAACTCGGTCTTTCCGAGACCCTTGTCGGGGAAATTTCCCGTAAGACGAGCCTTGGCGACGTGCTAAGGAGCACAGTTCTCCTGCCGCTCTACAAGGACGCCCATGTAACATGGCTTGTTGAGGAGCAGGCATATCCGCTCCTCAAGGGCAACAAACTCATCAATAGGATACTTCCCTATGACCTTACCACTGTTCTTCAGCTAAAGGGCGAGCGCTTCGACACCATTATAAATCTCGAAAAAGTGGGCGGCATATGCGCCCTCTCGGACTCTCTTACGGCATGGCGGCGTTTTGGCTTCCGCTTTGACCCGGACTCGGGCACTGCCCGGGCCTATGCCGGGGCCCAGCACGCCCTCGAGATATGCTCCAACCCCAAGGACAAGATAACCCATGATGAGTACTGGGAAGAGGTCCTCTTCAGCATGGTGGGCGAAAAGTGGCAGGGCGAGATACCAACCCTTGGTTACAGGCCCCGTTCAAAGGTCAAGTATGACATAGGCTTTAACCACAACGTTGGCGCAAAGTGGCCGCTAAAGGCCTGGCCCGCCGAGTACTGGAAGGAACTCGAGGGCATTATTGGCGATAAATACACTGTCACCTGGCAGGAGGGCCTTGAGTCCATTGAAAAATACATTGAGTGGATAAACTCCATGAGGCTCATTGTCACCAACGACAGCCTTGGCCTCCACATAGCCCATGCCCTTGGAAAGAAGATAATCGCACTCTTCGGCCCAACAAAGGCAGGAGAAATCTACATAAAAGACGGTGAAAAGATACTGCCAGAGGGAGATTACGAGTGTATGCCCTGCCTCAGTACCAGGTGCGTAAAAGACCGGCCCTGCATGTACGAAATAACGCCGGAGAGAGTATTTAAAACCATAGATAGACTGCTCAGGGAAAAATAAGGACATCTCTCCTGTACAGGGGAAATAGGCCGAAAGAAAACACAAGGAGTATGGACGTGAACGCCCCATCTGATATAAAAATACCAGACCACTATAACTACATAGCCGCCTTTCTCACGCTTTCCTGCAACCTCACCTGCAGTTACTGCATCAACAGGTTCGGCGTGCTCGGCTCGGGGCGGCGCCACCTTACAGGAGAGGAATGGGCCTCGGCCCTTAACAGAATACACTCGCGGCCCGACCTGCCCATAACCCTTCAGGGCGGCGAACCCACGCTCCATAAGGATTTTTATTACATCGTAAACAACCTGAGAGATGACCTTAATGTAGATCTCCTTACAAACCTCCAGTTCGATGTGAATGAGTTCATGAACAACATCGGCCCTGACCGCATAAAGCGCGATGCCCCCTATGCCTCCATACGCGTAAGTTTTCACCCCGAAGTAATGGAACTTGAGCCCCTTGCCGAAAAGGTCCTTGTCCTTCAAAACGCCGGCTACAGCATCGGCATCTGGGGAGTAATGCACCCATCGCAGGATAAAAAAATTCTCGAGGCCCAGGAGTACTGCAAAGGACTTGGAATCGACTTCAGACTCAAGGAATTCCTCGGTGAGTACAAGGGCAGAATGTACGGCACCTACCGCTACCCCGGGGCCTGCGACAAAAAATTTGAAAAAACCGTCCAGTGCCGCACCACGGAACTCATCATGGGCCCAGACGGCTCTGTTTACCGCTGTCACAGCGACCTCTACGAAGACCGCGCGCCAGTGGGCAACATCACTGACCCTGAATACCAACTCGACGACATCTTCCGGCCCTGCGAGGTCTTCGGACACTGCAACCCCTGCGATATAAAGGTCAAAACCAATAGATTCCAGGTCTTCGGACATACCTCCGTGGAAATAAAAGGCACGGAAGAAAGAAAGGCCGGATAAGAGAAGAAGAAGAAGAAGAAGAAGAAAAGAGGGGTAGTTTTTGGCGGGCCTTGCCCGCCAAAAGATAAAAAGATTTCCTTACTTTCTTTTCGAAAAAAGAAAGTAAGACAAAGAAAACCAATAGGTGTTTGGCGCTGGGAATCTCTAAAAGGGCGCTGCCTTCATTCCCGATTGGTTTTCTTTGGCGTGGTGCCTCTGAGGCAGATATTGGTTCTCGACAAAAGGACATATCAAACCTCTAACTATGTCATGCCACGCCATCAAAAAACTTTCTTTTTTCCAAAAGAAAGTGGAGAGAAAATAGGCTCTATTTTTATCATATCGGGTAGGAGGCGGGGTTGCCCCCGCCGTCCTCCCACACCACCGTACGTACG
>CAYYJQ010000056.1:0-10844 GCA_964472295.1 uncultured Thermodesulfobacteriota bacterium | reverse complement strand
GGGTTCGATTCCCACCGCCTCCACCAAATTTTAAAGCGGGGCTATCCATTTGGATAGCCCCGCTTTTGTATTCATGGGGGTGAGAGGCGGGCAAGTGCCCGTCCTCCTCTACCCTCTTCTTTTATGCCATGCGCCTTTATATACCCTCTGGCGGAGCGGTAAGCCCCGTTGTCTCTTTGAGACCAAAGATGAGGTTCATGTTCTGCACGGCCTGGCCCGAGGCGCCCTTGACGAGGTTGTCAATGGCGGAAATCGCTATCATGCGGCCTTTTCCTGGGTCAGCCCAGAGGCCGATGTCGCAGTAGTTGGAGGCACGGACTGCGTTTATATTTGGAAACTCTCCTTCGGGCAGGAGGCGGATAAAGGGTTCACCTCTATAGGCCTCGCTGTAGACTTCGAGGAGGTCCTCTGGGCTCACGCCTTTTTTTAGCGGCGCGTAGAGCGTTGTGAGTATGCCCCTTGACACTGGAAGGAGATGGGGCGTGAAGACAATACTTACCTCCGCACCCGCGATGGCCGCGAGGTTCGCCTCTATCTCGGGAGTATGCCTGTGTGAGCCCACCTTGTAGGCCTTGAAGCCGCCCGTTACGTTAACAAAGCTCGTTCCCTCGCTGAGCCCCCTGCCAGCGCCCGAGACACCGCTCTTGGAATCAATGATAATGTCAGAGCCAGTCTCGATAAGCCCGGCGCGAAGGGCCGGCATGGCGGCAAGCGTGGCCCCCGTGGGGTAACACCCCGGGTTGGCCACAAGCGTAGCCCCCTTTATGGCCTCGCGGTTTAGCTCGGGCAGTCCGTATACGGCATCTTCAAGGAGTCCAGCGCGTGTGTGTTCGCCGTACCATTTTGTGTATGTCTTTAGGTCCTTCAGGCGAAAGTCCGCGCTAAGGTCGATGACTTTTTTACCTGACTCTACAAGGGAGGCAACGACCTCCATGGACGCGCCATGAGGAAGACAACAGAAAAACACGTCTCCCTCAATATCCGGGGCGGTAGCGGCGTCGCTGAAGACAAGGCCGTCATACTGGCCCCGAAGAGACGGGAAGACCTCTTCCACGGAACGCCCGGCAAACTGCCTTGAGGTTATGGCAGTGACGCTTGCCAATGGGTGGCCCTTCAGGATGCGGAGTAGTTCAAGCCCCGTAAAACCGCTTGCCCCGATGACGACGGCTGAAATAGACGAAGAAGACATGAGTAAAAAACTCCTTTAAAAAAGATGATGAGATATAAAAGAGAAGGAAGCGGATAAAGAAAACCTTCCACTTTCTTTTGGAAAAAAGAAAGTTTTTTAATCAAGGCGCCCTATTTCCCGTGACTCTGGGGACAGACGTCAAGAGAGTATCAATCTGCCGCCAGAGTGGCTGAGTCAAAGAAAACCAGTATGAGTCGGTCATTTGCCCGTTTTTGCGCACCCTGCACAGAGACCATGTGCGAGGCGAAAGACAAAAAAGGGGAGGCCAGAAGGCCTCCCCTTTGGTAAGTATATAGAGAAGAGTTCGAGGCCAACTTACCTCTTGGAGAACTGGAACCTCGCCCTTGCGCCCTTCTGTCCGGGTTTTTTGCGCTCCTTCATGCGGGGGTCTCTCTTGAGAAAACCCGCCTTCTTGAGGACTGCCCTGAGGGCCGGGTCCGAGACCACGAGGGCCCTTGATATGCCGTGCCTGATGGCCCCGGCCTGCCCTGTCATCCCGCCTCCCGTTACCCTTGCGGCCACATCAAACTGGCCCGAGGTGCCCGTAAGGCTGAAGGGCTCGGAGACCGTCTTTCTGTGGTCATCACGCCCGAAGAACTGGTCAACGGGTTTTTTGTTTATCTTGACATCGCCTGAGCCGGCCCTGAGCCTGACCCTTGCAACGGCTGTCTTTCTTCTGCCAACTGTTACTATCTCTTCCGCCATTTCTTTTCTACTCCGCTTCCTTTATGAGGTAAGGAGGCCCGCTTTTTTTAGGCCCCGCGCCTTTTGTCCCGGGCATATGCAACTCGTCCCTGAACAAGAACCCTTTTTCTAATTATCAATAACCCCGGCAGGCCGGGCACAACCTCTTTTGGTTAGGCAAATTTCTTAATCGCCCTACAGCCCCCCGCGTCCCAATTATCCTCCGCGTCCCCCTTGTCCCTCGCGCCACCCTGCCCATCGTCCCGTTGTCCCATCGCCCCTCGCGCCACCCTGCCCCATCGTCCCGTTGTCCGTCGCTCCTCTTGCCCCCCGTAGCCCCCCAGCCCCCATCGTGCCCCCGGCCCCCTTGTCCTCGTAGCCCCTCCTGTCCACTGCCCCCCAAACGCTATTGCCCCCTATCGCTCTGGCCCCCATCGTGCTCCCGGCCCCCGGCCCCTTATTCTGGGAGGGGCGCCGGCTTTTGCGCGTCGTGCGGGTGTGTGGGACCGGCGTAAACCTTGAGTTTTCTGAACATGTCCCTTGCAAGGGGTCCAGAGGGAAGCATGCCGCGAACGGCCTTTTTCAGGACCTCTTCGGGCTTGGTCTCAAGGAGTTTGCCCATGGTTACGGACTTTATGCCCCCGATGTAGCCTGTATGGTGGTAATAGATCTTGTCAGAGTCCTTTTTGCCGGTATAGCGGATCTTTCCGGCGTTTACTACAATGACAAAATCGCCTGTATCCATGTCCGGGGCATACTGGGGATTATGCTTGCCGCGCAGTATGGAGGCTATCCTTGAGGCAAGGCGCCCGAGGGTCTTGCCCTCGGCATCCACGACAAACCACTTTTTTGTGTTCCTGTCAACTCTTGGTATAAAGGTCTTCATTTTAAGTTTTCATCCTTAGAAGTATTGGAATTTTCTAATTTAGGCGATTTTTGGGGAATTGTCAAGATGTTTTAGGGGTAGATGGGAAAAAACGCATTGCCACTGGTCAAGAGTGTGGGGAGGGTGGCGCTGAAAGGCTTTTTCTTTACTTATCGCGTTTTTTTGAAGGCCAGGCCTTGTCCTCTTCATTTTCTACCTTCCTTATGCTAAAATATCCAATCAACGGAAGGGGATAGGGCCCGGTGGTCCTGCAGGTCTTCAAAACCTGTTATCGCCTTTAAAGGGGATGGGTGGGTTCGACTCCCTCCCCCTTCCGCCATTTTTCAAGGTCGCTTTGTCCATCTTTTTCTTCATGTCTTTGCCTTTCATCTCCCCGCGCCTTGACGCTACTTTCTTTTGTTGATAGAATTTGCGGTAAAGGACCATGATGATCAGGCCTTTTAAATCTCAGAGCCTGGATAATCCGGGGCTTTCTTCTGTGATAAGGCCTCTATTTTCCTATCTTTAATTCATTGCCGGGTCTCTCATGACCCGTGACCCTTGCGTTTAATGCGTACAAGAAGATATGACCCTCTCATGCGTGTCCTGGCCCTTGCGTGGGCCTTGTCCGCGTCCCTTTCCATGACAGTCTTAATCCAGGGAGGTCTCTTATGAAGTGCGTCATCATGGCAGGAGGATTCGGCACCCGGCTCCGCCCCCTTACCAACACCCTCCCAAAGCCCATGGTCCCCATGGTCAACAGGCCCATTATGGAGCATATCGTGGAGCTCCTTGTCTCGCACAAGATTAAAGACCTTACATCTTTGCTATATTTTCACCCCGAGGTAATAACGAGCCGCCTTGGAGACGGGACTCAGTACGGCGCCAGGATGGGTTACATAAGCGCCACGGCAGACCTTGGCACTGCCGGGGCCGTGGCCGCGGCCATGAGGTCGTATAAGAAGCCTGAGACAACGCTCGTCATAAGCGGCGACGTCCTGACGGACATAAATCTCAAGGAGGCCGTTGCCTTCCATAAAAAGAGAAAGTCCATTGCCACCATTGTGCTGACAAGGGTGGAGAACCCCCTTCCCTTCGGCATAGTCATAACAGACAAGAGGGGAAAGATAACGCGCTTTCTTGAGAAACCCGGCTGGGGCGAGGTCTTCAGCGACACCATAAACACTGGCATATACATACTTGAGAAGGAAATTCTCAAATACGTGCCCGAGGGCGGAGAATTCGACTTTTCAAAGGAGCTCTTTCCCATGCTCCTCAAGGAAAAGCGGCCCATTCACGGGTACATAGCCGAGGGGTACTGGAAGGACGTGGGAAGCCTTGAGGAATATCGCCAGGCAAACCTCGACATACTCCACGGCAGGGTAAAGGTGAACATTCCCGGAAAAGAGACGGGCAGGACCGGCGTATGGGTGGGCGAAGGGTCGAGGATCGACTTTACCTCAAGCCTCGAAGGGAGCGTGGTCATAGGTGAGAACTGCAGGATTGGCCCTGATACGCGTATCGTAAATTCCGTTATCGGAAGCAACGTCGTTGTTGAGGAGGGCGCTGTCATCATGGATTCCGTTCTCTGGGATAACGTTTCCATTGGGAGCCAGGCCCTTGTGCAGGAGAACGTCATAGCCAATGACACGGTCATAGGCGCCGGGGCCCATCTATCGGAGGGCGTGGTGGTAAGCGACCACTGCCACATAGGGAGAAACGCCACGGTAAAGGCCAATGTAAAGGTCTGGCCACATAAGACCGTTGACGACGAGGCAACCCTTGCGTCGTCTCTCATCTGGGGACAGCGCTGGAGCAGGAGCGTATTTTCCACCTATGGAGTTACGGGCCTTGCCAATATCGAGCTCAGCCCCGAGTTCGCGGCAAAGCTTGGCGCGGCCTACGGCGCCACGCTCAAACCCGGGGCCGCCGTCTCCACGAGCCGCGACGCGCACAAGACCTCGCGTATGCTGAACCGCGCCGTAATGACAGGCATTCTCTCAACTGGCGTGGATGTGCACGATTACGGCGTTGTGCCCATGCCTGTATGCCGTTTTCTCGCAAGGAACAGCAACGAGGTAGGGGGCATACACACACGGCGCTCGCCCTTTGACCCCCTGCTTATTGACCTTAAATTCTTTGACAATAACGGGTTGGACCTGCACCCGGGCTTTGAGAAAACCGTGGAAAAACTCTTCTTCAGGGAGGACTTCAACAGGGTCTCGCTGGAGGATACGGGGGAACTCACCTTCCCCATTCACGGCTTCGAGTCATATCAGGACGGCTTCATGTCCGTCATCAAGACAGAGGCCATACAGAAGGCGCGTTTCAAGATAGTCATGGACTACTCCTACGGGAGTTCATCGCGCATCTTCCCCTCCCTACTCGGTAAACTCAACTGCGAGGTCATCTCCCTTAACGCCAACCTCGACGGCAAGAAGATTACACGCACCCGCGAGGAGTTCGAGAAGGCCGTGGCCCAGCTCTCCACCATCGTGCGCTCCCTTGACGCCAGCATGGGCTTTCTTCTCGACTCTGGGGGAGAGAAGATCTTCATGGTGGACGAGACAGGAGAGGCCCTTGACGGCGAGACGGCCCTTAACCTCGTAACCCTGCTTGTGCTGAAGTGTGCCAAAGACCAGCGCTTGAAAGGGAGCATCTCCGTGCCTGTCACCGCGCCGCGCGCCATAGACAGCATGGCCAAGACCTATGGCTTTGAGGTGAGGAGGACGCGCACCAGCCCGCACGGACTCATGGCCGAGGCCAGTAGCGGCGACAACCTCTTTGTGGGAGAGCCCACTGGCGGGTTCATATTCCCGCGCTTTCAGCCCGTCTTTGACGGCATGTACGCCATAGTAAAGGTCCTTGAGATGCTCGCCGTCGAGGAGACTACCCTGCATCGCCTCATAAGAGAGATTCCGCCGAGCATAATACTCAAGGAAAGGGTGCCCTGCGCCTTTGAGCAGAAAGGCGCAGTAATGAGACACCTTGCCGAGGACTCGGGAGGAAAGGACACCATACTCCTTGACGGCATAAAGATAAACTTCAAGGATAACTGGGTGGCCGCCTACCCCAGCCAGGACCACCCATACTTTCACGTAATGGCCGAGGCATCGACAAAACAACAGGCCACGGAACTCATGTCCGAGTACTGCGAAAAAATAAAAAGGTGGCAGACAAAGTAGAAAGGGAAGGCAATAAAAAAAGAGAGGATCTCAGGGCGGGCAGAACCCGCCGGGGAGAAGAGACAAAAGGGCAAGAAGCGGGCTTTGACCCCAGAAGAAAAAAATTCCTTAAGGAAAACATATGACCATTAATATAAAGACCCTCGAAGTAGGCCCCCTTGATGTAAATTGCTACATTGTCTGGGACAAAGAGAGCCGCGACGCCGTCATAATCGACGCCGGCGGCGACGCGCCTCTAATCGAAAGAGAGGTCCGCGCTCAAGACCTCAAGGTAAGATACATCCTTAACACACACGGCCACTTTGACCACGTGGGCGCAGACGGTGAGATGAAGGAACGATTCAACGCGCCACTTGCCATCCACAGCGCTGATGCCGAACTCCTTGAAAAGGCCCCCATTCACGCGGGCTTCTTCGGTCTCAGGGCCGAGGCCCAGCCAGCGCCGGATATTCTACTCGATGACAACGGGGTCATCGAGGCGGGGCCGCTAAAGATAGAGGTCCTCCACACGCCGGGACATACGCCCGGCGGGGTCTGTCTCTATATCCGCGACGAAGGGGTGCTATTTAGCGGAGATACCCTCTTTGCGGGTTCAGTGGGCAGGACTGACCTCGAAGGCGGCTCCACGGAAGAACTTATGCACTCCATAAGGACGCGCCTCCTTACCCTCGGGGACAGCGTGCGCGTCTTTCCGGGCCACGGCCCGGAAACAACAATTGGAGACGAGAGAGGGCACAACCCCTACATTTCAGCCATGGGCCTCTAAAGACCGCTGGGCACTTCGCGGGGAGCGCGAAAGCGGCTGATTATCAAAAAAATCACATACATTGTGCCGGCACGGTGAGAAGAACCGCGCCCACAGGAAATTTTACTGAGATGAACACCAAAAAACTCGATGGAAAGAACATAACCCTCGCTCTTACAGGGGCCATATCGGCATACAAGGGCCTTGAACTCGCGCGCCTCCTCGTAAAGGCAGGGGCAGGGGTCAGCCCCGTGATGACAGAGTCGGCGCAAAAGTTTGTCTCCGCGCTGAGCCTCGGCGTACTCTCGCAGGGCGAGGTCTTTACAGATGTCTTCAAGCCCAATGATAGGGGCAATGCCAGCGGGTATGTGCGGCATATCGACCTCGCCCACTGCACGGACATGCTTGTCATAGCCCCTGCAACGGCAAACATAATAGGAAAGATAGCCTCGGGCATAGCCGACTGCCCGGTAAGCCTCCTTTCCATGGCAACACGCGCCCCTGTTCTTATAGCCCCTTCCATGAACACGGCCATGTGGGAGAACAGCATTGTGCAGGAAAACGCGGCGAAACTAAGGTCCATGGGATACGTCTTCGTTGGCCCCGAGGCCGGCGAACTTGCCTGCAACACCACGGGCATGGGCCGCATGGCAGAGCCGGAGAGTATTCTTGAGGAAATTATCACAGCCCTCGCCGAGAAGGACCTTGCCGGTGAGAGGGTCCTTATAACTGCGGGCCCCACGCGCGAATACATAGACCCTGTGCGCTTCCTCTCAAACGCCTCGTCAGGGCGCATGGGCCATGCCCTTGCTCGTGAGGCAAGACGGCGCGGCGCAAAGGTACGGCTCATAAGCGGACCCACCAATATGGAACCCCTGGCAGGCGTCTCACTTACAAGGGCCACCACGGCAAGGGAGATGTTCAAGGCCGCCATGGCGGCCCATGAAAAGGCCACGCTCGTTATAGCAACGGCGGCAGTAAGCGACTTCGCGCCGGCAAAGGTCTCGGAGGTGAAGATAAAGAAGGATGGTTCCAGTAAGACGCTGGACCTTCTTCCAACGCCGGACATACTGCGCGAGATGGGCAAGGAAAAGCGGCCCGGACAGATACTCGTTGGCTTTGCCCTTGAGACAGATAACCTCTTTGAGAACGCGACGAAAAAACTTCGGGACAAGAACCTTGACATGATTGTCGCCAACAGGCCCGAGGCCATGGAGGCGCATTCAAGCAGGGTGATGATTATAGCGGCTGGCGATGGTGAGGATGGCATAAAGGCCGAGGAACTTCCCGAGGCCGAAAAAGATACAATTGCAGGCTGGGTCCTTGACAAGGCCCTGCGCCTCAGAAGAGGGGTCCGCGCCGCGTCGCCTTAACCCTCAAGCCCCCTTAGCGCCTCTTCCACGTGGGCGCGATAGCCGCCGCAGGCTATCTCTCTCCTACCCGCTTTCCCGGACTTAAGAGATGTCTTGAGCCTCTTTCTGGCCCTGTCGGCGGCCCTGAGGCTATGCCTTCCTGTCGGGTCTCTCTCAAGACACCCCGCGTTGTCCATATCGCTAAGCACCTCTGCCGCGGCCTCTATGGAGGCCTGTAGATACTTTTCCCTCATGCCCTCCGGGAGGGGCCACCTTGAGGACCTGTCAATGAGGAGGAGCGCCTTCTGCCAGTGCCTGACCCGGTTAAGAAGGAGAAAACCCGAAAAAATCGTCCTGTTTGTTCTAAAGGACAGGGGCGTGCCTGTGATGACGGAGTCAAGGAGTTGGTGGTTCTCGGGCCGGGCGCCAGTCCCGATGGCCTTCTGAAGATTCCATGCCTCAACGCCGGCGAGGGCGTCGAAACGGAGTTCCCAGTAGAGGTGACGGAGCGTCCTTGTTGGAAAAGACCGTATCAACATCTCGGGGATAAAGAGATTATGGGCCACAGTGTCAGCGGCGAGGTGAGAGAGGTACCCGCAGGCAAAGGCCTTCTCCGCGTTGCCGCGGGCCCTCCTGAAGACCTTCCGGCCTATGCGCCAGTTGTGGCAGTGGCGAAGTTCGTCCACAAAGTTCTTTCCCACCACAATGTCGGCGCTTACGCTCCCGTAGATAAAATCATGGGGAAAATTCACGATAAGGTCACGGAGCCCGCCTGTCACAAGAGCCGGGTTTGAGAGTATGCCGTGGGCTATCTCAAGATGGGTGGCAGGACCCCAGGCCCATGCGCTAACAGGCGAGAGAAGGACGAAAAAAAGACTGGATAATATGATTATTGATAGTATCATAAGAAAAAATGACTCCCTTACTTTCTTTTAGAAAAAGGAAAGTAAGACAAAGGAAGCCAATAGGACAATCAGGGATGTATGCCGCCAACCTATCATGGAGGGGGGACAATGACCGCCCCTACATTCATAATTTTATCTCAAGACCTCTAAAGTGTAAAGGAAAGTCTGCTTGATCGGCACTGCGGGAATACGAAGTTACTAAAGCGCGAAACCAGGATGAGAACCCCCATGAATGACTCTGGCGATTCATATGAAAGACTTATAAGAGACACCGCGGCCTTTCTCGAGTACGCCGCCCTAGCGGGCGTGGACCTTCTGCCTGTTACAGAGGTTACGCCCCTTGCCGGAGGCCTTGAGCCAACTGAGTGCAAGGCCTGCCCCTTGAGGGAGGCGAGACAGGGCCTTTTCGAGGGGCTTGGCGGGTCGCATCCGAAGATGGCCTTTGTCTCTGACGTTCCGCCGCCCTCTGCGTCCAAGCCGGGTAATGCCCCATACTCGCCATTTACGGGAATAGAGGGTGAACTCCTCGAGAAGATAATCGATTCCACAAAAAAAAAGGCGGGCCTTGGCGAGGCGGACATTCACCTCTTGTTCGCCACAAGGTGCATCCCTTCGCAGGGCCTTGGGCCAGGCCCCCTGAAAGAGGCCATTGGCGCCTGCGCGCCGCTACTGCGTGACAGAATCTTTGAACTCTCGCCACGGGTCATAATCGCCATGGGCAAGGGTGCGCTACGCGCCTTGATGGGCGAAGAAGGCCAACTCCCTCCAATGGGCGGATCCCTTGACCTTCAGGGCATGAGGATATTTTTTACCCATGGCATCGATGGACTTGCGATGGATGATGATAAAAAGACCCTCAGAAAGGCCGCCTGGACCCATATACAGAAGGCCGTAAGGTCTATCAATAGATAAGCTCCGCCCATCTACGCCATGGCGCCTCTTTTCTCATATTACCCACCTTGCCCGCTCTCTATTATCCGGTGCTCTCAGCCTTTGGGTTTAAAAGGGCCTCTTGCTTTCAAAAAAACCCATATACTGCTAAACTCTATGTATGCGTTCAGGAATGAGAGGCATATGTCTTCTTCTACTTCTACTCGTGGGCTTTGGTCTTGTTGCCGCGCCCTTCCCGGCCAAAGGCGCGGCAAAGCCCAGGGACGCGAAAGTTGTAAAAAAGACGGTAAAGGGACTGGAGGCAAAGAAGACACTCAAGGCCAAGAAGGCCCTTCCTCCCGCGAAGAAGGTCTATTATCTCAGGGCAGAGGGAGTGATAAACCCCATCATGGCCGAGTTCCTTACCGCGAACATGGACAGGGCCGCGAGGGAGAGGGCCGCGGCCCTTGTCATTGAGCTCGACACGCCCGGCGGCCTTGACCTGTCCATGCGCGAAATCGTTAAGCGTGAACTATCGAGCGATATACCCATAGTGGTCTACGTTGCTCCAGCCGGCTCCCGTGCCGCCTCGGCAGGGGTCTTCATCGCCTATGCCGCCAATATAGCGGCAATGGCGCCGGGCACGAACATTGGCTCGGCCCACCCGGTGGCCATGGGCGGGGGAAAGATGGACAAGACCATGCTCAAGAAGGTGGAGAACGACGCCGCGGCCTATATAAGGGGTATTGCCCTCAAGAGGGGAAGAAATGCCCACTGGGCAGAGAAGGCCGTCCGTAAGAGCGTGAACGTCACGGCAGAGGAGGCCCTTAAGCTCAAGGTCATCAATGTCCTTGCAAAGGATAAGGAGGACCTTCTTAAAAAGATTAACGGCATGAAGGTGGACCTCCTCTCAGGGCCTGCCGTGGTCCGCACAAAGGGCGTGGAGGTGCAGGTCATTGAGATGGGCCTTCGGGAGAGGATACTCAAGGCCATATCAGACCCCAACGTGGCCTATGTCCTCATGATGATAGGCATACTTGGCCTTTACT
>CAYYJQ010000055.1:0-11303 GCA_964472295.1 uncultured Thermodesulfobacteriota bacterium | reverse complement strand
AACCAATAAGAAAATGGTGGGCAGTGCCCACCAATCTTGTAGGATGGGTGGAGCGTCAGCGCAACCCATCAAAGCATATTCCCTGTTTTACCCCTCGGGCCAGATGCTATCAAGGGATATTGTCACCACCGTGCCCTCGCCCGGCTCGCTGCTCACGCTTATCTCACCTCCAATGTCCGAGACTATCCTGTGGGCCATTGTAAGGCCAAGCCCCGCCCCCTCGATGCGCGAGGTCTGGAAGGGATGGAATATCTTCTTCTGCTCATCAGGGTCTATGCCCGGCCCGTTGTCCTTTATCTCTATGAATACCCGCCTGCCCTCAATGGCCGTCCTTATCTCAAGGCGCCCCTTGTCACCCATGGCCTCAATGGAATTCTGAATGATATTATAGACCGCTGTCTTGAGATTAATATAATCCATCTTCACAACCGGCGACGGAGAGGCATATGAGGTCTTTACCTCAATAGCCCTGCCTTCCATGACAAGACCGGCCTCGCGAAGCGCATCCTCTACCACGCGGTTAATCTCGCCGGGCTGAGGCCGTGAGACCAGTATGCGCTTGTAGTCGTCCACCCTCTCAATCATCTTCTCAAGCCTCTCAACGCACTTCAAGATGGCCCCGGCGTATCCCCTGCTCTTTTCATCTTCCGTGCGTTCATGAAGCCGCCTTGCCATGCCGCCAATTACCATGAGGGGATTTCTTATCTCATGGGCTATGCCGTCCACCATGCCGCCAAGGGCCGCCATCTTCTCAGTCTCTCTGATGCGTTTCTGAAGGGCACGCACACGAAGGAGTGAGCGAACCCTTGCCGAGACCTCGCGCAGGCTGAAAGGCTTTGTTATATAGTCCTCTGCCCCTACGTCAAAACCCTGTATCTTGTTCTCCACCTCCCCGAGCCCCGTTAGCATTATGACAGGTATGTAGCGGGTCTTCTCATCGTCCTTCAGCACCTTCAGGACCTCGTATCCGTTCATCTTGGGCATCATGACGTCCATGAGGATAAGGTCGGGGTTAAAGGTGCGCACCCGCTCAAGGGCTTCCACGCCGTTGGAGACGCTCTCCACATCATATCCCTCGCGTTCCATCTTAAGGGTCAGGAGTATTACGTTCCTCTCATCGTCATCAACAACAAGTACACGCGGCTTCAGTCTTCCCATCTTCTCATCTCATGTCCGAGAGGACAGCCTCCCTCATGGTCCTGAAATAGAGTTCATTCTTCTTGTCGCCCATGGCTACGTAAACCTCCACAAGTTTATCAAGGTTACCGAGTGCCCTCTCAAGGAGCCCTGCCTCTCTGTTAAGCACATAGGACTTCTTCAGCCTCGAAGCCGCTTTCTCGAACTTCCCGGCCCCGAGAAGCGCATCCGCCGAGCCGCCAAGATCAAGGGCCAGGGCCTCATTGTCTCCAAGTTTTTCATCTACGGAGTAGGCCATATTAAAGTATACCATTGCAAGCGGCAGGTCTTCCTTCCTGACGAGTATCCCTGCCATGACCCTGTACGACTCTGAGAGTGAACTCGAAGGCGGAGACTGGTCCTGGGCGTCAATGGCTGTATTTGCAAGAGAGGCGGCTTCATCGAGCCTGCCGGCCTCGAGATAGATGACCCCGGCAAGGTTCAAGGTATTAAGGTCAGCCCCTCCCCCTGACCTCTCAAGGGTCAGGGCGTCTTCTATGTTCTTTACGGCAAGGTCAAGGTTACCTGTCATGAGGTAGGCCCTGGCAAGGGCGGAATAGGCCATGGAGAGACCCCTGTCATCTCTCGATTTAAAGGCCTGCCTTACCGCGTCGGTAAGCACACTCACGGCCACTTCGGTTCTGCCAAGGCCTGTATAGGCCCTGCCCATGCCCACAAGGTCCAGTATGCGCCCGCTATCGTTCCCAATACGCTTCTCAAGGTCATAGGCCTCGCGGTACTTTGAGACCGCCGCGAGGTAATCTCCCTCCTCAAGGGCGGCCCCGGCGCTCTGCCTTGTATGAAGGGCCCTCTCTATGAGAAACGACTCCGTCTCATGGGGAACACGCTCCAGTGAGGCGCAGCCCGTAAAGCCGATGACCATTAGAACCAGAAGAAAAAAAGGCGCTACCACGGCCAGGGACGATGAGGCCCCTTCCGGGGAATAATTGAGTCTCATTAATCTTAACAAAGGGGATTCAGGGTTTACACACCATAACCGCACCCAAATCGCGGGTCCGGCAATAGGCATACTTTAGGCTTTTTATACCAGGGACCATCAGCGGCCCCCTTGATAATAATTTAACACAAAAGCCGTGGGACAAAAAATAAAAACAGGCCGAGGCCTGTAAATGGGATATGCGCCTCATGACCTGTATGACATCAGTTATCCACGCCTTTGGGAAGGACAGGTTGACGCTCTCTTAAAAATTGGCCCTCAGAGTTATGAAGGGGCCGCGCAGACTGACACTGCCTATGTCGTCGTCCTTCTCCACATGAAACTTCAGGAACCTGTAGCCAGCCGATACGTCCACGAATGGGAGGGGCTGAAAGCCCACATTGGCCTCGGCGTCAAGGACATAGGCATAACTCCCGAGGCTCATTCCCGTCACCTCGGCCCCGATCTTGGCAAGGAGCGGTATGGCTACCTGGCCGCCAACGCCAATGGCCGGCATGGGTATCTGAAGGCGCGTGGATTCGTCAAGGCCAAAGGCCGCGTCCTTGAGGTTTACCCTGCCGTCAAAGTACTTGACCTCGGCGATAAGGCCGAGCCGGTTCTTGAGTTTGTTGATAAAGTCGTAGCGGTAACTGAAGCGGTGGTAGTCTATCTGGGTGTCCGTGGATACCTGCGAGGAGGCGGGGTAGGTGCGTCCGGCGAAGTTGATGTCTCTCGTAATAACGGCAGAGCCGGACCACGAGAGCGGCATATAGGCGTAACGGAAACTATGGTGACCTATCTCAAGGGTTATCCTTCCCTCGACAAAGTTCTCAAGGTCATCTACGCCAAGGTCGTTGACAAGGTCGAGGTCAGTGCCGATGATGGTGCCGCTTGAGGCCTCGAGGTTGGTATCAAGGTTGGTAAACCAGTACCTTGCCTCGACATCAACAAGGGCGTAAGCCGTGGAAGCAGCAAAAAATAAGGAGAGCATGGCAACAAGAGCCAGTATATATCTTCTCATGCTTTCCTCCTTGATTTTCCGGTTATTATGACAAATGTCATGTCTCACAACCTGATTATACTTAAAACCAGGTCGTACATGTGTGACCACAGTCACCGGGGAAGCCCTTTTGGGGCTGTTTTTCAAGGTATTTAGATGAAAAAAGAACGTGGAAACAATATCTTACGAAGAGGTGGACCGTCAGTTTGAGTCAATGGCAGGGAGTTTTGGCAGGGCAGGCACCGGGGCCCATGAGATGGGCGGCCCAATACCTTCGGAAGAGACGTCTCAGCGGTAGCCGAGCATCTCCTTGACGCTTATTACGGCGGTGTAGGCGTCAGGGCCGTCAAGGCCGTCATAGGGCTTGAAGAGCCTGTCCGTGGCTGGTCTCATGATATTGGCCCTTGTGACATCCATGACCGCGGTATACCACGGCACACCCTGAGGAACATCGCTAAAGGGTTTTTCTTCAGATAGGCCCTCCCCGGGTGCAGGACCATGGACTGAGAGCCTCTTAAGGAGATCGTCCATTATTACGGCAAAATCCTTTCTCGTAACCACCTTTGCCGGCCTGTATAGATAGGTGGAGGAGGTTCCTGAAAATGACGGCTCAAGCCCCTTGATATGGAGGGCCACTACCTTGAGGATATTTGACCTGAAACGGCTCTTGAATACATCGGAGGGCACAGGTGAAATACTTCTTTCTGTCTCCATGCTGACTTCACGTGTATCAAGGAGTTCATCAACGCGTAGTTCCTCGATGAGTATGGCGGCAAGATCCGCCCTTGTGAGCGCCCTGTGAAAGGCCAGTACCACTACCTCGGGGCTGGCAACAGACCTCTCGATGTGGCTGAGTATCCTTGTGCTCCTCTTGTAGTCCCTTTCCGCGAGAACCCCCCATTTACCAATGCGGTCCGCCTTTGAGAGGGCCTTGTACTCGTCCAGGGCGCTCTCTATGCGGCCTGCGTCGAAGTATGCCTTGCCCATGAAAAAGGCCGCTGAATCGCTACTGAGATAATAGGGAAGCCTCGCCCTGTCCACACGCGTCTTCATGGCACGCTTGTACTCGCTCTCAACCCTTTCGAGCCAGCCAACGGACTTGTAGGTGGTAAAGACACGCATGGCCGCCACATTACGCCTGAAGGAGTCTTCGTTGCCTGAAGAGTACTTCCTGGCAAGTTCAAGGGCATGTAAAGAGGCTATTACAGTCTGCCCTTCGGGGTTGAGCCCGGCGGCGGCAATCTGGGCGTAGGATACGGCAAGGCCGCTATAGGCGGGAGAGAACTTGCGGTTGCAGGCAAGGATTTCCTTGAAACTTCCGGCGGCGAGTTCGGGCTTTTTCTCCTCAAGGTATGTCATGCCAAGAAGATATGATTCGCCTGTCTTCTCAACGGGAAGAAGACACTTTGAGTGCGGTCCGCCACAGCCGGGGAGAGTAAAGGCCACTGCGACAAGTGCGAGCAGGAGGGCCAAAAACCCCGGCCTGCCGCAACGAAAGAGATAGTCCTTTCTCACGAAAAACTTCAACCAGCGCCTCCCGCGCTTGCCCTCACAACGTCACCTGCCCTGAACCCCCCGCCGCTCTTGATTACAGCGCGTGAGATATTCTCGTCCTGGTGAGACGATAGAACAACCTCGCCGATCTTTGACTCGGCACGGCCTATGACGCGGCCAGTGTCAGGGTCCTTGAGTTCCTTACCGCGCCTGTAGACAGAGAGGACAGTTCCAGTCCTGAGCCTGCTCTTTGTCCCTGCCCGTATAAAGAGGGTGCTACCCTCCACGTCAAGAACCCTGCCCCTGAAGGGAAGGGAGTTGAGCCTTGCGGCCATTTTTTTCATTGCCCTTGTAAGGGCGTCACGAAGGGCGCCGTCACGGAGGCTCATATCAAAGGTGGACCTTGAGCCAAGGCCAAGGAGCCCTCCCGTGGTCTTCTTGTACTCGCCCATGCCCGAATCGGCCACAAGGCTCTTTCCTGTCTCAACGTCCACGAGGGCGTAGTCCACCTGCACCCTTGAGATAACGGTCTTTGACTGGGCAAGGAGGACGTTTGTGCTCTCCTCCACGGCAGAGTAAGACGTCACGGCCCCGGAGATCCTGAAGTCCACTGACTCATACCCCTTGAGCGTGTCCTTCTTTCCCTTTCTCACTACCCCTGTTTCTTCAAGCCCTGTAAGACGCTCCTGCTCTCGAAGGTCGTCCTCGGTAAGGACAATTGGCTCAAGGCCGGCCTTTTTAACAATGGTCCGAAGGATTTCCGTAGCCGCTCTGGCCACTCCAAGGGCCTTTCCCGGTGTCTTGTCCCTGAAGGCGATTATTGCCACGTTATAGGAGGGGCCTCTATAATTTATGCCCTCCTTCTCCAGTTTCCCAGTCTCCCCTGTGCGGCTCGTGTCTTCCTTGACAGTGCCCTTTATGGTGGGGCCGCACCCAACGAGGAATATAACGGAGACAATGGCAAGAAGTGCCGGATAGCGCCTCCACCACGGCCTTCTGGGTGGTATCTTGATCATGGCTGTATCTCCTTTTGTTTTAAAAACAATGCCTGATTTTCCCAGGCCTTAAGTCCTCTATCTCAGGCACCATGTCCCCTTGCCCCCCATACATCCCCTATCTCCCCTGGCCTCCCTGCCCCCCTCTTTAAACCGCCGCCTCGCGGCCCATGAGTAGGCGAACCGCCACCGGCTCAGCCGCTTGCCGGCCCCAGGTTGCCCGGGCCAGCAGGGAGGCCCCGGAGGACCCTCCTCAAGAGGGCGTTCACCTCGAACCTCAAGTGAGAGCCAAAGACGCTTGTAACGACTTCCTCCCCCAATGATAGAACGGCGGCATGTTCGAGTTTCTTAAGGTATATGACCCTTATTATATGCCAGTCCCTGATGCCGGGGATGTCGTTCAGGCCCTTTATGAGAGATGGGACATCGCTCCCGGAGCCTATCTCCTTCAAGACCGTAATTGCTACCCCTGCCTTGCCAGCCACATAAAAAGACTTTACCCCGCCTCCATGTGTCCATATAACACGGCCCGTGCTACCCTCGACGAGTTTAAAACCCGCGCGGACCTCCTTGACATTATATACTCCCGTGGTGATGTCGTCAAAATTAATGAGATATATGTACACCACGGCGTCCACGCCAAGGGCCCTGGCAATGGTCCCGGCGTCTGTGTACTCGAGCTGTCCGCCTATGGTTATGTTGAGTTTATCCCTCAGGAGGCGGTCCGTGTCCTCGATGGACATGACGCTGTAGTGCCTGTAGGAAAACTCCTTGTAGGTCTGTTTTCTGAGAAGAATTGCCCCGCCCACGTCGTTTGTGGCGTTATATACTGGGAGGACGGCAACGGTGCGCACTGGTGAGAAGGGATTTGGCGCGATGTAATAGGGGCCGTGCGTCGAGCCGCAGCCAAGGAGCACAAAGAGGACGAAGAGTATAAGAGGTATAGAGCGCCTCGGGAAAAAAGTCATAGGTGGTGGGAACCCTTTATGATTACGCCCCTCTCATGGGCGTGGATAGACCATAGGCTTAATTCAGGGAGTCCGCCTTTTCGTATATAGTGATAATATCATCAAGAAGGATAAAAAAACAAGGCGAAGCCCGGCCTTACTTTCTTTTAGAAAAAAGAAAGTAAGACAAAGAAAACCAATGTGGAATGGAAGCGGTAAATTACAGAGACTACCCGCGCCCAATGGGGCTGGTTTTCTTTGACGAAGTGTATATAAGGCAGATGCCGGTTCTCGACGTAAGGGCATATCAAACCACGGAGTCATGCCGCGCCATCAAAAAACTTTCTTTTTTCCAAAAGAACGTAAGGAAATCTTTTTTGGTGGATAGTACTCACCTCTATTGGTTTTCTTTGCCCCGCTTTCTTTTTTCCAAAAGAAAGCGGGAAGTCTTTCTTTTTTTTTGCGGGCAGAGCCCGCCCTTCCCTTCCCTTCCTTTTTTTCTCTTACCGTTATCTCTCATCCCACGTCTATGTTCCTTACGCCATCTGGGCGCCAGGCCGGCGAGATTACTCCTGGGGAGCGTTCGGGCTCAAGGAGCGCGCTCCATGTGAGCGCCGCGTGGCCAAAGCGTGTGTTTATCTCGTCCATGGCTGTAAGGAGCCTTTCGCGGCGGAGTTCTTCTGTAAAGAGGGGGAGTTGGCGCGCGCCGTCTTCTATCCCGGAGAGGCTTACTCCTATGAGGCGGAGCGGGGCCCTGAGCCTGATGGAGGATATGAGCCTTCTTGAGGCGCGGTAAAGGGTGTGCGTGTCGTTTGTGGCGCGGCCCATGCGCCTCTGCCGTGTGAAGGTATAAAAGTCGGGGTAACGGAGGGTGAGAGATACTGTCCTTCCCTGAAGTCCGTGGCGCCTTGCCCGGGCGCAGACCATCTCCGAGAGTTTCAGGAGATACATCTTAATCTCTTTTTTACCGGAGATGTCCTCTGGCAGGGTCATGGAGTGTCCGATGCTCTTTACGCGGTCTTCGGCGGAGGCGGGCCGTACGGGGTCGTCGTAGAGGCCCCTGCCCATGGCCCCGAGCCTCCCGCCTATGATGCCGAACTGCCTGCGGAGAATGGAGACGGACGCCCTGCCAAGCTGGCCGCAGGTCTTTATGCCCATGAGCGCGAGGCGGGCGGTAATATTGGGCCCAATGCCCCAGAGTTTATTAACGGGAAGGTCTCTCAGATGGTCCTCGACTTCGTCTGCCCGGATAAGCGTAAGGCCGTCGGGTTTTTCCATATTCGAGGCGAGTTTTGAGATAAGTTTATTGGGGCCAATGCCTATGGAGCAGGTAAGGCCGAGTTCGGCCTTTATGCGTTTTTTTACGGCCCGGCCAATGTCCAGCGGTGCGCCGAAGATGGCGCCCGTGCCAGAGATGTCGAGAAAGGCCTCGTCAACGGAGTAGACCTCAACCACGGGCGAGAAGGAGGCGAGGATGTTCATTATCCTCTTTGAGGCGTCCATGTAGCGCGCGTTATTTCCAGTGACTATCAAGAGGTCCGGGCAGGCCCTCATGGCCTCGAAGCGGTTCATGCCTGTTTTCACGCCAAGGGCGCGCGCCTCGTAAGAGGCAGTGGTCACAACGGTGCGCTTTGCCGCTCCTGTAATGGCTATTGGACGGCCCCGGAGGGCCGGGTCCATGGCCTGCTCCACGGAGGCAAAGAAGGCGTCCATGTCCATGTGCATTATGTTGGAACCAGTGTTCATGGCAGGGCCACGCATTCAAGGGTCCACTTCATGGTGGATTTATTGTAAAGAAGTTCATAGAGCGCGGCGCCGTCGTGGACAGAGAAGTGGAGGACAGGGGCCGAGCCGTCGTTGGTGGACCAGGTAAAGGTAATCTCGCGGACACGGTAGACGCTTCCCTTCCAGCGGAAACGCAGGGGCCTGAGGGGGGTCATGCCGCGGTCGAAGAGGGCGATTACCTCGACGGGCTCTCTTATGAGTGTGGTCTCGTGAATGGTCATTTTTTTTGCTTGGCAATGATTTCTCAACTTTCTTTTAGAAAAAAGAAAGTTGGCAAAGAAAACCAGTGCCAGGCCGCGCGAAGCGCGGCCTGGAAAAGACTAATTTTTATTTGTAGGGTTTCGCTGTGCTCTACCCAACGAGGCTGGAATATACCACTTTTGGCTTGACAGCCAAGACGGTATCTACGACTTTTTCTATTGGTTTTCTTTGTCGCGGTTTCTTCTTAGTAGAATGTGCCTATCATACCTTAAGTTCCAAAATCCAGAGGGACATCGCCACACCATCAGAAAACTTTCTTTTTTCAAAAAGAAAGTAAGGAAATTTCCATTCTTTGGCGGGCAAAGCCCGCCTTACCCCTCCCTTTTTTTTCCCTGTCCTTTCAGCCCACGTTTTTTATTACGTACATGACCTTTCCGATGATGGTGAAGTCTCTATTGTCTTCGGGCCTTATGGTGATGGGTTTCATGGCGGGGTTCTCTGGCTTGAGGATGACGGCATTGTCTCTCATGAAGAACCTCTTGACCGTGGCCTCGTTATCGAGCATGGCCACGACGATGTCTCCGGGGTCTGCCGTTGGCGCGGGCCTTACAATGACGTGGTCTCCATCATCCATTCCCGCCCCTGTCATGCTGTCTCCCTTTACGCGGAGGATAAAGGCATCGGCGCAGTTAAAGAAACCCTCGTCAAGGGTGACGTGGCCCACGATGTCCTCGACGGCAAGTTCGGGCGGGCCGGCCCTTACGGCCCCTGCTATGGGTATGGAGAGGGCGCGGCCCGCGCCCCGCCCCCCTTGCCCCCCTTGCCCCCCTGCCCCGCCTCGATCGGCAATGACCTCTATGCCGCGGGAGAGGCCGCGGCGCCTTCGGATAAAACCCTTACGCTCCAGGGCGTCGAGGTGTTTTGCCGCGTTATTCGGGCCCTTTATCTGGAAACGGGCGCAAATTTCCCGAAGGGACGGCGGGTATCCATGGCCTTGGATAAAGCCCCTTATGAAGTGGAAAATTTCGTTTTGCCGCGCCGTGAGTCCTGTTCTGTCCATGCCCCGGACCTTTCGCATTAAGGGTAACATTTGTTACCCTGCCATGGTAGCCAAAAAAAAACGCCTGTCAAGGCAAAGTATAATTGACGAGGGCCTGAAGAAGGTGTATAGTCCATGAACCCCTCTTAAATGATTAATTAAGTAGAGATAACTCATCAATCTTTAGTGATGGCAATGGATAACTGCGTTAGAAAAACGATTAAGGGCGCGAGCCAGTTTTTCACCCTTTCATTGAGGAACCGGAAGAGCCGCCTGCTCATCGAGGAGATCGAGTTTCTGCGCCAGGCGTTCCGCGAGGTCAGAGACGAGATGCCCTTCACCATGGAGGCCTCTGTCGTCCTGCCGGAGCACCTTCACTGTCTCTGGACCCTGCCCGGGGAAGACAGGGAATTCTCGCTACGCCTGGAGAAGATAAAGTCCGCGTTCTTAAGGCGCCTTTACATATCCCGCATGCTCGACGTCAGCCATATCGAAAAGGAACGGAACTCCATCTGGAATAAAGACCTTTACCTGCAAGGACTTCTGGATAAAGACGACCTTGTCCGCCACATCGAGTACATACATTATAACCCTGTAAAGCACGGCCATGTGCGCATGGCAAGGGAGTGGCCCTATTCGAGTTTTCACCGCTATGTGCGCGAGGGCAGATATGCTGTTGACTGGACCTATTACGAGGAAAGAGAGCGTGGGGGCTTTGGGGAATAAAGCTCTGACGTTCTGATGGGTTGTACTACGCTTAACCCATCCTACAAGGCTCTCAGGGAAAATGAGCGATACGCAGATAAAAAGGGCCAGGGGTCTTAAATAGGAAGAGCGCCTATTTTTCTTTCAGTTCGGTAGGGCGGGCTGTGCCCGCCAAAAGAAATTTTTGATGGTGGCTGAGCCCACCGTACAAGACTACAAGGCATCAAGAGGGAGGTTTTATGGAGGGAGTAGGGAAAACCTTAATATTATCCACCACTAACTTGTCACTAATGGACCCCCTATTGCTCTCAAATGCTATCTTTTTTGCTATACTTTTATTAAAAGTACTTATCCACGAGATTACTCTGAGTGCGGCTTGAAAAAAAGCGACAGATTTTTCATGGTCCACTTGAACCTCTACGCTGGAGTCGGTCTTGTATATACACAGGCCGCGATGGACAATAGAATTCCTGGTACGAAAAAGAAAATCAATTTTTTCGTAATCTTCTTTTGACACTACAGCAAAATCCTTGCCAAAGAGGCCTAAGGCAATCTTTTTCAAATAACATACGCAAAAAGGCGCTTTTTCATTTTCCTTAAGAAGTATGGCGGTTTCTGCGGAATTATATTCTTCGCAAAATCTTTTCAAGAAGATCTCCAGAGCTATTGCTGTATTGAGAACAAGAAGTTGAGTATCTGGCGAAAAAAGAGCCGTCCTTGCAAGGGTGAGAAAATAATCAACTATGGAGGGATGTGCATCGCAGTCTATTTCGCTAGCAACGTTTTTCCAAACAGCCTCATTGATGCCGGAACCAAATACAGAAGAGGCTGACCCTGAGTATCCCTTCTCAGAATATAAGACAACATCTGTTTCATCTACAAAAGTTATTTCACTGTATCTTCGCTCAAAAGGTGACTGCTTTAGCGACACAGGCGGCCACCAAAACATAGATCCCTTTGTTTTGCATCCAAGCATAAATCGGCATAAAAACTCGTCTGCTTTGTCAATAAAAGGAACCTGGGA
>CAYYJQ010000054.1:0-11420 GCA_964472295.1 uncultured Thermodesulfobacteriota bacterium | reverse complement strand
AAGTGCTTCCAAAATGGTACGGACTTTGGTATAATTGTCTTATTGATACAGATAGTAAAATGGTCGGTATTTTACTCTCCGTACACTCGCGGACGCTGTGTACGCACATCCTCTATGGACCTGGAGCAGACACCTTCGCACCATGTATTGACTTGTCTGGCCGCAGGTCACAAAAAAATAATTCGTGCTCTTCAGAAAACCCGGTAACGCACCTTAGCAAAAACACAAATTCCTTGGAAGACAGGTAATAGGTCTTCCATCTTGGCGCGAGCATTGGGCGTGGTTCGGTTCCTGGTTCGCCATACATATGTCAGCGATTTATTGAGGCAGGCCTTCTTCTGAGTGAAGTCCTTAGCTTGTAGTGTATGCCTATGTATGACCTTACCTTACCCAGTATAGGTCGAGGGCACACACTCGGGTCTCATCAAAAGTCTGCTGACACATGTTCTACCTCTCATCGAGAATTGATTCGGATGGTCCTATCATATGACGTAAGAGGAACAAATCAGAGATTCCTTGAAAAGGCGTTTACGTATATTGGACGCAAATTGTGATATGTGCTCTAAACATGGAAAAGGCGCTGAGATAACTTTTAGCATCTCAATAAACAAGAGGTAATACTATGATGCTTTCATATCGCATTGTGCTGGCAGACGATCATACTATGTTCCGACAGGGTATAACAAAGATTCTTGAGGAAAGAATCGGCATTGAGGTTATTGGAACGGCTGACAATGGCTCTAATCTTCTCAAACTTCTAAAAAAACGTACCCCGGATATGGTTATCATGAATTTAGCTATACCAAACCTTGGCGGTTTTGAAGTGATCCTGAAGGTCAAATCAATTTACCCAAAGGTAAAAGTCTTGGTTCTGAGCATGCATAATGATGAGGAGTACTTATTATGTGCAATCTCAGCGGGAGCTGACGGGTACTTACTTAGGCAAGATGCAGATACAGATCTTTTCTCTGCCATAGATTCAATTCGGCAAGGAAACTATTACATATCGCCAATACTCACAAAAGGGTTAATAGACAATTTTGTCCATATGTGCCGGGGAACTTACAGAGTTAATTCCTGTCACCTTTCTTCACGTGAAAGAGAAATTCTAAAGCTTATTGCCGATGGAAAAACAAGTAAGGATATTGCCAAGCTGCTATTTATCAGCCCCAGGACAGTAGACAACCACCGCACAAAAATAATGGAAAAACTACACCTTCGAACCATACCCGCTCTGGTAAAATACGCCATTATTAAAGAGTATATCTCAATCAATCAATAATCAGCGTAGCCGAATTTGTCCTAAAGGCCATAAATAGTCAAAATTTCTGTAAAGCACGTAAAGGCTCAGCGAACCGTTTTTAATAAAAAATGCAAGCAGCCCCTCTGACTCAATAAAGAAGCCAAGGCTTTAAGATTTCAGGACGTGAGTTTATGCGAAATAGCCGTAGACGCCGGGCGTTCACCACGCGCATGGTATTTTTTCCGGGAGACAGCGGTTTAGCGGCCCGTATTGCGGTTAAGGGCAAGGTCTTTTAACGGCAGTTCTTTCCTGAATAACTCATAGGCAGACTTAAGGCTCCTCCTGTGCGCCTCTCTGACCTCTTCTTTTTTCTTGGCGCTCATATCCTGCCCCAGAAAATACTCATAGAACCTTGTGTAGAATTCGTCGGGATAGACTATGGCCTCGAAGACGGCCTGCTTCGCGCCGCCAGTTTTTTTAATTGGATAATCGAGGACAAAATTACGAAGGGGCGCTATCCTCGTATCAAAATACTCTTGCGAGAGATCAAGGGCGATTTGCCTCCCTATGAAGGCGGTCTTCTCCGTGCCCTTTAAGGCACGCCCCTCGTTGTCCACGAGAAAAGCCCTTACCTTGATAAGGGGCGTCGCGTAGGTGGGGTAATAATGCCCTGTAGACGTGTTGGTGATGGTAAGGCGGAAGAGGGGGCCTGATTTAGTCTTTATCTTTTCTGTCTCTATGGATATGCCGCTTCTGGCCATCTCCACGTCGTGTATGCCCCTGAAGAGGTGGCGGCGTCCAGGCATATGACATGCCTGGCACGATATGCCAGCGCGGCCAGCGGGACTCTCTTTCCACTCGGCATAGGTATTTACAAGCAGGCGCCCCTTAAGGCGGAAGCCCTCTTTCAGCTGGTGGCAGGCCGCGCAGAAACGGGCCTCAGTGAAGAATGCTTCCACTTGTGTTGAGTGCTTTCGGCCTTTGCCTTTTTTAAGGCCTTCGAGCCTTGGCGAGGGGGGTCCAACTATGCCAGCGCCCCGCGCGTGACAGGCCGCGCAGCTTACGCCCGTTGCCTTCAAGGCCGCATCAAAGTCCGCGTTTTCAGCATACCCCACGTTGCCGGAGGATGTCTTCGTCTGGATGGTCTCGTTCTGTATGGACAGGGGGGCGTGACAGAAGTAACAGGCAACCGCAGTAGCGGGGTCGGAGAGGGGGTCGAGCTGAAAGAGCAGACCTGGCCCAATGCTCTTGCTGTGCAGGGACGCGCTCCAGTCCCGGAGTTTTTCCTCGTGGCAGGCGCCGCATTCTTTGGGATGAAGGTCTTTTGCCGAAAAAGACGGACTCGTTGCGCCAGGACGCTTCCAATGCCCTGTAACCATTGCCTCTCCTCCCAGGGAAAGGGAGGAAGAGGCAATGATTACAAGACAAACAAGAACGGCAAGACCGAACCGCTTAAAGGAAAAAGCCCGCTCCATTACCTGGAGCAGGGATTTTTCATTGAGCAGGGGTTTTTCATACTGCACGGATTGGCCTTCATGGAGCATGGGTTCTTCATACTGCATGGATTTCCCCGCATGGAACATGGGTTCGATGAGCAGGGGTTCATTGCCACTGACCCTCCCTTGCTATGAGAGGCCACGTATGCCGCAAGGGCCGTCATCTTCTGAGAGTTCCAGGCAAGGGCCTTACCCTTCATGGGGTTCAGGACGCAGTAATTTATCATCTGGTCCAGGGTAACGATGTCGTTGGGCATCTTCACATACTTTGGGAATGGTTTTTTCTTGAGCCCCGCCCCGCCGGGATGACATGTACTGCATGAGACGCCGGCAGTGCCAAGGGAAGTATCGCTCCAGAGTTTCTTGCCCATCTTCTGAAGTGTCCTCCTGCCCTTGATGGCCCTTGCGCGAAGGGGTATTACACCGCCTGAAGAGCAGGGGTTCTTCATACTGCAGGGATTTGCCTTCATGCTACAGGGGTTGGCTCCGCAGGGATTCCTGGCCTTTGCCATGAGGACTCCCGCGGCCTGCACGGAAGAGAGAGTAAGGGCCGAAATAGCCACAAAGGCAATTAGGGCTAATAAGATCCTCAATCTATTCCACATCTTTATCTGACCTCCTCTCTAACTTGGTTACAGGTCTGAGCCTACCACTTGCCCTTTCCGCCATAACAGGGATTCTTCATGGAACAGGGATTTTTCATACTACAGGGGTTGGATGCGCAGGGGTTCTTCTTCATGGAGCAGGGGTTCTTCATGGAACAGGGATTCATCTTCATGGAGCATGGATTTTGTTTCATGGAACAGGGGTTCTTCATACTGCAGGGGTTGGCCTTCATGGAACACGGGTTGGCGGCACAGGGGTTCATCTTCATGCCGCAGGGGTTCTTCTTCATTGAGCATGGATTCGCCGTCTTTGCCGGATGTTTTCCCATGGCAGGAGCTGGCTGAACAGAGGCGACGCTAAAGGCGACGAAGACGAAAAGGCCCATTAAAACACTTAATACACTCAGTCTACGGCTTTTCATTTTTATCTCTCCTCTTTTTAAAGTTGGTTTTGTCCTATTGGGTTGACCATACGCCGCGGAAAGTCTCTCTCTGCAGGACAGAGCCTCATTCATAAAGATGCCTGTCGAGGCTTATTAGCCCAGAGGATAAACCCATAGGGCCATGTTCCGTAAGGTCTTAACCTAAAACATCTGCGCTCTGAAATATGTAAGGGTCCTTACACAGTAGCGTGATTTTTGAACCTTGATAATGATATTTAAGTCTTAACTATAGCGGAGTATCTGTATATGCGCAAGGGAGTGGGTGTTTTTTAATGTGCACTACTGGAAGGGGCGTAGAGAAGGGGAGGACTCACGAACCCTTCTCTACTGATCAGGGAGAGGCAGGCCCTTAAGACTCATACCGATTCATAGGGATAGCGGCCATTCCACTTACTGCACCGGGGCTGGGCCTGACATTCCCTGCAAAAGGGAACGGCTATGGCCGCGCCGTCCTTCTGGACCCCTGTGACCATATCCATGGTATAACCATTGGCGTCAAAGACGAGTTCTCCACCAAGGTCCGTACAGCTTGTCATCTTGTCTACCCTTTCCTGCGGGACCTCGGGATGAACGTGCTTATGCCAGAATTTTTTTATGGAAGGTATGCGGGGATGGTCTCCAAAACCGATAAAGTCATCACACCTGCCGCTATCGAGCCAGAAAGGCTCCTTCTCGTTATGTATGGCGCCGGCAGGGCAGGCAAGACGGCAATCAGAGCACCCTTCGCACCTCTCCCAATATCCAAGGTCAATACGCACCGGGGCGGGGCACCCCGTGATCCTGGCCTCGAACCCAACAACGCATACCTTCATGTCAAAGCCGAATTTATAACCATAGACAAGGGAATTCTTGGCCCTTACGCCCAGGCCCGAGAGTATTGCGGCCATCTTGAAGTTCGTATAGATGGGAAACCAGTCCTTGAGGCCGCTCCCTGAGAGGATGTCATCGGCCTCTTTGTAAAGAGAGTAGTCCCAGGAATCAGGGGAATACCTTGCCAGAACAATGGAGTTGACAATAGAGAAAAAATGGATATTGTTCGTGTAATCCGCACCATACTCCTGCGCCTTCCCCTTGATGGGAGAATAGGCGCACTGCTTTAATTGCTCCTCTGTAAGAAACCCTACATCCCATCTGTCACGGGGAAAGAGTTTCTCTATATCCAAGAATTTTATCTTGTTTTCCGGTCGTTCCGAGGACATCAGACTCCTGTTTCACGATGAAGATTATTTGATAAGGAGACCATCTTCATAACAAGGGGATTGGCTTTATTTTACTCCAAACCGTTCCTGAAGGTCAAATGGGGAAAGGGCCTGTACCTTGAGGAGGGGGGGAGGTAACAGGTTGACCATGGCGTTGGGCAGAGCCACAGGTGAGCATCATCCCCATCCGAGTACGCCGCCTTGTCCTATCCGCAGAGCCGCGCATTAAGGGCCCTAAGCCTCGCGCGGTACATCTCCTTTATTGCGTCCTCTACATCACCCATGGGTCTTATGGGCACAAGGTCCATGACCTCGTCAGGGGTAAGATTGCTCTGACCCATGGTCTTTACGGCGCCAATGGCCATGGCAGAGACGGCATCCCCGGCCTCGTCTGGCGTAAGGCCGAACTCGCGGGCAAGCCTCTCCATCTCATATAACTGAAACCACAGGTATGTGGGCCCCATGGCCGTGATTATGGCATAGGACTCGAGTTTTTCCTCTGCCACGACAGGGCATCTTCCGAGGATACTCATGACCTTGAAGACCCCTTTTTTTTCGGACTCACCGAGCCCGGGACCAAAGGCAACGGGGTTATACCCCGCATTTACCATGGACGGGGCGTTTGGCGTTGTGCGAAGTATCTTTCCATGGCCCCCGAGGAGGCCTTTTATCTCCTCTATCGTCACTGTGGCCATGAAGGAGACTACTATTGCAGAGGGCTTGAGACCTGCCCTTATCTTATCAGCCTCGGCCCTGAATACGGGCGGATGGAGGGATATGAAGACAAAGTCCCGCGCCGTGGCCGCGGTGGAGTTGTCATTCCGGGAGGGTGTAATCTCAGGGAAAGCCTTCTTTAATCCCCTCAGGACGCCATCGTCCCTATCGCTTACCACTACGTGCCGGGGCATCATGTCCGCTCTCTTGAGCCCCCCGAGGATTATCCGCGTGGCCCTGCCTCCGCCTATGAAGCCGAGTTCCTTATTAAGCATATTTTTTCCTCTCCTTTCTCGAACGCGCTGGTGCGCTAAAAACTGTATCTTATCCTCGCGTATATATTGTCATTACGCCTGAAGGTTCCAAAATCCGTGAATTCGTCCCTGCCGAGGATTATATTGGCGCCTGCCGTGACTTTCCAGTTGTCCGTCACCTTGTAACCAATGCCCGGTCTTAGATAGGCGTCCATGTCCGAGGGGCTGAAAAAGACGAAGAGCCCCGTCTCCACGGTCTGGGCAAGGAAAAGTTTCGTGAGCCTCATGGTAAGAAGATGCCTGAACTCGTCACGCAGGGGGGCGCCTGGCATTAGCCCCGCCCGGTACGAGGCGTAGTGGAGCATCTCCTCCACCTCGTACTGGAGGCCAAGGGAGGCGTCCCCTCCGAGGTCACGCGTGTAACCCACGAGATACTTTATGGAGGGGTTCTCTATCATTGGGTTACGGCCGTTTCGGTCTTCCCGCGAGTCATAATAACCAAGTTCAAGGTTACCTATGCCGCCAAGCAACGGGCCGCGGGCGCTAAAGCCGAAGACATGGAGGCGGGGATAAAAGAGTTCCCGCGCCGCGGCGTCAAGGACGCCCCGGGGTTCTTTATAAAAACCCCTGAAGAGATAGAGGGCGAACTCGGTCCTGCCAAGGGTCCTGTAGGCCCGAAGGGAAAGTTCCATGTTGCCTATGGTCTCGCGGGGCTCGATGAACTCAAGTCCCGCGTCCTCTCCGGCAACCACTCCCCCGAGGCCGTCGAAGAAGGATAACCTCTTTCCAGTAACGCTTATGTCGGGCTCCATGAAGGGAATGACCACCATGTCGAGGTTCACGGCATCGGAGAAGAGCGAGACCCTGAGGGCATCGCTCGGCACCTTCAGGTACTCGTCATCGCGGCCTATGAAAAAAGATACATAGTCCTTTGGGAAGAGGTCGTTTATGAAGATATAGTCGCCTGTGCCCCAGGTGAGTATCTGGCGGCCAAGTTTTACATCGATCATATCAAGGGGCGTAAATGAAAGGACAGCCTCACGGACCCTGAATATCAGGCGGTCTTCATAACCATCGGCAATGAGTTCTGCCTTGAGGCCAAGTTCTGGAGCCCAGTCTTCCAAGACCGGAGGTTCGTAGGCGTCCTTTACCTGAAGCCTCCCTTCGAGGAGGTTGAAGGAGTCCTTCTTCGTAATGTCCCGCTGCGTTCGATACCCGTAGGCGCCTTCCACAAAGCCCCCTGCCGCAGGGGCGGGCGGGGCCCAGGCAGAGACCAATGCGGCAATGAGGAGCAGGGGCATCAAGGCAGCCCTTGCTCTTGAAAAAGGGGTTTTCTTCATCGCTCCCGTCTCCGGCTATCTCTTGACCTCCCTCGGGGGCCTCCTGAGGTAGCGCTCCTTGAAGATGCGCTCCTTTATACCAATGTTGTAGCGTACGTCATGGAACTCAATGGTTGTCTTAAGGCCCTTTCCGAGGTCCTCGGCAGTGGCCTTCAGCACCGTGGGGATACCGTCTACAAGACCGGTCTTCTCAACTGTTATGGTCCTGTAGAGTTTACCGGACTTGTCAAAGTAATCGCCCTTCACGGGAAGAAATGTCTCTTTATCTATGAGGGCGGTGTAGTAAGAGAACTCCACTACTTCTTTATCAAGGGGCGTGTTTTTTATTTTGTATACAGACCTTCCACGGTAGGTCTCCTCGCCCAGGAGTTCGTGGGTGTCGTCAGATGTACGCCTCCCGGAGACGTCCTCATATGTAAAGACGCCTCCCGCGAAACTCGACCTCTTGTCGCTGCTCGCTATCCTCTTGACGAGGTCAATGGCCGGTATGTAGAGCCACCTGTCATCATCGCCCTTTGTCTGCTTCCAGACCATGAAGACCATGCGGCTGACGTCAGAGGGTTTCCTGAAATAGACGTAGAACTTCTGCCTGCCCCCGTCCTTTATGTCCTTTCTAAGGAGCGTCATCTCCCTTGTACGCTCGCGGCCCCGCCTGTCTGTAATGGTCATGAGAAGTTCCGCCCTTCCGTCGTCACCTGCGTAGTAATAGGCGAGGTTCGAACGCTCCACTATCTCGTCCGCCGTAAGTGCATGAGAGATTGCGGGAGAGAGGAGGAGCAGGAGTATTGCAGGGATAATTTTCTTTATTCTATTCATGTTCTTCACCTCCTGAAGGGTTCAAGCCCTGAGCCTCTTTTTAAGCACCACCATGATGGCCGGAAGCACGAGTAGCGTAACAACGGCGCTTATGGCCATTATGGCGGCCATGAAAAAACCGACGGTCTTGTAGGGTATGAGCGGCGCGAAGAGGAGCGGCGTAAAGCCCACGGCAATGACCACGGCGTTCCGTATAATGGCCCGCACGGGTTCTTCGAAGATGGCCTCAATGGTCTCGGTCCAGTTGCCCTTCTCGCGGTATGTCTGCCGCGTGCGCTCCACAAGGTGAATGGCAAAGTCCACGGAGAGCCCCAGCGTAAGAGAAGATAGCACGGCTATGGGCATATCATAACTCTTGCCCGTCCATCCCACAAGGCCGTATATGAGGGCTATGGTTACCGTAAGGGGCACCATTGAGACAAGGCCCCAGAGCACGGAGCGAAAGAGTATGACCATGATGATGAGGACCATGACAAAACTCCCAAGAAGGGCGCTCAGCATGCCCGTTACCATCTTGTTCTGCCAGACTACGTTTATGTAGGTGAGCCCCGCCCAGCGCGCCTCCATACCCGCGGGCGGCGGGTTCGCGGCAAGGTACTCGCCGGTACTCTCCATGACGCCCTTCATGTCCCTGTTATCGCCGCGCTTGAGGTGCACCCAGATGGCGGCCTTTTTGTAATCAGGGTCAACGAGGTGATAGAGGTCCTCAGGGTCGCCGCTCATCTCGTAGAGAAAGAGATACTGGGCGATGGCCTTGGAAGTAGGGGGGATAATATCAGAGCCCTTCTTCCTGTCGCGGAGCTCGAAGCCTATCTTCTTAACCACATCGGCTATTGATGTGGTCTTTCCAACCACATCAATAGACCCAAGATGCCTCTGGAGGCCCTCGATGTAGGCCATGGTCTCTGGTTTCTTCACAAGGCCCGCGGTCTTTCCATCGAGGACGAGGTAGGCCATGTAAGTGCCGCCAAAGTGGCTATTAAGGACTTTATCGGCAATGCGTATCTTGTGATTCTTCTCGAACCAGTATACAGGGTTGTCGTTCACCACGGTAAGTGTAATCCCATAGGCCGAGAAGGCGAGTATCAAAAACGTCGCGATGATGACCCACCTGGGCCTCCCTGTGCTCATGCGCCCGATGGCCTCCTGAATCCCTCTCATGGCGCCCCCCCGGGCCGGGCCTTTTTCATTGACCCTCTTCGCGAGGCCCTCTATGAACCTCTCGGGCATGAGCATGGTAAGGGCCGGTATGAGAGTAAGCGTAAAGAACCAGGCCAGCATGATGCCCAGGGCCACGAAGAGGCCAAAGACACGCACCGGCGGTATGGGCGTCATGGCAAGGGAGGCAAACCCCACGGTGGATGTAATGGAGGTATAGAGCATGGGGGTCATGAGTTTCCCGTATACCCTCAAGAAGGTCTCCTTCCTTCCCCTGCCCCCGCGGTACTCGTCGAAGAACTCGCTCAAGATGTGTATGCTGTCCACCACGGAGATGGGCATGAGGAAGATGGGTATCATGGAACTCATGATATGGACCTTGTAGCCCGCGCCTATAAGGAGCCCCATGGTCCAGATGATGCTCATCATGGCCACTATCATGGGCGAGATGATAAGCGAGACCCTTCTGAAGAAGAAGAGCATTAGAAGGAAGATGATGAGCCCTGCAAGGGGGGCCGAGAGGGCCATCTGGCGGAACATCTCCACGCCAAAGGTATCCTCTGCAACGGGCAGGCCCGTGATGTGATACTCCTCGGTCCCTCCCCTGTGTTTTTCGATGATGCGCTCAATCTCCGTTGCAATGCGGTAGGACTGGTTCTTGTCCTTTATGGGCACGTTTATGGCTATAGCCTTGCCATCGCCAGAGACAAGCATATCGCGGAGCACGGGATTCATGAGTGCCGCGTCCCTTATGGCAAGGGCGGTTTTCTTCTCCTTCACCGCACCCTTCATGAGGGGCTCAATGGTAAGGACGCCGCCGCTCCCCTTGATGTCGTCTGTTGTGGTAGGGCTTATAAGATCATAGGCGATGACGCCGTCAATGCGGGAGATTTCTCCTGTAATGGCCCCGATGCGGTTAAGGGTCGCGGGCGTAAAGACCCCGACTGGCGAGGTATTGTCCACAACACCCACCACTATGCTGTCATGAAGGGCGAACTCGCCCTTGAACTCGCGGTGCGCTACGCGGGCGGGCTCGTCGTCGTAGAGCATGTTCTCGGGGTCCGTGTCTATGGCTATCTTCTGGAACTGAAAGAGGAAGAGCGCCGTCACAAGGGCGTAGATAATCACCACGAACTTCGGGTGATTCAGCGATTTTTCCACTATCTTGTGTAGTATCATCTCAGGACCTCGGGAAAGGTAAGGGACAAAGGACCCCAGCCTATGGGCATGGGGCAATCAGGACTTGTCTTACGTCAAGGACAGGGCCGCTCAACATGGCTCGCTGTGCTTATGCGCGGCACAGCATTCCATGCCGAAGACCCACTTCAAGAGGGACTTCATGGGACACCAGTCCGTGACCCCCGACTGAAATAGGTTAAGCCCCACAAAGGCTGTAAAGAGAAGCCAGTACTCGGAGTGGACCCTTGAGAGTACAAGGCTTAAAAGTACGAAAAGACCGGCTATTAGCCTCAGATATTTTTCCACGCGCATGATAGTTGCCTCCCTGTGTTTTGAAGCGCACGATACCCTAAGGAAAGGGATTATCCTGCCTTCATGCCTTTCCTGAACTTGTCCATAAGTTCCTTTTTTTTCGATAACTGCTCCATGAGGACCTCTCTCATGAGCCTACAGGCCTCCACTATCTTGGGGCTTGCAATAGAGTAGAAGATATGGACACCCTCTCGCCGGGACCTCACCATATCGGCGTTCTTCAACACGGCAAGGTGCTGGGAAATGTTGGACTTTGTAAGCCCCGTCGCGTCCACCAGGTCCGTAACCGTCCTCTCGCCACCCTTGAGGGCATATATTATCTCCATCCTCACCGGGCTTGCCAGGGTCTTGCAAACCCTTGCCTGCATCCTGAAAATTTCCTTCATCGTCCCTCCTTTCCTATGTTCAAGTAAATGCGACTAACGAGATGCTTGTATCTTGATTATATGGTTGCATAGTTTCTAAACTATGTCAAGCAAAAATGTATTCACTGACCGCGCATAGCCCCATGAGATGTCAGGCAAAAAAGGAGAGGGGCCGCGGATTTATCCGCGGCCCCTCTCCTTAAAGATAACAGCCTTCCGCCAGATTAAGGTGGAGGAATGAATTCTATTGGTGGCGGTGGGTGGACTCGAACCACCGACACGGGGCTTATGAGACC
>CAYYJQ010000053.1:0-11712 GCA_964472295.1 uncultured Thermodesulfobacteriota bacterium | reverse complement strand
GCCGTAGACATAAAAAGCACATATAGAAAAAGCGCAAAGACAGTAAACGGCATGACCCTTGGAGCGTTTACAGGTTACTTCAGAAACAGAAAGAGTAATAAAAACACTCTCTTTCCTTATGGAGATTATATTGGACACTTTGTTTTTGGATTGATATATTCAAGGGTGGAAGCGTTGGATGAACAGGCTGTCTATCATATCGACGAACTTCAGAATATTACCTCCGTGATAAGGGACTTCAGATTTTTTGTCCAGGAAAAATACAGGATCGCCATCGATCGTCCTGGGAGCGGGAACACAAAAAATATAGGCTCTGTTAATATTATCGATAAGCTTATACAAGGCCAAGGCCCTTTCGCCGCTCTTGGCGAGGATGTCTTTGACGATTACTGGATGTATTATTTAACAAAAGACATGGCAAAGGCCGCTGAATTGACAAGACCGCTTTATACAAACCTGAGTGACTACATAAAATTCAAAGGCATGGAGTGATTGGTCTTGCATATTGCTCAAAAAACTCTTTTCCCTGAAATTGCCCCCTTGGCGGAAATGCCGACAACAAGGTATCAGGGGAGCAAAAGAAAACTTCTAAAAGAACTGCATGAGGTATTTTCCCGCCTTGATTTCCTCTCATGCCTTGACGCCTTCGGTGGCACTGGTTCGGTAACTCACCTGTTGAGATTTATGGGTAAACATACCCATTATAATGACATCTTGCCTGCCAACACCATGGTTGCCAAGGCCTTATTCGCAAATAAGGACATTTCTATTGACCCTGCTCTCATTAAAAACCTCTTTGTAAGAAGAGAGAATAGAACATATCACGGATACATCTCGGACACATATAAAGGCATTTTTTTTACAGACGAGGAGAACCATCAACTTGACACAGTAGTACAGAATATTCTGCGAATCAATGACGAGGTAGCTCGCGCCGAGGCCTATTACTGCCTTTTTCAGGCGGCGCTTTCCAAGAGGCCTTATAATCTATTCCACCGCGCCAACCTTCAGATGCGCCTTAATGAGGTGCAACGGAATTTTGGCAACAAGGCAACCTGGGACAGACCTTTTCTTGACCACATGCTCAAATTTCAAAAAGAGTTGGCCGAGTATAAAAAGTTTACATCAAGACACCATACAGAAGTCTCCTGTCAAGACGCTTTTGAGATTACGGGAGCCTATGACCTGGTTTACATAGATACTCCCTATGCAAAATCGGATAAAAGACAAGAGACAAATTATTTTAATTTTTATCACTTCCTTGACGCCATCTTGGATTATGCGAATATCGCGCATAGGGTATGCGGGAATTACGCCCACAGGCCTATTTATGAGCCCACGACTCCGTGGCACAAAAAGAAAAATATAGAAGAGGCTTTCCAGGGCCTTTTCCATCACTTCAAAGACTCTGTATTAGTGATTTCGTATCGCAGTGATGGTTACCCATCTCCCGAGGACCTCATCTCCTATCTGAAAAAATGGTATGCAAAAGTAGACCTGCAATATCTCTCAAATTATAAATACGTACTCTCAAGCAAAAAAACAGATACCAAAGAATTAGTAATAATAGCCTCTTAAGTTCACTGGTCTGTTTCGTAGGATGGGCGGGGCGAAGCGCAACCCGTAACAGCATCGTACAAGGGCGGGCTCTGCCCACCAAAAAAAATCTGGCGGCCTCTTGCCCAAGTTCATCACAAAAAACCGATAAAAAAATGGGAAAGATAAAGACGCTCTTTCTAATCTTCGGTCTGACCTTGATAAGCGGCTGCACACTTATACAAGACATAGGTGACAGGCTAAACAGCTCCACTATAGTCCTCTACACGCCCATAACCTTTTGTCAGGGCGTGTATTCGCCTGACGGGAACGTGGTGAACATCACGGTATACATATACCGCGTCAATTCAATCATAAATAACCGCGACGTGCCCGTGACTCTGCGGAGCGCCTACTTCTTCCTATCCCCTGAAGACGCACGGCTTCCTGTCACGACATCAAGGACCCTCGCCACCTTTCCTGACAGCGTAAGTGTAGGCCCAGGTGAGACGCTTCGCACACCTGGGGCGCTCTCGCTACGCGCGGAGACGGCAAGCAGGGACAGGCTTTCTCCTTCCAATAACACTAACGGGGGTTACCGGGTCAGTTTCCCCATTCTTATGTACGACCCCACACTACGGGGCGTCCCAGGTGATGTTATCCCGATCAGGGAAAGCGGGAGCCGGGCACAGGCCCTTGATCCTACGCCCTGTAGCCGCGCATCAGTCCTGTCACTCGTTGAGTCCACACCGTAAAGTCCCGCAGGATTCAGATCATCCACCAAAAAACCTCATCGGTTTTCTTTGCTACACTTTCTTTTTCCCAAGAGAAAGTGTAAAGGTTTTTCCCGCTTTCTTTTTCAAAAGAAAGCGGGAAGATCTTGCAAAATTGGTTTCACTACGTTCCACCCCTCAACACACCTTGCTATACTCTTTAGCGCAACGTCCCCCTACCCTGCCTCCTCCCTTTATGCTATCCTTACCAGGTAAGATAATTCATTGCTTTTCATTAAGCCCGGGCAAGAACTGGCAGAGAAAAAAACGTGACAGCACACTCTCAAAAAGAACCCTTCCGCACCCTCTCGGCCTATCTCAAGGAGCGCCACGGCCAGAAGGTCTACAAGGTGGCCCTTGACGCCGGGCTCACCTGCCCGAATCGTGACGGAGTAAAGGGGTACGGCGGGTGCCTGTACTGCAACCCCGACTCACTTAAGCCAAAAGACCCGGTGAGTCCCACAGACATAAGGGGACAACTCGAAGACGGCATGGCCCGCATGAGGGTCCGCCACAGCGCCAGAAAATTCATCGCCTACTTCCAGTCCAACACCAGCACCTACGCGCCCGTGGAACTCCTTGAAAGGATGTACTACGCCGCCATTGACCACGAAGATGTCGTGGGCCTTGCCGTATCCACGCGGCCCGATTGCCTTGGGGAACCTGTCCTCGACCTTCTAAAGAGGATAAACAAGTCAAAAAACACCTGGGTGGAACTTGGCCTTCAATCGGCCAATGACGAGACGCTCCGCCGCATGAACCGGGGCCACCGTGCCTCTGACTTCAGCCGCGCCATGAGGGGGTGCAGGGAGCGGGGCATAAAGGTCTGCGCCCATGTGATACTGGGGCTACCCGGTGAGACTGAAGAGGACATGCTCCGTACAATGGATTTTTTATCGAACCTTGGAGTCTGGGGCGTCAAGTTTCATCAACTCCAGATAATGCGCGGCACACCCCTACTTGAAGAGTACAAAAGGGGGCGCGTCCATACCCTTGGCCTTGAAGAGTATACATGGCTCGTGATAAGATGCCTTGATGCCCTGCCGCGCGATGTGGTGGTGCACAGGCTATGCGCCGATACGCCCGATGCCTTTCTCGTGGCCCCAAAGTGGATGCCAAATAAATTCATGATACTCGAACGCATAACCCGGGGCATAGCCGAGAAGAGACGTCTTGTAAGAGGGTAAAGGCCCGTGGGCAGACCCGGGGAGCGGGGCGTATAGAAAGAGGTGTGGTGATTGTCCCCAATTGGTTTTCTTTGCCCCGCTTTCTTTTTTCCAAAAGAAAGCGGGAGGTTTTCTTTTTCTTGCCTTTTTTTTTATATCTAAATCTTTTCCTTATCCCAAACTCAAAGGAGAACAGATGGCAGACCCGCGCGTAAAGAAACTTGCTTCCATACTCGTCAATCATTCCCTTGGCGTAAAAAAGAAAGACAAGGTCCTCATAACATCTTCAAGCGAAGTGGCAAAGCCCCTTGTCCTCGAGGTTTATCGCGAGGTTATGAAAAAGGGCGGCGAGCCCATTTTGAATGTTGCCTTTGAGGAGGCCGCGGAGATTTATTATAAACTCGCCACAGACGAGCAGTTGAAGAGCTTTCCGAAGATAGCGGCCTACCGCGCGAGGAACATCGACTGCGTGGTAAACATACGCGCCTCGGTGAACAAGAAGGCCCTCTCCAACGTAGACCCATCGCGTCTTGCCATGCGCAGCAAGGTCGTAAGCCCCATAAGTAATATCATCGTAAACACGAAACGCTGGATACTCTGCAACTATCCCACAAACGCCCTTGCACAGGAGGCGGATATGAGCCTTGAGGAATATGAAAAATTCCTCTACGGCGCAACCAATATAGACTGGCTCAAGGTCAAGAAGGAGCAGATGAAGTTGAAGCGCGCCCTTGACAGGGCAAGCGTTGTGCATATCAAGGGCAAGGACACGGACCTTACGCTGGGCATAAAGGGGCGTAAATCCATCCCCTGCTACGGCAACTACAATATGCCTGACGGAGAGGTATTTATGAGCCCCCTTGAGAAGTCGGCGGAGGGGCATATATTCTACGAGATGCCGGCCATATACCAGGGCCGTGAGGTAACGGGCATCAGGCTTCGCTTCAAGGCCGGAAAGGTCGTTGACGCGAGCGCCGAGAAGAACGAAAAGTTCCTCATTACCATGCTGGATACGGACAAGGGCGCAAGGTTTCTTGGCGAGCTCGGCGTGGGCTTTAACTACGGCATAAAGAAGTTCACCAGCGACATACTCTTTGACGAGAAGATAGGCGGCACAGTGCACCTTGCCGTGGGCAGGTCCTATGAAGAGGCAGGCGGAAAGAACAAGTCGGCCATACACTGGGACATGATAAAGGACTTGAGACGGGGCGGCTCTCTCTCCCTTGACGGAAAGGTCATACAGAAAAACGGAAAGTTCCTTCTCTAAGGTGTGAAGAACCAGAGGCTCATATACGCGTTTTCCGGCGGGGCCGCGCTTCTTTTCCTCGCCCTTATAGTATATCATAACGCCTTTTGGGGCGGCTTTGTCTCAGATGATGGTTTTCAGATACTTGAGAACCCCTGGATAAAGGACCCGTCGTTTTTGCCGGGCATCTTCTCGCACTCGCTCTCGGGTTTTTCCGCGCAGAGGTTTCAGCAGGCAACGTACAGGCCCATGATGTACACGGCCTTTACAGTTGAGTACGCCCTCTTTGGCCTTAACCCCCCGGGGTGGCACGTTGTAAACGTCTTGCTGCACTCGGCCAACGGCGTCCTTGTCTTTCTCATATTCACGCGGCTCCTCGCGGTATTTTCCCTTGAGAGGCCGGGCAAAGCATTTTCGGCCTGGCCCGCCGCCATGACGGCAGGGGCGCTCTTTGTCTCCCACCCCTCGGCAAGCGAAGCCGTCTCTTGGGTCTCTGCCCTGCCGGAACTCGCCTTTACCTTTCTTGTGCTCCTTGCCCTTTATATACACTTAAGGCCAGTGCACGGGCACAAAGAAACCGCCCCGCAAAGGACCACGCCCGCCTCCTATGTCCCTGGGCCGGCGCTCTTTTTTATTGCCCTCCTCTTCAAGGAAACGGCCATTGTCCTTCCGGTTCTTATCTTAATATTCGACGTCCTTACAAAGAAGGCCGTTAAAAAACGGGTAGTCACCCTCTACGCCGCATACGGCGCGGCCTTCGCGGTCTACATGGTCCTCCGAGTCCATGCCCTTGGCGCTCTCACGCCAAGTTCAAACATAAACGCATTTCTCGGAAGAGGCGGCCTCGTCCTCAATGCCTTCTCTGGTTTTTACAAGGCCCTTGTCCTTCTCTTTGTGCCTGTCCGGGGCTATCCATTCCAGGTTTTTGACGCACTGTCTTCTCCCCTTGAGGCAAGGGCACTTGTTTCCGTCTTCAGCGCCGCGGCCTTCATCGTTACTCTCTATGTCCTTATAAAAAAAAGGGCCCACCCAATTGTGCTCCTTTCCGTGGCCGTCATGGTCCTTCCCGTACTCCCGGCCCTTTATACGCCTGTTATAACACGCTTTGACTTTGCCCCGCGTTATGTATATCTCCCTACAGCGGGCTATGGCGTTCTTCTTGCCTTTATCATAAGGTGGCTCTTTCGAAGGGGCCCCCTTGGGGGACGGGTCAACCTCGGTCTCCTTGTCATGGCTCTCTCGTGGGTCTTCATAATATCGTGCTCTTTTTCGAGCATGGCGAGGACCCGCTACTGGCACGACAACCTGAGCCTTGCGCGGGCCGGGCTTCTTGGCTCAAATGATAACTATTACGCGCACTACCAGATAGGCAACGCCGAGCAAAAGCGCGCCCAATACCCTGATGCCGCGCACCACTACAGGCAGGCTATCGGCCTCATCGATGCACGTGAGCACCGGGACGCCCAGACCCTTCGCGACGCTCTACTTGGCCTTGGTGGGGCTGCGCTCGCCATGGGAAGGGCAGAAGAGGCCCTGCTGGCCTATGGCAGGGTTATCGAGCTCGTTCCCGATAACGCCGCGGCCAATTACCAGATGGGCTATATATATCAGGGCCTTGGCAAGTGTGAGAGGGCGCTTTTATACTACAGCACCGCTGAAAGGCTCTTCAGGCGGTCCGCTGACAGGCGCGATACGCTTCTTAACATGGGAAACTGCCTTGCCCGGCTCGGCAGATACAAAGAGGCCCAGGGCGCCTACACCAGTGCCCTTGCCCTTGCGCCCGGTGACCCGCAGGTCCGGCGCAACCTGGCCACGCTCCGGCGCATGATGACGGCGCCTGACCGGCGCGAGTAAAACCCTCAAAAAACCTTGACAATAAAGGCCCATCTGGTTATTATCAACTACTTATTCCAGCCCGGGCCGGGCCTCAAAAGAACTATCCGGCAGAAGACAATCCTTAAATACAGAGATGGAAGCCAACCTAATATCAAAGTCCTTCGAGGAGAGCATCAAGGCCAAGAAGGATTTTTTCACCGCCGAGAATATTGCCCTCATAGAAGGCGCGGCAATGGAGATTGTGGCCTCCTTCAAGGCCGGCGGCAAACTCCTAACCGCGGGCAACGGCGGCTCTGCCGCCGATGCCCAGCACATGGCCGCCGAGCTCGTGAACCGCTTTGAGATAGAGAGGCCGCCGCTTCCGGCCCTTGCCATTACCACGGACACGTCCAACATTACGAGCATTGGCAATGATTACTCCTTTGATGAGATATTTTCCAAGCAAATTCGGGCGCTTGGGCGCAAAAAGGACGTCTTCATGGCCATATCCACGAGCGGCGCTTCGGCCAACATAACCAAGGCCGCCGAGGCGGCAAGGTCCATGGGCATAAAGGTCATCGCGCTCACCGGCAAGGGCGGCGGAGAACTGGCGGCAAAGGCCGATATAGTCCTCAACGTAGAGGCAGAGAGGACGTGCCGCGTGCAGGAGGTGCATATCACCATCTGCCACATACTCTGCGAGATCATAGACTGTATGCTCTTCAAGAACGTCTGAAGGGCCCGGGGTTTTAGGGGCCAGGGTATGCGCTGATACTGGTTTTCTTTGCTCCACTTTCTTCCTTCGGAGCGGCCCCAGGCTCCGTGGACCTCCGGGGTTTTTGGGTGGCCAAGGGGTATGCGCTGATACTGGTTTTCTTTGGCAATGATTGTTCTTTGATTTATACCCTCCGGTATTGTTGAGAGGGGCTTCAGAAAACAGTCCCCGGCCACTCAATCAAAAAACTTTCTTTTTTCTAAAAGAAAGTAAGGGATTTTTTTTTCATCATTTTTCGGGTGTTATGAAGTTCAAGCCATTATCATCCCGCGGTCTCAAGACCTGTTCCATAAGGGGCAGGAAGAGCAAGGTCTCTGTGGGCGACTTTGGCGTGCCTTACAGCGCGGGTTCGTCATTTGCTGATTTTCTCGCTTCCCTGCCCGCCATACTCGGCGCAAAGGACCTCATGGACGTTGCAGGGGCTGTTACGAAGGCCGTGCGCAATGACAAGACCATTGCCCTTGGCATGGGTGCCCATGTCTTGAAGGTGGGGCTTGGCCCCCTCATCATAGACCTTATTGAGCGGGGGGTCATAAAGTCACTTTCCCTCAACGGCGCGGGCATTGTCCATGATTTTGAGATTGCCTACGCGGGATGCACATCTGAGGACGTAGACGCCGAGATAGGCACGGGCTCTTTTGGCATGGCGCGCGAGACCGGGACCATCCTTAACAGGGCCATAAAAAAGGACGCCAGGAAGGGCATTGGCAGGGCAGTGGGCGAACTTATCGCAAGGTCGAGATACCAGGGCCGCGATAAGAGCGTACTTGCGGCCTGCGCACGTAATGACATTCCCTGCACCGTGCACGTTGCCCTTGGCACGGACATTTTGCACATACACCCGCAGATGGACGGCGCGGCCACGGGGCAGGCCGCCATGGTGGATTTCAGGATATTCGCCTCTGTTGTCGCCTCCCTTGAGAAGGGCGTGTATATAAACATGGGCTCAGCCGTGATTCTTCCCGAGGTATTCCTCAAGGCCCTGACGCTTGCAAGAAACCTTGGGCACAGGGTACAGGACTTTACCACTGTGAACATGGACTTTATCCAGCACTACAGGCCCATTACCAATGTGGTAAGAAGGCCTACCATGGGCGGCGGCAGGGGCATAAGCCTCACGGGACACCACGAGATAATGGCTCCGCTCCTCTTTGCGGCCATAATAGAGGGGCTTGAGGAGAAGTAACCGGGTCTACGAGCTGAAAAAAGAAAGAAAAGAAAGGCTCCACTTTCTTTTGGAAAAAAGAAAGTGGAACAAAGAAAACCAATACAAGGGCCTTCGGCCCTTGGAAAAGAACGCCTTTTTGTTGGGTTTCGCTACGCTTTACCCAACGACTCGGCAAATCTTTGGTGTTTATCATGAGTAAGGGTAATCAGAAGGCATGGTCAGGCCGTTTCACAAAGAAGGCAAACATCCTTGCCGATGCGTTCAACGCCTCCATAGGTTTTGACATTCGTCTCTATGCCCAGGACATACGGGGCTCCATTGCTCACGCCACGGTGCTTGAGGACGGTGGCGTGCTCACAAAGGCCGAGGCGAGGAAGATTATCTCTGGCCTCAAGAAGGTAGAGCGCGAGATAGAGCGCGGCGTGTATGTGCCTGGGCCTGAGTGCGAGGACATACACATGGCCGTGGAGAAACGGCTCACTGAGATTATCGGGCCTCTTGGGGGCAAACTCCACACAGGCAGGTCCCGTAACGACCAGGTGGCCCTTGACATGAGGCTTTATCTCCGTGACGAGACAGGGGCCATTCTTGGTCTCCTGAACGCCTTCAAGGCCGCTCTTCTTGAACTTGCCGTGAAGAACGCCTCTGTTATCATGCCGGGTTACACGCACCTGCAGAGGGCGCAGCCCGTGCTCTTCGGGCACCACATGCTTGCCTACTACGAGATGTTCAAGCGCGATAGTTCGCGCCTTATGGATTGCCTGAAGAGGCTTGATGAACTGCCCCTGGGGGCAGGGGCCCTTGCCGGGAGCCCTTACAGGCTGAACAGAAAACTTGCGGCAAAACTCCTTGGTTTTTCGCGTGTTACGGCCAACAGTATGGACAGCGTGAGTGACCGCGACTTTGCAGTGGAGTTTCTCGGCGTGGCGGCCATCATGGCCATGCACTTTTCGCGTCTCTCGGAGGAACTTGTTCTCTGGTCGAGCCAGGAATTTGGTTTTATCGAGATTTCCGAAGAGTTCAGCACAGGTTCGTCCATCATGCCGCAGAAGAAGAACCCGGACATGGCCGAACTTGCGCGCGGCAAGACGGGCCGGGTCTACGGCAACCTCATGGGCCTCCTTACAACCATGAAGGGCCTGCCCCTTGCCTACAACAAGGACATGCAGGAGGACAAGGAGCCGCTCTTTGACACAGTGGATACGCTGAAGGCCATACTCGGCGTATACGCGCCCATGCTCTCGTCCATGAAGGTAAGGGAGGAGACATGCCTTGAGGCCGCGAAGAAGGGATTTCTGAATGCCACTGACGCGGCGGATTATCTTGTTGAGAAGGGACTGCCCTTCCGGGAGGCCCACAGGGTAGTGGGCCGGGTGGTTCGTTACTGCGTAGAGAGCGGGAAAGACCTCGAAGGCCTTACCATGAAGGAATGGCGGGCCTTCTCCGAACTACTTGGCGTGGATATAAAAGCCGCCATCTCCATAAAAAAGTCTCTTGAGAGCAGGCGGGTTGCCGGCGGCACTGCGCCGGGGAATGTAAAAAAGGCGCTCAGGAAGGCCATTAAAGAAGTAGAGCAGGAAGCAAAGAGGCAGGCTAAATGAGGGCGCATATAAAGGCCTTTTTTCTGGTCCTTGTTATTCCGGCCCTCGGGCTTACGGTGCTTGCGGGTTGCGGCAAGAAGGGCCCGCCTCTTCCGCCGCTCCCCGAGGGGCCGCCTCCCGCAGAGAAGCCCGAGAATGGCGCAAGGCTCCGGGGGGCAGGGGAGACGGCAGGGCTAATGGCATTAAATACACCAACTCCGCACGCCACTACGCGGAGGGTTCTGACGAAGAGGACGTGAATGGATTTTTTTTCATATAAAAGAGGAAGGCTCCATGCCGAGGGCGTATCAGTCGAGAAACTCGCGCTGGAACTGGGGACCCCCCTCTACATATACAGCGAGAAGACGCTGAAGAGGCACTACAGGGTCTTTGACCGGGCCTTCAAGAAGGCCCCTCACCTTGTCTGCTACTCAGTGAAGGCCAACTCCAACCTCTCGGTAATAAAGTCCTTTTCCGACGAGGGGAGCGGCTTTGACATTGTCTCGGGCGGCGAACTCTACCGCGTTTTGAAGGCCGGGGCAGACCCATCCCGCGTGGTGTTTTCAGGCGTTGGAAAGACCGCCGAGGAGATGAGCGCGGCCCTTAAGGCCGGTATACTCATGTTTAATGTAGAGAGCCCAGAGGAACTCCGTCTTCTTGACGAGGTCGCGGGGCGCTTGAAAAAGAAGGCGCCCTTCGCCATTCGTGTCAATCCCGATGTAGACCCTAAGACGCACCCATACATTTCCACTGGCCTCAAGAAGAACAAGTTCGGCATAGAAAAAGAAGAGGCCATAAGGGAGTATGTCTTCGCAAGGAACAACCTCAAGAATGTGGTCCCCATTGGCATAGACACGCACATAGGCTCGCAACTTACGAGCGTAGGCCCCTTTGTGCACGCACTAAAGAAGACAAAGCGGCTCATAAGAAGGCTCAGAAAAGAAAGCATTGCCATTGAGTACCTTGATATGGGCGGGGGCCTTGGCATTACCTATGACGCGGAAAAACCGCCTGCGCCGGACAGATACGCAAAGGCCATTGTCCGTGAGACTGCGGGGCTGGACGTGACGCTTGTCTTTGAGCCCGGAAGGGTGCTTGTGGGTAACGCCGGAATACTCGTAACGCGCGTGCTCTATACAAAGACGACGCCCACTAAGAACTTCGTAATAGTTGACGCGGCAATGAACGACCTTGCGAGGCCCGGCCTTTATGGTTCGTATCATGCCATTGAGCCAGTAAGGACGCAGAAGGGCCGTGGCCGTCTGGTTGCCGACATAGTCGGCCCTATCTGCGAGACAGGAGACTTTCTGGCCCGCGACCGTGAGATAGAGACGCCCTCCGAGGGTGACCTCCTTGCCGTGAAGAGCGCCGGGGCCTATGGATATACCATGTCCAGCAATTATAACAGCAGGCCGCGGGCCGCCGAGGTGCTTGTGCGGGGCAGGGATTTTTTTGTGGTCAAAAAACGCGAGACCTACAGAGACCTTGTACGGGCCGAGTCCGTGGCGCCTGCAAAAAAGGGCTGAGGGTTTTTTCTTCGGGGCAGGTGTGGCCGCGAATGCCGCGGCGGTATTTTGGGGCACTTGATACTGCGCCAATATTGGTTTTCTTTGTCTTACTTTCTTTTTTCCAAAAGAAAGTAAGAAAATCTTT
>CAYYJQ010000052.1:0-12209 GCA_964472295.1 uncultured Thermodesulfobacteriota bacterium | reverse complement strand
GAAGAATATATTTACTCAGGGGGCGTCTCTGTAATAGAATGGGCGGACAAATTTTCCGGTCTTCTTGAGAGATGCGCTATAATAGTGCGTTTTTCTCATCTTGACGGTTCGAGAAGAAGAATAATTATTGAGGACCGGAGGCGCGGCGGTGATTAAGGGAAGGGCAAATCCCTCCCTGCCTTGTGGACCCTTGAATCCTGGAACCGTTTAAAATGTTTATAAAATCAGCAGGGAGAGTTTCTTTAATATGAGAGAGTTCAATGTCATAGTAATAGGCGGCGGGCCAGGCGGTTACGTGGCCGCCATACGCGGGGCACAGCTCGGCGCGAAGGTGGCCCTCGTGGAGCGTGACCGCGTCGGCGGTACTTGCCTCAACAGGGGCTGTATCCCCACAAAGGCCCTCTATTATTCCGCCAAGAGGATAAAGGCCGTGAAAGGGGCCGCCGAGTTCGGCGTGGATACGTCCGGGGTATCCTTCAACATGGCCCGCGCCGTTCGGCGTAAGGACGAAGTGGTGGATAAACTCGTGGGAGGCGTCGAGGGGCTCCTGAAGGGTAATGGCGTCGAGGTGATAAGGGGCGCTGGAACCCTTGAAGGAGAGGGCAGGGTGCGTGTTACGGCCCCTGACGGCTCCATTGAGACCATTGGCGCAAAGTCCATCATACTGGCGACAGGCTCCGAGCCTGCCCTCATACCGGCCTTTAATATTGACGGTCGCTCGGTCATTACCTCCACCGAGGCGCTGAACCTTACGGAGGTCCCCGAGAGTATGCTAATAATAGGCGCGGGCGTCATGGGATGCGAGTTTGCCGCCATATTCTCGGCCTTTGGAGCGGACTGCATTGTAGTCGAACTCCTCGATTCGCTCCTTGCCACGGAAGACCGCATGGTCTCGCGCGTCATAGCAAAGGGTTTTAAAGACAGCGGCGTAAGCGTCCTCACTGGCGTGGAGGTCGAGGACGTAACCGTCAAGAACGAGAAGCAGGTAAAGACCACCCTCAAGGACGGAAGGACGTTCATTACCGAGAAGGTCCTCGTCACAATAGGGCGGGCCTTCAACTCCGCCGGGCTCGGCCTCGAAGAGGCCGGTGTGGAAGTGGAGAGGGGGAGGATAAAGGTAAACGAAAGGCTTGAGACAACGAAGAGGGGCGTATACGCCATAGGCGATGTCACGGGTAAGATGCTCCTTGCCCACGTGGCCTCGGCCCAGGGAGTAGTGGCCGTCGCCAACGCCCTTGGCAAGAACGAGACCATGGACTACTCTGCCATACCATACGGCATATTCACGGACCCCGAGATAGCGGCGGTTGGTCTCAAGGAAAAAGAGGCAAAGGAGCGGGGTGTTGAGGTGAATGTGGGCAGGTTCCCCTATGCCGCGAGCGGCAAGGCCCTTGGCATGGGCGATACAGAGGGCTTTGTGCAGATACTCGCCGACAAGGGCACGGACGTTGTTCTCGGCGCCTCCATAGTGGGCGCCCACGCAACAGACCTCATCGGAGAGGCGGCCCTTGCCGTGCGCGCGGGCATGAAGACGCGCGACATTATAGAGACCGTGCACGCACACCCAACGCTACCGGAACTCGTCTTCGAGGCCGCCGAAGACACCCATAACATGGCCGTGCACAAGATGGCAAGACGCAGGAGATAGGTACAGAGGCCGTGTCTATCATAGTTCATAAATACGGCGGCACCTCTGTTGCCGACCTGGAGCGCATAAGGGGCGTTGCCGGGCGCGTTGCCGCGGCGGCAAAGGAGGGCGCGGGCCTCGTAGTGGTCGTAAGCGCAATGGCGGGCGAGACAAACCGCCTTGTGGGCCTTGTGCGAGGCATTGCTTCTGCTCCTCCGGGACGCGAGTATGATGTAATAGTATCAAGCGGCGAGCAGGTCACGGCAGGTCTTCTCGCCCTTACGCTTTCTGAGATGGGCACTCCGGCAATATCGCTCCTTGCCCACCAGATACCCATACTTACTGATAACGACCACGGCTCGGCGCGTATAAAGGACATAAGGACAGAGACCATAAAGAAAAAACTCGACGATGGCCTTGTCGTCGTGGTCCCCGGCTTTCAGGGCATAACAGTGGACGGCGAGGTGACGACCCTTGGAAGGGGCGGCTCGGACACAACCGCCGTGGCCCTTGCCGCGGCCCTCGAGGCAGAGGTCTGCGAGATATACACCGATGTCGAAGGCGTCTTTACAACAGACCCCGGCTTATGCCATGACGCACGGAAACTCAAGAAGATATCCTATGACGAGATGCTCGAACTCGCGAGCCTCGGGGCAAAGGTCCTCCAGACGCGCTCCGTGGAGTTCGCCAGAAAGTTCTCCATACCAGTTCTCGTAAGGTCTTCTTTCACAGATGCCGAGGGCACGCTCGTTACAACGGAGGATGAGGAAATGGAAAAAGTGGTGGTCTCTGGAATTTCATTCGAGAGAGACGAGGCGAAAATATCTGTCGTGGGAGTGCCCGACAGGCCCGGCATAGCGGCCCGTATCTTCAAGCCCCTTACAGACGCCGGAATAAACGTGGACATGATAGTCCAGAACATCGGGCGGGACGCCTCGACAGACCTTACCTTCACGGTCTCGGAAGGCGACTTTGACGAGGCCATGCGCATCACAAGAGAGACGGCCGGCAATATAGACGCCCGCGACGTACTGGGCGACCGCGATATTTCCAAGGTCTCCATAGTGGGCGCGGGCATGAAGAGCCATGCAGGAATCGCCTCGAAGATGTTCGAGGTCCTTGCAGGCGAGGGCATAAATATAGAGATGATATCCACCTCGGAGATAAAAATATCCTGCGTCGTTGACTCAAAGTATATGGAACTCGCCGTAAGAGTACTGCATAGGGCCTTTGACCTCGGCGAAGAGCCGGGAAAAGAGACGTAAGAGAAGAAAGAGAAGGGAAAGAAGCGGGCTGCGCCCGCATATTGAAAATTTTCCACTTTCTTTTTGAAAAAAGAAAGTGGAGTAAAGAAAACCACTACCAGCGGCCCTGCGGGCCGCTGGTAAGACTTGCAGGGTGGCACTGCCCACCAAAAAAAGAGTTGGCTATAGCGAAGCGAAACCCGACAAATATATCATGACCAGAAAGACCACAAAAAAGATACTCCTCTACGACACCACGCTCCGTGACGGAACGCAGGCCGAGGAGGTTGCCTTCTCCGTGGAGGACAAGGTGCGCGTGGCCCTGCGTCTCGACGACCTCGGCATCCACTACATCGAGGGCGGCTGGCCCGGCTCAAACCCCCGGGACATCGAGTTCTTCAGGGCCATGGAGTCTCAGAGGCTCACGCACTCGACCCTTGTCTCCTTTGGCTCCACACGCCGCGCCGGCGTAAAGGTCGGCAATGACGAGAACGTAAAAAACCTCCTCAAGGCCTCGGCCCCGGTGGTTACCGTATTTGGCAAGACGTGGAAGTTCCATGTTCAAAAGGCCCTTCGCGTCTCGCTCACCGAAAACATCGATATGATAGGCGAGACAGTATCGTATCTCAAGAAGAGAAAGGACAGGGTCTTCTTCGATGCCGAGCACTTCTTTGACGGCTTCAAGGCCGACCCCGCCTATGCCATGAAGGCCATCAGGGCCGCCCATGAGGCGGGAGCCGACTACGTCGTTCTATGCGATACCAACGGAGGGACCCTGCCCTTCGAGGTGGCTGAAATAGTCGCCCGCGTGCGCGAGGGCCTTGACGCGCCAATCGGCATGCACGCCCATAACGACGCCGGTACCGCCGTTGCAAGCACCCTTGCCGCCGTGCGCGAGGGCGCCGCCATGGTGCAGGGCACCATAAACGGCTTTGGCGAGCGCGCGGGCAACGCGGACCTATGCTCCGTAATACCGGCCATGGAACTCAAGATGAACCTTCACTGCATCGAGAGAGACCGCCTCGCCAGACTTCGCGAGACATCGCGCTTTGTCTACGAGATAGCCAATATCTCCGAGCGAAAGCACCAGCCATACGTTGGCAGGAGCGCCTTTGCCCACAAGGCCGGAATGCACGTAAGCGCCGTCAGGAGGACTTCACTCACATACGAGCACATAGAGCCCGAGAGCGTGGGAAACCACAGGCGCGTCCTTGTCTCGGACCTCTCGGGCCGCTCAAATATCGTCTCCAAGGCCGAGGAACTGGGCCTTGACGTTCGGAGCGATTCGCCTGTTGTGAAGGATGTCCTCTCACGGCTTAAAACCCTTGAGAACGAAGGCTTTCAGTACGAGGGCGCCGAGGCGTCCTTTGAACTCCTCGTGCAGGAGGCCCTCAAGAAAAAGAAGACCTGTTTTAATCTTCTTGGCTTTCGCGTCATCGACGAGAAGAGACCGGGCGACCGCATCCCGCGCGCCGAGGCCACTATAAAACTCGAGGTCGAGGGCGAGGTCGAGCATACCGCCGCCGAGGGCACCGGCCCTGTGAACGCCCTGGACAGGGCCCTCAGAAAGGCCCTTGAGAGGTTCTACCCGGGCCTCAGGGATGTGCGCCTAATAGACTTCAAGGTCCGCGTCCTCGAGGGCCAGGAGGGCACAGCCGCAAAGGTCCGGGTCCTTGTGGAGTCCGGCGACGGCGTGGATAAGTGGGGAACCGTGGGCGTCTCGGAGAACGTTATCGAGGCCTCATGGCAGGCCCTTGTGGACAGCCTTGAGTATAAGTTGTATAAAGACAGGAAGAAAAAGAAGAGGGGGAACAAGAGGGTGAAAAAAGGGGCAAGGCAGAGGAAGTGAAGCCGTCTGAAAAAAGGGACCCAAGGTATGCGGCATACATTATCCTTGCCGCCATACTGGTCCTTGCCTTCTTCATCTACCACCAGGGCAATCTGCCCCAGCCGTGGACAAGGGTCCCGGAGGCCGCTGATGGCCCATTCCCCGGCTTTCCCGTGGACATCAATACCGCCGACGCCGAGGCCCTTATGTTGCTGCCCGGTGTCGGGAGGACCACGGCCAGGACCATTATCGCGGAGAGAGAGAAAAGACGGGGCTTCAAGAGCATCGATGACCTCAAGAGCGTAAGGGGCATGGGAGAAGAAAAGTTCGAGGCCCTTAAAAAGTACATAGTGGCGGGAAAAGATAGAAAAAAAGAGTAAAAATCGCGGCCTTTGCCCGCCAAAAGACAATAAGATATTTCCAATTTTCTTTTAGAAAAAAGAAAGTCTTTTGATTGGGCGGCTGTGTCTCTCTAAATTTTTGGATTATGACGCATAAGAGGTACGCTCTGCCGGGAAGGAACCGCGACAAAGAAAAACCTTCCACTTTCTTTTGGAAAAAAGAAAGTTTTTTGATTGGGTGGCGATGTACCTCTGGATTTTGAGTCGTGACGCATGATAGGCACACTTCACCAGTAAGAAACCGCGTCAAAGAAAACCAATAGGGGTGGGCTGTGCCACCAAAAGAAAAAAGTTCTCGTAGGGGTAGGGTGGGCTGTGCCCACCAACAAGTTCTCGGTTGGGTAGATCGCAAGCGAAACCCGACAAATAGTAGGGCGGTCACTGCCCGCCAAAAAATTGGATGGCAGGAACGATGGGCCGCGCCCACGGGAAAGACTGCCTGCCATATATGAAAGGGTGGATATAAAAATTGATAGATAGATACTCGACTCCAGAGATGAGAGATTTGTGGAGCCCTGAGACAAAGTTTCAAAAATGGCTCGATGTGGAAATCGCCGCCTGCGAGGCATGGGCAAGGCTCGGAAAGATACCTCAGCGCGAACTCGCGAAGATAAAGAAAAAGGCGCGCTTTGATGTAAAGCGCATTGACGAGATAGAGCGCGTCGTAAAGCATGACGTAATAGCCTTTCTTACATCTGTATCAGAGTCACTTGGCCCGGAATCACGCTTTATTCACATGGGCCTTACCTCTTCCGATGTCCTTGATACGTCCTTTGCCCTCCTCCTTCGAGACGCCGCGTCCATTATCATGAAGCGCATAAGGCCGCTGATGACCATCTTGAAGAGGCGCGCATATCGCCATATGAACACCGTGATGATGGGCCGCTCGCACGGCATACACGCCGAACCCACCACCATGGGCTTGAAGTTCGCCCTCTGGTATGATGAGATGAAGAGGAACCTTGAGCGCATGAAGAAGGCCAGAGAGGTTATCTCATACGGAAAACTCTCTGGCGCAGTTGGGACCTTCTCAAGCGTTGACCCGCGGGTGGAGCGCTTTGCCCTCAAGAGCCTTGGCCTCCGTGCCGAGCCCGTTGCTACTCAGGTCGTCCAGCGCGACCGCCATGCCGAGTTCTTCAGCGCCCTTGCCATACTCGCCGCCTCCATGGAGAAGATAGCCCTTGAGATAAGGCACCTTCAGAGGACAGAGGTCCTGGAGGCCGAGGAACCCTTTACAAAGGGACAGAAGGGCTCGTCTGCCATGCCCCATAAGCGCAACCCCATACTCTCGGAGAACCTTACGGGCCTTGCGCGCCTTGTGCGCGGCTATGCGGGCACATCTTTTGAGAACATGGCCCTCTGGCACGAGCGCGACATAAGCCATTCTTCCGTGGAGCGCGTCATCGGGCCTGACGCCACCACGCTCGTTGACTTCATGCTCGTCCGTATTACAGGGCTCCTTAAGGGCCTTGTCGTGTATCCCGCGAACATGAGGCGCAACATGGAGCGCTCAAAGGGCCTTGTCTTCTCGCAGAGGGTCCTTCTGAAACTTACAGACAGGGGACTAACCCGCGAGGCCGCCTATGCCCTTGTGCAGAGAAACGCCATGGCAGTATGGAAGGGTGGAGAGGACGGCCCGGACTTCAGGGAGGCCCTCATGGCGGATAGTGAAGTAGCGAAGGTCCTTACCCCCTCGGATATAAGAGGGTGTTTTGACCTTAAGCCCTACATTGAGAATGTCCCATATATATTCAAGAGGGTCTTTCTAAAGGCCTGACAAAAGATATTTTCTGCGGGAGGCGAGAAGAATTACAATGAAAAAACTCGATAAGATATACGAGGGCAAGGCAAAGATACTCTATGCCACGGACGACCCGGGCCTCATCGTTCAGTACTTCAAGGACGACGCCACGGCCTTTAACGGCGAGAAAAAAGGGGTCATAATAAACAAGGGCGTCATGAATAACGCCATCAGCACACGCATATTCAAGTACCTTGAGGAGCGCGGCATAAAGACCCATTTTGTCTCCACTGACGGCGACCGTGAGATGGTCGTAAGAAAAGTGGAGATAATCCCCATTGAGGTGGTCATGCGAAACGTAGCCGCCGGGTCGCTCTCAAAGAGGATGGGTGTCGAGGAGGGCACGGCGCTTGAGAAGACGGTCTTCGAGCTTTACTACAAGGACGACTCCCTTGGAGACCCCATGATAAACGGCTACCATGTGGCGGCCTTCGGGCTATGTGCCGAGGATGAACTCAAGGAGATAAAGGAGACGGCCTTCATGGTGAACGATTACCTGAAGGAGTTCTTCGCCGACCGCGGCATTACGCTTGTGGACTTTAAACTCGAGTTTGGCCGCACGGACAACGGTGAAATTCTCCTTGCAGACGAGATAACGCCTGACGGGTGCAGGCTCTGGCGCAGTGATACTGGAGAGAAACTTGACAAGGACAGGTTCAGACGCGACCTTGGCTCAGTAGAGGAGGCCTATGAAGAGGTCCTCGGAAAGGTGATGTCATGAAGGCAAGAGTTTACGTGACGCTAAAAAAAGGTGTCCTCGACCCACAGGGGAGCGCCGTGCTCGGTGCGCTCCGCTCCATGGACTTTTCCGAGGTGAAGGACGTGAGGATAGGGAAGTTCATGGAGATAGAACTCGACGCCCCCGAGGGTGCGGACGAGGAGAAGAGACTTGAAGAGATGTGCGAGAAACTCCTCTCAAACCCTGTTATCGAGGACTACAGGATAGAGCGCGGCTGATGGAGCCCATTTTTTCACATAACGGGAGGGTGCTGAAGAGATGAAATTTGGAATTTTAGTCTTTCCCGGGTCCAACTGCGACCATGACTGCTACCATGTGCTTAAACACGTAATGGGCCAGGACGCATCTTATGTCTGGCACAAGGAGACAGACTTAAAGGGCTTTGACTGCCTGGTCCTCCCGGGCGGGTTCTCTTACGGAGACTACCTCCGCACAGGCTCTATCGCGCGTTTTTCTCCCGTTATGGCCGAGGTCGTCGGTTTTGCGAAGAGGGGCGGCCTGGTTCTTGGGATATGCAATGGTTTTCAGATACTTACCGAGGCCGGTCTCCTTCCCGGGGCCCTCATGATGAACAGGAGACTCAAGTTCATCTGCTCGGACGTGCATCTTCTCGTGGAGAACAGCGGCACCAGTTTTACCTCATGCTACAACGAGGGAGATGTGGTCACTATGCCCATTGCCCATGGTGATGGGAACTTCTTCCTTGACGGGCCGGAGCTCGACGCCCTCCTTGACAGGGACGGCGTTGTCTTCAGGTACTCTGATGCAAATGGCGTTGTCTCTCCCGAGACCAACCCAAATGGCTCGGTGGATAATATCGCGGGTATTATTAACGAGAAGGGAAATGTCCTCGGCATGATGCCCCACCCCGAGAGGGCCAGTGAGGAGATACTCGGCGGCACGGACGGGGCCACGCTCTTTCAGTCCATAATCGAGGGCTTTGCGCTGAATTTTTTCTGAGAACCCTGTGAATATTCTTGAAATGCAGTGGCAAAATGGCTTATCGCAGGAGGGCCCTCTCAACAGGGCTCTGCTTTTAAGGAGTTTAAGGAATGGCGGAAGTAAGTAAACTGCAGGCAGAACTCGAAGCCGGAAACTTCGTTGTAACCGCCGAGATATGCCCGCCCCGGGGCACGGACACCACGGCCTTTCTGGAAAAGGCGCGTCTCCTCCGTGATACCATCGTGGCGGCCAATGTCACGGACAACCAGCGCGCCGTAATGAGGCTATCGTCCCTTGCCTGCTCTGTGCTTCTTATGGAAGAAGGCATAGAGCCTGTATTTCAGATGACATGCAGGGACAGGAACCGCCTTGGCATACAGTCCGATCTTCTCGGGGCCTGGGTCCTTGGCGTAAAGAATATACTTGCCCTCTCCGGCGATCACGTGAGCGCCGGAGACCACAGGGGCGCAAAACCCGTCTTTGACCTTGATTCCGTTCAACTCATCCATACCATCAGCGGCCTCAACGATGGCAGGAACATGAACGGCAAGGAACTTCGCGGTGGCACGGGGTTTTATACTGGCGCTGTGGTGGCCCCCGAGGCCGACCCATGGGAGCCCGAGGGGATAAAGTTCGCAAAAAAGATAATGGCAGGGGCAAGGTTCTTCCAGACCCAGGCCATATACGACATGGAGAGGTTCAAGGAGTTCTTTGACCGGGCCGTCTCCGAGTTCCCGGATGTAAGGATACTCGGCGGCATACTTCTCCTTAAATCTGCGAAGATGGCCGAGTTTCTTAATAAAAACGTCCCTGGTGTCAACGTCCCCCCTGAATACATTGACGAACTCAACGCCGCGCCCGACCAATTGAAAAAGGGTATTGAGATAGCTTCAAGGCAGGTGCGCGAACTCAAAAAATTCTGTCACGGAGCCCATATCATGGCCATCGGGCAGGAACGGAGCGTCATACCCATCATTGAGGGGGCCTGAGGGGGGAGGGGGAAAAAGGGGCCTTAAGGTCTGCCTCCTCTTGCCATTATTGCCATAATACAAGGGGGCAAGGGGCGCGCATACCCCTTGCCCCCTGAAATCTTTATCAAAAAAGAGTGGCTCTCACTCCTACATCTAAGCCATGTGGTCAATGGTGTCCCTGAAGTGCTCCAGAAAGTCCTCTCCATGGAGCGGGCGCATGATTATCCACCGCCGTTTCTTGTCAAGCATTACCTCCACTTCAGCGCCGGGGATAAGTTCCAGCTCCATTAGATACTCTTCAGGCAGGGCCACCCCCTCCTTACCCTTCTCAATCCGGACTATCTTTGTCTTCACAGGCCTCTCCATCATTAAGGTTATCCCCTTTTCTGGCCTTAATTCGCTCATACACCAATATCTTAAGTTCACCAAAACCAGCAGTCAAGCCATTTTTGTTCCGTGGAAAGCCTGATTTTTTCAGAAATCACTTAAGCCCCTACTCAGACCACCATACTCTCGGGCCTCCTCAGGCCCTTGAAATATTGGAAAGAGGGAAAGACACCTTTTTTTCTTTCTTATCATAAAAATTTAGCCATGAATTATTCAGCGCTTCCCCAAAAGTGTGATTCATGTCACAACCAAGCCTTTTCCCCTGTGATACTATAGGGTTGTATTGACAAGCATGTTGTGTTTGCAGTATAAGAAGAGGAGAAAGGCGCTACTATGAGCGGAGGTTATACGCCGAAGATGGAGCGAAAGAACCAGCGCGGCCTTTTTTCAGCCAAGCAACTACAGCTATCCATTGCTGTAATAGCCGTTGTAACCCTTCTTGGCGGAGTTGTACTTCAGTCTGTAGCGGGCTGGCTTCTCACGAAGTTTGACCTCAGCCTTGCCGCCTATATACTTATCCTCGTCGGAGGATATGTCTCGCTTATCCTCTTCCTCTGCGCTATTTTTGTCTACAAGATGGTGGGCCCCTTCAGGAGGCTCGAATACGAGATGAAGCTCATCTCATCAGGAGAACTTACGCGCAGGCTCTCTGTAAGAGATGGCGACGACCTGCATATACGCCGCTTTGTCTCCAATGTGAACAACCTTATAGGCAACTTCGAGGAAATGAGCAGGGAGTACAACAGGCTCAATAATATCGTTGATACAAAACTTGTGGAAATCAACGACGACCTCTCCAATGATGTCCATGATTTTGGTCTTGTAGGTAAAGAGATAAAGATGCTCCAGGAGGAGATACATATCCTCAGGGAAAGGTGGTAGCCTCGGCAACCTCCTCTTCCTCAATTCCATTAAGCCCTCAGAGTCCCCCCCCTTAGTCCTTTCGTGCTCTTTCAACAGAGTTTTTTTACGTTGCCCTCCCTCTTTTGTGGTAGTCTTCATAGAGTAGGGTGCCCTGTCTTTAGGGCCCTGGCGGAAGTTTAAGCCCGAATCATCCTTTTAAGGAAGGCCGCCTTCCATGGATAGGAAGCCCCTTGATTACCGCCTTTGGCCAGGTCTCCCTGGGCGCGTCTCTCTTTTTCTTCTGCTCTTTTTTTCCTTTTCTGTCCTTTCCATCTCAGCCCCTGGGGCCTCGGCTACGGGCCGCAGGACGATTAACGTGGCGCGCGTAATAGATGGAGACACGATTGTAACCACCACAGGGGAGCACATCCGTTATATAGGAATTGATACGCCAGAGAGGGGCGAGCCCTTCTTCAGGGAGGCTCGGAAGATTAACAGGTATCTTCTTCAAGGCGGAGGGGTCGGGATAGTTGAGTGTGGGAAAGAAAAAAAGGATAGATACGGCAGGACCCTTGCCTGGGTCTATGCCGGGGGCAGGCTCGTGAACGGAGAACTCCTCTCAAGGGGCCTTGCCCGCCCGCTCTTCATACCACCATGCGGTCTTGAGAAGAGGGCCCTCATGGAGAGGCTTGTCTGGCAGGCAAGGAGCGCGGCCAGGGGAATCTGGCGGAGCAGGGGGGGCTCTGCAGGCGCAATTATTGTAACCCCGGAGGAAGCGGCCCGTTATATCGGCAGGATGGCCACGGTGAGTGGACGCGTAAGGCGTGTTAAAGAGACGCCCCGCGCCCTCTTTGTGGAATTTGGCGGGAGTGAAAGGGACGCGAGAGGGTCGCGATGGGAGAGAGCAAAATTTACTGTTGTTATCTTTCCCCAAGCCCTTGCCTACTTCAGGGGCAAGGGTATGGAGCCCTTGCATTTTTCCCAAAAGACGCTATCAGTAACCGGGGTCCTTCGTGAATATAAGGGCAGTGCCGAGATAATACTCGTCGACCCTGGACAGGTGCGCGTCATGGGAAAAGAAGGGATGCAAGGCGGGAAGGGAGCGAATCCGGGAAGATAAAAAGAAGCAGGATTAGTGTAGTGAACCCTCTCTTAATGAGCCCCCCTCTTTCTGAAAAGCGGCTTTCTCCCTTCCGCTATCAAGGGGTTGGGTTGATTAGAGAGGGGGCGCTTGCGGGATATAAAAATCTTGACTTTCGCCATCTGCGTATAGTATAAAAGCAGTTTAAAACAGTTGAGAAATCCCGGGTAGCTCAGCCGGCAGAGCAGGTGGCTGTTAACCACCCTGTCGGGGGTTCGAATCCCTCCCCGGGAGCCAGTCAGGACTCTCAGCAAAATCCGTCTCAGACGGTTTCGCTGAGTTAAT
>CAYYJQ010000051.1:0-12395 GCA_964472295.1 uncultured Thermodesulfobacteriota bacterium | reverse complement strand
AAGGTTAAGGGCCCCCCCCCCTGCCCCCCAGATATACACCGCGCAAAAGAGCGCCCCCATGCGCCTCGCCCCCTCTCCCCCCCCACCCGTGGGAACATTAACGTTTTTTTTAAAATCCCCCCCCCCCCCCCCGGATTTCCTTAAATTTTCCCCTGCGCTTAAAAATACCCGATAAACGCCTTGCCCTGCCTTGACATCAGGGTCCCGTGTTCATACATTAGAATCGCGGCCCTTGAAGGTTATGGGCCAAGTAGCGTCTATTTAAGAAATGGCAATACATCCCTGTGTTGAGGAAAGTCTGAATTAATAAGACTTTCCTTAAGATAAAAAAAATATCGAGGAGGAAGGTAATGGGAAGGATAATAGGCATCGACCTTGGCACGACGAACTCCGTTGTCGCCGTCATGGAGGCCGGAGAGCCCAAGGTAATAGTCAACGAGGAGGGCAGCAGGATTACCCCCTCTGTTGTGGCCTTTACAAAGGACAAGGAGACCCTCGTGGGGCAGGTGGCAAAGCGTCAGGCCGTCACCAACCCGGAGAACACCATATTCTCCATAAAACGCTTCATGGGGCGCAAGTACGAAGAGGTCAATGACGAGATGAAGATGGTCCCCTACAAGGTCATAAAGGACAGCCAGGGCAGGGCCGCCATTCACTCGGACAATATGGGTAAAGAGTATCTTCCTCCCGAGATTTCCGCCATAATACTGCAGAAACTCAAGAGGGCCGCCGAGGCATACCTTGGCGAGGCCGTGACAGAGGCCGTTATCACCGTGCCGGCCTACTTTAACGACGCACAGCGCCAGGCCACGAAGGACGCCGGTCAGATAGCCGGCCTTGAGGTGAAGAGGATCATAAACGAGCCCACGGCATCGTCTCTAGCCTATGGCATGGACAAGAAAAAAGAAGAGAAGATTGTTGTCTACGACTTTGGCGGAGGCACCTTCGACGTATCCATACTTGAGGTTGGAGACGGGGTATTCGAGGTAAAGGCCACCAATGGCGACACGCATCTCGGTGGTGACAACTTTGACCAGCGCATCATAGACTGGCTTGCCGCTGAGTTCAAGAAAGACCAGGGCGTGGACCTCTCCAAGGACAAGATGGCGCTTCAGAGGCTCAAGGAGGCCGCTGAGAAGGCCAAGATAGAACTATCGAGCGTTGCCGAGACTGAGATAAATCTGCCCTTCATCACCGCCGATTCCTCGGGTCCCAAGCACCTTGTCATGAGGCTCTCAAGGGCCAAACTCGAGCAACTCGTGGAAGACCTCGTGAAGAGGAGCAAGGCCCCCTGTGAGGCGGCCTTGAGGGACGCCGGGCTTCGCGCCTCGGATATAAACGAGGTGGTCATGGTGGGCGGCATGACGCGTATGCCCGCCATAACCGAGTTCGTCAAGAACTTCTTTGGAAAGGAGCCCCACAAGGGCGTTAACCCCGATGAGGTCGTTGCCATAGGCGCGGCCATACAGGGAGGCGTGCTCGCCGGAGATGTAAAGGACGTGGTCCTTCTCGATGTAACGCCTCTGAGCCTTGGCCTTGAGACCCTTGGCGGCGTGATGACCACCCTCATCCCGCGTAACACCACCATACCCACAAAGAAGCAGGAGGTCTTTACCACTGCCGCTGACAACCAGACCCAGGTGGAGATACACGTCCTTCAGGGCGAGAGGCAGATGGCCGCTGACAACCGCACGCTCGGGAGGTTCCATCTTGTGGGAATCCCCAGCGCACCAAGGGGGGTTCCGCAGATAGAGGTGACCTTTGACATCGACGCCAACGGCATACTTAACGTCTCGGCAAAGGACAAGGCCACCAACAAGACGCAGAACATAACCATAACCGCCTCAAGCGGGCTCTCCAAGGACGAGGTGGAGGCCAAGGTCAAGGAGGCCGAGGCCCACGCAGAGGAGGACAAGGAGAGGAAAGAACGCATAGACATGCGAAATCAGCTCGACAGCCTCGTGTACTCCACGGAAAAACTCCTCAAGGAGAACAAGGACAAGATCTCCGAGGATGAGGCCAAGGCCGTTGAGGAGGCCATTGCCGAGGGCAAGAAGGCCCTTGAGGGCGATAAATCCGTTGACGAAATGAAGGCGGCAATGGAGAAGATTACCGCGTCGTCGCATAAACTCGCCGAGCAGATGTACAAGGAGGCCACCGCCGCCGAGCAGGCAGGCGGAGGGGCCGGCGCCGAAGGAGGCGAAAAACCCGAGGGCGACGTAGTGGACGCCGAGGTAGTTGACGAGAGCGGGGAGAGCGCCGCCAAGTAAACTTGTTTTTTTATTAGTAAGGTGTTATCTTTCCCTTCAAGGGGGGTGACTGTACTGCCAGGGGGTGACTGTACTTACCGGGGCCGTACAGACCCCCCTTGTTTTTTTGATAAGACCTTAATTATGAGGAAAGATTACTCTTCATGGCCGCAAAGGATTATTACGAGATACTTGGTGTCTCCCGCGGGGCTTCCGCGGATGAGATAAAAAAGGCCTACAGGAGCCTTGCGAGAAAGTACCACCCTGACCTCCACCCCGGCGACAAGGACATGGAGCGGAGGTTCAAGGAGATAAACGAGGCCTACTCAGTGCTCGGTGACCCGAAGAAGAAGGAGGACTATGACCTTACGGGGCGTGTCTCCTTTGGAGAGGGAGGGCCGGGAGCCGGACCCTGGCCGCCGGGAGGCTTTGGCGGATTTGGCGGCGGCGAGGGGGGCGGGGGGTTCGGGGGTTTTGGCGGACCAGGCGCGCCGGGAGGGTTCGAGGACATCTTCGGCGAAATATTCGGCATGGGGGGAAGAAGAAGGGGGCCAGTGCGTGGCGAGGATCTTGAGTACAGGCTCACCCTTGATTTTCTTCAGGCCGCGCGCGGCGCAGAAATAAAGGTCACTGTCTCAAGACGCACGGGACCAGAGAAGATTACCATAAAGATACCCCCTGGCATTCAGGACGGCGCCCGTGTGCGTGTTGCCGGAAAGGGCCATGAGGGTCACGACGGCGGCCCGCCGGGTGACCTCTATATCATAACCACTGTAAACCCCCATCCATACTTCAGGAGAAAGGGCAATAATATCTTCCTCACTGTGCCTGTGACCCTTGGCGAGGCCCTCCTTGGCGCTGAGATAGAGGTCCCTACTCTTACCGGCACGGCGAGGATAAAGATACCCGCAGGTACGCAGGGAGGGCAGAAACTGCGCCTTCGTGGAAAGGGCGTGCAGGCATCGCGCGGCAGGGGCCATGGAGACCAGTACTGCGAGATAAAGATAGTCCTTCCAAAAAAGGCCGACCGGAGAACGCGTGAACTAATCGAGGAGGTAGAGAGGCTTAACCCAATGGACCCGAGAAAAGGGCTCTGGTAAAAAATAAGGAAAATTTTTATTTTTTACGATATAATATCTGAGGCGAGTTGGCCCGGAGAGGGGGCAGGGTATATAACGCAGGCCGCTGGAGGCTGAGAAGTCTTCGGCAGATCAGGTCCTCCAGGGGCGAAAAAGTCTCCGGCTTCTTGTGAACGAGACCCATATCCTCAGAGGTCCCCATGCCAGGGCCAAGCGGTCTGAATGGGTTTGTCGGGCGGCATATGGATCTCTTAGAATGTTCATCAGGACCTTTAACGCGCTAAAGGTGTAGAGATGACTGAAATAGACAACCTCAGGGAAAAACTCTCGGCAAAGGCAGAGAGGGTCCTTGATCTCGCACTCGAGGAGAGCAAGAAGCGCGAGCACTATTACCTCGGCGTTGAGCACCTATTTCTGGCCTTTTCGCGCGTGGAAAAGGCCTTTTTCAGAGAGGTAATGGAAGACCTTAACCTCGACGCCGGCCATGTCATAAGTTTCCTTAACGAGCACCTCAATGTCACGAGTCAGTACATAGGCTTTGGCATCAAGATACCTCCTGCCACAAAGAATGTCTTCAGGATAGCAAGAGAGGAGGCATACCGCTGGGGCAGGGAAGAGGTGACGCCCACAGACCTCTTCATAGCCATCTTTCAGGAGAATAACAGCCTTCCGGCAAAGGTCTTCAGGAGTTTCGGCCTTGACCGTGATTACGTCATGCGGCGTATCTCCGTCAAGGTGCGGAGCAAGGAGGAACTCAAGGAAGAACTCCTCAAGAAATACGACCTTCCGCCGAACCTCAAGCACTTTGCCGTAAACCTGAATAAACTTGCCCGTCTTGATAAACTCCCGCCCATTATAGGGAGGGAGAAGGAGATAGACGAGGTAATAGAGATACTCTGCCACGTGGAGCGCTCCAATTCCGTCATGGTAGTGGGCGAGCCCGGTGTCGGAAAGACCGCCGTTGTCGAGGGTCTCGCGAGACGCATTGAGACAAACCCCGAGAGCGTGCCAAAGAGGCTTCGTGATAAGCAGATAGTGAACATACAGATGAACTCCATTGTCGCTGGTACCATCTTCCGCGGCATGTTCGAGGACAGGATAGAGAAGATTATAAAGGAGATAAAGGAGAAAAAGAACATTATCTTCTTCGTGGACGAGGCCCATACCCTCATCGGCGCGGGCTCGGCCATGGGCGTGCCCTCGGACGCCGCCAACATACTGAAGTCCACCCTGGCAAGAGGCGAGGTGCAGATAATAGGGGCCACCACGCTCTCGGAGTATAAAGAGTTCATTGCCGAGGACGAGGCCCTGGCGCGGCGTTTCCGTCTCGTGAACATAGAGGAACCCACGGTGGACGAGACGCGCAAGATTCTCTTTGGAATAAGGAAGAGGCTTGAGAAGAACTACTCCGTGACCATAGACGATAGCGCCATGGAGACGGCCCTTGAGATGAGCAGGCGTTATATGCGAAGCCTCAAGATGCCCGACAAGGTCATAGGGTGGCTGGACACGGCCTGCGTAAAGGTCGAGATAGGCCGGCCCGGCGAGCCTGTTGGCGCTTCTGACGTAATAGAGGTCATCTCTCAGGAGACGAAGATACCGGAAGACATGATCTTTCGTGACACAACGGCACGCTTCAAGTTCATGGAGCGAGATCTCTCAAAGAGGGTTGTTGGCCAGCGTGAGGCCATCGAGTCCCTTGCAAGGCGGCTCCGCCTCAACAAGGGGCCACTCAAGGAAAATTACGCCCGCCCCGACGGCGTGCTTCTCTTTCTTGGCCCAACGGGCGTTGGAAAGACGGAACTTGCGCGCTCGCTTGCCAGTTTTCTCTTTGGCGACGAGAAGAAGATGATACGCCTTGATATGAGCGAGTACAAGGACGGGGGACTTGCTGTGGACAAACTTCTTGGCATGCCCCGGGGCATAGTAGGCTCCGAGCGCGGGGGGCTCCTTACGAACCCTGTCCGTGAGAACCCCTACTCCGTGGTCCTCCTTGACGAAGTCGAGAAGGCTCACCCCTATGTCCTGAATCTCTTTCTCCAGGTCTTTGACGAGGGCTGGCTCACCGACGGGCGTGGAAGAAGGGTCTACTTCAGCGATACGGTTATCATCATGACCAGCAACATCGGGGCCGAGATTTTCAAAAAATACGTCCGCCCCCTGGGTTTCATGCCCGAAGGCCAGAGCGTAAAGGCCCTCAAGAAAGACATTATGAAGGACCTCGAGAGCACCTTCAGCCCCGAGTATCTTAACCGTATAGACGACATAATAGTCTTTACTCCGCTAACGCGCGAAGAGGTCCATGAACTCTCGCTCCGTTATCTTGGCGGCATAAGAGAGAGCCTCCGTGAGTTCGGAAAGGACCTCTCCGTGGACGACGCCGCCGTGGAGGCCCTTGTGGAGGCCGGTTACAGCAAGAAATACGGGGCCAGGTTCTTGAAGAGGCATATAGACGAGAAGGTAAAGGTCCCTCTTACACTCAAATGGAAGGAAGGGGATCTATTCAAGGTTGTCCTCAAGGACGACGGTGTGCACGTAATTGCCGTGCCCTTTGCCAAGCCGGTCTTATTATGATAAAGAACATTCTCGTAGCCCAGGACGGGTCAAATAACAGCAATGCCGCCGCCAGGTACGCCACTTACCTTGCCGGGCGGTTCAACTCCGCCCTGAAGGGTATATTTGTGGTGGATACCATTCTCCTTGAGGGGCCTTTTTTTTATGACCTCTCGGCCTCCATGGGCATTGAGCCCTTTGTTAATTTTTCCGAGAAGATGCGCCAGGCCCTTGAAGAGCGTGGAAAGGTCGTGCTTGAGGGTTTTGGAGAGATATGCAGGAAGGCCTCCATAAAGGCCGATACCATGATGACCACGGGCCTCGTGGCCAAGGAGATATGCAAGGCCGCAAAACTCGCCGACCTCCTTGTCCTGGGGCGAAAGGGAGAGACCGAGGAGTTTGAGACAGGGCTCCTGGGCTCAGTCGCCGAGGGCGTTGTAAGGCGGAGTCAGACGCCTGTCTTTGTCGCCCCCCGGAAGTTCAGCCCAGTGAAAAATCCGCTTCTTGTCTATGACGGCAGCGATAACGCCAATGACGCCATGCGTCTTGCGGCGGAATTCGCGAGGGTTACGGGCGGGGAGCTCACAGTGGCCTCGGTGGGTCCTGCCGGAGAGGCCGATGAGAACCTTGTAGACGCCATGGATTATCTGAAGTCCTATGACATTAAGGGCTCGTTCAAAGAACTGAAGGGCGAGCCGCCCCTTGAGATAGAGAGGTATTACAAGGAGGCGGGCCATGATATGCTCTTCATGGGCGCCACGCACAGGTCCAGGGTTGTTGAGCTCGTACTCGGAAGCACTGCCGAGTATGTGCTTCGCGCCGTGGACGGGCCTGTCCTGGTAGTACGCTAACCCTGGCCGAGAGCGCCGCAGGGCCATCCTTTCGATTCGAACACTTCCTGAATTAGTCTTGACTTGCCTTTTTTCTCTGTGTTAATTTTTTAAAATTTACTCTATAATAACCAAAGCCATGCGCCCGAAGGCATTGTTGAGGCCGGGCCTTATCCTGCCAGAGAGTAATTGAGCGCTTTTTCCCGTCATCATCTGCGGGTCCTGTATCGGGCCCCTTCGTTAGTGCTACGCTTATGAAGACAGATATAAAAAAGACCCATATAGACGAGCTCAGAGACCTCCTTGACGCGCGTAAAGGCGAGGCCATCAAGAAACTTGTAAAGGACCTCCATGCCTCGGACGTGGGGCGTATCTTCAAGGGGCTTGACGACAGGGATGCCATGGAACTCTTCAAGCTCCTGACCAACGTCGTGGCCTCTGAGGTGCTTCTTGACGTGGATGAGCATCAGAGGCAGAAACTCCTTGATACGCTCAAGCCCGAACGCCTCATAAAGGTGGTCGAGGAGATGGAGTCTGATGACGCGGCGGACATTATTTCCGAACTCCCGGCAGAGGACGCAAAACAGGTCCTCAATGGCATAGATGTCGAGGAGGCCAGAGAGGTGCAGAGGCTCCTTGAGTATCCCGAGGATACGGCGGGCGGAAAGATGCAGGCCGAGCTCGTATCTGTCTCAGGAGACGCCACTGTTCAGGAGGGTATCGAGGAGATTCGAAAGAAGAGCGCCGGCATCGAGAACATCTCCAATATCTTTGTAGTGGACAGACGGGGGGTCCTCACAGGTGTCCTTCCCGTGGCAAGGCTCATCGTAAGCCCGCCAAATGTGCGCATTTCGCGCATCATGGACAAGGACCCCATAAAGGTCACCGCGGACGTGGACCAGGAAGAGGTGGCAAGGTTCTTTGAGCGGTACGATCTCCTCTCCCTTCCAGTCGTGGACGAAGAGGGGGTGCTTATCGGGCGTATTACTGTTGACGATGTGGTGGACGTAATCGAGGAGGAGATCTTCGAGGACTTCTACCGCATGGCCGGTCTTAACAAAGAGGAGCGCATTACAGACCCTCCGGGCCGCTCCATCAAGATGCGCGCCCCGTGGCTCGTCGTTAACCTTGGCACGGCCTTTCTCGCGGCCTCGGTCGTTAAGGTCTTTGCCGGCACCATAGAAAAACTTGTCATACTGGCTGTCCTCATGCCCGTTGTGGCTGGCATGGGGGGTAATGCCGGGACGCAGACCATTACCGTTCTGGTCAGAAGTCTCGCCCTTGGCGAGCTTGAACTCAAGGACGCGAAGAAGATACTCATGAAGGAGGTTGCCGTCGGTTTTCTTAACGGTCTCCTCATAGGCGCGGGCGCCGCGGTCATAGCCTATCTACTCGGCGCCGGGCCAGCCGTGGGGCTCCTCATATTCCTCGCCATGATAGCGAACCTCGTAATAGCCGGCTTCAGCGGTGCCTTCATACCGCTTCTTCTTAAATGGTTCAAGGTGGACCCCGCCATATCAGCGGGCATATTTGTCACCACCTGCACGGACATAGGCGGGTTTTTCAGTTTCCTCGGCCTTGCCACCATATTCATAAAGACAGGGCTCCTATGAAAAGAGGACATTACGAGACAGAGGCCATTGTGCTCGGATCCTTTGACCTTGGGGAATCTGACCGTCTGATCTCCTTCTGCACCAGGGATTTTGGGAGGGTCAAGGGCGTGGCCAAGGGGGCCAGAAGAAGCAGAAGACGTTTTGTGGGGAGGCTCGAGCCAGCCTCGCACATAAGGCTCTTTTTCCATTACAGCGAGAAGAGCGAACTCGTCAGGGTAGAGGACGCGGCTCTTGTGGAGGGCTTTGATGGGCTGAGGGCCGATCTGGAGAGGTTCGCGGCGGCCTGTTATCTACTTGAACTCACAGGGGCCTTCACGCGCCCCGGGCTCTCGCAACCTGCGGTCTTCGACCTTCTCTCGGACTTTGTCTCCCTTATGGAGAGCGGCGGGGATACGGCGCTTATCTGCAGGTTCTTTGAGGTAAAGTTATTATCATTACTTGGTTATATGCCCGGGTTCAGCGGTTGCGTATCCTGTGGGGCCGCTTTCACGGACCCCGCAGGCGGCAGGGGCCTCTCTTTCAGCACTGAAAAGGGTGGGCTTCTCTGCTCGGCCTGCTCGGCCTCTGACCCCGCCACCATGGCCATGAGCCGGGGTACGGCCATGTTCATGCAGGCCGTTGAGAGGATGAATACGGATAAACTCGGGAGACTGAGGCCAGGGGAATTTTTCTTGAACGAGTCCGGGCCTATACTTGACCGCTTCATAAAGGCGAGGCTCGGCCACGGCCTCAAGGCAAGGAACTTCATGGACCAGATGAGAAAACTTCAAGCCCCGGCCTCTTGAACAGAGGCAGGTCCCATTAACAGATAGAGAGGTATACACGAGATGATGTACATTCAGGACCTTGTTATGAACCTTCAGAAGTTCTGGGCCGAGAAGGGCTGCCTTCTCAAGCAGCCCTATGACATGGAGATGGGCGCAGGGACTTTTCACCCGGCCACCTTCCTGAGGGTCCTTGGCCCCGAACCATGGAAGGCCGCCTATGTTCAGCCCTCAAGACGCCCAACAGACGGGCGCTACGGTGAGAACCCAAACCGGCTCCAGCACTACTACCAGTTTCAGGTAATCCTCAAACCCTCGCCCGATAATATTCAGGAAATATACCTTGAGAGCCTCCGTGCCCTTGGCATAAACCCCCTTGAGCATGACATCAGGTTTGTTGAGGACGACTGGGAGTCTCCCACGCTCGGGGCATGGGGCCTTGGCTGGGAGGTCTGGCTCGACGGCATGGAGATTACGCAGTTTACCTACTTTCAACAGGCAGGCGGCATTGATCTATCGCCTGTTCCAGGGGAGATTACATACGGCATCGAGAGAATCGCCATGTATCTTCAGAACGTGGACAGCGTATTCGCCCTCAAGTGGAACAGGGACATTGATTACGGCGACATTCACCTTACTGGCGAGATAGAGTACTCGCGCTATAACTTCGAGGGCGCGGACAAGGACATGCTCTTCGAGCTCTTTAATATGTACGAGAAGGAGTGCTCAAGGCTTCTTGACGATGACCTTGTGCTTCCGGCCTATGACCTCTGCCTCAAGTGCTCTCATACCTTTAACCTCCTTGACGCGCGCGGGGCCATAAGCGTTGCCGAGAGGACGGCCTATATAGGCAGGATAAGAGACCTTGCGAGGAGATGCGCCGCGGGGTACCTTAAGACAAGAGAGGAACTTGGCTTTCCGCTCCTTCACCGGGGCGAGAGCGAGGAAGAGGGCGAGGGCGCGAAAGCGTCAGAAGGAGTGGAAGACACCGGGGGCTTAAAGGGCACCGAGGAGGCGGGTACGTAGTGGGGCGAGGGGCAGGGAATGAGACGGCCAGCGGCGGGGTGGACGAGGCCCTTTATCTTGTGGGCCTTGCCGATAAAGAGCGCGATAGGTCAAGGTTCGGCGCGGCGGCGCTCCTCTATGAAGAGGCCGGAAGACTCGCAGACGGTGATATTCCGCTAAAGAGGGACTGCGCCTACGCGGTGGGAGATTGCCTGCGCCTTACAGGGGATTTCAAGAAGAGCGCGCGGGCCTATATTAAGGCCGAAAAGTCCTCTCTTTCCATGGGCGATGAAGAAGGCGCCCGTGACGCCCTCGTGGGACAGGGGCTCTGCTATAGGGCCACTGGCAGGTTCCCCGAGGCCATGAAGATTTTTAACGGCGCGCTCCGCTTTTACCGTAACCGTTCCGACAGACCTGCCGTTGCATTTACGCTCTGGGCCAGGGGAGGCGCAAGGAGACTCAGGGGAGACCTTGGGGGCGCCATAAAGGACTTCAGCGAGGCAAGATCAATGTACGCCGCCATGCGGGACCGCCACGGCGTTGCCTTTTCCTTGACTGGCCTTGGCGGGGCCTCACGTGTAGCAGGCGATATAAGGGCCTCGTACAGATATTACAAGAAGGCCAATACCATATTCAACGCTCTTGGAGATACCTTTGGGAGGGCCTATTCGTACTGTGGCATGGCGAACGCCACGAGGATGGGCGGCGGGTTCAGTGAATCGCTGGCGCTCTTCAGGCGGGCCTCTTCCCTTTACAAGAAGATGGGCGACAGGGTGAGTTACGCCTACACGCTCTGGGGCCTGGGGACGAGCCGTCAGATGCTGGGGCGCGACAAACTCGCTCTTCGGGCCTTTACCGGGGCAGAGGCCCTGTTCAAGGAGACAGGTGACAGGCGGGGCCTTGTATATTGTCTTATATCAAGGGCCGAGATTGTATTCAAGGATGACGCCAAGACCGGCAAGAAGATGATAAAAAGGGCCCTCAAGGGCGCGGAAAGACTGGGCCTTGCCGTGGAGGCCAGGTACGCAAGAGAGGTCATTCATGCCATGGAAAGGGACCCCGAGGCCCTTCCACTCAACCTTGCCTGATAATTATCCTCTTAAGGAACCTCTGAATAATTCGTCCCTGAATTATTCAGAGACGAAAAAGAAAAAGCGCGGTTTTTCTTTTTCTCACATTTTCAACAACTTACAGTTGTAGAAAATGGCAACACATCCCTGTGTTGCCGGAAAGTCAGAATAAATCAGACTTTCCTTAAATGAAAGGCAGATTTCTCTCATGAGCATTTTTCATGCCATTGTGCTCGCCCTTGTGCAGGGCATTACCGAGTTCCTTCCCATATCCTCGACAGCGCACCTCATACTTCTGCCCCGTCTCACGGACTGGCCGGACCAGGGCCTTGCCTTTGACGTGGCCCTTAACACTGCCACATGGCTTGCCGTGGTTATATACTTCAGGGCTGAAGTCATTGCCCTTGCCACGGGTTTTCTGAGGAGCATTGGCCCGGCAGGTGCCCGCCGCAGACGCCATGGGAGAGGACGCGGGAATTTTGGCGGAGGCTCCAATGTTGATGGCAGGCTCGCCTGGATGATAATCCTCGGCACAATCCCCGTGGGGCTCGCCGGGCTGCTCTTTCACGACATAGTGGCCGGAAGGCTGAGGAGCCTTCCAGTGGTGGCGGTATCGTCTATTTTATGGGGCCTTGTCCTTTATGTGGCGGACAGGCGTCCTGGAAGAAGGGATATAGGGGGGCTTGGCTGGGGCGGGGCGGCCTTCATAGGTCTGGCGCAGGCGCTTGCCCTTATTCCGGGGACGAGCAGGTCGGGCATCACCATAACGGCGGGGCTCTTTACGGGGCTATCGAGGCGGGCCTCGGCAAGGTTCTCTTTTCTCCTCTCAATAATAGTAGGCGGGCTTGCGGGCTCAATGGAGGGGCTTAAACTCGTAAAGGCGGGCCTTGATACACCGTGGGCCGCCCTTATCGTGGGTTTTATAGTGGCCTTTATCTCAGCCTACGTGGTGATTCACCTCTTCTTGAGTTTCATCACACGCGCCTCAATGACGCCCTTTGTAATCTACAGGGTGGCCCTTGGGGTGGTGCTTATCTGGTTCATGTTTCTTTGATTTGATGGGTTTTTTTGGTGGGCAGTGTCACCTATTTTTGTTGGGTTTCGCTTCGCTCTACCCATCCTGCAATACTTTTTTTGGTGGGCACAGCCCACCCTACAAGTCTAAAAGCAAGCGGGAGTTTTTTTGGTGGGCAGTGCCCACCCTACAAGTCTTTTCTTCTGACGGGCAAAGC
>CAYYJQ010000050.1:0-13654 GCA_964472295.1 uncultured Thermodesulfobacteriota bacterium | reverse complement strand
GTCATGAGCTTTGAGCCCATGACCTTGCGCTTGCGCTCGAAGAATATCTTCACCATGTTGCGAAGCACAAGGAAGATAACTACGACAAGGAGTATGATATTGAGGTTGATTAGTCCAAGGATGAGGATATTGGCCGGTATGGGCACATTATTGCTAATGATCGTGATATGGGATTCAAGGTAGGTAAGGAAGACTATGAGGGGAAGGACGGCGATGATGATAATGACTTCTCTACGCCTTCTCTTCTGGTCCGCTTCCGTTCTGCTGGCGCTATTCATGGCAGTTATCAGTAGGTAAACTTGTAGGAGTACCAGTCAGTGTCAATGTCCCAGAACCTCAGGAAGAAGAACATATAATCAAGGTGGAAAGGGAGCCTTATGGTGCGAAGTTCCGACATGATGCGGATCTCGTATCCATAGTTTCTTGGAAGCCCCCAGGCCGGAAGCAGAGCCACGGACTCAGGAGAACTCATAATCCTCTTCATCTCCTCGTAATCCTTTGTGACTATCTTGAGCGAGCCCTTTTCCTCAAGGGTAATCTCGTACTCCTCCTTGAGTGTATCGTACTTCACGGTGTGCTTGAACTCCCAGTGCCCCATGCTCTTGTCGAACCAGAACCCGCGGACACGTGAAAGTTCCACTATAAAATTGAATGAAGACGGCACGCCGCTCTTTATGGCCTCTTCTATCCTCTTTGGAAAGGCGTTCTCCACGCTGAATGAGAGACTCAGCGCGTCTGGGGCCGTTGTGACGGCAACATCACCCACATGTGGCTTTGCCGCAAGGGTAATGGCGGGAAGGCCCATGAGAACAAAGAGGGGTAGTAGTATAAGGATAAGATTTTTTTTCATTAAAAAAAGAGCGTAAATTCAATAATGGGGCGCACCTGATGAAGGGATAAAGGTTTCCCGCAGGCAACCTTGCCTGCCCCGGACCTTAGCCGCCATGAACTATGAATATAACCAATCCATATGTAAAAAGCAAGAAAGCCGGGCAGGTGGAATAGAGGTGCAACGGCAGGGCAGAGGCCGATTAAGAAGCACGGAGAAGTCAAAAAAAAGGCCCGTCTTTGAGGGCAACGGACGCCTCGGCGCGGTCCGAGGCGGCAAGCACGGCAAAGACGGGGATTGATGTCAAAGTGGCGGCTTCGTATCCTTAAAGGGGGTTTTCCTTTTTTCGCTCCCTGAAGCGTGAGATGCCTGCCTTTATTATCTCTCTCTTGACTTTTTTTCTGAACTCAGTCTCATCTACACGGAACTTGAAGGATTTTTTTCCGTTAATAAAGACTGTCGGTATATTCTCGCTGTACCTGCGTTGAAGGTCGCTATTGGCAGTGATGTCCACCTCGTTAAGGACAAAGGGTATCTCGTTACGGACCCTCCTTACCACGTCCCTTGCCTCAAGGCATAAGACACAGGGGCTACCTGTCTCGGGGTCAGGCTCTGTGCTACAGGAACAGGGCATACAGTCCTGCATGGCATAGATGTCCACACGAAGTTTCTTCATAATCCTCAAGGCGTATCAGCTCAGTTGCGGCAGTATCCTGTCGAGATAGGATGATATTATAGCAAGAGAGTTGAAAAAAATCAATACCCCTGTCAAAACAAGGAAGAAACCCGTAATGAGAGAGATGACGCGCATGTGTTTCTTCACGCGGTTGAAGTGGTGAAGAAAGGTATTAATGCCAAGGGAGGTAAGGAAAAAAGGAATGGCCAGGCCCACGGAATAAGCAAGGAATAGTTTCATTCCGGCAAAGGGGCTTGCCGATGTCGCGGCTACTGCGAAGATGGCCGAGAGTATGGGGCCGATGCAGGGGGTCCAGCCTGCGGCAAAGCCTATGCCAACGATAAAGGAGCCCAGAAACCCGGTGGGCTTGTCCTTGAAGAAATGAAATCTCTTGTCGCGTTGCAGTATCTTTATGTTGATGACACCCATGATGTGGATGCCGAGGAGGATTATGATGACGCCGCCAATCTTGCGGACAAGGTCCTGATACTGCAAGAAGACAGAGCCAAAGAGCTGGGCCGAGGAGCCGAGGATAAGGACAAAGACGGTGGTAAAGCCGAAGATGAACATGAGTGAGTTAAGGAGGATTACCTTCTTTAGCTGGCTTGACGATTCTCCCGTGAGGTCCTCGAAGGAGATTCCCGTGACAAAAGAGACGTATGAGGGGACAAGGGGAAGAACACATGGGGATACAAAGGAAAGAATGCCGCCAAGAAATGCCAGAGACAGGCTGACTTCGCTGTTCATGATAGTGTCCTTTTATTTTTATAAGTCAATAATTGGAAGAAAAACCTCATCACAGGGGACCGGTCGGTCCCGGGGGATAGGACGAGGCGGCTACGCCTATTTCCTGCCATAGGCAGATGGGGCGCGAGGGCCGTTTTCGAGAAGGGCCTCTATGGTGGCGAGGTTCTTGGGGTCTGACCAGTCCCTCGGGCCCCATACCTTCTCGGCCACAATCCCGTTCTGGTCAATGATAAAGGTCTCTGGTACCCCTGTTGTCTTGTAGGTATTCTTGAGCGAGCCTTTCTGGTCGTGGAGTATGAGGAAAGAAATGCCAAAGCCATCGGCGAACTTCCTGACCACATTATCATCGGCCGTATCAATGCTAACGGCAACTATCTTGAAAGGCTTGCCCTTGAACCTCTTGTGCATGACCTGCATGGAAGGGATCTCGTCCTTACAGGGGCCGCACCAGGTGGCCCAGAAGTTCAGGAAGACGACGTTGCCGCGGAGTTTAGAGAGTGTGTGCTTCTCGCCCTCGAGGTCTGGGAGCGTAAAGTCTATGGCCTCGGCGCCAGGGGCCATTAGGGTGAACTTCTGCTTCTGGCTGAGCACGATGACGACCACCGCGATGATGGCCACTACGACTACGCCTATTATCGCGGCCTTGGGAAGACCGCCCTCTCCTTTTTTATCTTCAGCCATGGTTTATCTTATACCCCATCAGAGTATTTTTGGCAAATGAGAATCCATATCCAGTGACTTAAAACCCTGTCTTACACAATGACGCCAAACCTGCACGGAGCGCGTGATGCGCCTCTCATGCCCCCCTGCTCATCCCGCCCCCCCGGTAACGCACCCCTTAATGCCCCTGCCCCCCTTCATGCCCCCTTGCCCCTTCAAGCCCCTTCACCCGACAGTAACGCCCCTTATCCTGCCCTTTTCTTTCACCCCCCTCTAATCCCCCCCCACATTACGCCCCTTTTATAGCCCCTATGCGTATGCGTGGAGGCCGGGAAGGACGAAACTCACGCCCCAGTAGAGGAAGAGGACGGCAAGAAAACCCGCTATGGAGAGGTATGCCGCCTTTTTCCCGCGCCAGCCCCTTGTGACACGGGCATGGAGATAAGCGGCGTATATGAACCACGTTATAAGGGACCACGTTTCCTTGGGGTCCCAGGACCAGTATGTGCCCCAGGCGTAATTTGCCCAGACAGCACCAGAGACAATGCCAACGGCAAGGAATGGAAAGCCCCAGGCAATGGTGCGGTAGCTGAGTTCATCGAGGGTCTTTCCGTCAGGGAAGGCCGCGAGGAGCCCGCCAGTGCGGCCCCTTGCCTCGCTCCTGTTTTTTATGAGATACATGATGCTGATGCCGAATGAGATGGCAAAGGCCGAGTACCCGACAAAGGTGGTGAAGACGTGGAAGTCGAGCCAGCCTATGGCGTATTTTTCGAGTCCCCAGTGAGACAAGAGGTGTGTCATCCAGTGCCACTTGTTCTGTAGGGCCGGGTTAAGGGGTTCAACGCTCTTGAACCTGTAGGGGAGCATGGACGCCGAGAGCATGGCGAGAAAGGCAATGGTCATGACAAAGGCCCCTATTGCCTTGAACCTGTGCCTGTGCTCAAGGACAAGATAGCCGATATTGATGCCCCAGACAAAGAGGACCATTGACTCGTAGAGGTTGGAAAAGGGGGCGTGACCAGATTCCCCTGCCCTCATGACGAGTATCATGGTGGTGGAAAAGAGCGCTACATAGGCGATTGATGTTGCGAGTTGACCGAGCCACTTTTTCTTGAAGACCCAGTTCCCGAGATAGAAGAGGGCCGCTATTATGTAAAAACCAAAGGAAAAACTGAAAAAAACAAGTGAGAGTACCATGTATTATACCTCCAGAACCATGGGACCTTATGTCGATTCTATACGTTGCACTATATCGTTTAGCTCTTTTTCAAGAGCGAACTGGTTTTTATTGATGAACCCGCCTATCTTCACCTCCGAGGAGTTCTCGGTGTTCTTTATGTATATCCAGAGCCTCTTGTGGGTGATGAAGAAGGCGAGGAAGAATCCGAGGCCCATGACAATGGCCCCGAGCCAGACCACGTTTGTGCCGGGGTCTTTGTTAAGGGAAATTCCAGAGTACATAATACCACTGAAGCCGGCAAAAACAAGGTCGTCCTCGGAGTCGGGGATGGCGGGAAAGATGCCCGGGTAGTTAAGGAAGAGCCAGGGGTTGGATATCATCTCCTTGCCCTTGTATATCTCTACGTGAACGGCCGGGTTCTTTGTCTCAGCGGACTGAGAGAACACGGTCTTTGTCCTGTTGTCATAGGCAAAGTCCGCGGCAAAGCCAACGAGTTTAACGGAATAGGGTGTTCCGGGCACATCTACCTTTTCCTTCCAGTTCACGCTTACCTTGGCGTTTATCTTCTTACTGTCCTTTCTGACAAGGCCGATGTCAGCCCTCTTTATGCGGTCCCAGGCCGAGCCGTAACTGCTCTGGTAAAAGCGTATGCCCTTGTAGTAGAGGGGCTCGTTTACCCATATCTGCTTCTTGAGGACCTCTTTACCGTCCTCTATGACCGTAAGGAGGCTGTTATATTGCTTGATTTGGCCAGTGTCATAGAAGTCTATCCAGAACTTGTCGAGGCGCACCTTGAAGGGGGCCTGCGGCACGGTCATGGAGTCGCCTTCGTAGACTATCTTGTTGTCCTTGTAGCCATAGAAACCGCCAAGGATGGAGCCAAGGAGGATGAGAAGTAGGCTTATGTGCACCACATCGGAGCCGAGCCTGCCAATGGTGCCCTTCCACGCGTATATGTAATGTCCGTCCTCTTCGGTGGTGAGCTGTGTCTTGTATCTTTTTTTCTTGAATACAGAGAGGACCTTGTCCTTTGCGCCCTCGGAGCCCACGCTCATCTCTATGGTCTGGTTGTGCGAGCAGTTGGTGATTATCCTGGGGTTGAATTTTCCAGAGGGTTTCTGATTCAGGAGGGACTTCCACTTTGGGGGAAACCTCTCGAAGGTGCAGACAATTATGTTAAGGCAGAGAACGGCGAGGAGTGCCGTAAACCACCAGGCATGGTAGAGGTTATGGACTCCAGTATAGTATATGACCTTTGTCCACCAGATGCCATACTCTCTTATGTACTCCGAGGGGTCCTGATTCTGCTGTATGACTGTTCCCACACCCGCGGCAAAGGCGAGTGTGAGCATTACGGCGAGCGTGAGTTTTAGGGAGTTGAAAAATAGCCAGACCTTTCGGCCTATCTTTCTGTGCATGGGCGCAGGGCCCGACGCCCCGGTGCTTTTACTGGTTTTCATATAAGATGGCCCTTAATTCCTAACCTGTGATTTATTTTCTTCAGCGTTTTTCTTAATCTGTGCGAGATAATTATCCGCCGCCTTTCCAACACCGCTCTTGGGGTCAATGGCCCGGGCCTTTTTCCATGCCTCCTCGGCCTTCTTAAGGTCTCCTATGCCATAGGCCAGGACAAAGCCCTTTGTGAGCCATATCCTCTGGTTGTAGGGGTTTTTCTTTATGCCGTTTTCAAGCGATTTGAGCCCCTCGGCAGATCTACCGAGATAATGGAGCGAGAGCCCGAGGTCGTTATATACATCGGCGTCTTCGGGCGTAAGGGTGAGGAGTTTGTTGTAGTACTTTACGGCCTCGTCAAAACGCTTCATTGTGAAGTAGGTATCAGCGAGGGTGTAGACGGCCTTGGCGTCGTCGGGATGGTCCTTGAGCCTTGCCTTGAGGTCGGCAAGGAGAGAGGCCCCGTTATCGGACATTCCCGGCTTTGCCGCCCCGCTGTTCCTGTAGACGCTCTTTGATGAAGGACCACCACCAGAGCCCCTGCCGAGGAAGTACCCGCCTGCCGCGGCTATGACTACTATAACGGCGGCAATGATTATTATCACCGAGTTCTTGTTATTCACGTTTTGCCCCTTGAATGTAAGGTTTCTGTCTTTAACAGCACATTCAATATAATATGCTAACAAAGAGAGATTAAAGAAGTATTAACTAAAAATTATTGTAGATTAACTCAAGGCCGCGGGAAACATGGACTTATCCCGCCGCCGTAAAGATAGAAGCTACGGCCTGCCCCTTCCCGAGGGGCGCGGCGTCTTTATCATCTGGAATAATACAATCCATGGGGGGATATACAATCCATTGAAAAGCACGGGAGACCGCCGGGCAGGGGGGCAGGGGCATGCCATCTCGCAGAGTAGTCTCAGGAGGTCTTTTTAAGCCGCTCGGCAAAGAAACGGCCTCTTGTCATCTCTTCCTCGATGCCCGAGAGTATGCACTTTGTGGGACATCTCCTGGTTGCTTCTTCGTTCTGTGGGGCAAGGTCGTAATTTACCACGGCGAGGTTGTTGTCAAGGGTTATGCCGCCCTCGACAGGACAGTCCTTTGTGCAGAGGCCGCAGGCAATACAGGCCACCTTGCAGACCTTACGGGCCTTTGCGCCTTTTTCCCTGTTACGGCAGTAGACAAAGAGTTTGTGGTCTTCGCTGTGGAGTTCGATGATATTACGGGGGCAGGCCTTTACACAGGCTCCGCAGCCCACGCATTTATCGTGAAAGACCACTGGAAGGTCGTTCTCGTTCATGGCCATGGCGCCGAACTCGCAGGCCGCCACGCACTCGCCATAACCAAGGCACCCATAGGTGCATGCCTTGCCTCCTCCAGTGAGGTCCGCGGCGGTGCAGTCTTTGTGCCCCCTGTACTCAGCGGTCCTTACGGCCTCTGCAGAGCCTCCTCTGCAGAGCACCACGGCGATATTTCTCTTTTTCGCCCCCACCTCAACGCCAAGGACGCGCGCGAGCTTCACCGAGGTAGCGGACCCGGAGGCAACGCACGCCGTGGGAGGCTCCTTTCCGCCAAGAAGGGCCTCGGCAAGGGACCTGCATCCTGCGTAACCACAACCACCGCAGTTAGTGCCCGGCAGAATCTCCAAGAGTTTCTCAATGCGCACATCTTCCTTTACGCTGAGTTTCTTGTCAGCGATGGCAAGAAAGACTGCGAGGACGCCGCCGATGCCGCCCATGCTAACTACAGAGGAAATTATTGTTCCAGCGCCCATGATAGGTTTTGCTCTCCTGTTTTCTTAAATGCCTCCATGAGGCGAATATTGAAAAAATCCCATCTTTAAATATAACACGTCCCATGCGCAAAGGCAAAAAAACAGGGGACAGGATTAATGAAGGAGTCCGGCAAAGCCCATGAAGGCCAGGGCCATCATTCCCGCCACGATCATGGTGACGGCTATACCCTGAAAATGCCTTGGAATATCAGCGAACTCAAGTTCTTCTCTTATGCCCGACATCATGAGTAGCGCGATGGTAAAGCCCACGCCCGTGCCAAAACCAAAGACAATGCTCTTTATGTAATTATAATCGCGAAGGACCATGAAGAGGGCAAGCCCAAGGACCGCGCAGTTTGTAGTGATAAGGGGAAGATATATGCCAAGGGCCCTGTACAGGGTGGGGCTCGATTTCCTGATGTACATCTCCACAAGTTGCACGAGGGCCGCGATTATGATGATAAAGGAGACATACTCGAGAAATGGTATATTGTAGCGAAGGAGTATGTAATGGTAGACGGGCCACGTCGCCGCCGCCGTCAGGGTCATGACAAAGGTGGTGGCCATGCCCATATTCAGGGCGTTCTCCGTCTTGTTGGAGACGCCCACAAAGGGGCAGAGCCCGAGGAAGTAGGTAAGGACAAAGTTATGTACTATGGAGGCCGAAATAAATACGGCAATGAGTTCCAACGCGTCTCTCCTGAAAAAACGCCTGATAAATCAGGCCAATTCTAAGCCTCTTCGCTCTGTGACGCCTGCCTGTGCGATATGTAGTTCACAATAGCGATAAGGGTTCCCATTACAAGGAAGGCGCCTGGCGGCAGTATCATTACTATCCAGGGTGTGAACCAGGAGCCGAGAATCTTTACACTGAAGATGGAGCCAAAACCCAGTATTTCTCTAATGAGTCCCATTGCCACAAGGGCAAAGGTAAAGCCAATTCCCGTGCCAAGTGAGTCCATGATGGTTGGAAGCACGGGGTTTTTCTGCGCAAAGGCCTCGACCCTTCCGAATATGATGCAGTTGGTGATGATAAGGGGCACATATGGGCCAAGGGCCTTTGATATTGCCGGAAACATGGCCTGTAGCAAGAGGTCCGTAACCGTGACGATGGTGGCTATTATAACCACGTAGGCGGCTATTCTCACCTGCGGTGGTATGAGTTTTCTCACGAACGAGACCGCCAGGCACGAGGCCACAAGGACAAGGAGCGTCGCAATGCCCATGGAGAGTCCATTACGAAGGGAGTTTGTTACGGCCAGCGATGGACAGAGGCCGAGGACGAGCCTGAAGGGGGCGATGTCCTGCCAGAGTCCCTTTTTGAATTCATGGATAAGGCTTGGCCTTTCTTCTTCCAGTTCCATGGAGAGGGCTTTATCCGTGCCTTCACTCATTCTCGTATTCTCCCCTGTCTTCTCCTGAGCCTTGGGACGTGGGCTTTGCGCCGGCGGCGCCGAGGATGTCTTCTTTTGTAAATAACTGCTCCACCTTCTTGACGGCGTTGTTTATGTTGGTGACAACAGCGTTACTTGAGATAGTGGCCCCTGTTATGGCCTGTATCTGGTTGGGTTTCTCGGGTTTTCTGTACTTAATATATTCTATTTTAGGGTGTACCTCAACCCCTTTGAACTGGTCCATAAACCATTTTTCGAGTATCCTGTTGCCAAGGCCGGGCGTCTCCACCTGGTCAAGGACCTGAATGCCCTTTAGTTTCATGTAGTCAAGGCCAAGGCCCACCATGACGCCCACATTTCCCTGAAAGCCGTTGCCATCGGCCTTGAAGGCCAGGCCCACGGGCGAGCCATCTTCGCCAAGCCCCACGTATACGGTAACCACCTCGTCCTTAAGCGGCTTCTCAAGGGTGCGGTAGTCCTTTGCCGCGGGGAGCACAGTAAAGATGGCGGCCTTCAGTTCCTTTTCCCTGTTTATCTGGATAAGGGGGTCTGCCATCTTGAAGACAACGGCGAGTATGATGCCCGCCAGGGCCCCAAGCACGGTAAGCGTGACTATCATCTTTACGGATTTGTTCAATGTCTTTCCCGTGCGTTCCTTTTAGACGGATTTCGCTGAACGAAGCCCATCCTGCAAGCCTTTTCATTTTTGGTGGGCAGTGCCCACCCTACAAGCCTGTAAGTTATTGAAAATGTGAGAAAAAGAAAAACCGCGTTTTTTCTTTTTCGTCTCTGAATAATTCAAGGACGAATTATTCAGAGGTTCCCTAAAAGAAAGTAAGGTCCTTTCATATGCGGGCAAGGCCCGCCTCCCTCTTCTTTTTCTTTCTTGTTTTCTACCCTTCTTTTTTTCTACTCAGGCCTTTTGTTTCTTAATCGCTCCGAAGACCTTTGGTTTTGTATGTCTGTTAATAAGGGGCACAAAGGCGTTCATGAAGAGTATGGAGTACATGACGCCCTCGGGGAGACCTCCGAAGAGTCTTATTATGATAGTGAGGAACCCCGCGCCAATGGCAAATATCCACTGCCCAACTGGCGTCACGGGTGTTGTGACCATGTCCGTAACCATGAACCAGGCCCCGAGCATGGCACCGCCGGCCATGACGTGAAAGAATGGTGATGCAAATTTCGCGGGGTTTGCTATCCAGAATATGGTGGCAAAGAATGCGATGGAGCCGAGGTACCCGAGTGGAAGTTTCCAGTTTATGTAGCCCTTGTACCGAAGATAGAGCCCGCCGATGAGTATGGCGAGGGCAGAGGTCTCGCCGAGCGATCCGGCGACGTTTCCAAAGAAGAGCGCCCCAAGGGCCGTATGCTCTCCGCCAAACTTCATCATTGCAAGTGGAGTGGCCGCGCTTATGGCGTCCACGGCGTTTATTACATCCCCGGGATTGACCCAGGTGGTAATGAGCACCGGGTATGTGGCCTGCAGAAAGGCCCTGCCGATGAGCGCCGGATTGAATATATTGTACCCAAGTCCGCCAAAGAGCATCTTTCCCACAACAATGGAGAAGAGCGAGCCAAGGACAGCCCCGTATATGGGGAAGCCCGGCGGCAACATGAGGGCAAGCAATATGCCTGTAATGGCGGCGCTCCCGTCGTAAATGCGCACGGGTTTTTTCCTTATCCTCTGAACCGCGTACTCAGAGGCAAGGCATACCACGAGGCAGACTACCATGAGAAGAAGGGCGCGTAAACCGAATAGATAGATGCTCACCGCCATGGCCGGAAAGAGGGCCATGATAACAGTGTGCATTATGCGCGGGATGTTCTCCGTGGTCTGGAAATGAGGCGAAGAAGAAATGACAAGACGCGGCCCTTTCTCGGCAGGGGCCGGGGTAGCTGGCTTCTTCGAGGCAGGCTTGGCCTTTGGAGCGGCCTTTGCCTCCTTTTTGGCTCCAGATTCCTTGCCAGCGCCAGCGGCAGTGTCTTTATTATTGTCCTTTTTAGTGTCCTTATCCATAACCCTAAAGAGAGAAAAGAAAGGGATTATATATCATAAAAGAGAAAAAGACTCCCGCTTTCTTTTGAAAAAAAGAAAGCGGGGCAAAGACAACCTCCCACTTTCTTTTAGAAAAAGAAAGTGGGGCAAAGAAAACCAATAGGGAACAGACGCCGTGCATCCTGAATATACAACCCCGCGCCGCGTGAAACCCCGGACTACATAAAGAAAGCGGTGCAAAAAAAACAATAGGGAACAGACGCCTAATGGCCTTACTGCGACTTCTGCCTCACACGGAGTTTGCCAAGTCTTATCCACTGAAGAAGTGGCCTCCGGGAGGGGCATACATATGAGCAACACCCGCACTCAATACAGCTCATGCCCGCCCAGTTCATGAACTCGTCCACCATTGCCCTTGTGCCGAGGTCGCCGAGTCGGTAGGGCATGAGTCCCATTGGACATGCGTCCACACAGCTTGCGCAACGTATGCAGGGCTCTATTGACTTTTTCTTTATTCCCTCGGCGCCGAGAACCGTTATGCCGGAAGTGCCCTTTATCACAGGCACACTGAGCACGCCCTGGGTAATGCCCATCATGGGGCCGCCGTTCAGGACCTCGACCTCCGTGGCATCGCTCTTAATGCCGCCACACTCCTCTATAATCTCCTCAAAGGAGGTTCCAATGCGCACAAGGAGGTTCTGCGGGGCCCTGAGGGCGTCTCCAGTGACAGTGACCACCCTGTCTATAAGGGGTTTATCGTAGAAAAAGACATCATAAACAGCCGCCGCTGTTCCCACGTTGTTTACAAGAACGCCAACGTCAAGCGGCAGGGCCCCTGTGGGGACCTTTCTTCCTATGGCCGCCTGAATAAGCATCTTCTCGGCGCCCTGCGGATACTTTGTCTCAAAGACCATGGTCTCTATGCCGGGCTCGCCGGCGTGGGCCTCGCGAATTGCGCGCACTGCCTCGGGCTTGTTCTCCTCAATGCCGATTATGCCGCGTGACGCCCCTGTAGCCCTCATTAGGGCCTTGAGGCCCCAGACGACCTTCTCCGGCGTCTCCACCATTATCCTGTGGTCCGCCGTGAGATAGGGCTCGCACTCGCAGCCATTGAGGACAACAGTATCCACCTTCTTGCCCTTTGGAAGGGTAAGTTTTACTGACGTTGGGAAGGCGGCCCCTCCCATGCCCACAATGCCGTACTCACGGACCTTGTCGCGTATCTTCTCTGGCTTGAGTTTCTCGATGGAGACCTTGCGCTTGACGGGTTTCCACGTCACAGCCTCGCCGTCAGACTCTATTACGACGCTCAAGACCTTTCTGCCCGATGGATGGGGGTAGAGGTCAACGTCCTTGACCTTTCCGCTTATGCTGGCGTGCACAGGAGCGGATATAAAGGCCTTGCCCTCGCCTATCTTCTGCCCCTCGGTCACGATGTCGCCCTTTTTAACGAGAGACTCGCAGGGCGGGCCAATGTGTTGCTGGAGCGGGATGGTGACGATTCCGGGCAGACGGGCCGGCTTTACGGCCTTATTTGCCGTAAGTTCCTTATGGTCTGCGGGGTGAACCCCTTTATCAAAGGTCTTTAGATTCATGTTTTTCCAGAAAAATTTTTGCTTCATATATAAGTTCATTACTCGCGTCTTGTCAAGAAATTTCACCTGTTATGGTTCTTTTAGGTTGTGCAAATGTCTTCTTATCTCGGCATTTCCTCGGCCTTCACGGTAATGGCCATCTTCCTGCCACCGCGCACTATGCCCACCCTGACCGCCTCGCCCGGGAGGATCGCGTCCATAACTGACTTGAGGTCATCCATTGTCCGCACCCTCTTTCCATTAATGGATACAATAAGGTCTCCGCCATAGGCTATTACGAGGTTTCCGAGGCGTATATTCCCGGTGGAACCGCGTATACCGGCCTTTTCAGCCGGACTTCCAGAAAAGACATCGGCAACGAGTATGCCCTCCTCCGTGAGTTTAAGGGGCCTTACAAGTTCCTTTTCAATGTTCTGGCCGGCGATCCCAAGCCAGGTGCGTGGTATGTAGCCCTTTTTTATAAGTACAGGCACGGCCTTTTTCACGGTATTTACGGGTATGGAAAAGCCGATACCCACGTTCGCTCCAACAGGGCTGAATATGGCCGTGTTGAGCCCTATCATGTCTCCCCTGTCGTCAAGAAGGGGACCGCCTGAGTTACCGGGGTTTATGGCGGCGTCGGTCTGTATGATGCCCCGCATGAGCACACCGCTTGCCGCCCGCATGGTGCGGCCAAGGGAACTTATGATTCCCACAGTAAGGGTCTTCTCAAGGCCAAAGGGGTTGCCTATGGCAAGGACCTTCTGCCCCACCTTGAGGTCCGAGGAGTCGCCAAATGGAAGAGGACGGAGTTTCGAGGGCGGCGCGTCTATCTTGATGACGGCAAGGTCCTCCTCAAGGTCAATGCCCACGACCTTTGCCCTGTAGCGGCTCCCGTCAAAGAGCGTTACCTCAAGGACACGGGCGTCCTTTATGACGTGATAATTCGTAACAATATGCCCGAGATGGTCATAGACTATACCGGAACCAGAGCCCTTTTCTGGCACAGGGGTATAGAAAAAATCAAAGGAGATTACCGTGGTTACGATATTTACGACAGATGGATTTCGTTTCTCGTAAATAGTGGTGTTGTCGAGGGCCGGACGAGGAGAGACCGCCAGAGCGTCTGGCGACATCATGACCAGAAGGATAAGGTTCAGAAAAAGGAGTACGCCTGCCCTCTGGTAGGCGCGCATTCTTAATCGTGACCCTGTAAGTCCTGACGCAACCCTGTAGAACATGAGCAGATGGTTAATAAGTAGCGATGACTTTTGACCAAACATCAAATTGTCAGAGTTAAGCCGCATTCTTATGCAGTTGCACGAAGAAGAAGCAGGTCTTTAATTATAACCAAAATAATACACTTTTT
>CAYYJQ010000049.1:0-14399 GCA_964472295.1 uncultured Thermodesulfobacteriota bacterium | reverse complement strand
AAATGGCTGGTTTTGAACCGACCCCGAGTGGCGGGTTTTAAACCGACCGATGACAATTAAGGAACCTCTGAATAATTCATCCCTGAATTAAGGAGAGAGGTCAAAGAAAAAACTCAGTTTTTCTTTGTCTCACATTTTCAAGAACTTACAGTTATAGAAAATGGCAACACATCCATGCGACTCTGGAACGTCTGAATTAATCAGACTTTCCTTAAGACAAAATATACGTCTTTATCATCTTTTCGGCGGAGAGCCAAGGAACCTCAGAAAAACTCATCCTCCACCAGGAGGGACTGGGAGGTAAAAATGCGGTTTTGCCTTCCTTCACATCTTCAATGCCTGGCATATTGGTCTTGAAAATGACGGTCCATCCCTGTGGCGCAGGCCAGTCTTAATCAACCGCCTCTCCTCAAGTTTCAAGTCAACCTGGAAAGCCGCAAGCATACAAAAAGCCGATGACCCTCGCTAAAGGGCCATCGGCTTTTACGTTATCAGATTGGACGCGGAGAGACAGCTCCGTGCCACTACTCCTCTTTTTTCTTCTTGTCAGCAGGGGCCGCCTTCTTTTTAGGCACGGCCTTCTCCTCTGAGGCGGCCTTTGGAGCGGCCTTCTTTACAGGGGCCTTCTTTTTTGCGGCCCCTGCCTTTTTCTCACCAGCCTCGGCCTTCTTGGCCGCGGCGGGCCTTCTTCTCGAAGCCGCAGCCCTGCGCCTCGTACTCGGCGCGGCCTTCTTCTCGGCGTCGGCCTCGACGAGCTCGATGATGGACATGGGCGCGCAGTCACCGGGCCTGAAGCCTGTCTTCAGTATCCTGGTGTAACCGCCCTTGCGCTCGTTGTACCGCGGAGCCACATCCGCGAAAAGCCTTGTCACGGCGGATTTACTCCGCATAAAAGCCATGGCGCGCCTTCTTGCCGGAAGGGTGCCGCTCTTTCCAAGGGTTATCATGCGCTCCACGTAACGCCTCAGGAGTTTAGCCTTGGGCGTGGTGGTCTGTATCCTGCCCTTCTCAATAAGCGAGTTGGTCATATTTGACATCATACACCGAAGATGCCCACCCGTTCTTGAGAACCTCTTATCATCCTTGTTATGTCTCATTTCAAGTCCCCTAAGCGGTTTCCTTATGCTCCATGTGCTGTTCGTCCAGTTCCTTGCGGCTGAGGAAGCCCTCGAGCTGCATGCCGAAATCAAGCCCCATGGACCTTAATATCTCTTTTATCTCATTAAGAGACTTTCTGCCAAAGTTCTTTGTCCTGAGCATCTCCTGCTCGGTCTTCTGAACCATCTCGCCGATATATTTTATGTCGGCGTTCTTAAGACAATTGGCGGACCTTACGGATAGTTCGAGCTCTTCCACTGTCTTGAAGAGGTTCTCGTTGAAGGCCGGCTTTTCAGCGGTCTCTTCCTCGATGACCTCGTCCTCTTCCTCGAAGTTTATGAAGACGCTGAGCTGGTCCTTGAGTATCTTTGCCGAAATGGCCAGGGCTTCCTGCGGGTCAAGGGCGCCGGTGGTCCATACCTCGAGGGTAAGTTTATCGTAATCCGTCCTGTGCCCCACGCGGGCCTGCGTTACGTTAAAGTTGGCCCTTGTAACAGGCTGAAAGATGGCGTCTATCTGAATTGTGCCTATGGGCGCGCCTGTTGCATTATTGCGCTCAGAGGGCTGATAGCCTGTGCCGGAATTTACCGTAAGTTCACAGGAAAGACTGCCGTCCTTTGAGACAAAGGCGATGTGCTGATCAGGGTTAAGGACCTCGATAGCGGAATCAGTGATAAGGTCAGCGGCCCTCAGGTCTTTTTCTCCGCTGGCCTCAAGCCTTATGGTCTTAGGGCCTTCGCCGTGCATCTTTAGCTTGACGCTCTTCAGATTAAGAATAATATCAGAGACGTCCTCCTGAACGCCGGGTATGGTAGAAAACTCGTGCAATACCCCGTCGAACTTAACGGCTGTTATGGCGGCGCCGTGCAGTGAAGAGAGCAGAACCCTGCGAAGCGAGTTGCCAAGTGTTATACCGAAACCCCTCTCAAGGGGCTCCGCCACAAACTTGCCGTAAGTATTGCTCAGCGTCTCCTTATCGACCTCGAGCCTTTTCGGCCTAACAAGTTCGCGCCAGTTTTTTTGCATTGTGCCCTCACATTTTTAAAGACGTTTATGTTGTTTCACCCGAACCACAGCGGCCACTTCGTGGCCTGGCACGAGACAATTACTTGGAGTAGAGCTCCACGATGAGAAGTTCGTTTATGGGCAGTGTGACGTCTTCTCTTGTGGGAAGGCGAAGTAGTGTGCCCTTCCTCGTCTCTGTATCAAGGGAGAGCCATTCCGGGAGCCCCCGCCTCTCCATTGTCTTGAGGTTAAGCTCAATCTTCGGGTTTTTCTTTTTCTTATCGGCAACTTCCACAATGTCGCCGTCCCTTAAGATGTAGGACGGGATATTGACCTTTCTGCCGTTTACACGGAACCAGCCGTGTGTGACCATGATGCGGGCCTCGCCCCTGTTGCCGGCAAAACCAAGCCTGAAGACGGCGTTGTCGAGTCTTCTTTCGAGAAGAGAGATGAGGTTGCCGCCGGTGACGCCCTTTTTTCTCTCCGCGTTCCTGAAGGTACGCTTGAACTGCCCCTCAAGGAGTCCGTATACGCGCTTTACCTTCTGTTTTTCACGAAGTTGGAGGGCATACTCAGAGACCTTGCCGCGTCCCTGTCCGTGCTGGCCAGGGGCGTAGTTGCGTCTCTCAAAAGAGCACTTGTCCGTATAGCACCTCTCGGACTTCAAGAAGAGTTTCATTCCCTCGCGCCGGCAACGCTTGCACATGGAGCCGATGTATCTTGCCAATTTATGGAACCTCCGTTAAATTAGAACCTGTCTGTAAAATTCACTTCAAGTTAGCAGGGGCCAAGTGTGGCCGCCTGGGCTAAACCCTCCGCCTCTTGGGCGGCCTGCAGCCGTTATGGGGTAGCGGCGTAACGTCCCTTATGAGGGAGACGGAGAACCCGGCGGCCTGAAGGGCACGGAGCGCGGCCTCGCGTCCCGAGCCAGGGCCGTTTATATATACATCAATGGTCTTCATGCCGCAGTTCATGGCCTCCTTGGCCGCGGCAGTGGCCGCTATCTGCGCGGCAAAGGGTGTACCCTTTCTTGAGCCCTTGAAACCATGGGAGCCGCAACTCGACCAGGAGATGACATTGCCAGCCGGGTCGGTTATGGTTATTATGGTGTTATTGAACGTGGACTTTATATGGGCAACGCCCTTGCTAACCGTTCTTTTTATCTTCTTTGCCTTTGGTTTTGCCATTATCGCCTCCAGGCCCTACTTGGCCCTCTTTACGGACACAGCGCCCTTTCTGGGGCCCTTTCTTGTCCGCGCGTTAGTGCTGGTTCTCTGACCCCTTACGGGAAGGCCCTTTCTGTGCCTGAGTCCTCTATAGCAACCAATATCCATGAGCATCTTTATGTTCATGGACACCTCTTTTCGAAGGTCCCCCTCCACGGTATAATTATCTATCGCCTTTCTCAGGGCGGCTATCTCGGTCTCGTTGAGGTCAGCGGTCCTGATGGAGGGGTCAACGCCAGCGGTCTCGAGGATACGGCTGGCAGAGGTCCTGCCAATGCCGTATATCCGCGTAAGGGCCACGTCTATTCGTTTGTTCTTGGGAAGATCTACCCCGGAAATCCTTGCCACCTTGTACTCCTTTGTCTCTCTTGTTTAATCCCCTCGGAGGAGACGTTCAATCGTCCTAACATATTAAGCGCGAAAAAACCCTTAAGAAGCGCGCCGTCCTTTTCAGTGGTTAGCCCTGCCTCTGCTTATGCCTGGGGTTCTCACAGACAACGCGCACAACTCCATGGCGTTTTACTATCTTGCACTTCGGGCATATCTTCTTTACCGAGCTTCTTACCTTCATGATGTCCTCTTTGTGTATTTTACTTTATAACTATTCAGGGTACTTCTCAAAAACTCATTCCTGAATTAAAGAAAGACGGAAAAGAAACAACGCGGTTTTTTTCCATCATATTTTCTCCGGCGGCCCTGCCAGCGCCCCAGCCCCTCTGCCTCTTACCCCTCTTGGCCCCCGGCCCCTTATCTGCCGCGGTAGGTGATGCGCCCGCGGGTAAGGTCATAGGGCGAGAGTTCCACGGTGACCTTGTCGCCAGGGAGGATTTTTATAAAGTGCATACGCATCTTCCCTGAGACGTGGGCGAGTATCTTGTGGCCGTTCTCGAGTTCAACCCTGAACATGGCGTTAGGCAGGGTCTCTACTACAGTTCCCTCAACCTGTATTGCTTCTTCCTTGGCCATGAAGGGCTCTCTCCAAAGTTTGCCTCTGCATGGCTTAAGGCCTGCTGAGGACATATGGGCCATCTTCCGTAATGGCTACAGTGTGCTCGAAGTGTGCCGAGAGTTTTCCGTCGGCTGTGACGGCTGTCCAGCCGTCGTCGAGCACTCGTGTCTTGTATCCGCCCTGGTTAATCATGGGCTCTATGGCCAGGACCATTCCGGGCTGGAGCCTGATGCCTGTTCCCGGTGAGCCGAAGTTGGGGACCTGCGGGGGCTCGTGGAGTTTTTTCCCGATACCGTGTCCCACAAAGTCACGCACTACGGAGTAACCCTGGGCCTCGACGCATCTCTGAACAGCACAAGAGATGTCTCCGAGGTAGTTGCCGGGCCTTGCCGCCTCGATGGCCAAGTCAAGCGATGAGGCCGTTACATCAAGGAGCCGGCGCGCCTCGGCGGATATATCTCCAACAGGGACCGTAATGGCCGAGTCGCCGTAAAAGCCCCTGTAACGTAAGCCAAAGTCCATGCCCAGGATGTCGCCCTCTTTCAGGACCGTATCATCCGAGGGCATTCCATGGACAACGATGTTATTAAGTGAAGCACAGAGACACCAAGGAAAGCCGTAATAGCCCTTGAAGGCCGGCTTGACGCCTCTTTTTTTTGCTTCCTTCTCTGCCCGTTTCTCAAGGTCCATGGTGGTAATGCCGGGCTCCACCATATCCGCGAGTACTTCAAGCACCTCCGCCACCATGAGGTTGGCGGCGCGCATTATCTTTATTTCCTTGCGGGTCTTAAGGGTTACCACAACCCTTCTCTATAATCTCAAGTATCTTCTCTGTTATGGCGTCCACGGGGCCTATACCCTCAACGCCGTGATACTTGCCGATTTTCCTGTAATATTCTATAAGAGGATGGGTCTCTTTCTCATATACCTCGATCCTCGCCAGAATTGTCTCTTCGCTATCATCGTCCCTGCGGTATGTCTCCGCGCCGCAGTCATCGCATATACCCGTATTCATGGTGGGGTTGAAAATTTCATGATAACTCTTGCCGCATCCCCGGCAGACCCTGCGGCCCCCGAGACGGCGTATAAGTTCTTTTGTCTCAACCTCCACGCCTATTACAGCGGATATGTCCTTTCCAATGTCCTTGAGTATATTGGAGAGGGCATCGGCTTGAGCGACATTTCTCGGGAAACCATCGAGAATAAAGCCGGTGTCGCAGTCTGGCTGACGAACCCTCTCGGCCATCATATTGACAACCACCTCGTCAGGTACGAGTTGGCCGTTATCCATGAACTCGCGTGCCTTGAGACCGAGGTCTGTCTTATTTCTCACGTTCTCGCGAAGTATATCACCTGTTGAGATCTGGGGTATATTCAGTTTCTCCGAGAGGTTCTTGCCCTGTGTGCCTTTTCCGGCGCCAGGGGCCCCGAGGAGTATAAGGTTTTTCATATTATCTTGCCCTGCCCTTTATCTTGCCTTTTTTAAGTAATCCGTCGTAGTTTCTCGCGAGCATATGCGACTCTATCTGCTGAGCCGTGTCCATAGCCACGCCCACCACGATAAGGAGTGCTGTGCCTCCGAAGTAGAAGGGCACATTGAACTCCTTGATGAGTATGGAGGGCAGTACACATACTACTGAGAGGTACAGCGCACCCCAGAGGGTAAGCCTTGAAAGCAGTTTGTCTATGTACTCGGCGGTGTTGGCTCCGGGCCTTATGCCCGGGACAAAGCCGCCGTATTTCTTAAGGTTATCCGCAACGTCCTTAGGGTTAAACTGCACGGCAGTATAAAAATAAGTAAAGAATATAATAAAAACAACATAGAGGACGCTGTAGATGAGTCCTCCGGGGTTAAGGCTCTTTGATATGGACTTCAGGAACGGGACGTTCACGAAGTTCACTATGGTGGCAGGGAAGATGATAATGGACGAGGCGAATATGGGCGGGATAACGCCCGCTGAGTTCACCTTGAGGGGCAGGTACTGCGTACCACCTCCCATTATCTTTCGTCCCACCACACGTTTTGGATACTGAATAGGTATTCGTCTCTGTCCTGTCTCCATGAAGACGATGAAGGCCACGATGCCAATCATGAGGAAGACGAGGAAAAAGAGGAATACAACGCTTATCTCACCGACTCCAACAAGGGAGATGGTGTTATAGACCGCCGCCGGCATCCTGGCGATGATACCAACGAATATTATAAGGGATATGCCGTTGCCTATACCCCGTTCAGTAATCTGCTCACCGAGCCACATAAGGAAGACCGAGCCCGAGGTAAGGGTCACCATGGTGGTGAGCCTGAAGGCCCAGCCCGGGTGCAGGACAATAGCCTCTCCAGCCGGGCCCGACATTTTTTCAAGGCCCATTCCGAGCATGAATCCCTGCACGATGCAGAGTGCCACGGTTAGATACCTTGTATACTGCGTTATTGTGTTCCTGCCGGACTCGCCCTCCTTTGAGAGTTTCTCAAGTTTGGGCACTACGACCTGGAGGAGTTGCAGTATGATGGAGGCGCTAATATAGGGCATTATGCCCAGCGCGAAGATCGAGAACCTCTTCAGGGCGCCTCCGGTAAACATCGTGGCAAAGTCAAGGAGCGTGCCGCTCGATGACTTGAAGAACCCTGCAAGGGCGTCAGCGTCTATTCCCGGCGTAGGTATAAAGACGCCGAGCCTGAAGACGGCAAGGAGCAGAAGCGTAATTATTATCTTACGTCTCAGCTCCGGAACCTTGCTTATGCCCGATGTGGATGCCGCCAACTATATTACCTCTGCTTTACCGCCAGCGGCCTCAATCTTCTTTATGGCCGAGCTACTGAAGGCGTTGGCCCTGATGGTGAGCGCAACGGTTATCTCACCAGAGCCAAGAACCTTTACCGGACCTTTTCTGGCCTTTATCATTCCCTTTTCAATGAGCGTCTCAGGGGCCACTGTATCACCGTCCTTGAAGGCCCCGGCTATGACACCGAGGTTCACGGCCTGATTCTCAACCCTGAAGATGTTGGTGAATCCTCTCTTGGGGAGCCTTCTCTGAAGGGGCATCTGCCCGCCCTCGAAGCCTGGCTTCACGCCCGAACCCGCGCGCGAACGCTGGCCCTTGTGGCCGCGGCCCGAGGTCTTTCCAAGTCCAGAGGCGCGTCCCCTGCCGAGTCTCTTTTTTTTCTTTTGTGCCCCTTCAGGGGGGCTCAGTCTATCGAGCATCTTTAAACCTTTTGTATTAGTTTAAATTCGTAACCTTCTGTCCCCTTTTGTCCCCTGACCCGTAACATTCTTAAGCCCCCCCTACGCCCCTCTGCCCCCTGACCTCTTGAACACTTACCCGGCCCCTCTGCCCCTTGCGCCCACGGCCCTTTTACCCCTCTGCCCCCTTGCGCCCACGGCCCCCTTAGATTTCTTCCACCTCGACGAGGTGTGAGACCTTGTTAATCATGCCGCGTATGGAGGGTGTATCCTGAAGCACGCTGGGTCTATTCAGTTTTTTTATGCCAAGGCCCACAAGGGTTTGTTTCTGCTTGATATTGTACCCAATAGCGCTCTTTCTCTGCGTAACCTTGAGCATCTTTTCGTTATCGCTCATCTCTAATCTCCGATACATCTTTTCCGCGAAGCCCTGCAATGGCCTCACCGCTCATAAGTTGACGGAGGCCGTCGATGGTGGCCTTAACGACGTTATGAGGGTTGCTTGTGCCAAGGGACTTTGTAAGTATATTCGTAACTCCAGCGGTCTCGACAACGCTCCTGACGGGGCCTCCTGCGATGATACCCGTTCCAGGGTGCGCTGGCCTCAGGATAACCTTTCCGGCGCCGAACTTTCCTATTACCTCATAGGGTATGGTCTCGTTCACAATGGGTATGGTAATAAGGGATTTTTTAGCCTGCTCCACGGCCTTTCTTATGGCTTCGGGGACTTCCTTGGCCTTTCCGAGCCCAGAGCCTATCCTGCCCCTTCCGTCACCTACGACGACGATGGCGGTAAAGCTGAACCTCTTGCCTCCCTTTACGACCTTGGCGACCCTGTTGAGGTAGACCAGTTTATCCTTGAGTTCCGTATCACTTCCTCTTGAGCTTTGCAAAAGTCCTCCTACCGTTCCCTTTAGAACAAAAAAACAGGTTCTGATAAATACTCCCCATAAAAACCGTCCCTTTATTGGAGCCTCCCGAATTTCCCGGGCGACCTAAAATACGAGTCCAGCCTCTCTTGCGCCATCGGCAAGGGCCTTTACCCTTCCGTGGTACAGGTAGCCGCTCCTGTCAAAGACGACCTTTGTGACGCCCTTCTCGATGGCGAGTTTTCCAATGAGTTCACCGACCTTTTTCGCGGCATCTGTCTTGTTAAGCCCCTTGAAGGCAGAGTCATTCATACGTGATGAGGCAGAGACTATTGTCTTGTGCCCGGTATCGTCTATAATCTGGGCATAGACATAACGCGCGGACCTGTAGACATTGAGCCGTGGTCTCTCGGCGGTGCCCTTTATTTTTTTTCTGACCCTGAGTTTTCTATTAACCCAGCTGGTTTTTCTTCTTTCTCCGGTCTTCATTTATCAGCCAGCCCCCTTACCGGCCTTACCGGCCTTTCTCTTGATAATCTCATCAGCGTACTTCACGCCCTTGCCCTTGTATGGCTCGGGTTTTCTAAAGGCCCTGATTTCAGCGGCTACCTGGCCGACGAGTTGCTTGTCGATTCCGCTAATGGTCACCTGCGTCTGGTTCTCCACGGCGGCGCTGATGCCCTCGGGGAGTTTGTAGTTAATGGGGTGCGAGTAACCGAGCGAGAGGTTGACGACACTACCCTGCACGGCGGCCCTGTACCCCACGCCGACAATCTCGAGTTTTTTACTAAAGCCCTTGCTCACGCCCTCGACCATGTTGCTGATGAGTGTGCGCGAGAGGCCGTAGAGTTCCCTTGCGGCCCTACTCTCGCTGTTTTTTTTCACCACCACGGTGGAGCCGTCAATGGCGAGGTCTATCTCGGGCTTGACCTCGAGCTGAAGCGAGCCCTTTGGCCCTGTAACGCTTACTTTCCTGCCGTCAAGCATTACCTTCACACCATCTGGAATATTAACCGGTACCTTACCTATCCTTGACATATGCCTGTTCCTGTATATTCATTTAAGCCGCCGTAGCCGCGGCCAGTAAACTTGCGATGATGGTGCGAAACACCTTTTTAGTAAGTACCCAAAGTCCTGTGCCTGTATAGATTAAGCCGCCCTGGCGGCAAGTAATCAGAAAACCGTGCAGAGCACCTCTCCGCCGACGCCTGCCGACCTGGCCTTTTTCCCTGTCATAACGCCCCTTGAGGTGGATACAATGGCGATGCCAAGGCCTCCGAGGACCTCTGGCAGGCCGTCACTCGACACGTAGCGTCTGATACCGGGTTTACTGACCCTCTTTATCTCGCGGATAACGCCACTCTTATCTGGCCCGTACTTGAGGGTAACCCTTATAAAGGGCCACTTGCCTTTTTTAACGAGGGAGTAGGCTTTTATGTATCCCTCTTCCTTGAGTATCCTGGCGATTTCCTTCTTTATGTTCGACGACGGTATATCCACGGTGGCGTGCTTTGCCTGTATGGCATTTCTCACCCTCGTAAGCATATCCGCTATGGGGTCGGTCATTGTCATGTCAATATCCTCTTTCGCTTTTGTCTTACCAGCTCGACTTTATCACGCCCGGGAGTTCGCCCTTGAGGGCCATCTTCCTGAGGCAAATTCTGCACATATCGAATTTTCTGTAGTAGGCGCGAGACCTTCCGCATATAGGGCAACGGTTATACTCTCTGACCTTGAACTTCTTTGGCCTCGCGGCCTTTGCTATTAACGATTTCTTAGCCAAGACTCCTCCAAAAGATATACTTAGCGGCTGATAAAGGGCATTCCAAGGGCCTTAAGGAGGGCCTTGGCCTCTTCGTCCGTATCCGCCGTGGTGCAGATGGTTATGTTCATTCCTCTTATCTTGTCAATCTTGTCGTACTCTATCTCCGGAAAGATTATCTGCTCTCTTATCCCAAGGGTAAAGTTGCCGTGGCCGTCAAAGGACTTGTCGCCAAGGCCCCTGAAATCGCGTATACGCGGTATGCTGAAGTTGACGAGGCGGTCATAAAACTCGTACATCTGGGCACCGCGAAGCGTTACCATGCAACCGATTGGCATTCCAGCCCTTAGTTTGAAGGCGGCTATGGATTTACGGGCCTTTGTGACAACGGGTTTCTGCCCGGTAATGGCCGTCAGGTCTTTTACGGCGCCGTTAAGGGCCTTTATGTCCCGCACGGCCTCGCCAATGCCCATGTTGACAGTTATTTTTTCGAGCCTTGGCGCCATCATCTGGTTTGTGTAGTTAAACTCCTTGATAAGCGCTGGCAGGACTTCGGCTGTGTATACTTCCTTGAGTCGTGGTATCATTTATCTATAACCTCGTTACACTTCTTGCAGACACGGACCTTTTTGCCGTCATCGAGAATTTTTCTTCCCACCCGCACAGGTCCCTTGCACTTGGCGCAGAGTATCATCACATTGGCAATGGCAATGGGTGCTTCTTTTTCAATTATCCCGCCGTGCTTAAACTTTTCAGTGGGTTTCTGATGGCGCTTTACCATATTGAGTTTATCAACGACAACAGTGGCCTTTACGGGGTTGACCCTCATGACCTTTCCGGTCTTTCCGGCCTCCTTGCCCTTTATGACCATTACCTGGTCATTGCGCCTTATCTTGAATTTTTTAAGAGCCATCTTTTTCCTTGCGCCTTTCTTTACAGGACCTCAGGGGCGAGGGATACTATCTTCATGAACTTCCTGGCCCTCATCTCACGGGCCACGGGGCCGAATATCCTTGTGCCCACAGGGTCGCCGTCCTTATTGATTATGACAACAGAGTTGTCGTCGAACTTGATATAGGTTCCGTCACGACGCCGCGTCTCCTTTGCGGTACGCACAACAACGGCCCTTACTACCTCTCCCTTTTTGACCTTGGCGCCAAAGGCGGCCTCTTTCACGTTTGCCACTATCACATCGCCAAGCCGTGCGGTCATCTTGTTCGAGGCGCCTACAACGGTTATGCAGGAGACCTTCTTTGCCCCCGAGTTATCGGCCACCCGGAGCATTGAGCACATCTGTATCATTTTGCCTTCTCCAGTATCTCGCTAACGCGCCAGGCCTTGAGTTTGCTTATGGGGCGTGTCTCCACTATCTCCACCCTGTCGCCTGCGCTACAGTCGTTCTTCTCGTCGTGGACCATGTACTTGACGCGTCTCTTTATGTACTTGCCATAGAGGGGGTGCTTCTTGAGCCTTTCCACGGAAACGACAACGGTCTTGTCCATCTTGCTCTTGAGGACATTGCCTATAAGGGTCTTTTTCTGTCCAGTCACTCTCTCTCCCACTTAGGCTTCCTCCTTCTTAGACGCGGCCACTGTATTTACGCGCGCGATGTCACGCCTGAGGAGACGGAGCTTCAGGGGATTCTCGAGTTGTGACGTAGCGTGCCTCATCCTGAGGTTGAAGAGTTCCTTCCTGAGTTCCTCGGCCTTGGCGGCCAGATCCTTGGCGCTCATGTCTCGTAGTTCCTTTGCTTTCACAGTACTTCCCTCTTGACGAATTTTGTAGGTATGGAGAGTTTATGCGAGGCGAGCCTGAAGGCCTCTCTTGCAACGTCCTCGGCGACTCCCTCCATTTCATAAAGGATACGACCGGGCTTGAGCACTGCCACCCAGTCCTCGGGGGCTCCCTTGCCGCTACCCATCCTTGTCTCAGCGGGTTTCTTTGATATGGGTTTATCCGGGAAGACGCGAATCCATATCTTGCCGCTCCTCTTTATATGCCTTGTCATGGCGATACGGGCGGCCTCTATCTGACGGGTGGAGATCCATCCGCAGGCGAGCGCCTTGAGGCCATAGGCTCCAAAGGCGACCTGAGAGCCAGTGGAGGCAAGGCCGCGGCGTTTACCGCGCTGTTGTTTTCTGTGTTTAACCTTCTTGGGCATTAACATGATTATTTACCCCTGTTCCTGGAATTATCAGGCTCAAGCCTTGGCCTTACCGGCACCTCGCCCTTATAGATAAGGACCTTTACGCCGATTATACCGTATGTTGTATGAGACTCGGCTATGCCGTAATCAATATCCGCCCGAAGTGTATGAAGTGGCACACGGCCCTCCCTGTACCACTCGCTACGGGCTATTTCAGAGCCTCCGAGGCGTCCGCCGCAGGTTATCTTCACTCCCTTTACGCCCATTCTGAGGGCAGATGTCACGGCCCTCTTCATTGCGCGCCTGAAGGAGACACGCCTTTCGAGCTGAAGCGCCACGTTTTCGGCCACAAGCTGAGCGTCTGTATCTGGCCTTCTGACCTCCACTATCTCGAGGTTTATATTCTTTCCCGTCACATTGGAGAGGACCTTCTTCATCACGTCTATCTCGGCACCACGCTTACCTATTACGATGCCTGGCCGTGCGGTCCTTATGATAACCTTGACCTCATTGGAGGTGCGCTCTATCTCTATCTTGGAGATACCAGCGTGATAGAGCCTCTTCTTGACAAGTTTTCTAATTTCCAGGTCTTCATGGACGAAGTGGGCGTAATTCTTTCCGCCGAACCACCTTGAATCCCAGTCCTTTGTAATTCCCAGTCTAAAACCAATGGGATGTACTTTCTGCCCCAACGAAGACCTCCTTATACCTTTACCGAAGAATTATTTATTGAGTTCATTTTCCCTCGTCCAGCACGATGGTTATGTGACTGGAGCGTTTCCTTATGGTGACACCCCTGCCCATGGCACGGGCCCTCATGCGCTTGAGTGTTGGACCGGGGTCTACAAAGGCCTTCTTGACATAGAGGCTGTCCACGTCAAGATTGAATGTGTTCTCAGCATTGGCGAGAGCGCTTTTCAGGACCTTGGCAACGGTCCTGCTTACGGCCTTGTTGGAGTTATTGAGCTGGGCCAGGGCCTGCTCGACCTTCTTGCCCCTTATAAGGTCCACCACGAGGCGGGCCTTCTGCGGCGAGACCCTTATGTATTTTGCCGTGGCCTGAGCCTCCATTTATCTTCCTCCCCCGCGCGACTTTTTCAGCCCCGCGTGACCATGAAAGGTCCTCGTCGGGGAGAACTCCCCGAGCTTATGACCTACCATGTTCTCGGTCACGAAGACTGGAATGAACTTTCTTCCGTTATGCACGGCCATGGTGAGCCCAACCATCTCAGGTGTAATCATTGATCTCCTGGACCAGGTCTTTATCACCTTTTTTGATCCGCTCTCCACGGCGGAGGCGACTTTTTTTTCAAGGTGGCCATCAATAAAAGGGCCTTTTTTAAGGGAACGCAATTACTTCCTCCTATTAAGGATATATCTGTCCGAGGACTTTTTCTTCCGTGTCTTGTATCCCTTTGTGGGTATGCCCCAGGGGCTTGTGGGGTGATTTCCACCCTTGCTCTTACCCTCGCCGCCGCCGTGAGGGTGGTCAACGGGGTTCATCACGACTCCCCTGACGCCGGGGAGCCTTCCGAGCCAGCGGACGCGTCCGGCCTTGCCATAGGTGACGTTCTCCTTGTCAAGGTTCCCTATCTGCCCGATGGTGGCCATGCAGACCTGGGGGATGAGGCGAACCTCGCTTGAGGGGAGTTTTATGGTGGCCATGACGCCTTCCTTTGCCATGAGCTGGGCGTATCCACCGGCGCCCCTTACAAGCTGGCCTCCCTTTCCGGGCTTCATCTCTATATTATGGATGAAGGTTCCAAGAGGGATATTCTTTATGGTCATGGCATTGCCGGGTTTTATCTCGGCCTTCTCACCAGATACTACGCTGTCGCCCACCTTGAGAAGAAGGGGGGCAAGGATGTACCTTTTTTCGCCGTCGGCATAGTTAAGGAGGGCGATATTGGCGCTCCTGTTGGGGTCATACTCTATGGCCGCGACGCGGGCCGGAATATCGAACTTGTCTCTCTTGAAGTCGATTATCCTCAAGAGCCTCTTGTGTCCGCCGCCTATCCAACGCACTGTGACGCGGCCATTATTGTTACGGCCGCCGCGTTTCTTCTTGGGACGCGTAAGGGCCTTCTCGGGCCTTTTCTTCGTAAGACCGGAAAAGTCCAGCGTGGTGCGCGTCCTCATGCCCGGTGATGTTGGTTTATATT
>CAYYJQ010000048.1:0-14675 GCA_964472295.1 uncultured Thermodesulfobacteriota bacterium | reverse complement strand
GAAGTATCCCTCGGCCTTGGCGACGCCTGGTTTGAGTTCAAACCCATCTCAACACCTGAGATACAATTTCTCTATCTCGAGGGCGAAAACTCCTCCATACCCGGCATCAACGCCTCGCAGAACAGCCTTGTTTACAATAATAACGGCATTGACCCCGGGGAAGGCCCAAACGGTTACCTGCGCTTTACGGTAGAGGGCAAGGGAGGGCCCATTTCCTTCAGCATTACGCCGCTCTTTTCCGTTGATGGGTCCAAAAAGGGAATAATAGAAGAGGGCTATGTAAAACTCCATGCCATCGGCCTTGATCTTGAGGCAGGAAAGATACCCCTCTGGTGGGGGCAGGGATACCACGGAACCCTTTTTCTCGGCAATAACGCGGAGCCCCTGCCAATGGTAAGGCTTACAAACCCCAGTCCCTTTCTCCTTCCATGGTTTTTCCGCTACCTTGGCCCCTTCCGTTTTGACATCTTTGTAAGTAAACTCGAGGCCGAACGAGTGGTCCCAAGGCCCTACTTCGCGGGCGCGCGCATTGACTTCAGGCCCCTCCCCATGCTGGAGATAGGGCTTACGCGGACCATTCAGGCCTTTGGGGAGGGCAGGCCCAGCCTCACCTTCGGGCGCGTCCTTGACGCGCTCTTTGGCTCGAACAAGAAGGCGCCCAAGGACCTATCCAACTCCATAGGCGGGGTGGACGTAAGGCTCAACCTCCCGCTCGTGCAGGTCTACGGAGAACTTGGCGGAGAGGACCAGAGAGGCGGGTTCCCCTCCTTTCCCTTTGCCTATATCGTCGGGGCCTATCTGCCCCTTATTGACCATGGCATGGACTTCAGGGTGGAGTTCGCCGACATAAGTAGCAAGTCCTGGTACTCCCACGCCGTGTATCAGTCGGGCTATACGTACAAGGGCCGCGTCCTTGGCCACCATGTGGGCAGGGGCGGCAGGGACCTCTTTGCAGAGATGGGTTTCCTGAAGACAAGCAGGCTCAATGGAAGGGTCAACTTTGATTATGAGAACCGGGGTATCGAGACCGTGGACATCAAGGAAAAACACTACCAGTTGGGGACCAGTTGGGGGTATCTCCTTGGCAGGGCCTTTGCGGACTGGCGCCTGGACCTGGACCTTGCCTATGAGCGCATAAATAACTTCAACAACACAAGCGGCGATACAAGGGATAATAGCCTCATAAGCGTCAGCATCATTGGGGGCATATAATAGCCGCTGGAGTGCCTATAACCCTCTTAATTCCCAATAAAATACCCCCTGGTTTTCCCCCTTTCTTACTTTTGCCTTGCCCTTTATGACCGAGAAGGGTCTACTCTCCCGCGGGCCTCGTAAGTTCTGACCTGCGTCTCCACCCGATTAAAAACCTTTTTTCCCAGGAAAATTTTCTCTCTATTCCCTATCTAACCGCCCCTCTTGGCAGAGCCCTCCCTCTTCCCCTGCCCTCGAACCTTCTACTCATCCAGAGGGCCACGCTCACAAGGCCTATGAGCACAGGGACCTCGACAAGGGGACCAATGACGGCGGCAAAGGCCTCGCCCGAATCAATGCCGAATACGGCTATGGCCACGGCTATGGCGAGCTCAAAGTTGTTGCTTGCCGCGGTGAAGGCAAGGGTGGCGGTCTTCTCAAAATCCGCTCCCGCGCGCCGCGCAAGAAAGAAACTCATAAAGAACATGATTACAAAATAGAGCAGGAGGGGCAGGGCTATTCTCGCCACGTCTCCGGGCAGGGAGACGATTACGTTGCCCTTCAAACTGAACATGACCACAATGGTGAATAGGAGCGCCCAGAGCGTCATGGGGCTTATGCAAGGGACGAAGGACTCTTCATACCAGCGGGCGCCCTTTTTCCTTATGAGAAAAGACCTCGTCAGAAACCCGGCCCCAAGGGGTACGCCGAGATATATGAGCACGCTCCCCGCAATGTCACCCATGCCCACGCTCACCACGCTCCCTCTCAGGCCGAGGCAGGGCGGTATTACGGTAATAAAGAACCATGCGAAGACGCTGTAAAAGATTATCTGAAAGAGGCTGTTAAAGGCCACGAGCCCGGCGCAGTACTCGCGGCTACCGCCTGCAAGGTCGTTCCAGACAATGACCATGGCAATGCACCTTGCAAGTCCAATCATTATGAGACCCGCCATGTATGATGGGTAGCCCCGAAGGAAGACAACGGCAAGGCCGAACATGAGAAGAGGCCCCGCTACCCAGTTAAGGAGGAGCGATAGGCCAAGGACCCTGAAGTCGCGAAAGACATCGCCGAGGAGTTCATAGCGCACCCTCGCAAGGGGCGGATACATCATGACAATGAGCCCCGCGGCAAGGGGGATGTTCGTCGAGCCATGTTGAAAGGAGCGTATAAGGGCGCCTGTGCCGGGCATGAGATACCCGGCCCCTACGCCAAGGGCCATGGCCATGAATATCCAGAGCGTCAGGAACCTGTCTGTAAAGGAGAGTCTTTTCTCAATGCCATTACTCATGGTGGATTCCACCTTGTTCCAGGGTCTTGAGATTATCCTCGTAAAACTCCGTAAAGGCAGCAATTATCCCGTCGCGGAGGCTCCTGAAGACCTCAAGGACCTCTTCGCCGGTCCCCTCTTCGAGCGCGGGGTCTGGAAAGCCCATATGAAGGGTCTTCCCCACATTACCCTCAAATACAGGACAGGCCTCGCGCGCTGCCCCGCAGACAGTAATCACAAAGTCAAAGTCCATGCCAATGAACTCGTCCACCCTCTTCGGGCGGGCGGCGCTTATATCTATGCCTGCTTCACTCATGACCCTTACTGCCATGGAATGGACTTTGCTCGCCGGCTTGGTCCCGGCGGAGCGGACCGAGAGGCTACGGTCAAGGGACCTGAGGACCCCTTCCGCCATCTGACTGCGGCAGGAGTTCCCGGTGCAGAGTATGAGTATCTTCTTCATAAGGCCTTATTTGTTTTTATATTTAGCCAAATCACGAAATATATTAGACAAAAAAATTTACTCCTCTTCTGTGCCGCAGATATAGTCCCTGTCCACTGTCATCACCTGATAGGCGTCGCTCTTTATAACGTCGTCATCGGGAAGCCAGTCCGCAAGGAGGGGAATAAGTTCCATGACACCCGGGGTCTCTGACAATGTTCTCAGGTGATAATTCACCCACTTACCATCTTTTTCGTGGGTTATGAAGCCGGCATCGCGAAGGACCGAGAGGTGTCTTGAGACAGTGGACGTGGCAAGACCCAGGATACTTGTTATCTCGCAGACGCATAGGGGCCTTATCTTGAGCATCTCCACTATGCGTATGCGGTGAGGCTCGGAGAGGGCCTTGAAGGCCCTTGAAAGTCCCTGTAGTTGTTCGTCACTCACGCCAAACCCCACTTGTCTAAATTCATTTCGCTACCAATCGAATTATATCCAGGGCTCACCTGGTTGTCAAGGATTATTCCTCATGGACCCTTTTTCCGGTCCTTGCCGGGCCTGCCGGGTAAGGTCTTCCCTCATTGTCCAGGCCCCGAAGAATCGAAGCCCAAGGGCCCCTTCTTCCGCCTCCTCGAAGTCAACTCCGCACCTCTTCAGCGCGGGTGCCTCCCCGCCCCTTGGCGCTTTTCCAGTGGGTTCAATCAAGACTTACGGCCTCCAGGATTGCGTTGAGACAGGCCCTCTTCACCCTCCCGCCCTTTCCCCTGAAAATATACTGCACTTTTCCTCGAAGAGCAAATGCGGGTCAAGGATTCAAGGTCTTTAAAAATAACCGCGCATCCATGCGCATAAAGACAACTCTGAACTAACGAGGCCCTCCTTGACTTGTATTACTCTCCCATAAAAATCCCTGTTTCGCGGTAAGGTGGCTTACAGAGAGAAGTGGCCTCATGAGGGCCTGCCCGCGGAGAGTGATGAAAATCGCGTACACATGGGTTATAATGCGGAATATCAATGATTTTCTTAACCAGGGGGGGCATGGCCTTTGCGCTCGGAAGAGGCGATATTCACCATAAAGGGGCTCAGAAAGGTATACGGCGAGGGGCACGCGCGCGTCGAGGCGCTACGCGGCGTGGACCTGGTGCTCTATGAGAGAGAGCTCATCGTACTTCTTGGCCCCTCTGGGAGCGGTAAATCCACGTTACTTAATATCATCGGCGGGCTCGATATTGCCACCGGGGGCCATGTATCATACCGGGGCCGTGACCTCACCACGGCGGGCGAGAGTGAACTTACCGAGTACCGGAGGTTCCACGTGGGCTTTGTCTTCCAGTTCTACAACCTCATACCAAGCCTTACGGCGCGCGAGAACGTCTCCATTGTAACGGAAATATCCAGGAACCCCCTGAACCCCGAGGACGCCCTCTCCATCGTTGGGCTCTCCGAGCGCATGGACCACTTTCCCTCGCAACTCTCGGGCGGCGAGCAGCAGCGCGTGGCCATAGCGCGGGCCATATCCAAGAACCCCGAGGTCCTGCTCTGCGACGAGCCCACGGGCGCCCTTGATATTTCAACGGGCATCGTGGTGCTCGAGGCCCTTGAGCGCGTGAACAGGGAACTTGGCACAATGACGGCCATTATTACCCACAACGCCGACATAGCCGCCATGGCCGACCGCGTGGTGCACCTGAAAGACGGACGCATATCAGAGATAAGCGCAAACGCGAAGAGAAAAAACCCCTCGGAACTTCACTGGTGAGGCGGACGCGAAAAGATGAAATCTCTTGACCGAAAACTCTTAAGAGACCTCTGGAGGATGAAGGGACAGGCGCTGGCCATAGTCCTTGTCATCGCAAGCGGCGTCGCCTCCTTCATCATGCTCAAGGTCACCATGGGCTCGCTTTACACGACAAGGGACGCGTTTTACCGCGACTTCCGCTTTGCCGATGTATTCGTCTCCTTGAAGCGTGCCCCCGAGGAGGTAGGCGCGCGCATTGGGGCCTTGGACGGCGTAAGGGCGGTGCAGACAAGGGTAGTGGCAGGGGCCAAGCTCGAAATAGAGGGCTTTGACGACCCCGTGACGGCCCGCCTCGTCTCCGTGCCCGACAGGGGCAGGCCCGCGCTCAACAGGATATACATAAAGAGCGGAAGGAACGTAAGGCCCTGGGCCGAGAACGAGGCCGTCATAAGCGAGGCCTTTGCCTCTGCCCACGGTCTCGTGCCGGGCGGCCACCTCGACGCCATCATCAACGGCAGGCGAAAGATGCTCACCATTGTGGGCGTGGCCCTTGGTCCGGAGTTTGTCATGCAGGCAAGGCCCGGGGCCCTGAGCCCGGATTACCTGCGCTACGCCATTATCTGGATGGGCCGAAACGCCCTTGCAAACGCCTATGACATGAAGGGCGCCTTCAACGACCTCGCCCTATCCCTCGATAGGGACGCCGACTCGGCGAGGGTCATGGGGCGCGTTGACGCCATGCTCGGAAGATACGGCGGACTTACCGCATACGGCAGAAAGGACCAGACCTCGAACAGGTACCTTGACTCAGAGTTTCAGGCCCTTGAGATGAGTTCGCGCATCTTCCCGGCGGTCTTCATAGCCGTGGCCGCCTTTCTCCTGAACGTGGTGATTGGCAGGGTCATAGGGCTTCAGCGAGAGCAGATAGGCACGCTCAAGGCCTTTGGCTACTCCAACCGCGCCATAGGCCTCCACTACATCAAGATGGTCGTGCTCATAACCTCTCTCGGCATAGCCGCGGGCATTGCGGCGGGGCTTCAACTCGGAAAGTGGCTTTCAGGCATCTACATGGGGTTCTACCGCTTCCCATACCTCATGCGGCACCTCTCCCCCGGCGCCGCTGTCACGGTTATCCTTATCACCATGGGCTCGGCGCTCGCGGCCACCTACATCTCCGTTAGAAAGGCCGTTACCGCGCCACCTGCAGAGGCCATGAGGCCCCTTCCCCCGGCCAACTACAGGAAGACAATCATCGAGCGTATCGGGCTCGGGGCTCTCATCTCCCAGCCCACGCGCATGATACTTCGAAGTATCGAACGGAGGCCCCTTAAGTCCATCCTCACGGCCACGGGCATAGCGCTCTCCTGCGCCATCGTCATAGGGGGAACCTTTTTTCAGGACGCCATAGAGTTCATGCTCAACACACAGTTCGTGGAGTCGCAGAGAGAAGACATGACCATAGTCTTCACCGAGCCCTCTTCACGAAAGGCCCTCTATGAACTGAGGGGCATCGAGGGCGTCCGTTACACCGAGCCAGTAAGAACCGTGCCCGTAAGGCTCAGGTTCGGCCACCGCACCTACCGCACCATCATACAGGGCATAGCGCCGCGGGGCTCGCTTTACATGCTCCTTGATAAAAACTTGAAGCCCACGGCCCTTCCGCCAGAGGGAATAGTCCTGAACGATTACCTTGCCGCCATCCTTGGCGTGTCTCCAGGGGATTCCCTGACTGTTGAGGCCCTTGAAGGCAGGCGCCCCGTGCGGAGCGTACCTGTTACGGGGGTCATAAGGCAGTACGCCGGCCTCCTTGGCTTCATGGACATAGACGCCCTTAACAGGCTCATGATGGAAGACGGGGCCATAACAGGGGCCTACCTCACCATGGACCCGCGTTACAGGCGTGGCCTATACAAGAAACTCATCGATATGCCGCGCGTCTCAGGGGCCATAGTTACAAAGGACGAACTTACCAACTTCAACGAGACGCAGACAGACATACTCCTCTTCTATACCCTTATTGCGAGCGTACTTGCGGGGACCATAGCATTCGGTGTAGTCTATAATAGCGCGCGTATATCCCTCTCCGAGAGGAGCAGGGAACTTGCGAGCCTCCGGGTCCTGGGGTACAGGCGCGTTGAGATCTCCTATATACTCCTTGGAGAACTCGCCGTTCTGACACTAATGGCCCTGCCCCTGGGCTTTGTCCTTGGCTGGGCCCTTAGCGCATACCTTGCCGAGGCCATCAGTTCGGACCTCTTCAGGATTCCGCACGTAGTGGCCCCGGCGACTTACGCCCTCTCGGCCCTTGTCGTGGTGGCAAGCGCCTTGGTCTCTGGCCTCATACTGCGTAGGAAACTCGATAGACTTGACCTCGTGGAGGTCTTGAAATCAAAGGAGTAGCAAGGGTAATGGCTATTCGCAGATGGGTCTTGATAGTTCTTGTGGCAATCGCCGTGGCCCTTGGCATTGCCTACGGGTTCATGCCGCGCCCGGTTCCGGCGGACGTTGTAAGGGTCTCGCGGGGTCTCCTCGTCGTTACCGTAGAGGAAGAGGGTAAGACAAGGGTAAAGGAGAGGTATACCGTCACCTCGCCGGTGGAGGGATTTCTTCGAAGGATTGACCTCGACGTGGGCGATAGGGTCAAAAAAGGCCAGACCGTGGCAGTCGTTGAGCCGCCAAGGTCAAGCGTTCATGACCCCCGCACACTGGCCGAGTACAGGGCCGCCCTATCCATGGCCGAGGCCGCGCTCAAGGGGGCAAAGGAGAGGCAACGTGCGGTAGAGGCAGAGAGGGAGTACGCCGCCAAAAAACTCGAACGCACGAAGAGGCTCTTCGAGAGAGGGGTTGTATCAAGTGACGAGATGGACCATGTGAGAAGCAACGCCGAGAGCGCAGAGGCGGAGCTCAAGGCCGCGGAGGCGGCAGTCAAGGCCGCGAGGTTTGACCTTGAGAAGGCCCGCGCCGCAGTCACTTTCTCTGCCGCCAGGGGGGGAGAGAGGACCCTCGAACTCCGCTCCCCCGTGGACGGCAGGGTACTCAAACTGCACCGTGAGAGCGAGGGAGCGGTAATGCCCCGTGACCCGCTCGTGGATATTGGAGACCCCGGAAAACTCGAGGTCGTGACCGAGGTCCTCTCTGCCGACGCCGTGAGGATAAAGAAGGGGGCCACTGTCTTCTTTGAGAGATGGGGCGGCAGAGAACCATTAAGCGGCAGGGTGACCACCATTGAGCCTGCGGGATTTACAAAGGTATCGAGCCTCGGCGTGGAGGAGCAACGCGTAAACGTCATAGCAGAGATTACAGCCATGCCAGAGGAAGCCCGGAAGATGGGAGACGGCTACAGGGTTGACGCCAAGTTTGTCATCTGGAAGGGTAAGTCCGTCCTCAAGGTGCCTGTGAGTGCGCTCTTCAGGCATGGTGACGGCTGGGCCGTCTTTGTCGTAAAGAACGGGCGCGCCAGGAGGCGCGCCCTTAAGGTGGGGCATATGAACGGCCTCTTCGCCGAGGTCATATCAGGGCTAAAGGAAGGCGAGACCGTCATAGCCCACCCCGACGACGACATAGACGACGGCGTGCGCATGCGTGAGAAGTAGAGGGGGCCATGAAGTAAGGGGCCAAATGATGACGCCCTACTCCAGGATACGGAACTCCTCCACCCTCTGCCCTCCCCAGTCAACAACGTATATGACCTTGCCCTTGGGCCCGAGGGCAACGCCCGTCGGGCCGTGAAACTCACCGGGGCCGGCGCCACTCTTTCCGAATGAGACAAGAAATATGCCCTCACCGTTAAAGACCTCTACTCGGTCGTTGTAAAAGTCCGCGACATAGACACGGCCCTTCCTGTCTACGGCAATGCCCGAGGCCACCCTGAACCTTCCGCTCCAGAAACCCATGCCGCCCCACTGAAAAAGATATTCGCCTTTATTTGTAAAGACCTGAACCCTGTTGTTGTAGGAGTCAGAGACGTATATGCGCCCAGCAGGGCCTGCGGCGATCTTCGCGGGGTAGTAGAACTCTCCTTCCATGCCCGGCGAGATGACGCCGCTTATGACGGAGCGCCAGTTCGGAACCTTGCCCTTCTTCCCCCATATGGAGACAAAGGTGCCGTCGGACGTGAACTTCTGCACCCTGTGGTTGTAAAAATCCATGACATATACATGGCCCTCTTCGTCAATGGCCATGTCGTTTGGCGCATCGAACTGACCCTTTTTATCTCCGTTTTCACCCCAGGAGAGGATAAACGCGCCCGCGCCGTCGAACTTCTGCACCGTGTCGTTATCATAGTCCGAGACATATACAAAACCGCTTTTATCAATGGCTATGCCCACGGGTTTTTCAAATTTTCCCCTGCCTTCGCCCTTTTCTCCCCATTGCAGTATGAAGTCGCCTTTGGCAGTAAATTTTTCTACCCTCCTGTTCCTCGCGTCTGTCACATATACAGAGCCGCCTCTGTCAACGGCGATGCCGTAGGGCTCGTTGAACTCGCCGGGGCCCGAACCCTTTTGGCCCCAGGCGCGTTCAAAGGTTATGCGCGGGGCCCCTTGCCCGGCCTGAACAACGGGCGGGGATAAGAGAACGAAGACGAGAAGGATTAAAAAAATATTCTTCATGATTTCCACTCTGTAAGGTGCCTGAAGGCCGCCTAAAAATTCACCCGAAGACTGAGTATTCCCGTGTAATCGTTCTCAAGGGCCGTGCCGTTGAGGTCCTGAATAAGGGGGACCTGCACCGCCGCCTCTATTACGAGACGCCTTGTGACGTACTGGAGGCCCGGACTAATAAACCACGTTGTGCCGCCGGAATCAGGGTCATCCATGCCCCCGACCCTGTTTCTATACTTATATGAGAGGTTGGTCTCAAGTACGGCGTAGACAAAGGCCGGTACGCCGGAGCCGAGAGCCCTTGGAAGGAGCCTGTACTGGTACGAGACATCGAGCCGTGCCTCGTCGCCGAAGATAAAGCCATTGGCCCCTGTGTTGAACCTGTAGGAGGCCGAGGTATCTACCTGCCAATCAAGTGTCTGCCATGTGAGGATAGACCCCAGTGTATAATCCCATGAGCCTGAACCGAGCTGAAGGGGCTTGGCCAGCCTCCCAAGGCCGTCTTCCTCGTTATCGTCACCTGTTGGGGCCTTTATTGCCGCAAAGGGCGCGAGCCTTATGGTCTCGCCGCGCCTGTCCCTCTGATAGAGGGTATAACGGGCAATGAAGGTGGAGTCCCCAGGGCCCGTGTCGCCTCTGCTGACCCTTCCCTCTGGTGTATTGACCTTGAGTTCCTTGTCAAGATAGGGGAGTATGCCAAAGAGTGTCAACCTTGCCGTCACCCCGTAAACAAGGACAAGGGGCACGGCAAGCACAGAGAGCTCGCGGTCACCTGTAGTGGAATCACCAGTTGAGCGTATGTATCTTGACTGGACGCGGAAGATGCCCTCGTGACGGGCAACGGGCAGTGCTGTATTGAAGGTGATGGGCGCGCCAGAGGCCGGGGCAGCGCCAAGGGCCCATATCACAAAAAACAATGGAAGGAAGATAAAATATTTCTTCATGGCAATAAACACAGGGCAGTGTAGCAAAGACATAACTGATTTCCTCTGGAAAAAGGAAGGAAAAAAAGCGGGGCACACCGCCTCCGGCAAGAGACAAAAAGATTATCGCACTTTCTTTTGCAAAAAAGAAAGCGGCGAAACGAAGACCAATACCAACCGAGGTCCTGCACCTTTGATAATGCCACGCATCCCTCGTCAGGCAGACCTACTCCACTTCATCCTCGACCTTCACCTCTCCGGGCGTAAACCCCGCGTCCTTTATCGCCCTCTCGAGCCTCTTTCTCGCGAAAAACTTCCTGTCTTCATAGATTACCGTGACAGTGCCGCCCTTTATGTCCACGCGAATATCCCTGACGCCCTCTATCTTCTTTACCTTCTTCTCTATGCCATATGCGCAGAACGGACAGGAGAGGCCGTCCACCCTTGCTGTCACCCTTACAGGCCCCTCGGCAGAGGCGGTAAGTGGCGCGATGAGCAGCGCAATCAGCGCCAAAACAGCGAGAGTTCTCTTAATCATCACCTGTCTCCTCTATATTGAGTGACTGCCGAAAAATACCGTAGAAGCGGTAAGAATAGGCGGTTGGCCGGGGGCAAAACCCCCGTCCAACCGCCGCGGCTCTAACCCCGGCACACGCCTATACCGGCGGCCTTCAAACCATCGGCCGTAACCGCGCCGCCCTTACAGCACTCGGCAAGGACACCGTCCACAACCACACTGGGAACCCGTGTAATGCCGTAGGCCCGCGCCTTCTCAAGGCACTCGGCACTCTCACAGGCATCGCTCAAGTTGTAGATAGTCAACTCGCAACTCTCACAGGCAAGTTCCTTTACGAGTTTCACTGTATCATCGCATACAGGACAACCCGCTGTAAATACCTCTACACTTCTCTTTTTGTCTGACATGGATCTAACCTCCTTTTTAGAGAAAATCCGATTAATTCAAACTTCACTGCAACACAAGGACGTGTTGCTATTTTCGACAACTGTAAGTTGTTGAAAGGGACGAATTATTCAGAGGTTCCTTAGTTTGGATACCTTGCAGGCCCCACAGGGGGCCTTGCCCCTCTTGAACCATATATCCATTACAACGGCTGTTACGAGCCCCGCCACTCCCACATAAAAAATCATCTCGCCGGGCCTTATGTATCTTCCCGTGTATACCACTACCCCCGAGGCAATCACTATCCAGAGGGGCAACATCTTGCCATGGGCCCTGCCTGAACGCCAAAGCCCTAAAACGCCTATACCGAGAAACAATATGAGCATAACCTTCATTACCGCTGTCTTGAGGGCAAAGCCCAGACCCATGGCCGTGAGAAAGGCGCCGATGGCCGGATAGCATACAGGGCATATCTTGCCTATGGCCACGGAACCTATGGTTCCAAAATAACTCAAAAAATTCCTATTTTTCATGAATCAGTCTCTACTTTAGGGCGCGGTTATCAGATTCACTCAGGCTCTCGATGATGGAGCACTTCGAGAGCGGCCCCCTGCCGGGACAGGTCTTTATAATCTTCTTGAGGGTCTTGCGCATGGACTGAAGACCCCTTATCTTCGCCTCAATGTCTTCAAGTTTTCTACTCGCAGTCTCCCTTATATCCGCGCAGTCCGCGCCGCTATCCCCGCTGAGGGCAAGGAGCTCGGCCACCTCCCTGAGCGAAAACCCAAGTGCCTGCGCCCTCTTGATGAAGCGCACTACATTTATTGCCTCCCGCGGATAGACCCTGTATCCTGAAAGCGACCTTGGTGGGGCGCCGAGAAGGCCCCGCCTCTCGTAGTACCTGATGGTCTCCCTGTTAACGCCCGTAAGGCGCGCGAGCCGCCCTGTCGTAAGTCTCTCCATTGCCGTTTCCTCCCATTAATTACAGTCTACACCCTGTACCAGGGTACCATGTCAAGAGTTTTTTTTGAGGTCTTTTCAGCAAGGGAAGATAACAAGAGCCCCTTCTCTCTTAGGGAACCTCTCCTTAATTCGTCCCTGAATTATTCAGAGACGGGAAAGAAAAAGCGCGGTTTTTCTTTCCCTCACATTTTCAATAACTTACAGTTCTTAAAAATGGCGGCCCGTCCCTGCGCCGCTGGAAAGTCTGAATTAATCAGACTTTCCTTAGGGAAAAAGGCCCGGGTGTTGAAATCCGCCCCTCCCTGTGAGATTATGGTTATTTGCGATGCTGGGATAATCCCTGCCTTTAAGGGGGCTCCATGGAGAAGATGCCCTGATGTTTTGACTATAAAGGGCCTCTTCAGGTGTAAAGGTGAGACTGAGAATAGAAAAAAGGAAAGGCATAAATCTTAAATGAGCAAGAAAATACTCTTAATAAGCACCAACGAGTATGGGGCGATGTACGGAGAAGCCCTTAAGAGTTCGCTTGGGGAGATAGGCCTTGAGGCTGTGCTCTACGCTGGCACGGAAAGAGTGAGCGGGAAAGAGGCCCACTGCGTTCTCATCATGGACGAAAAATCTCTTGAGAGCAAAGCTCTCAAGGACGCGAAGGAGAGCGGCGCCACGCTCATATACTACGGCGGCTACAGCGGCGGCTCGACCGGAAAGACCCTGGGGCTCATTGACCTTGCCCTTGCACACACGCCGGCGGAGTCAGCCGCCTTTGAGAAAGCAGGCATAAAGACCGAGTTCACGGGACACCCCCTTATAGACATAATGGATAGCCCCCTAAGCCTTCGTGAGGCAAAGGAGGCAATTGGTTATGACTGGACCGAGCTTCCAGTGAGCATAATAGGGGAAGGGGGCGAGGCCCTGATGAGAGTAATGTTCGAGGGCGCGGCAGAGGCCGCGGCAGTGAGCACGCGCAAGGTGAGACTCATCGTGCCAGAGGCCGAGAGATACAGCGAGGGACTCATCAACGACCTTGTAAAGATTTCACCAAAGAGGATAAAGGTGCTGAAGGGGCAGAGGCGCGAGGCCCTTCTGGCCTCCGAGGCCGCTGTTGTGGCCGCTGGAACGGTCACGCTTGAGGCCGCCCTTGCCGGCGTACATGTGCTTACAGTAAAGAGGGGTTCACTATTTTCATCCATGCTTGGCGGCGTTATTGGCAGGCGAAAACTTATCTCCATACCCAATATCATCCTCAATAGACCCCTCTTTCCGGAACTAAGAGGAATGGACGCGACGCCAAAACGCATAACACAGGAACTCGCCGGCCTTGTAGAGAGTTCCACAAAGGACGAGATAGACGCGTGCCTCAGCGAGGTACGGGAAAAACTCGGGGGACATGGCGCGCTCAAGAGGGCGGCAAAGGCAGTGGCAGGGGCACTTGGATAGGGGACAAAAAAAGGGCAACGGCCGTTACGTTACCCCAAAGATGGCTTTTCGCCAATGTCCCCCCGTTAAGATCCGAGACTTGAGGTCTCAATATTTCTTGCGAGGGGATTTTACGGCACCTTCAACTACTTTCAATATCCCACCCAGAATCAACGAAGGCGCCGGAGGACATCCGGTGATATAAGCATCAACTGGTATTACCCCTGCCACACCTCCAAGTGAAGCGTAACTCTTCCCGAATATCCCACCGTCACGGGCACAGTCGCCTAGGGCGACGACGAGTTTAGGCGCGGGCATGCTATCATAGGTCCTCTTCAGGGCTATCTCCATGTTTCTCGCCACAGGCCCTGATACGAGAAGCATGTCGGCAAAGCGCGGAGAGGCGGTAAAGTGAATTCCAAAGCGCTCGGCATTGTATACGGCGTTATTCATCGCCTGAACCTCGAGTTCGCAGGCGTTGCATGATCCCGCGTCCACCATCCTTATGGCAAGGCTTCCACGGAATCTCTTCATTATGGCCTTTTCGAGCCTTGCCCCAACGACCTCCACGGCCGAGCCTTCCTCTGGCGCAAGGGGTTCTGTCACCACGCCTGTCCTGAATATCTGGTGCATGAGTTTGAGCATCTCTTTACTACCTCTATCCCTTAAAGGTCATGGCCCGAGTATGACTGGTTGAAACTCTTGTTGCAGAGGGGAAAATCGGGTACGAGGTTTCCTTTTACGGCGCTCTCAAGGCCGAGCCAGTTTACTGCCGAGGGGTCACGCACCATGCACCTGTTTATTTTTCCATCTGGTCCTGTTTCCACCGAATAAACAATCTCCCCGCGCCAGCCTTCTACGATAGAGAGGCCCTTTTTCCCAGGCTTCGGCGCGCTGAAGGGTCTCTTTATATCACCAGCCGGCATCTCCTCAAGCATGCGTCCAATGAGCCTTATTGATTCCCTCACCTCACCTATCCTTACCATTACGCGCCCATGGACATCGCCGGAACCGGCTGTAACTATCTTTGGCACCAGCCTGTCGTAGGGCGGGTATGGTCTTGTTATGCGCGCGTCAAGGGCGATGTTGCTCGCCCTTGCGACAATCCCTACACAGCCGAGTTCCAGCGCCTTCTCCTTGGACAGAATCCCCGCACCAGAGACCCTGTTTCCAAGCGATGGATTATCAACGTATATCTCCACGAGACGCTCGAACTCCGGGACGATTGAG
>CAYYJQ010000047.1:0-14738 GCA_964472295.1 uncultured Thermodesulfobacteriota bacterium | reverse complement strand
AGGGGGGCCGAGTGGGAGTAAGGGGGGGCGTGAAGCAAGGGGACAAGGGGGGCAACCCGGAAGGCAATGCGGCAAAAGAAGGCGGCAGGTCAGGCGGCGCGCCGCCAATCAAGAGACTCATATTAAAGGGGACAGTATACTGCCCTTCCCGGCAGGGGAGTTACAATCCTTCATAAAGACAAGGTCATAAAGGACCGGTCTTCGGACACTAAAAAAAATCCTCAACCATGAGGGGCTCACCTTCTTAAAGAGAGCATAACAGGGGGTATAATAAGAACATGCCTAAGACAAAAAAGAAACTCCTGCAGGGCAACGAGGCCTGCGTTGAGGGGGCCTTGTACGCTGGCTGCGGTTTTTTCGCCGGCTACCCAATAACCCCCTCTACTGAGATTGCCGAAATCCTCAGCGTAAAACTCCCCCAGCGGGGAGGCAAGTTCATACAGATGGAAGATGAAATCGCCTCCCTCGGGGCCGTCATCGGGGCCTCGCTCACGGGCAGAAAGGCCCTTACGGCAACATCGGGGCCGGGCTTCTCATTGAAGCAGGAGTGCCTCGGATACGCCTGCATCGCCGAGATTCCCTGCGTCATAGTAAACGTCATGCGCGGCGGCCCCTCCACAGGCTATCCCACGGGACCATCGCAGGCCGACATCATGCAGGCAAAGTGGGGCACACATGGAGACCACCCCGCCGTGGCGCTCACCCCTGCATCCGTGCAGGAGATACTCACCGAGACCATCAGGGCATTTAATATCTCTGAAAAATACAGGACCCCCGTAATCATGCTCTATGACGAAGTCATAGGCCATATGAGAGAGCCCATCACCATACCCGAGCCCGGGGATTACGAGGTCATTGACAGGGCAAGACCAGAGTGCGAAAAAGAAGACTACCTCCCCTATGACGATAACTACCTCATCGCGCCGCTGGCGCCCTTTGGCGAGGGTTACAGGTATCACGTCACAGGCCTTAATCACAAGGCCGACGGCTTTCCTGTAAACGATCCCGAGATAATACGCAATAACAACGAGCGCATCATGCGCAAGATTGACGAGAACATCAGCGACATCGAGAAAAACGAGGAAGTCCTCCTCGACGATGCCGAAATCGGCCTCTTCACCGTTGGGTCCACATCGCGTTCGGCCCGCTTTGCCGTTAACGCCGTAAGAAACGATGGCATAAAGGCCGGACTCCTGAGACCCCTTACCATCTGGCCCTTCCCGGACAGGGCCGTGAAGGAACTCGCGAAGAAGGTAAAGGTAATCATTGTCCCTGAACTCAACCTCGGCCAGCTCATCGGAGAGGTCCGCAGGGCCGCCGAGGGGGCCTGCGAGGTTGTAGGCATAAACCGCGTGGACGGCGAGAGCATCCACCCCACTCAGATAATAGACCTTATAAAAAAATACGTATAACTGATTCACATATAACCGGAGGCAAAAATGGCTGTGCCAGCCAAGAAACAGAGACTTAGCGTACCCTTTGACTACGACAAATACCTTAGGGCCGGGAAACTCCCGCACATATGGTGCCCGGGTTGCGGACACGGCGTTGTCCTTAAATCGCTCATCCGCGCCATAGACAAGACGGGCTGGGAAAAAGAAGACATCTGCATGGTCTCGGGCATAGGGTGCTCCAGCCGAACCACTGGCTACGTGGACTTCAACACCATACACTCCCTACACGGAAGGGCCTTTGCCTTTGCCACGGGCGTAAAGTTCGCCAAACCTGAACTCAAGACCATTGTTGTCACTGGTGACGGCGATGCCATGGCCATAGGAGGCAACCACTTCATACACCTCTGCAGGCGTAATATCGACGTAACCGTCCTCGTATACAGTAACGCCATATACGGCATGACAGGCGGCCAGTACTCGCCCACAACGCCCCAGGGCTCCATAGCCACAACAAGCAGATACGGCAACATCGAGCCGCCCTTTGACCCATGCGAGATGGCAAAGGCCGCGGGCGCAACGTTTGTGGCAAGGAGCACCGCCTATCACACAAAGGAACTTGAGAAGATACTCTTCGAGGCCCTCAACCACAAGGGTACGTCTGTAATCGACATCATTGACTCCTGCCCCATATACTACGGCAGGATGAATAAGTTCAAGTCCGCCAGCCAGATGATGAACCTCCTTGAAAAGGACGGGACAATACCCGTGGCGCAGGCGGCAAAACTGACGCCCGAGGAAATAGGCGGAAGAAAACTCCGGGGCATACTCCACAGGTCCGAACGCCCCGAGTACTGCGAGAACTACGACAGACACATCGTGGAAAAGGCCACGGCGGGCTGATTTCCACTTGAGAAAGGTCCCGTCGATTCAGACTCTCCAACAGCGAGAGGTTAGGCCGCCATATTCACGGCTGGCCGCTCTAATAAAAAATCACGAGAGCTTCCCCGCTCTGTAAAAACAGGAGGTATAGAGGCAATGGGCGCAAGGTATGAGATACGTTTCAGCGGTTCCGGAGGTCAGGGCATGATACTTGCAGGTATTGTCATGGCAGAGGCCGCCTCCATATTTGGAGACAAGAACGCCGTCCAGAGCCAGTCCTATGGCCCGGAATCAAGGGGAGGCGCCAGCAAGAGCGAGGTAATCATAAGCACACAGCCCATAGATTACCCCAAGGCAACGGCCATTGACTGCATGCTGGCCCTTACTCAGCAGGCCTGCACCAAGTACTACGGCGACATAAAGGACGACGGGTTCCTTGTTATCGACTCAGACGAGGTTAAGGACGTGCCCGAAGGGGCCTTCAGGGTCGTCAGCCTTCCCATCATAGAGACAGCGCGGAAGGACCTTGGCAAGATTATCGTCGCCAACATCATCTCCCTTGGCGTGATAACAGAGCTTACGGGCGTCGTATCCAACGAGGCGATGGAGAATGCCGTGCTCTCCCGTGTGCCAAAACCATTCCTCGACCTTAACAAAAAGGCCCTTCAGAAGGGTTTCTCCATGGCAAGGGAACTTAACTGAAAGGTCCCAGGTTTTACTCGCTGACTCACTTGCGCCCAAGCATGCACATCCACTATCGAGGCATCTAAGGCCTTGAAAAAGTAACGCCTCCACTCAACAATACATCTCGACCTTTGTAATAGGCATTTGCGGGGCCTCCAGAAGTAATGTACCGGGGGATATGCCCTGCCTATCCTCCCCATTGATAACAAAAAAAAAGAGAGGAAAGCCTACCCGTGGTAACACATGACCTTATAGTAGTCGGAGGCGGTCTTGCCGGCATGAGGGCCGCCATAGAGGCCGCTAAGACCGGGCTCAACGTGGCCCTTGTCTCCAAACTCTATCCCGTAAGGAGCCACTCAGTCGCCGCCCAGGGAGGCATAAACGCCGCCCTCAAGGCCGATGATTCCTGGAAAGACCACATGTTCGACACCGTCAAGGGAAGCGACTACCTCGCCGACCAGGACGGCGCACAGGTCCTTACCGAAGAGGCCCCGGAAAACATCCTTGAACTCGAGTCCATGGGCGCCATCTTCAGCAGGGACGAAGACGGAAATATCGCCCAGAGGCCCTTTGGCGGGGCAGGCTATCCGCGCACCTGCTATCTCTCCGACAGGACGGGTCACAGCCTCCTGCACCTCCTTTACGAACAACTCCTCAAGCACGGCGTCTTTGTATACGACGAGTGGTATGTGCTGAAGATAGCCGTTGAGGAGGGCGCTGTGCGCGGCGTTATAACCTATGAACTCTCCAGCGGCAAACTCCACCGCTTAAGTTCAAAGGCCGTTCTAATGGCAACAGGCGGATACGGCCGCGTCTTCCATTCAACGACAAACTCCCTCAGTAGCACCGGCGACGGCATGGGCCTTGCCCTTGGGGCTGGCCTTGAGCTCATGGACATGGAGTTCGTCCAGTTCCACCCCACCACCCTCAAACGCTCGGGCCTCCTCATAACCGAGGGCGCAAGGGGCGAAGGCGGCTATCTCCTCAACTCCAAGGGCGAGCGCTTCATGGAAAAATACGCCCCCCATGCAAAGGAACTCGCCTCAAGAGACGTTGTCTCGCGCGCCGAACAGACTGAAATTAACGAAGGCCGCGGCATTGACGGCTGTGTGCTCCTCGACATCAGGCACCTCGGCAGGGAAAAAATAATTGAACGTCTCTCACAGATAAGAGACCTCTCCATGAAATTCGCCGGCGTAGACCCCATAGAGGCCCCCATACCCATAAGACCAGGCGCCCACTACTCCATGGGCGGTATAAAGACAGACACCAACGGCGCCACCTCAATTGCCGGTCTATTTGCCGCAGGAGAGTGCGCCTGCGTAAGCGTCCACGGCGCCAACCGCCTTGGCGGAAACTCCCTCCTCGAGACCATTGTCTTTGGCAGAAGGGCGGGAAGGGCGGCCTCCACCTACTGCCTCGGGACCACCATTGCCCCCTTCAGGGACGCCTTCCTCCAGGATACGGCCCGGTCAGTGGCCGCAATACTCACCCGCGAAGAAGGAGAACCGGCCCCAATCATAAGAAAGGAACTCAACGAGACCATGCAGGCGCACTGCGCTGTCTTCAGAGAGGAAAAGTCCCTCAAGCAAGGACTTGAGAAGGTCATGGAACTCCGCGAGCGCTTCAAGAACGTCTCTCTTACAGACAGGAGCGGACGGTACAACATGGAACTTCCGGCAGTGACGGAACTCGGGAACATGCTTGAGATCTCCGGGGCCATACTCCTTGGCGCGCTCAAGAGGACGGAATCGCGAGGCGCCCACTTCAGGACAGACCACCCCGATAGAGACGACAGGAACTGGCTCAAGCATACCATGGTCTCGCTCAAGGACGGCGAGTACAGACTCCGCTACAGCGATGTATCCATTACCATCTTTAAACCAGAAGAAAGGCACTATTAATGCCCTACGGGCAAGATAAGACCCTTTAATATGAAGAAAATAAAGATAAAGATAAGACGCTTCAACCCCGGTGACATGGAATCCTCTGGAGCCTATACGCAGGCCTACATGATAGAGGTCACCGAGGGCATGAGCGTGCTTGAGGCCCTCCAGAAGATCGTGGACGAGGAAGACCCGACCCTTGCCTATAGGCGCTCCTGCAGAGCCGCTATCTGCGGCTCCTGCGCCATGAGGATAAACGGGTTCTCAAAACTCGCCTGCCATACCCAGATAATGGAAGAATACCGGAAACGCGGCGAGGTCCTCATCGAGCCCCTCTCCAACTACCCGGTGCTTAAAGACCTCGTAGTTGACTTCAACCCCTTCTGGAGAAAGATTAACGGCATCAACCCCTTTCTCATCCCCCCCGAGGGGGCCGCGGAGCACCCGGCCATTACGAAAAAAGACGAGAAAAAAATCGACAACAGCCAGAAGTGCATCATGTGCGGGGTCTGCAACTCAGAGTGCAATGCCCTTGAGATAGACAGGAAGTTCACCGGCCCCGCGGCCCTGGCAAAGTCATGGCGCTTTGTTGGGGACGTACGCGACGACATGGCAAAAAAACGCCTCTTTCCCTTAAGTGAAATGCACGGCATGTGGGACTGCGTACGATGCGTGCACTGCACCGAGTTCTGCCCAAAGGGCGTGGAGCCGCTCAGGCAGATTGAAAAACTCCGGGCAAAGGCCGTAAAAAAGGGAATCCATAATAACCACGGCGCAAAACACGTCCTTGCCATGGCCGATTCCGTCCGAAGGTTCGGACGCCTTGACGAGGCCGCCATGACGTACAAGACCCTGGGGTTTCTCCGCTCCCTTGGCATGATACCCCTTGGCATAAAAATGGAATTTCATGGCAAGATGCCAAAGCCGCTCCTCTTCGCCCAGATAGAAAACCTCGACGAGGTAAAGAAGATCTTCGCCGAACTTGAGGAAAAAAGGGACAGGGAAGATGACTGAAACCAGAGGGAGAGACAAATGCCGCCTCTGAAATACGCCTATTACCCGGGGTGCGCCTCGCAGGAGATGACCAAAGAGGCCAACAACACAACGCGCCTCATCACCACGGAACTCGGCATAGACATCGTTGACATGCCAAGGGCCAACTGTTGCGGCGCCGGGCTCATGTACGACTATGACTACGACCTCGCAATTACCCTGAACGCGCGTATCTTCGCAGAGGCCGAGACCATGGGCCTTGACATCATGACCATCTGCTCTACCTGCCTCATGGTCATGAGAACCGCCAATAGAGACCTCAAGCGCGACGCCGAACTCCTTGCCCGCACCAACGAGACCCTCGAAAAGGCCGGCCTCCACTACAGCGGCAAGGTGGAGGTAACACAGCTCCTATGGGTCCTCGCAAAAGACTATGGCCTTGAGAACCTCAGGAAAAAAGTCGTGAAACCCCTTAACTGGCTCAAGGTCGCCCCCTTCTACGGGTGCCACACCCTGCGTCCCTCTGACGCCCTCGGCACCGACGACCCCGAGAACCCCCATACTCTTGAAGACATTATAAAGACCCTTGGAGCGGACCTCATAGACTACAGAGACAAAACGCGGTGTTGCGGCTTTCAGGTAGACCTCGTATCAGAAGACATGGCCGTGGAAATGACGGGAAAGAGACTCCTCTCCGCAAAGGACCGCGGCGCAAGGTGCATGGTAACGCCCTGCCCCTTCTGCCATATAAACCTCGATAACTACCAGGGCCTCGCGGAAAAAAAGACCATGAAGACCATAGACCTGCCTGTTTTTCACCTGCCACAGCTCATAGGCCTTGCGCTCGGCCTCAGCGCCCAGCAGATGGGCCTTGACCGCCACCTCGTCTCCATGGATAGCGTCTTCCGCTAAGGGGGCAAGCGGCCAGGGGGCCGGATGGTGGGTAAGAAGGGTGGGAGAATAAAGGGAGCATAACTCAGAAAGGGGCCAGGGGGCCAGAGGGGGGCGGGGGGATAACAAGAGGGGCGGGGTGTAGCAGGGGGAGAATAAGGGGTCGTAACTAAGACCAGGGGCCAGGGGGCCAATGGGGGGGCAATATGGACAAATTCGCCATCCCCTCACAGACAAACAATCCTTAATACCGCCCCCTCTTAAGGGGCTTTTTTTTGGGTAAAGTCACTTTACCCTCTTTTTTTTTGAGCGTCCTCCTCTGAATTCCCCTCAGTAAAACGATACGTTCAGTTCTTCCATCTTTCCTGTCACCATGTACACCACGCGCTCGGCTATGTTGGTGACCCTGTCGGCTATCCTCTCAAGGTTATGCGCCGCCCAGATAAGGTACGTGGCGCCCTGAATTATGGACGGATTACTTATCATCATGAGGAGGAGTTCCCTGTATATCTGGTCATAGAGGGCGTCCACCTCGTCGTCCTCGTCGCATATCTTTCTTGCGGCATCCACGTCCCTATCCTCAAAGGCCTTTATGCTCCGCTCCAGCATGCCTATGCCCTTCTCCGCCATGCGTGGTATATCGATAAGGGGTTTCACCATGGGCTCCTTGCCTATGGATATGCTTATCTTGGCTATGCCCTCTGCGTGGTCCCCTATCCTCTCAAGATCGGTTATTATGTTTATCACCGCCCCGAGCATACGAAGGTCCTTGGCCATGGGTTGCTGAGTTGCTATGAGCATCATGCACTTTTTCTCAATGGCGAAACGCTTCTTATTGATGAGTTTATCGCCCTTTACCACCTTCTCCGAGGCCTTCATGTCTCTCGCCTTGAGGGCGTCGACAGACTTTCTTATGGCCGCGGCAACCATCTCGGACATCTCAACAACGTCCTTTTTCACATCCTTCAACGCCGCCCTGTACGCAACCCTTGTCATACCAGCCCTCCTTCTCTCTCAGACCTTAACCAAAGCGTCCGGTTATGTAACTCTCCGTAAGTTTCTTCTCCGGCGCCGTGAAGATCCTGTCCGTTTTGTTGAACTCAATGAGTTCGCCAAGCATGAAAAAGCCCGTAAAGTCCGATACACGGGCCGCCTGTTGCATGTTGTGCGTTACCATTACTATGGTGTAGTTCTCCTTGAGCTCGGTTATAAGGTCCTCGATGCTCCCCGTTGAGATGGGGTCAAGTGCCGAACAGGGCTCGTCAAAGAGTATGGTCTCTGGCTCCACGGCAATGGCCCGCGCGATGCAGAGCCTCTGTTGCTGTCCCCCCGAGAGGTCCTGCGACGACTTCGTGAGCCTGTCCTTTGTCTCCTCCCAGAGAGACGTATCCTTCAGGGCCTTCTCCACCCTGCCCTGCAATTCACCCCTGTTCTTTATGCCCTTCAGGCGCAGGCCAAAGGCGATATTATCGAAGATGGACATGGGAAAGGGCGTTGGCTTCTGAAAGACCATGCCTATGGTGCTCCTCAGCCTCATAAGGTCCGTATCCGGGCCGAGTATGTCTTTTCCGTCCATGAGTATCTCGCCCTCATAGCGGTTACCATGGTAGAGGTCGTGCATTCGGTTAAAGCACCTTAGAAAGGTTGTCTTGCCGCACCCCGATGGCCCTATGAAGGCCGTAACCGCCTTCTCGTGCACGGGAAGGCTTATGGCCTTGAGGGCGTGAACGCCCCCTGCGTAATAAAAATCAAGCCCCTTTACCTCTATCTTAATCTTCCTCTTCATCGTTCTCCGTACTTCCATCTTATGATGAACCTTCCGGCAAGCGTAAGCGCAAGGATAAAGACCGCTATGAGGAGCGAGGCGGCCCATGCCTGCGCGTGCCACGAGGCATAGGGTCCCATGGCGTACTGAAAGATAGTGACCGTAAGCGAGGCCATTGGCTCGCTCATATTAGTTGAAAAATAGGGGCTGTTAAAAGAAGTAAAGAGGAGCGGCGCCGTCTCCCCCACTATCCTTGATATGGAGAGGAGTATGCCGGTAAGTATCCCCGCCGAGGCCCCCCTGTAGGTGACCTTGAAGATGACCTTGTGCGCGGGAGCGCCAAGGGCAAAGGCCGCCTCGCGAAGAGACCAGGGCACGAGTTTCAGCATGTCCTCAGTGGTGCGGAGCACCACGGGCACCATGATGACCGCGAGGGCCACGGCCCCGGCCCACCCGCTGAAGTGCCCGAAGGGCTTTACAAGGAGGGCGTATATGAAGGTGCCCACGACTATGGAAGGCACGCTCACCATGGTGTCCGAGAGAACGCTTATGACCTTGGCATAGGGTTTGCCTCTGCAATACTCGGCTATGAAGGTGCCGCCAAGGAGCCCCACTGGCACCCCTATGAGTGTTGCCATGGACACTATGAGAAGCTGGCCCACTATGGCGTTGCGAAGTCCGCCGCCGGCCATGCCCGCGGGCGCCGGGTCATTGAGAAAGAGCTCCGGCCCCAGGGCGCTTATGCCGTTTACTATTACGTCCATGAGGATGAATATGAGCCAGAAAAACCCCAGGGCCGTGGCCGCCACAGAGAGGGACAGCACGATAAAACTCTTTACCTTCCGTCTTGTTATGATGTCCACCTCAGGCCCTCCTCTCTTTTCGCATTACAAAGAGACGAGCCCCTGCGAGCATAATGAAACTGAAGATAAAGAGTATGAGCGCGAGGAGATAGAGCGACGAGAGGTATATGTCCGTGTCCGCCTCGGTGAACTCGTTGGCAAGGGTTACTGTAATGGTGGAGACCATGTCAAGGAGAGACCACGTTATCTTGTGCTCTCCACCAAGTACAAAGGCAACGGCCATGGTCTCGCCGACTGCCCTGCCCAGCGAGAGGATAATACCGCCGAGCACGCTTGTCTTCGAGTTCGGCAGGACCACGTTCTTTATGACCTCCCACTTCGTGGCCCCGAGCCCATAGGCCGACTCCTTCACCACAGAAGGCGTAAGGTTGAAAGCATCCCTTGAGATGCTTGCCGTAAAGGGTATTATCATGATGGCGAGTATCATGGAGGCCGTAAGTATGTCTATGCCAAGGGGCGTTCCGGCGAAGAGGATATTAAAGAGCGGTAGCCTGCCAATGGTTGACTGCAAAAAAGGCTCCACGTAATCGGCCATTATGGGCGTAAGCGTAAATAGCCCCCACATGCCGTATACAATGCTCGGTATGGCGGCAAGGAGCTCGATGGCCGCACCTACGGGGCCCTTTAAAAACTTTGGAGATAGTTCTGTAATGAATACGGCTATGCCTATTGCCACGGGCACGGCCATGACCATGGCGAGAAATGTAATGAGCACCGTACCGAAGAGGGCCGTTGCCCCTCCGAAGAGCTCGCGCACAGGGTCCCAGTCCATTGAGAACAAGAAGCCAAAAAATCCAAACCTCCCGATGGCAAGGGAAGACTGGACAAAAAGGGTATAAAAAATACCGATTATAAGGGCAATAATCGATAGAGAGGCCGCTCCGGTGAGGACGTATACAAGGACACCGGTCATATCTTTGTTCTTACTCGGTCTCAATTCAATCCTCTCAGGGCATACCTCGAAAAAAAGCAAGGCGCTGCGCCCTCTTCCATATAATATGGGGACGGCATTAGATTATTACATAACCGTCCCCATATTCAACTAAAAATATCTATTTTAAGACCCCATGAGGGGCTCGGGCTCAGTATATACCCTCTGCCTTCCAGTAGGCCCTCACCTTGGCCTTGAGTGAATCGGGAAGGGGCACATATATGAGGTTCACGGCAGTGTCGTCGCCGTTGTCATAGGCCCAGTTATAGAACTTTACTACCTTCCTGTTGGTATCCTTCTTCTCCTTGGCAAGGAGTATGAATGTAGCCCCTGCTATGGGCCAGGCATTCTTGCCAGGCGCGTTTACGAGCCAGAGGTAGAAGTCCTTCTTCGCGCTAAAGTCGCCAGAGGCCGCGGCGGCCTTGAAAGAGGCAAAGTCTGGCGAGACGAACTTTCCTGCCTTGTTCTTAAGCCTTGTAAAGGTAAGATTATTCTGCTTCGCATAGGCGAACTCCACGTAACCAATGGAACCCGAGACCCTCTTTACATAGTTGGCTACTCCCTCGTTGCCCTTGCCGCCTATGCCCACGGGCCACTTTACGGCCTTTCCAGCGCCAACCCTGCTCTTCCACTCAGGGCAGACCCCGGCAAGATAGGTGGTGTATATGGCCGTTGTGCCGGACCCATCAGAGCGCCTTACAACGGTTATCTTCTTATGAGAGAGTTTAAGGCCCTTGTTCAGGCCCTTTATCTCAGAATCGTCCCAGTATGCGACATCGCCGAGGAATATTTTGCAGAGGGTCCTTGAATCGAGTTTCAAGGCCCCTGGCTTTACGCCCCGAAGGTTAATGACAGGAACGACACCGCCGATTACGGCAGGAAACTGGAGGAGCCTCTCCTTTCTGAGCTTCGCGGGCTTCAGCGGGGCGTCAGAGGCGCCAAACTCCACTGTCCTGCTCGCTATCTGCCTCTGTCCGCCGCCAGACCCTATGGACTGGTAATTAAGCCTTATGCCCGTGGCCTTGTTGTAGTTATATCCCCAGGCAGAGTACACGGGGTATGGGAAAGATGCGCCCGCGCCGTTTAGTATCTCGCCGGCGTTTGCTCCTGTTACGGCGAATAGGCAGACCATGATTGCCGTAAGCCCTATGCTAAGTAAACGTGACATTTTATCTCCTTCTCGTTCTTGCTGTTATCTTACTTTACTGTTATCAGCCTCACACCAATTACTATACATCATCCGCCGCACTGCAGGCAGTTTTTTTAGAAGGGAGGGGGGGAGAGGAGAGCCCCCCCTCTGGAGGAAGAGACCGCCCTGGGGAAGGTTGCCATGGCGGCGTTTACGGGAAAGGATCGGGGACTCTCCCGTAAACCCTTTAGAGGCCCGCTTAGAATACTATCTGGGCCTGCACGAATATCTCATTCTCGTCTTTACCGTCCACACCGTTAAGGTTCTCGCCTATCCTGTAGGTGACCTGCCCCTTCAGGTGGTGGCCCTTTACAAAATAGTTGGCCCCAAAGGATGTGCGTCTCCACTTCTTGGCGTAGTTGCTGGCGTCCTGACTCTGAAAACCAATTACAGCCTCCAGCCTGTTCGCGAGTATCATGTAGCCGCCCTCGAAGACATAGTTCTCAAGGGTTGTGGCGCCGTCCTTATATATACCGCCTGTGGCCCTGTTGTCAACGGTCTCAGCGCGAAACCTGTTGTACTCGGCGTCTACTGATATGCCCTTGAAACGCACGGCGCCGCTTACCTCTATGCCCTCGGCGTTATCAACGTCAAACTTCTTTCCGCCGCTTGTGTCCTTGCCCGATGCATTGGTGTTTGTATTGTTGTCGTCGTCATTCTGCCATCCGTAGCCGGCTACGTTAACTACGGCCTTGAGCGGGCCCTTGGCAAGGTCGCCCTGGCTCATGGAAAGGTGCCCAAGGGGATGGAAACTTACACGGGCGCCAGCCATGTAGCCCTGGTTGAAGTCAGAGTTCCTGTTTATGGGGGTGTCAAAGTCAAGCTTGTTGGAATCTGGGTCAATGCTGGCTATGGCCGCGGAAAGACCATAGGTTACTTTCTTCTCGAGCAGGGCGCCTGTCATGTGAAAACCAGCGTTCCTCTCGGGGGAGCCGTAGTTATGGTCACCTGCAAAGGTCCTCTCCACGAGTTGCTGTTTCTTGGAAGATGTAAGGTCTTCCTGCGAGAAACGGAAGTAGGCGTTGCCGAACTCTATATTTATGTCATGGGGACCAGAATACCCTATGAAGGCGTCCTTGATGGCTATCTCGTTGCCGTCCGTGCTCTCGCCCATATCCCATTGGAACTTGCCCTTCCAGTTCTTTATCACTGTGCCCTCTATGAAAGGACGGAGACGCCTGAAAAATATCTTATCCGTTCCCGCAGGGTCTGTAGTCGCGGTCTGCATGTTCTTGAAGTGATACTGAAGCTGTATCCTCCCGCCTATCTTGACGTACTTGTCGCCGTCATGGTAGACGGTGATGCCCGAGGCAGAGGCGCTCCGCACCGGGCCCGTGAATATAATGACCAGCGCCGCAAGAAGCACGGGCATGATGCTGAAAAGTCTTCCTGTTCTTCTCTCTCTTCTTTTCATCTTTTCTCTTCCTCTCCTTTTTTTTTAATCCGTTAAAGGGTTCTTAGTTGGCCGATATGGCAATTCCTTCTCTATAAGTCCTTCTTAATACATGAGCGAGGAATATGGGACAATCCGTATGGTCTTCTGTAGAGCAGTACTCATTGAAGTCCTCTATGACCGGTGTATAGAGCCTCGATGACGCCTCGCAGAGCCTGTGGGTCCTTCTGCCTCCAAGAAATGGACATTCCATTTTTCTCTCCTTTTTTTCCTGGCCTCCATCACTATATTCATCTCTCGTCTTTGTTTTCATATAACCTACATGGCCTTTGTTACAGAATTATGACAACTCTGTTAAGTCAGTGTGACAATTGCCCCAACTTTATTTGCCATTGACAGAAGAGGGGCTCATACGTTAGGATATGGCTGTTTTCATTAAAAAAATCCTGAAGGAGTCTTTTTTTATGGCCACGAAGAAATCCACAAAAAAATCTCTCTCCCTCATGAGGAGCGCCAAAAAACTCATTCCCGGCGGCGTGAACAGCCCTGTCCGGGCCTTCAGCGCTGTTGGCGGAAAGCCGCTTTTTATTAAGAAGGCCTCTGGCCCGCGCGTCACTGACGCCGACGGCAACTCATACATAGACTACATAGGCTCATGGGGTCCCATGATAGCGGGCCACGCGCACCCAAGGGTAACAAAAGCCATCGCAAAGGCCGCTGAAAGAGGTACGAGTTTCGGCGCGCCAACAGAGCTTGAGGTACAACTCGCGAAACTGACCCTCGAGGCCTTTCCATCCATGGACATGGTGCGCTTCGTAAGCTCGGGCACAGAGGCCACCATGAGCGCCCTGCGTCTTGCCCGCGCCTATACGGGGAGAGAAAAGATAATAAAATTCGAGGGTTGCTATCACGGCCACGGAGACAGCCTCCTTGTAAAAGCAGGCTCAGGCGCCGCCACCCTTGGCATCCCATCAAGCCCCGGGGTCCCCAAGTCGCTCGCAAGACTTACCCTCAACGCCACCTATAACGACATAGAGTCCGTGAAGAGGCTCTTTGAAAAATCCCCCGAGGACATTGCCTGCGTCATAGTAGAGGGCGTGCCGGGAAACATGGGCGTAGTCCTCCCTGAAGAGGGATTTTTAACGGCCCTAAAAAAACTCTGCTCCAAATACAAGGCCCTTCTCATAATGGACGAGGTAATGAGCGGGTTCAGGCTATGCTACGGCGGGGCGCAGAAGGCCTTTGGTATTGATCCGGATATAACGTGCCTCGGAAAGGTAATAGGAGGCGGCCTCCCTGTGGGGGCCTTTGGCGGAAAGAAGAAAATAATGGAGATGCTCGCCCCGCTGGGGCCAGTGTACCAGGCAGGGACGCTCTCGGGCAACCCCCTTGCCATGACCGCGGGCATCGAGACACTTAAGATACTGAAGAGAAAGACATCCTACCCACGGCTTCTCAAGAGCGCTAAGTTCCTGACAGAAGGCATAGCCAGGGTAGCCGAAAGGGCAGGCGTCGAGTGCTCCATTACAGCCGCCGGCTCCATGTTCACGGTATTTTTCAACGGCGATCGCCCCCGCGACTACAAAGGGGCCTGCGCCTCGGACCTCAAGAAATTCTCGCGCTACTTCACACGAATGCTGAAGGCCGGTGTCATGCTCCCGCCATCGCAGTTCGAGGCCAACTTCGTAAGCCTCGCGCATACAAGAGAAGACTTGGAAAAGACCCTCGAAGCCGTTGAAAAAAGCATGAAGAGACTGTAAAGAAAAAAGGGGAGAGAGAGGAAAAAAAGAAGAAAGAAAAGAGTAGAAGGGGCGGGCTTTGCCCGTCAGAAGAAAAGACTTGTAGGGTGGGCACTGCCCACCAAAAAAAC
>CAYYJQ010000046.1:0-15308 GCA_964472295.1 uncultured Thermodesulfobacteriota bacterium | reverse complement strand
GCTGATAGAAGTGCCGATATTCCTCCCAGTAACGAAAGCCCGCCTATTACTGAGGCCCAGAGGGCCTCGGTCATAAAGTCCTACGCAAGGCTCCCACTTTATTTTACGGAAAATAAAGGACAGGTGAATAAAGAGGTCAAGTTCACGGCAAGGGGCCCTGGCAGGACAATCTTTTTCACGCCTAAAGGCCTAACCCTCACGCTCACCCAAAGAGCAGGGAACTTAAGAAAAGACTATCAGGGAGGGTCCGGGCGGATAAGGTCTCGAGATAAGCCTGCCCTTGTCACAGAGTCCGTGAGTCTGGCCTTCTCTGGCGCACTTGATGACCCCAAATTAATCGCAAAAACCCCACTACCGGGCCATGTAAATTATTTCATCGGCAACAATCCCTCGAAGTGGCGGACCAGCGTACCCACCTACAGGGGCATTACCTATGAAAATATCTACAGCGGCATTGACGCGAGGTTTTACGGGAACAACGAGGCCCTTGAATACGATATTATCGTAAGGCCCGGCGCATCTCCAGAGGCTATAAAACTCACCTGTGCCGGCGTCAGGGCTCTCGGGGTCAAGGAGAACGGAGACCTCGAGATAAGGCTCGGCCATGGCGGTATCATAGAGAAAAAACCCCGTATATATCAAGTCGTGGGGGGCAGGAAAGCAGAAGTAGAGGGAAGTTACAGGGTATTCAAGGGAAAGGACGGGGATTTCTCATACGGGTTTGACGTGGCCTCCTATGACCGCACAAAAGACCTCATCATCGACCCAGTGCTTATCTACTCCACCTATCTTGGCGGCATCTCGCTGGACGCGGGCCTCGGCATTGCCGTTGACGCGGAAGGCGCGGCCTATGTCACGGGCTATACCCTCTCGCCGGACTTTCCCGTGGTTGCCCCGCTTCAGAGGTTTGGCGGCAACGCCTATACAGACGCCTTTGTGACAAAGATAAACCCCGCGGGCGACGCCATTGTATACTCCACCTACATAGGCGGCACAAACGCTGATTACGGCTCCGACATCGCCGTGGACACATCCGGGGCCGTCTATATCACAGGGAGCACATTTTCACTAGACTATCCCCTTGCCACGCCCATTCAGGCGGTTCACGGCGGTGTTGCCGACGTTATTATCACTAAACTCAACTCAGCCGGTAACTCCATAGTATACTCCACATTCCTCGGGGGAAGCGACGAGGACTGGGGTCTTGGCATCGCGCTTGACTCCACGGGCGCGGCCTATGTAACCGGCTATGCCCTCTCTACGGACTACCCTGTCTTTAACGCCCTTCAGCCCCTCTTTGGGGGCGGTTTCATTGATTCCTTTATTACAAAGATAGACCCAACGGGCACTGCGCTTGTATATTCAACCTACCTTGGCGGTAATAGCGGCGAGCACGGTAATGACATAGCAGTTGACGCCACTGGGGCCGTATATGCGACAGGGCAGACATGGTCCACGGACTTTCCTCTTGGCGCGCCTATTCAGTCAGCCCTCTCAGGAATAGACGACGCCTACGTTACAAAGATAGACCCAACAGGCTCATCTTTTCTATTCTCCACCTACCTTGGCGGCACGGGCGAGGACTCCGGCAATTCCATTGCCCTTGACGCCTCGGGGGCCGTTTATGTGGCGGGTTACACATCGAGCACGGACTTTCCAGTATCGCCAGCCGGCTCAGCCATTCAGGGGTACCTTGGCGGCGGATTTGACGCCTTTCTGACCAAGATCGACGCCCTGGGTGCATCATACCTCTACTCCACGTACCTTGGCGGAAGCGGCATTGACAAGGGCTTTAGCATAGCCCTTGACGCCTCAGGGGCCGCCTATGTGACAGGGCAGACCTTTTCCACGGACTTTCCCCTTGTAAACGCCGTGCAGAGCCTCTTTGGCGGCATGGATGATGGTTTTGTCCTTGAGGTGGCGCCAGACGGCGCCTCTCTTGTCTATTCCACCTTTCTTGGCGGTACGGACTCTGATAACGGTTTTGCCATCACAGGAAACGGAACGGGCGAGGCCTATGTAACTGGTTTCACCTTCTCAACGGATTTTCCCCTTCTCGCACCCCTCGCGGGCTTTAACGGCGGGACTGCCGATGCCTTCATAACAAGGCTCGGACCAGAGACCCTGCCAGCCGTAAGCCTTCTCATAAGGCCCGATGCCCCAGGTGCGGTGCGGGGCACGAGTTTCGGCTATACCATTAACGCCTCCAATACCACGACTACAGACCAGTGTTTCCAGTACTGGGAGAACGTAACCCTTCCAGACGGAACCACATATCCGCGTTCCGGTTTCTTAACCAGGCCAACCAATATGTGTCTCGCGCCAGGGGCTGTTATCTCGGATCACCACGTGCGTGCCATTCCAGTAACCGCTTACGCTGGAACCTACGTATTCAACGCCTTCATTGGGAACGCCTTCCCCAATGCCGCTACAATATCAAGCGCTGACCTTATTATCATAACAACGGGTTCAGGCACAAAGGCCTCCCCGCACTCCTGGCGTGTAATTAAGTAAGGCCATTAAGGAGTGCTGGTCAACTTCTCAGAATAAAAAGGGGCCGCCTATTAAGGCGGCCCCTTTAATTTCCTGGATACTCTCCGCGGGCTCAGTCGCCCTTTATATCCTTGAAAATCAATACAATAGAGAATATGCCCGAGATGGCAAGGAGTCCAAGGCCGGCAAAAAAGTTAAAGGGCATGTAATAAAAGACCACCCTGCTCCTTCCTTCTTTTACGGGTACGCCCCGCACAAGGCCGTTGACGCGGAGGAGCCCCGCTTTCTCGTCATTCACCTTCACCCTCCAGCCGGGATAGTACAGGTCCGTAAGCACGAGGATGGAATCCTCCCTTGCGTTTACGTCCACCGTTACCTCCCCCTCTGAATAAGATGTAATAACCGCGCCAATCTCTCCTGGCGCAAGGCCAGGGCTTGGAGCGGGCGCAGTCTCTGTGACACTTGGCGGCGACAACGTCTCTGCAAGCGGAGTAGCCTCTTCACCTGAGGCGGCGGTTCCCTCCTCCCGGCCAGTTACAGGGGCCTCTTCCGGCGAGACCTTCGGGGCCTCGTCGGAAGGCACATTCACTCCGGCCTCCGGAATGGTGGCAACGGGAGGGGTCTCCCCGGGGGTCTTTTCCGCTGGCTCAGCGCCTGTGGCGGCCTTTTCTTCAGGGGCCGGGGCAGGCGTAGCAGGCACTGCCGGCGCCTTCTCCTGACCGGACTTAAGAGGAGAAGAAAGGGCGGGAGGTGTGGGAGAGTCCTTGGTCGGGCCTGCGGCATCTTTAACGCCTGAAAGAGGGGCTTTGGTCTCTTCGCCATTCGCGGCCTTGTCTCCACTACCAGCCGCCTCTCCCGTCGCTTTTTTGTTAGATTCATCCATCACGGCAGGAAGCGAAAGAGGCACACCCTCAAGGGCGATAATTGCCTTGCCCCCTGCTTCAGAGCCAACAAGCCTCAGGGAAGTCCACTGGGAGTAAAACACGGCAGGCCTTAAGAGCCCAGAGGTCCCGTCATCGCGGGGACTGATGAGGGCCTCAATATCGTCAGTTTTCTTATCCTTGAGCCCGTCTTTCTTATCATCCTTCTTCTCATCCATTGTGCCCAAGGACTTCTCCTCAGGCGCGCTCAGGGCAGTATCATCTTCCACGACCACTGTGGAAGAAGGGTCAAAGTCCCCCTCCATGAATACCTTCTGCGCTCTCTCCCAGTCAGGGGCCTTGAGGGACTTTGCGGCAAGGTACACCCTCGGCAGGGCCCCGGGATTCCTGTAGACCCTCGCGTCGCGCTTATCGTAGACAAGGGGGAATTTTTCCTCGAAATCCCTTCGGATTTCAACGTCCACGCCGCCATCGCCGGCCTTTCCCGGAAAAATAAAGTACCTCACGCCAAGGAAGGAATATCCCCTCTCCCTTTCAAGAAAGTCGTTCTCAGGGGGGCCCGCTTCGGGGCGCCCGGTGAACCAGGGCGGCATTTTCCCGCTCTCCCCGGATGGGCCGCCATGAAGATACTTCTCTTGAAATGACTGAAACTCACGGGGTGTAACGGAGTTCGCGTACCTCACGTCATCAAGGCGCAGAACGCTCGCGTAGTTTGGAATGAGTGCCCCATAGGCCCCGGCCACGCGCGGCCTTCTGCCTGCCGAGTCCTTGAGTATGGCCGAGACATAGGGCGCGGGCCTGAAGGCGTTGTCATAGGGCGGAAGACCACGGGGCGCGAGCGAGTCGATGAGAAAGGCCGAGCCAAAGAAGACGGCGAGACAGAGAAAGGCGTATGTCATCTTCCGGCGGAAGAAGAAGACCGCGCCTGCAAAGCCGACGGCAAGGGGGCCCCACTTCATGAGGAGCGTATGTGGAGCATACCCCCGGGGAACGCACCACCAGAGTTCAACCAAGGCGAGGATAAGAAGGGCGTGAATGTTCCTCTCAGCTTTCCTGAAAAAGGTAATATAAAAGGCCAGCCCTATTACAAAGAGCGTGACAAGGGAGCCTGAGACAATGGACGGAAAGACATAGGGCCGCATTGCGTCGCTAAAGACCTTGCCACTGCGAAGAAAGAGGCCGAGCGATGGGATAAAGGAGTAGGCGATGTAAAGGCCCAGGAGAATGCCAGCCGAGACTATGAATAAGGCCCCAACGAGTATGGGGGATGATTTTCCCTCACCCGGGACCGCCTCGCCTGCCCTGGATAGATGCGCCTTTACAAGTCCTAAACCCATGGCCGCCCCAACGGCCACGGAGAAGACCCATACAGGCCCTGCCCACCGGAGCGACCATACCATGTCGAACATGGGTATTTTCCCGATGAGGATAAAGGGCGTGACGCCGGCGTTCTTGAGGACAATGACAGCGGCTATAAATAGGAAGAAGAAGAGTTCCTTCCTCAGGGGCATCTTCTTTCTAAGGGGGCTTATGAGGACTCCCGAGAGTATGAGAAAGAGCGGCAGAATGCCCGTGTATCCACCCAGGGTGTCCCAGACTCCGTTAATGGGAAGGAACCTGAAGAACTCCCCGCCAATGTTCGTCATGAGGCCCGCGCCCTTGATGGTCCCGGGGCCTGCGGGCAGGTACGAGAGCGCGGGGGTAATGACATTGAAGAGGCCCTTCCATGAGACGAGTCTCTCCATGCCCATCTTCACGGCCTCGGGGTGAATGCGGGCGCCCCTCTCAAGGAGTTCCACAAAGGGGAGCACAAGGGGCGCGCTCATGAGAAGGCCCGTGACAAAGGAGATTCCAAGGCGCGGGAGCGTCGTGATGCCCCGCCCGAAGCCATTGCTTGTAAGGGCACGGAATATGAAATAGACAAAGGCAAGGGCCAGCACATAGAGGGCCGACTCAAACTGACCCGCGGCGAGCGTGAGGGCAAAGGCAATGGCCGCGAGGACTATCTTCGACTTTACCCACCTTGCGCGGGGGGCGGGCCTTGCCAGGGCCTCCATGGCGAGCATGAGCACAGGGAGCATCATGGCCGTATTGGCGAGCTGCTCAAGGTTTATGAACCACGTAAATACGCCTGAGAACATGTAAAAGAGCCCTCCCGCAAAGGCGCACCAGGCGCCTCCCGCGCCCGTTGCCGAGAGGATAAAGAGATAGGTGATAAAACCCGCGATAAAGAGCCTTCCGAGCATGAAGTAGTCCCAATATCTTACAGGCGAGAGGTCCTCTGCTATCTGGTAGGGAAAGAAGGCCCGCGAGGAGTACTGGGCCGCAAGGGGGGCGCCGCCTGCCTGGTATGGGTTCCAGAGGGGCGCATGGCCTGACCTGTAAATGTCGCCGATGAGTTTATTCGCGGGAAACTCGAAAAAGGCGGGCGTGGCAAGGTCCACGTTAAAGGTATTTACAGGGGTCCTGCCCTTTTCGCCGTAAACACCGCGGGCCGTTATGCCGTGGGGCTGGTAGAGCGTGGGATTGAGGCTCTTTTGGCCAAAGAGGACAGGCGAGTAAAAGAGCGCTATGAGCGCGGCGTATATGATAAAGACAAGTGCGTGCTGCCTTATGCCGTTACCGTTTTCATTGGTCTCGATAATGTCTTGAGTCATGGGATTATGAGTGAATTCCTTTCCTGAACTTTATCGTCCATTATCTTGGTTCAAACTTTTCTTATACCATATTAATCAATGTTTTTATCAACAAAAGTGGCGCGCCGGGCGCCCGCGTTGCCAGGGCCCTTCCAACCTCAATGAGCCTCCCCGCGAGCCTCTGTGCCAGGCTGTAACAGCGCCCCCTGTGCAATCTCTTCCCCGACGTAGCAGGCGCCAAAGCAGTGTACACGGGCCTCAAAGGCCATGCCGCAGGGGTTGTTTCAGGGCATAGAGAGCAAAACCATTGGCCGAGAAGAGACGTGTGGTCTCATGATTGAAGAAATCCACAACAACCTTTTTTCCCCTCTCTTTGAAGTTGTCGTTTACGAACTTCACAAGGAGCGCCTCATGGATGAAGAGGTGTGTGGCTCCAGTGCCGGTAAACTTTCTGAGAAGATCCACGCCGTTAGATGACCCCCTGATGAACTGCATGAGACCCCCCCCTTCCCTGCCGCCGTAGTAATAATCCCGCTCCCAGTAATACCCCCTGTCACCGGTGAAGAGAAACATCACCTGGGCGTCTGTGGGTAATGTCCTGTTCGCGTACATTATTGTCTTGTAATCCGGGAGCCTTCTCTCGATGTATTGGCCCCTGGTCTCAACGCCTCCAAGATAGGCCAATGGTGCATTGCTCCTGTATAGCCCCGCTATATAGACGCCGTCAAAAAGAATCAGCCCGGCCATGAGTACGACAGCGGCTCCGGCGAGCCTGGGCGTGGCGCGAAGGTTCCTGAAGCCAAGGACCACGAGAATTACAATAAGCGGTATAGTGGGGAGCAGGTACCTTGTCACAAGGTCCACGGCGAAAAAGGCCAGCACAAAAAAGAGGAGCGAGAAAAGAACGAGAAACTTTATACTCCCGTCACCACCTCTTCTCTTTAAAAAGGCAAGGGGTATGAAGGCGAGATAGAGCGGATTCAGCACGCCGTCAAAGGCCCGGATGGAGTTGTCCTTCCCCTCCCAGAAAATGCGTAAAGGCAGGAGCAAGAGTTGAAGAGCCCCCTCCCTGTAGAGTATGATGCGCTTTGCCAGCGGAGACATCACGCCGTTTATATGGACACCCTGCCCCTTTGCGACGGAGTGCATGGCTGTGCCCAATAGGGGGTAAAAGGGACTGCCTTTCCAGATATAATTTCTTACAAGCCAGGGAGAGAAGACGAGAATGGCAATCACGGAAAAGATGAAAGTAGCCTTTAGCGCGCCTGCCGGGTTCGCCCTGTCCCTTGTGTAGGCGTAGAGGATGTACATCGTGATGATAAAACAACTCAGTACCGCGTTGTACTTGGAGCCGAGCGCAAGGCCCATGGAGAGGGCGGCGTATACGAGCCACTTCATATCAAAGCCCTCGCTTCGCCACCTGAGCGCCGCGAAAAGGGCGAGCGTGGAGAAAAAAGTGCTTCCATGGTCTATGTAAGCCATGCGCGAGAGGTTGAAGATGAGAGGAGTCGCCAGATAGAGCAAGAGCCCGAGCAGAGCGTAGGTACGCCCGGAACCTGGCAATAAATAGAAGTATACAAGAAGGCCTGTAAGCACGGCAAAGCCCATGTGCATGAGTCTCGGCGCGATGTCGCTGCCAAAGGCAAGGGGTATCATATAGAGTAAATCAATATTAAGGGGAAGGTACGAAAAACCCATGAAGGGTATCTCGTAGATGCGGCCCCTGGCCAGATAGAGTTTGGGAAGGGCGAGATGCTGGATAAGTTCGTCCCTCACAGTAGGCGGCGTGAGGGCAAGGCCCATGAGGACAACGATGAGTCCGAGGATGGCGGCCACGAGCGTCCTGTCAAGGGAGGTATATGGCCGGGAGACGCCGCCTGAAGAGTATCCCGAGGCCCTGCCACGGAGGATGGAAAGGACGAAGAAGACAAGAACAAGGGCGCACGCGGCGCCTATGTAGACCGGGGAGATGAGTCCAAGGTGGCCGAGGAAAAAGAGCGTGATGCTCAACGCGCCGAGGGCGAAACCGGCCTTATATAGGTCTTCGATACTAAACATGCCTTTTTTCCCTATGATTAAAGAGCCTCAAGAGAGGCATGGAACCTCTCTTGAAAACACTCTTGCAAGGGGCGGTATCTTTACAATTTAATTAAAGAATGGAATGGCCGCATGATGGGCACTTCTCAATTTCCATGAGCCTCTCAAGGTACTTGTGAACCACGGTTACAAAGGTGGCGTGGCTCCAGGTAAGGGGCGAAACAGATAGAGGCCTGTTTGTAAAGGGGTCTATCTGTTCGGAGAGCACGCCGCTCTTAAGGGCCCTCCCGGCGGTCCACTTGAGAAGGTCCATGCCCCTCTCAAGACCCTCCGTGCCCTCTGCCGAGGCGATATGATACCACGCCATCCATAGCGTCGTGACAAACCAGGGGTTTCCCGTGGTCTTTTGGGAGACGCGGTAATACCCGTCATCTTCATAGCGCGCGAGCCCGCCCGAGGGCGTCTTGAGGTGGAGTTTATCATGGACCTGTCTCATGGTACTTTCCACCATCTTGTCCCGAGGGTCGTAGGCCCCGAAGGCAAAGGTCCCGAAGAGGCTCGCGTCAACGGTACTGTCCACCTCAATAACGTCCTTCCCCTCCGTATTAATCATGCGCGCGAAGCGGCCTTTGTCCTCGAGATAGAGGTACCTGTCCATGGCAGACCTTATCTCCCGCGCGCCCTCTTCATACCCGTCCGCCTTTGCAGTCTCGCCAAAGGCCCGCGTAAAGCCCGCCGCGGCCATGAGCCCGCCGTGGACAGCGGAGGCCGTGAAACTGAGAATGCCGTGACGCTCTTCCCAGAGGTCGTAACTTGGAAGGGGAAGACCCGTTGCAGGGTCCCTGAACCTCAGCATCATATCGCCGGCGTTCTTAATGAGGGGCCTGTACAGGGGTTTTATGAACTCAATGTCCTTGTAGCGGAGATAATGGCGCCAGAGCGCCCATATCACAAGGGCTGTCTCGTCTTCCTGTATGGGCAGTTGGGGTCTGCCGTCCGTGAGCCATGGGTGCCACGAGCTCGCGGGCGTGCCGGATGGGTTGTACTTATGAAGAAAAAAACCGTCTTTTTCGATTATCCCGGCGCAGAGGGCAAAAAAACGTTTCGTAATTTCATGGTAACCGGCAAGGTCCAGTGCGTATGCCGAGAGGGCCCCGTCGCGGGGCCACATGTAACTATAGGTATCGCGGTTGAAGGATACGGCGTCAGAGTCATTGGCCGCTATGATGCTCCCGCTGTCGTCAATCTGGGTGCGCATGACAAGGAGGCTTCGCCTGTAAAGGGCGGCTATATCCTCGGGAAGGAGGGAGAAGTCCAAGTTCTCCTTCACGGCCCAGAGCCTCCAGTAATCATGAGTGCGTTTAAGTATGCGCGCGGGCGTCTTGGCCATTACCTTAGTGTTCAGGGCCGTGACCTCCTTCATGCTCTTGCCCGCGCATATCCAGTAAAAGAAAGAATCACTCTCACCAGGGCCGAGGCAGAGCCTCACTGATATGACGGAATCCACACTGCCCTGCGCAATAGGGTTGCCGCTGAGCCTGCCGTCCTCGGCGTCCTTCCACGTGCCCTTGTAGGGGCCGTGTTCCTTGTGTCCGGTTGCGTACTTTTGAACCCCGAAACGGCCGTCTGCAAAGACGTTTACAAGAAAATACCGCTTGTCCTTGTAATGTACGAGGGAGCAGGACTCGGGCCTGTAGACCGCCGTGTCGCCGATGTCATTGCCGTATATGTGAAAATCATGGGCAAGGAACAGGCGGACATCCCCGTCTTCATCAGCCGTGTTTTCTACCGTGAATTTTCTTAAAAAGACGTTTTCGTGAAAATCAACAATATCGTTTGAGACAATGGTTAGCGAGAGGTCAGGGCTCTTGAGCGTAACGTCGGTGACCATTGTATCGTCTTGATAATCAAGGGATATATCCCAGCCATCGGGGACCCATCTGAAGGCCCCGTTACGCCAGACTCCGAACCTGAAGGGGTCAACGCCGGTGTGATTCTCCTGTCCCACATGAGGAAAGTAGAAGTCGCGTATGAGGTAGGAACTATCAAAGGTAACAAGGAGACGCCCGTTGCCAACGGGGATATCGCGCGCCATGAAAAAACTCCTCTCTTAATGAACCCCCAGCCTTTCTCCCTCGACACCCCCTCCCCTTCGCGCCCAGATACCCTTACTCCGAAGTCTCCCCTTCTGCCCCTCTCGGCCACCCTTTACTACCTATCCCCGCTCACCCTGGCCTCCCCTCAAGGCTTCCCCCTAAGGTTTCCAAAGATACATAAAGCGAATGCCCGTGACGCCGTCCACAAAGGAGGCGTCAATATTCACAAGGTTCACAACCGAAGGCGACGGCGACGGCACCCCGGAATAGAGGTTATTCCTGTAGGCGCCCTCCTCTGCATAGGTTACAACGCGGGCCTCTTTTATCCCCGCAAGGTCCTTTGCCTTCCTTACGGCATCCTCCATGTACCCGATGCTGTCCACAAGCCTGAGTTCAAGGGCCTGCCCCGCGGTGTATACCCTGCCATCGCTTATCTCGCGAAGGCGGTCCTTTTTTATCTTTCCCTTTCGTCCCGCATAGACCACTGTAAGAAAACGCCCGTAGAGTTCGTCTATAATGGACTGGAGTATCTCCCGCTCCTCTCCTGTCATCTCCCTTAGAGGCGAGCCCATGTCTTTCTTCTCACCTGATTTGATGGTCCTGTCCGTGATGCCAATCTTGTCAAGGAGACCCTCGGCATTTACGTTATAGGCCACAACGCCTATGCTCCCTGTGATGCTCGTTGGCTGGGCCACTATGGTGTCCGCCGAGGAGGCGATATAATAACCGCCCGAGGCGGCGATGTCCATGAGCTCGGCCACCACCGGCACGCCTGTTTCCTTCTTATACTCCTCTATCTCGTGATAGATGATGTCAGCCGTGGTCACGTGCCCGCCAGGGGTATTTATCTTGAGAATAAGGGCCTTTACACGGCTATCCTCACGGGCCATGTCAAGTTCTTCCCTTACGCGCGCCGTCATGGTCCGCGAGGTCTCGGAGCCAAGGATGTTCTTTTCCTTCCTGTCCCTTATGAAACCTGAAATATCAATTACAAGGACCTTGTCCCTCCCCTTCCCGAAGAGGACCTTTTCCTCAAGGGGTGTAACCGAGGGCATCCGCATGACTACACAGCCTGTAAGGAGAAAAACAAGGACAAAAAGGGCGAATATACCTCTTCTCATGGGCTGGCCCCTGCCTCGTTGATTATCCGGCGGATGCGGGCCTGCGTCTCTTCCACGTTCTCGACCCCAGTGTTGAGTATGTGGCAGGTGGCACAATTAAATAAACGGCGGAAGAAGGCCTTCTGAAGGTGGGACCTCTTTACAAGGAGATAGGGGTTGTAAAAGGACTCATAACTGAAGTCGCCTACATTGTCGCCGGCGCCGGAAAGGACCTGGTAGCGCCCCTCCTCAAGGACCTCTATGGCCTCGTCAGGCGAGAGTTTCACCTCGGCCGGAGATTCTTCATCGCGCCGAAGGAGTATCACCGAACTGACGACCGCTTCAGTGACGAATTTCTCCGGCCCGCCTATCCACTCAGGGTCAAGTATGGCCCGGGAGTTCCCAAAGGCCGTAAAGTCGTTATTCTCAACGTTCTCGCACCTGCAACGCCCGAGTATGGGGGCAAGCTCGGGGAAACTCTCTACCATGTCGGTTCTAAGATAAAACTTTCTCTCCGATATATGGGCCGTTGCCCCGTCAACGGAATAGGTCACGAATATCCAGTCGTCAGAGTGCACACGGCCCTCGGGGAGTTGCATCAACCCCCAGGTATGGGTGCTCTTTCCCGTGCCCGTGGGGGCGATAATCACAACGCCCCTGCCCCCGAGCACGGCGCATGAACCGTGTATAGAGTGGGTATCATGCTGGGTCTCGAGAATATCGGCGGCTATGCCAAGGGCCCAGGACTTGCACTGCCCGTAATACTCGGTGTTTATGAAGATGGCTGTCCTTGAGTCATGATGATAGTAGGCACAAGGCTCCTCGCCCTCTACCCCGGTTACGGCGTAGATAGTCCCGTGAGACATGGTCTCCCTTCCGCCCACAGCGGGATACCAGTTCTCCACCCAGAAGTCGTATAGATGAAATGAATTTGTAAGAAGCCCTATATTTATTCCGTGAATGTCCGCCTTCCAGTGATAGGTCTCGAAAGACGCGGCAAGTTTCGCCCGCGCAAGGGCCACGAGTTCATCGCGCCTCTTCTGGTCAATCTCCTTCTCCGAATCTACACGCTTCTTTATCTCAGTGACAAAGTTTGAGAGCATGATTGTGACTCCTTATGAAAAAGACCCCTTACTTTCTTTTGGAAAAAAGAAAGTCTTTTATTGGGCAGGCGATACACTTTCGCCCATGGGACAGAAAAAATATAATAGGGTCATCGCACCAGATAATTAACTATGTCAAAGAAAACCAATAGTAACGCAGAGAACGCGTCATTGAACAGTAGGGTGGGCTGTGCCCACCATTAAATCTCTTTTGGCGGGCACAGCCCGCCCTACTGGAAAGTCTGAATTAATCAGACTTTCCCTTAAGATAAAAGCCCAGACCTGTAGGATGGGTAGAGCATCAGCGAAACCCAACATATTACACCTTGAGAGGAATTCAGGAAATCTTTCCCATGTTGCTCAAGAACCCGCCTACTGCCGTCCTTACCATTGCGCTTATGCTCCAGCGCTGGCCGAGTTTTTCTTTATACTCATCGGCAAGTTCTCGAAGGGCCTCTATCTGGTCCACCTCGAGCATGATGGAAATCTTCCTGAGTTCTTCATCATGGTCATGTCCATGCCCCCCATGTCCGCTCATATCTCAACACTCCTTCATGGCCCTCTTCCGGGCCTCTTCTTTCTTTAGCCGTGCCGCCCTTACGCACTCTTCCTTTATCTTTTTCTGTCTGTTTATTATATCAATAACCTCGTCAGAGTCATCTGTAACCTTGATTATCTCAAGGTCCTCGGCGCTTATGGTGTTATACCTGAACATGGTCCCGCGCATGAACTCAAGGAGGGGGTTCCAGTACTCACTGCAAAAGAGTATTATGGGAAGGGGATAAATCTTGTGCGTCTGTACAAGGGTAAGGGCCTCGAAGAACTCGTCAAGGGTTCCAAAGCCCCCGGGCAGACATATATATCCAAGGGCGTATTTCACGAACATGACCTTTCTCGCGAAAAAGTACCGGAAGTTCAGGGAGTGGGTCTGATATTTGTTCGGTGTCTGCTCCAGGGGGAGGTTTATGTTGAGCCCCACGGAGATGCCTTCATTCTCATAGGCCCCGCGGTTCGCGGCCTCCATTACCCCCGGCCCGCCGCCTGTAATAATGGCGTAGCCCTCTTTTGTAAGACGCCCGGCTATCTCCATGGTCTTCTTGTAGAACTTATCTTCCGGGTCGGTCCTCGCGGAGCCGAATATGGAGACCGCCGGCCCTATATCGGCAAGTTCGTCAAAGCCCTCGATAAACTCGCTGAGTATCCTGAAAATCCGCCATGTCTCCTTTCCCTTAAGGTCTTCAACCATCAGGCATTACTCCCATTCTATCGTGCTTGGCGGCTTTGAACTTATGTCATAGACCACCCTGTTTACTCCCCTCACCTCGTTTATAATCCTCGTGGAAATCCTCGAAAGCACGTCATAGGGAAGGCGCGCCCAGTCCGCTGTCATGCCGTCAACGCTCTGTACGGCACGCACGGCGATTGTATTCTCATAAGTGCGCTCATCGCCCATAACGCCGACGCTCTTTACGGGAAGGAGCACGGCGAAGGACTGCCAGACATCGTTATAAAGCCCCGCGCCCCGTATCTCCTCAAGTACAATAGCGTCGGCCTCGCGAAGTATCTTGCACCTATCCTTCGTAACGCTCCCTATTATTCTTATTGCAAGACCTGGGCCTGGAAAGGGGTGGCGGTCCACCATCGAAGGGGCCATGCCGAGCTCCCTGCCAAGTTCCCTGACCTCGTCCTTGAATAATTCCCGAAGCGGCTCGATAAGTTTGAGGCGCATGTTTTTAAGTAGCCCGCCAACATTGTGGTGGCTCTTTATGGTGGCCGAGGGTCCGCGCGTGGAGACGCTCTCTATGACATCGGGGTAAAGCGTGCCTTGCGCGAGGTGGCGCGCGTCCTTTATGGTGCGGGCCTCACGCTGAAAGACGTGAATAAACTCATTTCCTATGAGTTTACGTTTTCGCTCAGGGTCGGCTACGCCTCTTAATCTCTTTAAAAATTTCTCCGAGGCGTCCACGCACCGGAGGTTCATCTTGAAATTTTTTCTTAAGGCATTGGCGACCTTTCTTCCCTCGTCCTTACGGAGAAGGCCGTTATCAACGAATATACAGGTCAACTGCTTGCCAATGGCCCTGTGAACAAGTAGCGCCGTCACCGACGAATCGACCCCCCCGCTGATGCCGCATATGACGCGGTCCTTTCCCACTTTTCTTCTTATTTCCTCAATACTTGTCTCTATAAAAGAGCGCATTGTCCAGAGGGGCTTTACGCGGCATATGTGGAAGAGAAAGTTTTTTAATACGCGCGCGCCCTGCTCTGAGTGGACGACTTCGGGGTGGAACTGAACGCCGTATATCTTCTTCTCGTCATTGCGGATGGCCGAAAAATCGGAGTTATCGCTCTTTGCGATGCCCCTGAAGCCGGAGGGGAGTTTTTCGACCCTGTCGCCGTGGCTCATCCAGACGCGGAGTTTTTTCTTTCTTATGCCCTTGAAGAGGTCAGTCCTGTCGCCGATGAGAAGATCGGCCCCGCCGTACTCGGACTTGCCCGATCTCTCAACCCTGCCGCCAAGTAGACGGGCCATGAGTTGAAGGCCATAACAGATACCAAGGACAGGGACGCCAAGACCAAAGATTTTTTTGGAGATAATGGGCGCGTTTTTGCCGTATACAGACGAGGGACCGCCGGAGAGGACAATGCCGGCAGGCCTGAAGGCCTTTATGGCCGATATGTCCATTGAAAAGGGGTGAATCTCGCAGTAGACCTTTGCCTCGCGGATGCGCCGGGCGATGAGTTGCGTGTACTGCGAGCCAAAGTCGAGTATGAGTATCCTGCCGGAATGAATGTCCATTTATTGACCTGTTTTTTGGTGGGCTGTGCCCACCCTACTATTTGATGGGTTACGCTGCGCTCTACCCGCCTTTTTTCTTGTCTTTTGGTGGGCAGTGCCCCCCTTAACTTTATTAAGCCGGTAAAACACCAGACTCCTGTCTGGTGATGTATAGGCCGTCCA
>CAYYJQ010000045.1:0-15534 GCA_964472295.1 uncultured Thermodesulfobacteriota bacterium | reverse complement strand
AAAAAAAAGAAGGGGCCGAAGGCCCCTTCTTTTCTGCTGCAGGCGGGAGTTTAAGATGAGATTTATAGATTAGGGCTTGCTGTTCACTAAGGTGAAGTTGCCGTCATAGGGTATGGTTACCTGGTTATCCTTGCTCTGGGAGTTAAGAGAAGTGGAGTACAAGACTACACTGCCAGAGGAAAGCTTCATGTCTCCGCTTACCCAGGTTGTATGGTCAGACTTCTGGAAACCGCCGTCCTGGAGTTTTGCCATGGAATCAACCGTTCCTGTCGGGTTGTCCGTGAGGTAGGCCTGGGCCGCTGTGTAGGCGTTCTTGGCGTCAGAGTTTATCTCTGTCGCGTAGGCCCTGAGGCGGTACTTGCTGAACTGGGGTATGGCGATTGCGGCGAGGATGGCGATGATTGCCACGACTATGAGGAGCTCTACGAGTGTGAAACCACCGCGGTCATCCCTGAGTTTCGTAAGTGCGCTGTTGATAGACATTTGTTTCCTCCTTAGGTTGTGTTGTTAAATGTTTTTAGTTGGCATTTTCATGCTCAATAAGTTGCCCCTGTATATTGCAAAGGGCGTGCCAAAATAAAAACACTTTAGAAACAACACGTTAGGGCGTAGCAGAGTTGGCAGGACAAGACAGAGTGACAATTTTTGTCAGTACTTATGAACTTTTTAGTCCCTTTTTGCGTTCTTTTCAAGAACCGACCTTATGGCCTCGGCCTTGTCTTTTTCTTTCCTGTCCTCAAGCATCCTGGCAAGGTTCTCATAGACTTTTTTATAATCCTGATTTTCAGCAAGGGCGCGTGAGTAGTAAAGAACCCCTTCGTCTAAATTTCCCATCTCAAAAAGCGTATTACCAAGATTATATAAGACCTCTGCCCTGTCCTTGCTGTCCTCTGCCAAAAAGGCGGCCTTCTTTAGGGCGTCCTCGGCTTCTATGAGCCGTCCGAGTCTGAACTCGGCCATGCCAAGTGTCCTGAGCCCCATGAACTCGGCCTTGTCGTCTGCAAGGACAACGTATTTTTTCAGCCACTTCGCGGCTTTTCTGTAATCCTTCTTGTCATAATACACAAGACCAAGCCCCATGTATGGTTTCTTGAAGCCCTTGTCGAGGTCTATGGCGCTCTCGAAGGTCCCGATGGCGTCGTCATACCTTCCGGCCTTACCAAGGGCAAGTCCAAGGTCATAGTATATAAAACCACTGGGCCGCGCCGAGGCCGCCTTCTCGAGCTCTGCCACGGCCCTCTTCTTGTGCCCCCTGTCTTTCATACCTCCCTCCACAAGGCCCAAAAGCCTGTGCGGGCGAGCAAAGGTGACCCCGTCCTCTCCGTCATGAATGGCACTCAGTACTTCCTTGAGTTCCTCTTTCATCTTTCTTAGCCCTTCCTGGTCTTCTGGAAGCGCGACCTTTTTCTTGTCCGTGCAGGGCGAGAATGAGAGGCCTTTTTTCTCTATAATTTCATCATACACGCCCTCTTTTTTAAGATACAGGGCAGATACATCATCAAAGACCACGGGCGTCCAGTCCGCCTTTTCATGGAGGATTTTACAGAGGGCCCTGTCGAGTTTAACAAGGGCCATGGTAATGCCGAACTCAGTGGAGACCTTGTCCCAGCCCTCTTTCTTCGTAACCTGTCTCGACTTCCAGAAAAAAAGCGGCGAGTAGACCGTGGGCGTCCTGCCGTCAATAAAGACCTTGAGTTCAGGGTACTCGTGTATGAGATAACCCCCAAAGACATAGTTATTGTATATATTTCCCCTGAGGCCCGCATCCTTCATGAAACGCACGCTCCCCACGGGATGAACGTCAGTGGGTACGCCAAGGCCGAGGTTCTTCGTGAACTTATGGTCTCTTAGGAGTTGCCCGGTGAGTATGGCCATGAAGACGGCGAGGCAGATACCAAGGGTCTTGACTCGCCTGAACCCAACCCTTGGGTGCGCCTCAAGGTAGGCGGAAACGTTAAAGGCTATTATCGGGGCGGCAAAGAAGGCAAACTGCCCTACCCACCGCACATGGCTTATTGCCATGAACAGGGCGCCGCCAAAGAGCATGAGGTCGCGTGTCCTGAGGCGCCTCAAGTTCAGGACCATGGAGATGATACCAAGATAGAAGAGTATCTTGAAGGCGAAAAAATTCCGTGGAAAGGGATAAAAAAAGAGGAAGAGTATCTTTGGAGATATCTTGCTCCACTCGCCTATGTGCCTGAGGGCGTCGGCATTGAGGCCGCTCTGGTGAAGGAAGGGAAATAGGGCGAGTTTCAGACCATAGGGGTTTATGAGCGTGACAAGAGGCACGAGCACGGCAAGGGCAAGGAGCCTCTTATGTTTTCTCAGAATTTCCGGGAACCCACCAAACCCCACCCGCAAGAAGGCGTCAGCAAACTCCCCTCCCGCGTATGCCCAGACAATGAAGACGCCGAGGATGGAACTCGAGTGGATATTGACCCAGAGGACCTGTATGGGCAGGAGGACGAATACGAGCCCAAAGCGGCGGCGTCTCTCGTTCATGTTCAGAATAAGGAGGTACAGGGAGATAAAGAGGAAGCCAAAGAGGTGCGGCCTTATGAAGAGGCGCGAAAAGGCGCAGTTGAGCACCAGTATCATGAGAAGAGCCAGTACCCAGACCCTCTCCCGCGAAAGGTAGACGATGTTGAGGCCAAGCAAAGAGAATATGGCGAGGGAGAGGAGCACCTGCAGTATAAAGAGACCAGTCCAGCCGCCAAGGTGTGTATAGAAGAGATGAGCGATTACCTGGAAGCCCCAGGTAAAGTCCACCCACTCGTGACCCGCGAAGGTATAACTGAAGGGGTCTGTAACGGGGACCTTCCAGTTAGATATTATCCACTCTCCGCTCCTGAGGGCCCAGAATATGTCCGAGTCCCAGTGCTGAACCTGCGCGGCGCAGACGACAAGAAAAAAGGGCACAAATGCGAGGATGAGAATGGTTACGATGGCGCCTGTACGTTCAGTCTTCATGTATCTCATATTTACTGAGTTTATACCTCATGGCCCGGAAAGAGAGCCCGAGGAGTTCGGCGGCCTTTTTTTTCACGCCTCCGGCCTTCTTTAGCGCGCTTATTATCATCTCTTTCTCTATATCCTCAACGGTCTTCTCAAAGTCTATACCGCTATCCGTAACCTCTATATTATAGCCGCCCACTGCAGCCATCGTCCTCTCGCCACCTTCCTGAGGCAGGCTCACAGGCCTTAGCATATCAGTGGCCTCAAGGGCCACGGCCCTCTCTATTATGTTCTCAAGTTCGCGTATATTACCGGGATAATCAAGAGAACTGAGCCTCTGAAGGGCTTCTTTTGTTATACCCTTTATGACCTTGCCGTGTTTCTTGCAAAACTTGCGCATAAAGTACTCGGCAAGAAGGGGTATATCCCCGGTCCTCTCCCGAAGAGGCGGAAGCGCTATGTGTATGACGTTGAGCCTGTAGAAGAGGTCTTCCCTGAACCTGCCCGCCTCAACCTCAATGGAGACGTCCTTATTGGAGGCCGCAATTACACGAAGGTCCACGCTCCTGTCTTCCCTGCCACCCACCCTCCTGAAGGAACGCTCCTGTAAAAAACGCAGGAGTTTCACCTGTAACTGGAGGGGCATTTCCGTTATCTCATCAAGAAAGAGGGTGCCGCCGTCGGCCTGCTCCACGAGACCTTCCTTCTCGGAGACCGCCCCTGTAAAGGAACCGCGCTCAAAGCCGAAGAGTTCGCTCTCCATGAGGTTCACGGGTATGGCGCCGCAGTTTATGGCGACAAACCTGTTATTAAGGGGGTCTCCCTCGAAGTGCACGGCACGGGCCACAAGTTCCTTTCCAGTGCCCGATTCCCCGGTTATGATGACGCTGGCCTTTGTGGCGGCCACGCCTTTTATGAGGCGGAATATCTCCAACATGGCCGGACTCTGGCTGATTATGCCCTTTATGCCGCGGCTCTCCCGTATCCTCTCCTTCAAGAGGCGGTTCTCAATGTTGAGCCTCCTGAACTCAAGGGCCTTGGCCACGTTGAGCTTTATCTCTTCTATATTAAAGGGTTTCGTAAGGTAGTCATAGGCCCCGGACCTCATGGCCTCGATGGCGGTATCAACAGAGGCGTAGGCTGTTATCATTATTACGGGCATATCGGGGTCAATGGCCTTGAGTTCCTTTAGAAGGGCCACGCCGTCCATGCCCGGCATTCGAATATCAGTGACCACGAGATCTACGGAGTTTGCGCGGCAATAGGCGATGGCCCTCTCGGCAGTGGGAAAACTCATCACCGAGTACCCGGAGCGGCGAAGTAGAATCTCGAGAAAGGTCCTCATGTCCTGCTCGTCGTCCACTACGGCTATATGGCATTCTCTCTTAGAATCAGAACGCTTCATTCCCTCTCCAACCCCCTGCAACCTCACAGCATATGCTCTTTGGAGTAGATACTCAAGAAGATTTTACCATGTTGCCGCGGCTTCGGCTCCGGTCATGACGGGCAGTCTTACAGTGAACTCCGTACCTTTTCCCTTCTCGCTCATGACTGTTATGGTTCCGCCGTGACTGCTGACTATGCTGTGCGCTATGGCAAGGCCGAGTCCCGTGCCGCCTTCACGCGATGAATGAAAGGGGTCAAATATCCTTGACGCCTCTTCCTTGTCCATACCCCGGCCCGTATCGGTGACCCTTACATTGACCTCGGGAGTGGCGGTGCCTGAGGGGTCCCCAAGGGCGCTTTCGGAAAAATCCGCCGAGACCCTCAGCCTTCCGCCGCCTTCCATGGCCTGCGCGGAGTTGAGGAATATGTTCCAGAAGACCTGTCCGAGCTGACGCGCGTCACCCTCAAGTGGGATGTCTTCTGGCAAACTGGTCTCAATCTCAAGGTCCTTTGCCTCCTCTGAGTTCCTGAAGAGGCGTATCTTTTCGTCGATTATCCCCGCAAGGTTAACTCGGCTTCTTTTCCGCCGGGCAGGGCGGGCGAAGAGGAGAAAATCGGTGATGAGTTCATTTAGACGCCGTGTCTCGCGAAGCACTATCTCCATGAGAGAAAGGTCGTCGCCCTCAAGGTGGAGTTGCTCCTTGAGCACCTGTATGGAACCGCTTATGGAGGCCAGGGGGTTTCGTACCTCATGGGCGATTCCCACGGAGAGTTCCCCAAGGGCCTTCACCTTCTCGGCCCTCTGGAGTTGCTCCTCCATGAAGTGGAGTTTCGAGAGGTCCTGGAAGATGATAATGTAGGCGTCACCAGAACCGCTCCCGCGCGAAAACCTGAAACCTATGAAGATGTCGGAGCCGTCCTTTGCCTTTACAGTCTTCTCAAGCCTCGTTGTATTGCTTTTCTTTATGTTCTCGCGGGTGAAGACGCCGGGGAAGATTCCCTCCACGTTTCTGTAATACACGTCTTTAAGCGAGTAACCCGTTATGGTCTCAGCGGCACGGTTGAAGGAGGTAATCCTGAACTCGCTGTCAATGGTCATGATGCCGCTCGTGATATTCTCCACGATATACTCGTTGAGGCGCGAGAGTTTGTCAAAGTCAATGGACTGCTCCTCGAGTTGACGCTCGAAGCGCTCCCCTCTCCCGGCAAGGTAGCCTGTAAGGAGGGCCACGGTAAAATAGGCGAGTATGTTGGTGGCTATGGTGGTGATGGCATCGTCCCAGCCGTGAGTAATGAACGACGTGGTCATCTTGTAGCCCTGGGGCAGTACAGAGTAAAAATCGAGGTCTATGAGCACGCCATAGGCAATGCCCGATATGGAGGCGGCGTAATACCCTCCCCTCTTGGAGAGCATGATGGCGCCGCCTATTATGGAGAGGAAGTAGAGGACCTGCAGATAACTGTCTATGCCGCCAGTGACATAGACAGTGAGGGTAATGATAAGGATGTCAACAGTAATCTGCAGGTAGATGAAGCGGCGCAGGTTCCTCACCCATTTGAGAGTGAGGGCGTAGATAATGGTGACAACGCCTATGAGAACGACTATGGCGTAGAGGGGATAGGGGTTGAGGTTTGAGAAGGAGTATTCTCTTACCTGAAACCATGTTGTGATCCCGAGAAAAGCAAGGGCGAGCACGGCCCTCAGGAACATGAGCACCAGGGCCTTGTTCTTGAGGGCCTTGTTTGCCTCTTCCATGGTCAATCCGCTGTCACGTCAGCCGCCGGCCACACCGGCAATCTGGAATATGGGTAGGTAAAGGGCGATGACGAGTCCGCCGACTACTATGCCGAGAAAGGCCATGAGGAGCGGCTCTATGAGCGATGTCAGGGCCTCGACGGCCACGTCAACCTCCTGTTCGTAGAAGTCGGCAATCTTTCCGAGCATGGCGTCAAGGGCGCCGGTGGATTCACCCACTGCTATCATCTGCGTCACCATGCCGGGAAATACCTTGCTCTCCATGAGGGGGTCGGCGAGGGTCTTGCCCTGGCTGAGGCTCTGCTTGGCGCCAATTATGGTTGATTCCACGAGGGCGTTTCCCGCTGTCTTCGAGACAATGTCAAGGGACTCAAGTATGGGCACGCCGCTTGTTATCATTGTGCCGAGCGTACGGGTAAAGCGGGCAGTGGCCGTCTTCCTGAGAAGATCGCCGAAGACAGGGGCCCTCAGGAGGAGCCTGTCAATGGTCATACGTCCCTTCTCGGTCCTGTAGGAAAATTTAATAAAGACCCCTGTTCCCACAATGGCGCCGATTAGGATGTACCAGTAGTTTTTGAGAAAGTTGCTGAGCCCCACCACGACCTGCGTTGGGGCCGGGAGGGCCTGGCCAAAGTCGGCGAACATATTGTCGAAGATGGGCACGACAAAGACAAGGAGCCCTGTCACGACAATGCAGGCGATAATGATAACAACTACGGGGTAGGTAAGGGCGCTCTTTATCTTGCCCTTGAGTTGTTCGTTCTTCTCAAGGAAGATGGCGAGCCTGTTGAGTATGGTATCGAGGATACCGCCTACCTCTCCGGCGTTCACAAGGTTAACGAAGAGGGAATCAAAGACCTTTGGGTGCTTGCCAAGGGCGTCGGCGAATGTTGAGCCTCCCTCCACCGATGCCTTGACCTCGCGGAGTATCTTCTTGAACTCCGGGTTGTCGTGCTGGGATGAAAGAATCTCAAGGCACTGCACCAGTGGAAGTCCCGCGTCTATCATGGTGGCGAACTGTCTCGAAAAAATCGCCAGGTCCTTGGTCGTTATCTTCTTCCCAAGCCCGGGGATATTGATGCTGTTCAGGGTCGCGAAGAGACCCTTTTTTTCCGAGACAGAGACAAGGACAATGCTCTGGCGCCTGAGGGCGGCAGTGGCCTGGGCGAGGTTCCCGGCCTGTATCTCACCTGACTTCATATGACCCGTGGGGGTCTTTCCCTTGTAGATAAAGGTAGCCATCTTCTCACACTCCTCTTCTCATGGGGCCCCCGAGGCCCATGGCCCCAGTGGCCTGCAACATCTGCCTGAGTTCATCTGGAACCTGGCTCCGGCCCATGGCGTCCTCAAGGCTTATTGCCCTCTTCTGATAAAGGGCCATGAGCGCCTGGTTCAACGTCTGCATCCCAAACTTTGTCTGCCCGACCTGCATCTGAGAGTATATCTGGTGAATCTTATCCTCTCTTATGAGATTTCTTATGGCTGAATTGGGTATCATTACCTCCATTGCAAGGACCCTGCCCTTTCCATTGGCCCTCGGCAGGAGGAGTTGCGAGAGCACGCCTTCGAGGACAAAGGAGAGCTGCGTCCTTACCTGCTGTTGTTTTGATGCGGGAAAGACGTCTATGACCCTGTTTATCGTCTGAGTACAGGAGTTGGTATGGAGCGTGGCAAAGCAGAGATGACCTGTCTCTGCTATGCGAAGGGCCGCGTCAATTGTCTCTGTGTCGCGAAGCTCGCCAAGGAGGACAACGTCAGGGTCCTGGCGCAGGACATACTTCAGGGCCGTGCTGTAGGACTGCGTGTCATAGCCCACCTCACGCTGATTCACAAGGGCGCGTTGAGATGAATGGAGGTACTCAATAGGGTCTTCTATTGTTACAATGTGCTCGTAACGCTCCCTGTTTATGCTCTCTATCATGGAAGCAAGGGTGGTGGACTTACCGCTTCCCGTGGGGCCGGTTATGAGGACAAGGCCCCGTGGTTTTCTGCAGAGGTCAGATACAACTGGGGGGAGGCCCAGTTCCTTGAAAGACATAATCCGGTAAGGGATGCTCCTGAACACACCTGCCACAGTGCCCCTCTGGACAAAGAGGTTGGCTCTGAAACGGCTGAGGCCCTTTATGCCGAAGGAGAAGTCCAGTTCGTTCTCTTCCTCGAACTTCTGCCTCTGCTGGTCTGTGATGATGGAGTAACAGAGGTTCTTTGTGTCCACGTTGTTAAGGGGCGGACCGTCCACGGCCTCGAGTTTTCCGAGGATCCTCATCCTTGGAGGCGAACCAGCCGTAACATGAAGGTCTGAGCCGTCTTTTTCTATCAACTCGCGGAGCAGTTTCTGTATCGAGTAAGAACCCGTTTCTTCTGCGGACATAAGTGTGACTCCTCTTGAATTTGCCGTGAAGTCAACCGCTGAACACGGCTTGTTTTAATATAATAGGGTAGTTATGGCAGAAATGTTATGACTTAAGTTACAAAATCAGATTCCCTCTGGAAGTGCCTTTTTCATGATTTTTTGAGTTGGGCCGGTCTCACTACGGGGTGTCTTAAAAGAACCAAAAGGCGAGTATCCCTTGTGTTGCCGACCCAGTTCCTGGTCAACTTACCCCTGAAATCATCGCCAACCACTCCGCATTCCCTGCCCTGTAAACCCCTTATCTTAATCCCCCTGCCCCCTGCCCCCTGCCCGTTTGCACCTAATCCGTTGTCACCCTTACCCCCCCTCCCCCCTTTATCCCCTTGCGCCCCCCTTACACCCCTGCCCTCTGCCCCCTTGGCCCCTTAGTCGGCCATGGTTACACGGAGGACCTCTTCGAGGGTGGTTACTCCCTCGCCGGCCTTTGTAAGTCCGCTCATCCTGAGGGTCCTCATGCCCTCGACTATTGCGGCCCGTTTTATCTCGGCGGAAGAAGCGCCGTTGAGCACGAGTTCCTTTAGTGTCTCGGTAAAGGGCATAACCTCGTAAAGGGCTATCCTGCCCTTGAAACCAGTGCCATTGCAGACAGAGCATCCCTTGCCAGTATAAAAGGTCATGTCCTTGATGCTATCCTTGTCATCAACGGCAAGGTCAGCGATAACATTAGGTGCGATCTCTATCTTCTCGCGGCACTCGGCGCAGATCTTTCGCGCGAGCCTCTGCGCGAGGATAAGGTTTGTGGAAGAGGCCACGAGGAATGGTTCTATGCCCATGTTGAGGAGCCTGTTGACTGTGGAGGGCGCGTCGTTTGTGTGAAGGGTGGAGAGTACAAGGTGACCGGTAAGGGCCGCCTTGATAGCGATTTCGGCGGTCTCATAGTCACGTATCTCTCCCACCATGATGATGTCCGGGTCCTGACGGAGGAAACTCCGCAGAGCGGCGGCGAAGTTAAGGCCTATCTCTTCGTGCATCTGGACCTGGTTTATTCCCATGAGGTTGAACTCAACAGGGTCTTCGGCAGTGGAGATGTTATCAGCGGTCTTATTAAGGTCCGAGAGCGCGGAGTAGAGGGTTGTGGTCTTTCCGCTCCCGGTAGGGCCTGTGACGAGTACCATGCCCCAGGGCTGATGAATGGCATCGAGGAAATTCTTGAGGGCGTCTTCCTCGAAACCAAGTTTGGTCATGTCGAGTTGAAGGTTGCTCTTATCCAAGAGCCTCATTACGACCTTCTCGCCAAAGAGGGTGGGCAATACGGAGACGCGGTAATCCATCTCCCTGTTTTTGCCCAACTTGAGTTTTATCCTGCCGTCTTGAGGAAGGCGCCTCTCGGCGATATTAAGGGAACTCATTATCTTTATTCTTGAGGCAATAGCGTTCTTGAGTTTTATGGGGGGTTTCATTACCTCGTGAAGGACACCGTCTATCCTGTAGCGGACGCGGAAGAGTTTTTCATAGGGCTCGATATGTATGTCGCTTGCGCCTTTTTTTATGGCGTCCGTGAGGATAAAGTTCACAAGTCTTACGACAGGGGCCTCTTCAGTTGCCTTCTTGAGGTCAGAGATGTCGAGGTCGTCCTCTTCCTGGACAACCTCCATGTCCTCTTCCTCAAAGTCCGTAAGCACACCTTCGAGGCCGTAATCAGAACTCTCATAATACTCGTCAATAGCCGCTTTTATGGCCTCGTCCGAGGCCACAAGTGGCTCGACGTTGTAGCCGGTAAGGAACTTTATGTCATCAATTGCAAAGATGTTAGAGGGGTCGGACATGGCTATTACAAGGGTGGAGCCAGTCCTCTCAATGGGCATGATGTGGTATTTGCGGACCACTTCCTCGGGTATGAGTTTTATTATATCAGGGTCTATGTCCTGAGTGATAAGGTCAACGGTAGGTATTCCGTACTGCGTGCTAAGGAATCGTGTCAGTTCGTCCTCGGAGACAAAGCCGAGTTTGGTGAGATTGTAGCCGAGCCTTCCCCCTCCCTCTTTCTGGGCATCTATGGCTTTTTCAAGCTGTTCAGCGGTTATAAGTTTTTCACGGAGAAGGAGTTCTCCGAGCCTGTCTGTCATCATAAGCGATTAGGTGTGCCAAAAAGGGGGCGAGAAGATATGACATTGAAAGTTTATATAAAATCCCCAGTAGTGTCAAGGATTTTCCCCTTGCAAGCGACTGCGGCTAAAATGCCCGTAAGGAGGTGGGCGCAAGAGGGGAATAGCAAAATTTCTCGGGGCACGGCCAACTGAGTGGCTGAGGCGGCCACCCCACCTTGCCCCCCGTCAGAGGGGCGTTGGGTTTGAGGACTCTATCCCCTTGCCGGCAGCGCAGGAAGAAGGACCCTGAAAGAGGCCCCGCCCTGACTGGAGTTCTGAACCTCGATACTGCCGCCATGCTCCACGATGATGCTCCGGGCTATGGAGAGACCAAGCCCTATGTTCATGCCCTTGCCCTTTTCCTTTGTGGAGAAGAAGGGGTCAAAGATCCTCTCGATTATATCTTCTGGTATACCCGGCCCTGTGTCGGTTATCTCCACAACGACCATGGGGTCTTTTTTGCCCTCTTCATCACGGTCAAGGCTGGTGGAGAGAGTTATCCCTCCTGAACCATTGAGCGCGTCCCTCGCGTTCTTGATTATATTGAGCATGACCTCCATGAGCTGGCCGCGCGCGCCCCGCACCATGGGAAGAGGCTTAAGGAGGTCGAGCCTTATCTCCATTGAGGCGGCGTTAATCTCCGAGACAAAGAGCGAGAGCGTGGATCTGAGGACTTCGTTAATATCAAGGGACTCGTACTCGTCTCTAAAGGGCCTCGCGTAGGAGAGCATATCGAGGATTATGTACTTCGAGCGCACGGCGGCGTCTTTTATCTTCTCAAGGAGGAGGTAATTGCGATCATTGCTCTTAACACGCCCGAGAAGGACCTCGACTATGGTAAGTATACCCGCAAGGGGGCTGTTCAGTTCATGGGCAATGCCCGCTCCCATCTCGCCAAGGGATATGAGTTTTGCCGACTGAATCATCTTCTGCTGCGATTCCCTGAGTTTCCTCGATGCCTCCTCAAGGTCCGTTGTCCTCTCGCGCACACGCTCTTCAAGGTCCCTTATCCGGTCCCTGAGGCTCTTTTCCAGGCAGACCCTCTCGGAGATGTCGCGCCATATCTCCATGACCATTTTCCGGCCATCTATCTCGATGAGACGCGCTGTTACGTCCACATCGACTTTACCGCCCTGTTTTTTAAGAACCCTGCGATTATGTGAATACCCCTTGCCGTCAAAGACCCAGCGCCTGAAGGCGTCGCGGCAGGCCCGTGCCGCGTCACCATAGAGTTCGGCTGTAGTCATGCCAAGGAGCTCGTCCGCCTCATAACCAGTAAGGTGCGCTGCCGCCCTGTTGGCCTCCACTATCCTCATGGTCCCGGCATCCACGAGCAGTATGGCGTCAACGGACATATCCGCGAGAGTGGAATACTTAAGGGAAGGGGCTGTATTAATCAGGGATTTCCTCCATGGGCAAAAGTGTAGGACGCGCCGTAATGCAGGGGTAAAAGCCCTGCAGTTAAGAACCACAGGGGTGAAAAGGGGCCTTTACCTCTTGAAGGGCGGCCCATGTGCAGTAAGATGTCGTCGGGGATGTGATTCGAGATGGGAAGTACATTGATATTGTAACGGAATATTAATTCAAGTCAATGCTTTTTTGGTTTCAGGTAAAATTAGACTCAGGCCAGAAACAAGAGAAGAGGTGGCGCAGAGGCGCAGGGTGGAGCCGGCATGGAGATGCTCAGCGGCCCACGGACTCATGAGAGGAGAAGAACTTTACAAAGTAGTCCACACCTGACCACATGGTGAGTATGAAGGTGGGGATAAGGGTAAGGAAGCCCACCTCGTGAAAGTCTATGCCGTATATCTTGTAATGGGCAAGAAGTGAGGCCACGCAGACTATCTGAAAGACGGTCTTGGCCTTTCCGAGGTTCCCGGCGGCAATGACAATGCCCATGTCCGAGGCCACGGCCCTTAGCCCTGTTACAGCGATTTCCCTTGCAACTATGAGAGCCACTACCCAGGCCGGCACCCTTCCAGAGGGAATGAGCATTATGAAGGACGATATGATGAGGAGCTTATCGGCAAGGGGGTCAAGAAACTTTCCAAGAGACGTTACAAGGCCCCTCTTTCGCGCCACATATCCATCGAGCCAGTCAGTTACGCAGACAAGGAGAAAGAATACGGCCGCTATGACGCTAAGGACCAGCCCGGGCGAAATAAGGAGGAGGATAATAACCGGCACCGCGGCAACCCTGGCAAGTGAGAGTATATTTGGCAGGTTCAGGGCCTGGTGCGAAGACCCGGACTGCATCCGCCGGAGCGTCTCGCGGAGTTTGCGTCTCAGTCTCTCTGGATAGTTTCCGATCATCTCGCGTGCCGCGTGCCAGGAAGGGTGATAAAAAAACCACCAATCATAACAAGTAGAGGGCGCCAGAGTGCGCCTCACCTCGGTTTATAGCCCCTGTAATACTGAAGGACCTTTTTCACGTATTTTTTTGTCTCTTCAAAGGGCGGCACCGCGCCGTACCTAAGGACCGCCTTTTCACCGGCGTTATATGCCGCTATCGCCAGCTCCATCTTCGGTCCAAAGGTCTTAAGGAGCCGCGCCAAGTACCTCACACCGCCCTCGATATTCTCCTCAGGGTCTGTCGTATCCGAGACCCCCATCTCTCGCGCCGTCTCTGGCATGAGTTGCATGAGCCCACGGGCCCCGGCCCCGGACCTTGCCCTTGTATTAAAATCTGACTCGGCCTTTATAAGGGCCGCCACAAGTGCGGGGTCAACTCCGTATTTTCTCGACTTCGCGCTTATGATGCTGTCGAGGCGCGCCCTCTTGCCCCCCCTGCCCTGCCATGGCTCCCTTACCACGGTCTCGCGCATTATCATCTTATACCCCGTGGTCTTGGGGGTATTGGTAATATGCATGGTGCCGGAACTGTCCGTGTAGGCGTAAAAATCAGCCAGGCAGACGCCTACAGGTGCGATGACAAAGAAAAGGAAAAAAAAGACAAGGTACGCGAGGTTTCTCATAATAGGCCGCCTCCACCTGCTCTCATAAAATAGCAGTAAAGCAACGAAAAATCAACCCCGAGTCCCTATTATAAGACGGCCTTTCATCTTAGGGCGTCCCCTGCCGGAGACTCTCTTTTTTTTTTGCCCTATAAAAAATAAAAAATTGACAGAGGCCCATCTTTTACATATCGTAAGAACTTGTCCCTTACGAGGTCCCTTTCTTACCCCTTTCCTCTATGGAGATGTATCATGGAGCGAGTATCTGATTTTCTTGTCATAGGCAGCGGCATTTCAGGCCTCATCCTCGCACTCAAGGTATCAGAGGCCGGAAGCGTCAACCTCATTACCAAGAGAAACATCGAGGAATCTGCCACCTACTATGCCCAGGGCGGCATCGCCGGCGTTGTAGACCCTGATGACTCCTTTTCCTCTCACATAAGGGACACGCTTACAGCGGGCGCGGGCCTATGCAGGGAGGACGTTGTAAAGGTGATTGTCGAGGAGGGCCCGGCCCTCATAGGCGAACTCCGCGACCTTGGCGTTAATTTTTCCGGCACACCCACGGGTGATCTTGACCTTGGGAAAGAAGGCGGCCACACAAGGCGCAGGATAGTTCACGCCGGCGACTTCACGGGGAGCGTCATCGAGGACGCCCTTGTAAAGGCCGTAAAAAACAACGCCAATATCTCTGTCTACACCGAGCACATAGCCGTAAACCTCATTGGAGACAGACCTGCAAGGGACGACGGCCCCGGAATTGTCCACGGGGCCTATGTCCTTGATAAGGAGAACGCAGAGGTCCACACCTTCATCGCCAGGGCCACGGTCCTTGCCACGGGCGGGGCCGGAAAGGTATACCTCTATACGTCAAACCCCGATGTGGCCACAGGGGACGGCATAGCCATGGCCGCGAGGGCCGGGGCCGTAATATCCAATATGGAGTTCGTACAATTCCATCCAACGTGCCTCTTTCACCCACACGCAAAGAATTTTCTCATATCAGAGGCCGTGCGCGGCGAGGGCGCCGTCCTGAGGCTCGCCGACGGCACGCCCTTCATGAAGGACCTCCACCCCATGGCCGACCTCGCTCCAAGAGACATCGTGGCCCGTGCCATTGACCATGAACTCAAGAGAAGCGGCTCTGAGTGCGTGTATCTCGACATTACGCACAGGTCCGCTGATTTCATAAAAAAACGCTTTCCCAATATATACAAAAAATGCCTCTCTTTTGGCCTGGATATGACAAAAGAACCCCTGCCTGTAGTGCCCGCGGCCCACTATACCTGCGGCGGCGTAAAGATAGACCTCTCGGGAAGGACGAACATTTCCGGACTATACGCCATAGGAGAGACGGCCTGCACAGGGCTCCACGGCGCCAACCGCCTTGCCTCCAACTCGCTCCTCGAAGGGCTCGTGCTCTCGAACAGGGCCTCAAGAGACCTGAATAAGGCGATTAAAGAACAGGGCACATGGACACCGCCAAGGGTGCCCCCCTGGCGCAAGGGCTCTGCCGTGCCAAGCGATGAGGCCGTTGTCATTACGCAGAACTGGGACGAAATCCGCCGCTTCATGTGGAACTACGTGGGAATCGTACGCTCTGACAAGAGACTTGAGAGGGCCGCTAACAGGATAAGACTCCTTGAGAAGGAAATAGAAGAATACTACTGGGACTTTACCATTACAGGAGACCTCGTGGAACTCCGTAACATCGCCACCGTGGCCGCCCTTATCATAAAGAGCGCGGCCCTGAGAAAGGAATCACGGGGACTGCACTATAATATCGACTACCCCGAGAGAGATGACAAAAACTTTGGAAAAGATACGGAAATAACCCTCTGAGGAAGAAGAAAGGGAAAAAAGAGGTAGGGGTGGCGGGCTTTGCCCGCTGAAAAGAAAAAGAAAAAAAGAAAAAAAAGAAAAAAATGATTTTCTTACTTTCTTTTAGAAAAAAGAAAGTAAGACAAAGAAAACCAATAAGAA
>CAYYJQ010000044.1:0-15767 GCA_964472295.1 uncultured Thermodesulfobacteriota bacterium | reverse complement strand
ATTATTTTGTGAGGCTAAATCTTACTAAAACACCAGTTTAGTGTCAAGGCTTTTTGGCCCTTTTTTTCTTTATTTTAACCGCTCTCGCGCAAAAAAAAACCAGTGTGCCTATGCATCGAATCCATCATCTGGTCAGGTGTTTATGATGAAAGACCTGGGGGGCTAAAAAGGGCTTAATGTCCCTTGCGCGTCCTCTCTACTTTTATGGTTACTCCAGGAAAGAGTTTGAAGAAGAAGATAACCGACAAAAGTGTCGCGGCCAGGAAACCAAAGGCGAGCGAGAGGTTGACATAGGTTCCAAGGGCAGGCTGCGAGCCATCGGAGTACACTGGTACAATCATTAGAAAACGGTTCAGCCAGAGGCCTATGCAGAGGAAGACCGCCACGGCGGTGATACCGAAGAGGCTGAGTTTTATCCTGCGGAAGAGGAGGAAGAAGAAGGGCAGGATAAAGAGGCCCAGCATCATTGCCACGAAAACAGGGAGGTAGTGCCCGCTCATCTGTTTGAGAAGGGGGCCGTATTTTTCTGTAAGTTCAGGGTACCATTCCACTATGTGCTGAGACCAGAACATATATATCCATGTGAGGACAAAGCCCATGAAGAACTTACCCATTGGTTCGATATAGTCGAGGCTGAATTTTTCCTCAGCCCTTCTCTTAATGAATACGCGGGCGAGGAGGAAGAGGAAGGCCGGCCCTGCGAGGAGGTTTCCAACCCAGTAGTAGCCGGGGAAGATGGTGCTCTCCCAGTGGGGCTTGATCATCATGGCGAAATCCCAGGCCACGTTGGTGTTTGCCCAGACATAGAAGAACATTACAAAGCCGCCGAGAAAACTCATCTTGACCCTCAGGGCATCGGGAACCACGGGGTGCTTTTCCTCCTCGCGGCTACCGCGGAAGTAGAGGTAGCTGAGGAGATAAAAGAGCGGCATGGTGATGATGTATCTCCAGATAAAGAACTCCCTGTTGAGCCAGGGGCTTGAGTGCCCGCCTTCGTGAGCCGCATGTTCCGCGGCCTGCCCCGCCGCATGCGCGGCCTGCCCTGCACCGTGATGCATCCAGTAGAAGAGGTGTTCCGCCCCACCGAGGTAGAGGATAATAAAGCCGATTATCCCCACGGGGATAAAGGATAGGGTAAGTATCTCGCCGAGGCGGTTGAAGTAAGTTGCCCAGGTGGACTTGGCCACTCGCATTATGGCCGAGAAGACGATACCTGTCTGCGTAAGCCCGAGAAAGACAAGGTAATTCACGGCGAGAAGCGCCCAGAGCGTTGGGCTCTCGGAGTTTCTCGATGCAACGTAGGCAAAGGTTATGATACCGTTTGCCAGGAGTATGAGAAGGACCGGCAGGAGCATGGCCCTCGTGGCGTTTTTATTCATCTTTCTTCGCCGTCTTTTCTTTTGTCAGTGCGTGTTTTATGTAGTTGACTATATGCCATCTGTCCATCTTTGGAACAGAATCGCCGTAGGAGGGCATTACGGCAAGTCCCCCGTTGGTGATGGTAAAGAAAATGTCGCCATCGGGCTTGTTCTGGACATAATCCGTGGTAAGGTCCGTGGGCGGTATATACTTCTTGCCCACAAGACCGTCGCCATGGCCAGTAGCGCCGTGACATGGCAGGCAGTATGTCCTGAAGAGGATTCTGCCCTTTTTTATTGAGGCGCTGTCCGGTGAAAAGGGATTTTTAAGCCCCGCGGCCTCGGCCCTGTTATTGGCGAAGAAGGGTTTACCCTCTATAGTGACAATGCCGGCTGGCTGCGCGGGCGCCGGCTCTTCCTGGGCCCTGTGGTTTCTCTGGTGGTACATATCCCATGACCAGGGCCAGGCATGGGCCATGGCCGGAAGCGCGAGGGCCGTGATAGCGAGTGGTAAAATTATCCTTAACCTTCTCATCAAGCCTCTTCAATCAAGCTTAAGCATTTTTTGAGTTCTTTAACTTCATAGGCCCCAAATTCCCTGAGAATCTCTTCCACTTCCCCGTACATGTCCTCTCTTATGCCGTCAACGAGGAGGCCGAAGCCGTCTACGTTCACAACGGGATCATAGAGCCTTTTATTCCCAAAATAGGGCAGTTTAGCGATAATAAAGAAACCAATGAGCGTCATTATGACGCCAGCGAGTATGCTCGTCTCATAGGAGAGGAGTAGTGTGGGAGTAGCGGGAAAGATGGGTTTCCCGCCTCTTGGGAGCACATAGAGCGCCGCCGTACCGAGCGTCAGGAGGATACCGGAGAAGAATCCACATATCCCACCAAAGAGCGTAAAATACCGCACATAGTTATGACGCTGCCTGAGGGGCTTGTACTCAGGCTCATGCCCAAGTGGCACAGGTGAGAAGAGGGTCACTACGTAACCACCCTTCTGGAGCCTGTCCGCCGCCTCCATCATGGTATCGGCGTGCTTATATATACCAAGTAGGGGAGCCATCCTCATGGGTTATTCCTTTTTTATGTGACCGTGGCATACCAATATCTTCCTTTACCTCGTATATTGAAAGACTTGGCCATAGTTTTATAAAGAGGAGAAAGAGCACGACAAAGAAGAAGAAGGAGCCTACTGTCATGGATATCTCCGTGAAGCTCGGGATATAACTGTTCCACATGAATGGGAAGAACTTTCTCGGCAGGGAGGCCACTACGAGGAGATACCTCTCTATCCACATGCCGAGGTTTATTCCAAGGGATATGAAGAATATGACGGGGATACACCTTCTGACTTTTCCTGAGATGAGGAGCAGTGGCGCGAAGGTATTTGTTGCTATCATGAGCCAGTACATATATGCAAGGGGGCTCTTGAGCATACGGTATATGAGGGCCTCGTTCTCATAGGTGGTGTTGGCGAACCAGCCTGTGAAAACCTCTACCACGTTGATATAGCTCCAGATTAGCGACATTACGAGAAGGAGCATACAGAGTTTCGAGAGATGCTCAATGGTAATATACTTTTCAACCTTGAGGGCCTTTCGGAGCACCACCATGAGCGTGACGATGGCCGCGGAGCCCGAGTATATGGCTCCCACGACAAAGTAGGGGGCGAATATTGTCTTATTGAGGGCCGGCACCATGGATAGCGCGAGGTCCCATGAGACGATGGAATGCACGGACACGGCAAGGGGTATGATGAATATGGCAAAGAAGCCGTATGCCTTGTTGAGCCAGTGCCACTCAGCGTCCGTGCCTCTCCAGCCAAGTGAGAGATAACCGTAGAGCTCGCGCCTCCAGCCCGTGGTCCTGTCCCTTATGGCCGCAAGGTCGGGGATGGATCCGAAGTAGAGGAATATCATGCTTGACGTGGCGTATGTGCTGATGGCGAAGACATCGAACATGAGCGGCGAGATAAAGTTGACCCAGAGGTGACGCTGGTTGGGGTATGGCATTGTCCAGTAGAAGTTCCAAGGTCTCCCCATATGGACGAAAATGAACATGGCCGCCGTGAGAACGGAGAAGAAGGTCATGGCCTCGGCGCTCCGGTATATTGATCTTCGCCATGGCGTCTCTGTTATGAAGAGGATTGCCGAGAGGAGCGTTCCAGAGTGGCTTATGCCTATCCAGAAGATAAAGTTGGCGATGTAGATGCCCCAGAAGGCAGGTGTCTGGAGGCCCGTGACTCCCTGGCCCAGGTATACCTGGCGTGCCCATGTGCCGCCCCAGAGTCCGGCGGCAAGGAGAAAACAGACTACAAGGAGCACGTAGTAACCCGTACCCGTCTTGGTCATGGTGCGGAGCACGTCCTCGTTGACTTCGCTGTAGGAAATTTTGCGCCCTGGCTCGTTATTAGCCATTAATCCATTACCCTTTTAAGATATATTACAGACGGTTTTGTCTCGAGGTTCTCAAAGAGCCTGTACTCGCGTTCGTTTTTGACGAGTTTCGAGACCTTGCTCTTGGGGTCCATGAGGTCCCCGAAGGTAAGGGCCCCGGTGGGGCAGGACTGTACACAGGCCGGTTGAATCTCGCCGTCCTTGACCTTTCTCTTCTCGTCCTTTGCCTTGTCCCCTGCGGCGCGTATCCTCTGGATGCAGAAGGTGCATTTTTCCATGACACCCATCTCGCGCACCGTGACATCGGGGTTAAGTTGCTCATCAAGGGGTTTATCCCACTTGTATGTAAACCAGTTAAAACGCCTTACGTCATAGGGGCAGTACGTGGCGCAGGTAAAGGTGCCGACGCAACGGTTGTAGACCTGCACGTTAAGTCCGTCCTGATTGTGGTACGTGGCGTAGACCGGGCATCCTATTTCGCAAGGCGCGCTGTCGCACTGCTGGCACATGACGGGTATGAACTTGACCTTTACATCGGGGTACTCTCCTTCGATATACCTCTCTATCCTGAGCCAGTTGAAGAACCTGTTGTCATGACAGCCCTGCTCTCCCACAACGGGGAGGTTGTTCTCGGCGTAGCATGCCACGACACAGGCCTCGCAGCCGTTGCACCTGTCGATATCCACTACAATAGCGTAATGGTGGTCGAACTTTTTATAATAACCTGGCCGTCTAAAGTCCTTGAGGCGGTCTTTTAGCCTCTTTATCATGCCGGACACTTATGTAGTCTCCTTTTTTAATCTCTTGAACTCGCGGCTCGATATTGTCTGCACTATGGGCCTGCCGTGCTCGGTGGAAGGGCCGTGCTCTTTTACCGAGGCCTCAATCTTGACCATACGCCCCATGCCCTGAGCGCGCTCCACAGAGACGCGGGTGCAGTTCAGTGCCAGCGCCCCGGAGGCCTTATTTTCCACGGCAGGGATTATCTCTATGGGATTCACACCCCTTCCCTCGGCATACCGTCCGTAGAGTTTATGCCCCTGGCCTATGGGCAGGGCCACTGTATCGGGCCTTATGCCCGCGTATGGAAAGGCAAAGGCCTTTATTTCGCCATAAGGCGACCTTATCTTCACCTTGTCTCCATCTTTTATGCCAAGCCTCTTTGCTGTAACGGGGTTTATCTCCACCCAGCTTCCCCAGACGACTGTTGAAATGGGGTCAGGCAGTTCCTGTAGCCAGGGAAGATTCGCGCCCCTGCCGTCAAGATGGCCTGCCTGCGGATAGAGGAGAAGATAGAGGGGATAGGTGGTCTTGTCGCCAGAGAAGGGGGCCTGTTTTTTTGGAAGAAGCCCGGTTACCTTTCGCAGGGAAGGGGCCATCGCCCTGGCGCGGCCCTTTCCTTCCGTCTTCCACCAGCCGCCCTTCTGAAGGAGACTATTCCAGAACCTGTCGAATGTAAGCGAGCCTTTTGATACGGCCCTCTTCTTCTTGTATATATCCTTCCACGCGTCTCTTAAATAGGAGTGATAATCCTGCCAGTCAAGGTCCTCGGCGAGTTTGCCGCCAACTTGCCTTGCAAGGGCAAGGAAGATGTCGCCCGTGCCCCTTGTATTGTAAACAGGGCTTACTACGGGCTGCATGAGGGTGGCCACGGGGCCTCCGGTGGCGGGGTTGGCAAAGTCGTCTCCCCAGTCCTCAAGAGAGGTATTAAGGGGCAGGATGAGGTCTGCCATGGCCGAGGTCTCGTCCATGAAAGAGGTCATACTGCAGATAAAGGGTATGTTCTTAAGGGCGCCGGCAAGGCCCAGTTTCGGTGATGTCGTAAAGACCGGGTTGGCGTTATGGAGGATCAGGGACTTGACGCGCATGGCGGCGGCTTCCCTGGCAAGATGGGATATGCCCTTCTCAAAGTCCATATCCTGCCTGCCGCCCACGAAGAAGAGGTCGTCGGGGTTTGGTATTACCCCGCCCTTATTGCCGAGGGCCCCGCCGATATGGTTGAGGACGTTTACGGCAACAATCTGCCTCTCGCCGGACTCATAACCTGCCACGACCTCGCCGCCAAGGGCAAGGCTGGCGCGCGAACTGGCAAAATCCTTTGCCATCTTGTATGTCCTTGCCGACTCCACGTCCGTGACCTCTGCGGTCTTGGCCGGATCAAAGGCCGAGAGAGCGGCCTTCCATGCCGAGGCGTCACCGCCCGAGTAGAGGCCCCTATCGAGTATGGCGTAGGCAATGGAGAGGGCGAGTACGCCCTCTGTGCCGGGCCTTACGGGGACCCACTCATCGGCATTGGCCCCTGTGAGCGACATGCGCGGCTCAACGTGAACGAGCCTTCCGCGAACGCCTGCCCTGCCCTGGCGCATATGGCCGTAGCCATGGCCATAGTTAACGGGAGAGAGCCAGGTGCTCGCGAAGTCCGCCCCAAAGGAGAGGATATACTCGGCGTTGGCGATGTCGTAATGGGGTATGGCGTCTATGCCAAGGGCGGCCTTGTTGGCAAGGCGCAGGTTTCTGTAATCAAAGAGTTCGTACTGGGCGTAGTTGGACGAGCCAAGACCCTTCATGAAAGAGGATATAAGCACGTCGAGATGGCCCCGAAGCGTATTTGTAAGGAGAAAGACCCCCTCGGCCTGGCCCTTGCCGGCAAGGGCCTTGAGGTTGGCGCCAAGGGTCTTCATGGCCTCGTCCCAGGAGACTGCCTCAAACTTGCCGGAACCCCTCGGGCCGGTCCTCTTCATGGGGGCCTTTACGCGGTCAGGATTGTAGAGGGCCTGAAGGGCGGCCTGACCCCTTGCGCAGAGTTTGCCCTTGCTAACGGGATGAAGGGGGTTACCCTCTATCTTCTTGGCCCTTCCCTCCATGACCTTCACCAGAACGCCGCAACCTGCGGGGCACTGGGTGCAGAGAGAGGAGTACCATGCCCCCACGCCAGGGATAATGTCATCTGGCGGGATGAGATAAGGTATCAGTTTCGCGCCAGGGGGCCGGGAGACCTTGCCGAATATACCGCCAAGGACCACGCCCACGCCGCCTGCGCCTATATATTTTAGAAAGTCTCTGCGTTTCATACCCTAATCCTGTAAGAACGCCCCTGGTATCTAAATCCGCCCCTTTATGCCCCTCTCCCCGTCCGCCCTGCCCCTGCTCGCTCCAACCTGCATCTCCTTACCCCTGAGCCCCGTAACGCCCCCCTTCTTAGCCTATCCCTAACCTTACCCCCCCTTACGCCCCCATGCCCCCCTCACGCCCCCTATGAAGCCCCCTAAATGTGACAGGTAGAGCAGGCCTGCCCGTTTTTCACGTTGTACTTCTTGTGACAGTTAAGACACCAGCCCATCTTGAGGGAAGAGACGCGCTTTATCCTGCTCATGGTGGGAACCTGGCCATGGCAGTCGCTACACTGCCGTCCGGCCCTTATATGCCTCTTATGTGGAAAGTAGACATAGTCCGGGAGGTTGTGAACCTTTACCCATGGTATGGGTGTCTTTTCATTCCAGTACTTTGTAAGTTTCTTTATCTCCGGGCTCTCTGTCTTTATTATCTTGTGACACCCCATGCAACGTTGCACATTGGGGGCGCCCGAGACGCGCGACCTTCTCACATATATATGACAGAACTGGCACTTTATCTGATTTGTGCCTGCGTGTATCTTGTGGCTGAAGTTTATGGGTTGAACAGGGTCGAGGTCGGTGCGAAGGGCGGCGTCAATCCCGTAGCCCACGGCAAAGGCCACGAAGAAGACAATCGCTGATATGATGAGTTTTTTAAGTATCATAGAAGACTTCTCAATAGAGTACCAAAATTCCGTCTCCGCCCCTGCCTTTTGCCGCGAAAAAACCCCTCTGACACAAAAAAAGAGTCCCAGAACTTTTCTATGGACGCTTTCCCTCCCTGCGAAGTGGCGTAACCGTTGAGGAGGGACTGTGGCGATCTACTCTAAAATATAAAAAGTATAACTGTTTGCCGCATAATATAATAAATGTAAATCCCTTGTCAAGGAGAGAATTAATTTTATTCCAAGAGGGGAAAAGGTGTCAGGCGGGGACGTAATAAATCAACAAGGAGTGCGGCTCCGGGCAGACAAGATGGGCTTGAAAAGGCCTGTCCATGAGAAAAGAGGCTATCCTTTTCTCACGGCAACCTCTCGCCTGTAGGCGCTTAAGAGGTCGTCTTTTGAGATGGTGCCTGTAAGTTTAGTGCCCTTTCCCACGCCCTTTACCACGGGGAGTATGTCCATACCGCTCTCGACGAGCATCCTCATGGCCTCCTTGAGAGAGGCCAACTCTTCTATGCAGGGCACGCTCTTCGCGATATCCTCGGCCACGATGACGTTGAGGAGGTGTTCTCTATTGCGAAGTAGTGGAATGATGAGATCAAGGGTAATTATGCCGTGAAAAAGACCTTCCCTGTCCACGACTGTAACGCTTGCGCGGTTTTCTTTTTCCACAAGGCGTATTATTTCATCAATGGGCGCGGAGGGCAGGACCGTTGCGCTGGCCTTGCCGAGGATTTCACCAACCTTGATACTCTCCATGATGTCGCGCACCCGTTCCTTCTTTACGTCAATACCCCGCCTTATGAGTTTAAGGGTGTATATGGATTCCCTGTGCAGTCTCTCGGAGAGCGCCGTTGTAATGGTTACGGCGAGCATGAGGGGGAGTATTATGAGGTAATCCCCCGTAAGTTCGAACATGATGAGAAAGGCCGCCATAGGGGCGTGCGCCGAGCCAGCGAAGAAGGCGGCCATGCCTACGAGCGCATAGGCTCCGGGCTCTATGCCGAGGTCCGGGAATAGAAAGGAAAGTATCATTCCAAAGGCCCCGCCTACAAGGGAACCGAGGACGAGAGATGGGGCGAAGACGCCGCCAGAGCCGCCGCTTCCGAGGGTAAAACATACGGCCAGCATCTTGAGTGGTATGAGAATGAGGAGGAACTTAAGGATAATGGTGGCATGCACCGCTCCCTCGATGTTCTCATACCCAACGCCAAAGACCTGCGGGAAGTAAAGGCCCAGGAAGCCAAGAAGGATGGCGCCGATGACTGGCTTGAAGAGTTCATGGGTCTTGAGTTCCTCGAATACGTCCTCGAACTTATAGAGCATCCTCACGAAAGTGATGGCACAGGGGGCGATGACAAGCCCCAGCCCAATATAGAAGATAAGCTCCACGGGGCTCTTGATGGAATAGGCGGGCGTTGCGATGAAGTGCTCGTTTCCGAGAAAGATCTTGGCGATGACGCTCGCGGTAACCGATGCGATGACAACGTTTCCGAGGCGGCGCGTGGAAAAATCCCTCAAGATGACCTCAAGGGCAAAGAAGAGCCCGCCTATGGGGGCGTTGAATGTTGCGGCTATGCCTCCGGCGGCGCCGCAGGCCACGAGGTTCTTTATCTTCTCGTCATTTAGGTTAAAAAACTGTCCGAGTGTCGATCCCAGCGCCGCCCCAACCTGCACAACCGGGCCCTCTCTTCCGGCGGAGCCACCCGAGCCAATACAGAGGGAAGAGGCCAGTGATTTTACAACGGCCACAATGGGCCTTATCTTCCCGTGGTTCTGCTCCATGGCCAGCATTACCTCTGGCACGCCATGGCCCTTTGCCTCGCGGGCAAAGAAGTATATGAGGGGGCTGAAGAGAACAGCGCCTATGGCTGGTATGATTATGACGGCATAGGGCCCCATGAAGGAGAGCCAGCCCTGAAGTGTGGTGAAGAAGAAACCGTGGAATAAGTCGATCATCCACCGGAAGAGAACAGCCGCGAGCCCAACACCCACACCCACGAGGGCCGAGAGCACGAGCATGGATTTGGCCGATGAAGAGAGAAAGGATACTGGGCCTGAGAGCCCTCTCATTCTCGAAAAAACACCTTTATCAGCGGTTGCCAACTCAACAGGCCCTCACTTGACGGGAGTGTGTATGCATCTTTTCCGAACGGGAGCATCCTGACGCGTAGTGGATAACGCGGAGCGCGAATTACTCTCAAGATACAAGGGGTAGATAATCTTTATAAAAAGAAATGTGCAAAAGAACAACGGGGCTTAACGTTAATTTTGAAATATAACAGAAAGCATGTATTTACGCAAGCCATCTCTTGCTCAGAGATTATCTTTGGGAACCTCTCCTTAATTCATCCCTGAATTATTCGGAGACGGGCAAGAAAAAGCGTGATTTTTTTTCCTCACATTTTCAAGGACTCGAAAGTCTTGAAAATCACGGCGTGGGTCCTACGCCGCCCAAAAGTCTGGATTAACCAGAGTTTCCCTAAAGTAGAGCCGGGAAAGGGTGGCTCAGTAATCTCTCGGCACCTCAAGCATCCTCTGAAGGGCCTCTTTTGCCCGCGCCCTTATGTCCTCGGGAACGGTTACGATGTTCTTTTCTTCCCTGAGGCTCTCTATTACATCCTCAAGGTTGGTAAGTTTCATGTTCGGGCAGATGAGCCCCTCTGAGGGAAGGACGAACTTCTTGCCGGGGTTGTCTTTTCTAAGGCGGTAGAGTATTCCCATCTCCGTGCCTATGATAATGGTCTTAACGTCTGTCTCGCGCGCGAACTTGTACATTCCCGAGGTGGAGCAGACGTGGTCCGCCTCGGCGACGACCTCGGGCCTACACTCCGGGTGGCAAACAAAGACGCTTCCGGGGTTTTCTTCCCTTGCTCTCAGCACATCAGCAAGGGTAAGCCTCTCGTGCGTGGGGCAGTATCCGTCCCACCACTCCATGTGCTTCTTTGTCTTATGGGAGACGAACTCGCTCAAGTTCCTGTCTGGTATCATGTAAACAGAATCGCCGGGCACGGAGTCAACGACGCGGGCGGCATTGGCCGATGTACAGCATATGTAACTCAGGGCCTTTACCTCGGCGCTGGTATTTACATAGGCCACCACAGGCACGCCAGGGCGTTTTTTCTTTTCTTCCGCCAGTTGCTCTGGCGTTATCATGTCCGCCATGGGGCACCCGGCGTCATACCTTGGGAGTATGACCTTTTTTTGGGGCGAGAGTATGGCGGCGCTCTCTGCCATGAAGTGCACCCCGCAAAAGACGATTATCTCGGCGTCGGAATCAGCGGCGGCCTGGCTGAGCCCGAGGGAATCTCCCGTGAGGTCGGCGGCCTCCTGGACCTCGTCCCTCTGATAGTTATGGGCGAGCATTATGGCGTTCTTTTCCTTTAGTAAGGCCCTTATCTCCTCGATAAGTGGCCCTGCGTCTTCCCTCACAGGCGTGGCTCCTTTTTTTCTATCCTCTTATTACAAGTGGCTCCAGTTATGGTATTATAAGGCTGTAAAAAAAAACGTCTCAGTACAAGAGGCCCCTGTCATGGCACTTACCAGTGAAGAGCGTTCTCTTATCCTGCGCCTTGCCCGCGACTCAATCGCGGCCCGCCTCAAAGGCCTTGTGGCCCCGAAGGCCGCGCCGCCCGAGGCTGGCGGGGCCCTTTGTGCCCGCTCCGGCGTCTTCGTGACACTTAAGAGATTCGGCGCCCTCAGGGGCTGCATTGGGAACTTTACCTCTGAACTCCCCCTTTACGAGAACGTCATGGAGATGGCCCTTGCCGCCGCCTTCTCTGACCCGAGGTTCAACCCTCTGCGCGCCGAAGAACTCGCGGACATAGACATCGAGGTATCCGTCCTCTCTCCCATGCGCGAGATAGACTATGTAAAGGAGATAGAGGTTGGCCGCCACGGCATATACATCCAGAAGGGGTATGCCCGCGGGGTGCTCCTTCCGCAGGTGGCGGTGGAGAACAACTTTGACCGCGAGACCTTTCTTGACCACACCTGCATGAAGGCCGGCCTTGCTCCCGGATGCTGGAAAGAGGGGGCCAGGGTATCCATCTTCGAGGCCGAGATATTCGGCGAAAAGGACAAAAACGGCTGAGCCGGTCTTCTTTCCTCTTTTGCGGGCAGGCTTTTGGCGGGCAGTGCCCACCCTACAAGTCTACTTCTCCCCTTGTCTTTTGGCGGGCCGTGCCCAGCCTTAGTGGTTTTCTTTGTCTTACTTTCTTTTTTTCTAAAAGAAAGTAAGGAAATCTTTTTGGGGCGGGCAAAGCCCGCCCCCTCCCCCCCCCTTTTCTCTCCTTACTCTTCTTTCCGTCCTTTACTTTTCTCTCTTTCCTCAGCCGAGTTCGTTGAGGGCGAGTTTTATTCTTTTCAGGCCTTCTTCAATGTTTTCCATGGAGACGGCGAAGGAGAGCCTGAGGAAGTTATCCTCGCCAAAGGCAAGGCCCGGTACAAGGGCCGTTCCCACGCCTTCGAGGAGATAGGCGGCCATGTCAAGGGAGCCATTGACCACGCCGGCGCTATGGCTCCTTCCGTAATGGGCCGAGAAGTCGGCGAAGACATAGAAGGCGCCATCTGGCTGCACGCACCTGACGCCGGGTATGTTATTGAGGCCCGCGACTATTACATCCCGCCTCTTTTCGAACTGAGTCACCATCTTCTCTACCGCATCCTGCGGCCCTGTAAGGGCCTCCACGGCGGCCCACTGGCTGATAGAAGCGGGGTTGGAGGTGGACTGGCTCTGGAGTTTTGTCATGGCCTTTATAATGGGCGCCGGCCCCGCGCCATAGCCTATGCGCCAGCCCGTCATGGCATAGGTCTTTGATACGCCGTTCACAACGATGGTGTGGCGCTTTGCGTCTTCTGATAGCGAGGCAATGGGGGAGGACTTTTTTCCATTGTAGATAATCTTCTCGTATATCTCATCTGATATGATGAGGAGATTGTTCTCAAGGGCGAGACTGGCGATGTCGCCAAGTTCCTCTTCAGTATAGAACGTACCCGCGGGGTTTGAGGGGCTGTTGATTATGATGGCCCTTGTGCGCTCGGTTACTACCTCGCCAAGGTCAGCGGGGCTCATCTTGAAGCCCCTGTCCGCGCTGGTCTTAACTATTATGGGCCGCCCGCCGGCAAGGGAGACAACCGCGGGGTAGGTCACCCAGTAGGGAGAGGGGATTATCACCTCGTCGCCGGGGTCGAGTATTGCCTGAAAGATGTTATAAAGGGTGTGCTTCGCCCCGCAGGAGACGATTACCTCTTCAGATGAGTACTCAAGGCCGTTATCTGCCTCGAATTTTTCTATTATAGCCTTTTTGAGTTCCGGGATGCCGCCAACGGGCGTATACCTTGTGCAACCCTCACGGATGGCGCGCACAGCGGCTTCCGCGATATTCGCGGGGGTTGGAAAATCAGGCTCCCCTGCTCCAAAGCCTATTACGTCCATGCCCGCGGCCTTCATGGCCTTTGCCTTTGCCGTAATGGCAAGTGTCACGGACTCTTCGAGGGAGGCCACCCGTTCTGAAATCTTCATGCTCATGGGTTGAATCTTTCCTTCAGCCGGGCCTCGACGCCGGGGGAGACAAAACCCGATACATCGCCGCCGAGCCTGGCTATCTCTTTTATGAACCTCGAACTTACCGAGGCATAGGTCTCAGAGGTCATCATGAAGACCGTCTCAATATCCGGGGCGAGTTTCCTGTTCGTAAGGGCCATCTGGAACTCGTACTCAAAGTCTGATATTACGCGGAGGCCCCGGAGTATGGTCCCAACGCCCCTCTCCCGCGCGTAGTCTATGAGGAGCGTATCAAAGGACTCAATGGTTACACCGCTGTACCCCGCAGTATCGCCCCTCAGCATCTCAAGGCGCTCTTCAACATTGAAGAACGTCTTCTTTGAGGTGCTCCCGGCAACGGCCACGATGAGGGAGTCAAAGAGTTTAAGCCCACGCTCGATAATATCAAGGTGACCGAGGGTCACGGGGTCAAAGGTCCCCGGGTATATGGCAATGCTCCTGGCCATGTCCTCCCCGCCAAAGGCCCCCGGCGGGCCTCCATCTCATTCGTCTTCAATCCTGCCGAGAAAAAATACCGCCGTGTCTCCGTATATCTTCTCATCGAGCACAACAAGGCCGCTCTCTCCAGTATCCATGAGCGCCCCTTTTGGGCACTCGGCCACCACCACGGCGCCCCGTTCAAGAAGGGGCGGGAGGGCCTCAAGGAGGCCGTCAAAAAACCCCTGGGCATAGGGCGGGTCAGCGAAGATAATATCAAAGCGCCCGGCCCTCTTAAGGAGCCCCTCGATGGCCCTCTTTGCGTCCCTTGCGAGTATTACAGCCCTGTCCTCAAGGCCAAGGCCAATGATGTTCTTTTTTATGATCCTTATCGCCGAGGGCGCCGAGTCCACGAAGACGGCCCGCGCGGCCCCGCGGCTAAGGGCCTCGATGCCAAGGGCTCCTGTACCCGCATAGAGGTCGAGAACAACTGGCTGGCCCGTAAACAACCCACGGGATGCGAGGACATTGAATACGGCCTCTCTAACCCTGTCAGAGGTGGGCCTTATGCCCGTACCCCTGAACCCGCTTAAACTCCGGCCCCTCAAGGCCCCGCCAATAACCCTCATTCAAAAAGAGGCCTCTTGAATCATAAAGAAGAAAAACAAGATAGAGATAACCTCCCACTTTCTTTTAGAAAAAAAAGTTTTTTGATGGCGTTGCTGTCCCAGGGGGCCTCAGGGCAATTATGCAAGGCAAAGGGCTCTGCCCAAAAGAGTCCCTCTCAAAGAAAACCAATATCAGCGCACGGGCTCCGTCACATGACAAAACCCCGCGTTACCGCAATTTCACTCTGCAAAAACAGGGCAAGGAAAAACCAGTATCAGCGGTCCCTGGCCGCTGGTGCGCGAGCTTACCCTTCCGTAAGGCCCATGACCTTTACGGATATGAGGCGGGGACGAGGCCCGCCGAACTCGGAGAAATAAATGGTCTGCCACTGGCCAAGGCCGCATATGCCGCGAGTCACTGGCAGGGTTACGCCGCGTCCAAGGAGGAGCGACTTTATATGCGCCGGGGCGTTGCTCCCGTAATCCCCCGTGGAGTGCCTGTATGCCCCGCCCTCGGGGACCATATCGCCAAGCACGTTCTCAAGGTCTTCTTCGAGGCCGCGGTCTCCGTAATTGATATACACGCTCGCAGTTGTATGGGGCGTTGAGACAAGGACCATGCCCTCGCTTATGCCGCTCTCGCGAACAAGGCCGGCCACGCGCTCGGTAATGTTCATGTCCTCGCGTTTACTGCTCGTTGTAACCCTTATGGAACCTGAAAAGACCTTCACAAAAAAAACCTCCCAAATATTTTCATATCCACGGCCAGACCGTGGCTCTTACCTGTCTTCGTCACCAGGCCCGCCAATGATCCCTGGAACGGCATCTTCTGCGCCATAACGCAGAGATATATCCGCTACATCTGTAAGCGGCGTTGCCTCGGGGTTTACCTCGACGATAAAGGCTCCGCCCCCCTTTGCCATGTCCGCAAGAGAAGCCGCGGGCTGAACCACGCCAGAGGTGCCCACAACAAGGACATAGTCAGCCCCTTTTGATAGTTCCATGGCACGGCTCAGGACATTTGCCGGGAGGGCCTCACCGAACCAGACAACGCCGGGCCTCAAGAGCCCGCCGCACCCGCAGACCGGAACCTTTGTTATATCTGTGGTCCTGTCTTCGCGCTCAATACCGCAGGCCATACACTTGAGGACCCAGATGGATCCGTGAAGCTCAAGCACTTCCGTGCTTCCGGCCTGCTGATGAAGTCCGTCCACGTTTTGGGTTATCACGGGCACACCGCAACTCTCATTCCTGCACGCAGACATGGCCCTGTGCGCCCTTCCCGGCACAACGCCCGCAATGAGAGAACGGCGCCAGTCATACCACTGCCAGACATGGAAGGGATCTTTCCTGAAGGCAGAGAGCGTTGCGAGGTCCTGGGGACGGGCGTTTTTCCAGAGACCATCCCTTCCCCTGAAAGTGGGCACGCCGCACCCTGCGCTTATGCCCGAACCTGTCATGAAGAGGGGCCTGCGGGCCGCGAGGAGCCTCTCATGGGCCTCTTCCAGCAAAAAGGCCGTCTTATTATTTAATGATTTTTCCACTACAAGGTCAAGATTTTATTTGTCTGCAATCCAGTATTGCCGGGCGGGTAAGGCCGATTTCCTCCTCAACGCCATCAATGGAGTACTGGCACGAG
>CAYYJQ010000043.1:0-15850 GCA_964472295.1 uncultured Thermodesulfobacteriota bacterium | reverse complement strand
AGATTTCCTTACTTTCTTTTGGAAAAAAGAAAGTAAGACAAAGAAAACCAATAGACAAAGAAGGATGGGTGGAGCGGTAGGGTGGGCACTGCCCGCCAAAAAACCTTGTTCAGGAGACCCTGAAAAAATGTGCGGTATAGTAGGATACAGCGGTAGCAGAAAGGCCGCCGACGTGCTCATAGGCGGCCTCAGAAGGCTCGAGTACAGGGGCTATGATTCAAGCGGCCTTGCCCTCATGGAGGACGGCCAGATAGAGATAATAAGGAGCGTGGGCAAACTCGCCTCCCTTATCGACGCCCTCTCCGGACGCCTCCTCAAAGCCCGCGTCGGCATAGGTCATACGCGCTGGGCCACCCACGGCAGGCCAACCGAGGCCAATGCCCACCCCCATAAGGAAGGCTCCGTGGCCGTTGTACATAACGGCATCATAGAGAACTACCTTGAACTAAAGAAAGAACTCGTCAGCGAGGGCGCGGTCTTCAAGTCTGAGACAGACACGGAAGTCCTGGCCCACCTTATAAACCGCGAACTCAAGGGAGGACAGGACCTTGCCTCTGCCGTGCGCGCGGCCCTTGGCCGTGTAAAGGGCACGTACGCCCTCGCGGCCCTCTCTGAAAAAGAACCGGAAACAGTGGTTGGGGCGAGAAAGGAATGCCCCATGATAGTGGGCATGGGTCTCGAAGAGGCCATTATCAGTTCCGACATCCCGGCTGTCCTCGATGTAACAAGAGATGCCCTCTTCCTTGAAGACGGCGAGGTGGTGGTCCTTCATGGCGGCAAGGTGGAAGTTACAGACCTTGAGGGAAGGAAGGTCAATAAAAAAACCGTACACATAGACTGGAGCCCTGTAATGGCCGAGAAGGGCGGGTACCGCCACTTCATGCTCAAGGAGATCTTCGAGCAGCCCCGCGCCCTTACGGACACCTTCAGGGGCGTTATCAGCGAAGAGACGGGCGAGGTCTTTCTTGATGGCCTGGACCTGGACTTTACCGCAATAAGGAGAATTTACATACTTGCCTGCGGCACCTCCTGGCACGCCGCGCTCGTGGGAAAATTTCTCCTCGAAAGGTGCCTTGCCATACCAGTGGAGGTGGACCTTGCAAGCGAATTCCGCTACAGGAACCCCCTTGCCGGAGAGGACGACCTCGTAGTAGCCATCTCCCAGTCTGGTGAGACCGCCGATACCCTTGCCGCGGTGCGCGAGGCAAAGAAGCGCGGCGCCCGCGTCCTATCCATCTGTAATGTCATGGAGAGCAGCCTCACAAGAGAGGCCTCATGGAGTTTCATGACCCATGCCGGCCCCGAGATAGGCGTTGCCTCCACCAAGGCCTTTACAACTCAACTTGTCGGACTCCTCCTCATCGCCATTCACTCTGGCCGAAGCTCGGGCCATCTTTCCAGAGACGAGGCCCGGGAGATGCTCCAGGACCTTGTGCTCCTGCCTGGAAAGATAGAGAAGGTCCTTGAGCGAGAGGCCGAAATAGAGACCCTTGCAAGGGAGTTCTTCCATTACCGCGATTTTATCTTTATCGGAAGGGGCATAAACTATCCCATTGCCCTTGAGGGGGCGCTGAAACTCAAGGAAATATCCTACATACACGCCGAGGGGTATCCAGCGGGAGAGATGAAGCATGGACCCATTGCCCTCATAGACGAGGATATGCCCGTAGTGGCCCTTGCCCCCGCCGATTCATCGCTTCAGAGGATGCTTGCGAACATGGAAGAGGTAAAGGCAAGGGGAGGCCGTATTATCGCATTTCTGACTGAGGGCATGGACCAGGGCATGGCGCTTGTTGATAACGCCTTTACTCTGCCTCCCGTTGCCGAGGCCCTTGAGCCCATACTCCTCAGCGTGCCCCTCCAGCTCCTTGCCTATCATATAGCGGTCCTCAAGGGCACGGACGTGGACCAGCCAAGAAACCTCGCAAAGAGCGTCACCGTGGAATAGCGGCTGGCTATCTTTCTTTCGAGCCGCGCGGATCCTTAAGGGGGCCCTGCCACTGAAAAGGGACGGCGGTTGACCTGAAACAATAAAATGACGAGATACCTTCTCCCCATTATCGCCTATGTACTCGGCTCCGTGCCCTTTGGCATAATATTCTCGCGCCTCTTTGGCGGCAAGGACCCGCGCACTACGGGAAGCCGGAACATAGGGGCCACCAATGTACGCCGTTCCGCCGGAAAAACAGCCGCCGCGCTCACGCTTATCGCCGACATCTTAAAGGGCGCGGCCCCTGTATACGCGGCAGAGGCCCTCGGCCTTCCGTCTGCCTTTGTGGCCGCCTCTGGTTTCGCGGCCTTTCTCGGCCATCTTTACCCTGTCTTTCTTGGTTTTAAAGGAGGCAAGGGCGTTGCCACGGCCTGCGGAGTAATGGCCGTCATAGCCCCTCTTGCAACAGTCATCGCCCTCCTTGTATTCATCATCACCGTGGCCATCAAGAGATACGTATCCCTTGGCTCCATGCTTGCCGCTGGCTCCATGCCCATTATACTCTATCTTATTGGCGCAAGTGAATTCGTGGGCCTCGGCGTACTCATAGCCGCCTTTATAACGCTCAAGCACAGGGCCAACATCAGGAGGCTTCTTGCGGGCGAGGAGAACAAGTTATAGGGATTGGTTTTTTTCAGCCTCTTGTCTTCTTCCTAATCAGGTCTGGTCTTCCATCTCCTGTGGACCCAGAACCACTCCGCCGGAGTCCGGCGTATGGCCTCTTCCACGGCCCTTGTAAACCTCGCCGTGTTGGTGAGCGCGTCCTTTTTTCTATCACCCGTATTCACGACCTCTATCTCCGGGCCTATCCTGATGACGTGACCGCCCTTTTCACGGCTTATGAAGGTGGGTATGACAGCGGCGCCGCTTGTTGCGGCAAGCATGGCAGGCCCCTTGTTGGTGCAGGCGGGCACGCCGAAAAAGTCCACAAAGACCCCTTCCACACGCGCTACGTTCTGGTCGATAAGGAGCCCGGCTATGCCACCACCAGCGAGGGTCTTTAGAAGCCTCCGCATGGACCTCTTCTTGAGGACCATGGCGTTGCCGTGGCGCGTCCGCATCCAGTCCATGAGCCGCGCCCCAAGGGGGCTGTCAAGGTCGCGGACCACCACGTCCATGGAAAAGCCCTTCAGGGCGTACCACGTTGCCATGAGTTCCCAGTTGCCAAGGTGGCCCGTTATGAGCATCACGCCCCTGCCCCGTCCAAGGGCCTTCTCAAAGACATCAAGGCCCTCGCACCTTACAAGGCCCTCGAGGTCGGACGCACTCCTCAGCCAGGGTAGCCTCATAACCTCCAGAAAGGTTATGCCAAGGTTACCGAATACCTCGCGCGTAAGGGCACGGGCATGGGCCTCACCATAGCCCGCGAGTATCATGTTCTCCATGGCCCTCTGCCTGTGGCTCCTGTCAAGGGCATAATAGAGCCTCCCAATGCCCCTTCCAAGAGGCGCCACCAGTGCACCGGGGATATGGCCGAGTATAAAGACAAGAAACTTGACAAGTGTGAAGCTCACGGGCCGGCCCCCTTACGGGCCTTTTTCCCCTGCGTCCCCTCTTGCCCGCGCGCAAAGGGGGCCATGGCCGCCCTGAAGGCGCCCATGCCCTTTATCTCAACGTCTATGGCGAGGGCATAGGCCCTTATGCCCGCCCCTTGAAGTAAGGCTTCGAGCTTCACGCCGTCCTTTTCCGTGGTAATAAGGACCTCTGCGCCCGTCTCTTCCATCCTGGCCTTAATGGCCTTAATGTCACCTGCGTCATATGCGTGATGGTCAGAATATGTCATAACGGCCCTAGCCTTTATTCCAAGCCCGGAGAGTGTGCGCGAAAAGGACTCTGGGTCTGCTATGGCCGAGACAATAAGGACAGGCGCCCTCTTAATGTCCTTTATCTCAAGGGGTTTACTCGATGCAAGGCCCCTGAGCCCTCCTGCCCTGTAAACAAAACCCGTTGCCATGAGGCCCTGTTCATTGATGAGTTCCCTGTCCCCGGGCCTGAGGCGACCTCCCTTTACAAGGACCATGTCCGCCCGCGAGAGCGCGGTGAGGGGCTCGCGAAGAGGCCCTGCGGGAAGGAGCCTCGCATTGGCAAGGCTCATGTTTCCGTCAACAAGAAGGATGTTGAGGTCCCGCTTTAACCCAATATGCTGAAAACCATCATCAAGTATAATAACATCAGGCGAGAACTCCTCAATTGCAAGTTGGCCCGCGCTGAACCGCTCGGCCCCGATGACAACGGGCACGCCCTTGAGCCTTCTGGCCATGAGCACGGGCTCGTCGCCGGCCTCGCCCGGCCCCATTAGCGCCCCCTCGCCCCTGCTCACAATGCCCGCGCCTTTATGCGACCCGCCGTAACCCCTGCTTACAACGGCCACCCCGGCGCCCTTGCCCTTGAGATAACTTGCGATAAACATGGTCATGGGAGTCTTCCCGGAGCCGCCCACCGTAATGTTGCCAACAGAGATAACAGCGCAGGAAAGGGCGCGGGGCTTAAGGACCCCGGCCCTGTAAAGACCGAGCCTCGCCCGCACCCCGGTCCCGTAAAGGCCAGCCAGCGGACGGAAAACCGCGCCCAAAGGGCCCGTGCCTTCGCCGCCGCGGATGCTCCGCTCAACCAGGTCTCTAAAGAAGTTGCCCATAAAAGAAAGAAAAAAAATAAGAAGATTTCCTTACTTTCTTTTAGAAAAAAGAAAGTAAGACAAAGAAAACCAATAGGGTGACACTGCCCACCAAAAAAGACTGCCCACCAGAGAAGAAAAACAAAAAAATCAATAGAGGTCAAGAACCGGACTTTTCAAGAAATCCCTCTATTACCCCAAGGGTCTTCTCTACAGCGCCCCGGTTTTTTTCCACCACGCCGCGCGCGGCCCGGCCCATCTCTTCCCGTCTTGCCTTATCCCCTGAAAGTTCCTCCAGCGCCTCTCTCAAGTCATCGGCCCCATGGACCACAAGCCCGCCGCCTGCCTCAAGTAGAAGGTCCCGCATCTCGGCGCAGGTCTCGGTATGCGGACCAATGAGGACGGGTATTCCCAGCGCGGCGGGCTCAAGGAGGTTGTGCCCGCCAACTCCCGGCAGAAGGCTTCCTCCCACAAGGGCGATATGCGAGAGGCCGTAGAGGCCGAGGAGTTCGCCCATGCTGTCAAGGAGAAAGACCCCCTTGCTCCCCTTTCTTCTCGCCTTGCCCGATGAACGGGTTACACAGGGGAGTCCGCTCTTTTTAATTATCCCCTCCACCTCGGCGAATCTCTCGGGGTGGCGCGGGGCAATGGCAAGGCAGAGGCCCTTTATCTCTTTTCGCGCCTCCAGAAAGGCCGATATTACAATTTCGTCCTCGCCCCGGTGCGTGGACCCGGCGACAAAGAGGACTTCACCTGTGCGTACCCCAAGGGCGCGCTCAAGTCCATCCGGGGACTTTGCGCTTCCCCCGGCGAATTGGTCGAACTTGAGGTTCCCAGTGGTCAAGGCGCGGTCTTTTTTTACGCCAAGGGCAAGGGCGCGGCCAAGGTCCCTATCCGTGCGTGCGCAGAAAAAGGCGACCCTTGAGAAGACCTCCCTGAAAAAGAAATTGAACTTCAGGAACCTCCTGTAAGAGCGTTCTGATATTACGCCGTTCACCACAACTATGGGAACACCCCTGTCCCCGAGGACCTTGAAGAGGTTTGGCCAGACCTCTTTTTCCACCACTATGTATATATCGGGCCTGAACTCGCTGACTACCTTTTTTACGGCCCATGAAAAGTCCAGAGGAAAGTAGACGAGGGCATCGAGGAGATCGCCTCCCTCGGCGCGCGCCACGGCCTGGCCCGTGCGGGTGGTTGTGGAAAAGAGTATGCGCGCCTCCGGGTACTTTTTTCGGATGGCGCGAAGGAGGGGCATTGCGGCCCTGGTCTCTCCAACGCTTACGGCGTGTATCCAGACGCCGGGACCAGAGCCAGCGAGGCGACGGAGTTTTTCAGGTCCAATGCGTCCGAACCTCTCTCCAATGCCCTCGCGGTACTTCTCCGTTGTCGCGGCCTTGTAGAGCACATAGGGCAGGGTAGCGGCGAAAAAACCATGGAAGAGGATGTCATAGACAAGGTATTTCATGAGGGTAAGGGGGCGGAGGGCATGCCCTTGATGAGAGGAGCGGAGGGCAGCGCCTTTTAAGCGGCCCGGCCCGCCGGCCTTCCCGGCCCTACCGCGCCACGCGGCGTCCGGCCTCTTCGGTTAAAGTGTTAAGGGTTTTTTCAAGGTCCGCCCTCGCCTCTTCAGTGCCTTTTGCTCCGAGTCTTTTGGGGATGAAGACGAGGTCTCCGTAGACAAGAGCCCCTCGCGAGAAGAGGTGAGGCACCATGAAGGAATCCCAACTCTTGAAGTTCTTTTTCTTCTCTGCCGCAAAGGCCACGGGCACAATGGGAAGCCCTGTCTTGGAGGCGAGCTGAATGACCCCGGTCTGCGCCACCCTTGCCGGCCCCCGCGGGCCGTCTGGAGTAATGGCGAGGTCGCCCCCAGAGTGGGCTGTCTTGAGCATGGCCTTGAAACCCCCGAACCAGCCCCGCGTTGTTGACCCCCTGACAGAGCGTATGCCAAACCTCTTTACCGTCCGGGCTATGAGCTCACCGTCGCTGTGTTGGCTCACGAGTATGGTAACACCGCTACTGCCAAAGTACGAGTAGGGCATCATGAGGAGTTGGCCGTGCCAGAAGGCGAGTATTATGTTGCCGCCCTCACGGAGAAACTCCCTACAGGGACCGTCGTTTACGTACTCGAGGCGCATGGAGAGGCGTATAAGGCGTATGGCCCATGCGGCAAGAGGCGGGCCAAGCGTGCGGGCCGCGGCCTTAAGTATCTTTTTCATTCCTTGAAAGGGGATGTAAGCCCCAGGTTATCGTGGTCTTTCCGGCTTGCGGCCTGGCCTTTTATCATCTGAGCATCCCCGGCCTCTCCGGAGAACTTCCCACAGGGTGGGCTGGTTGGTTTTAATAATTATTTCCCAAAAAAGGCCCGGGGCCTTATCCTTCCCTCTTTCCAAACCTTCTCTTGACCCAGCCCTTGATGACCCTCTCTTCGCCCCTTGATGTTACGAGGGCCCCTGCCGGCACGTCCCTTGTTACCGTAGTGCCAGAGCCCACGTAGGCCCCACTGCCAACAGTCACGGGCGCCACGAGTTGCGAGTCGCTCCCAATGAAGGCACCTGGGCCTATGCGGGTAAGATACTTCTTTTTGCCGTCATAGTTGCAAGTTATGGTCCCTGCCCCTATGTTTACGCCCGCGCCTATCTCAGAGTCCCCAAGGTAGGAGAGGTGCCCGGCCTTTACGCCCCTGCCGAGCCTCGACTTCTTTACCTCCACGAAGTTGCCTATGCGCACATCTTCTGAGAGGCAATTTCCGGGCCTGAGACGCGCGAATGGGCCAATACTCGCCCTTTTCCCTATGCTGCTCGATTCTATTATGGAGTAGGCCCGGATGCATACCTCTGGGCCGAGTTTCGAGTCTGTAATGATAGCGCCCTGTTCGATTAGAGAGCCGCGGCCAATGGTGGAGTTTGAAATATTAACACCAGGGTGAATAATGGAATCGCGCCCTATCTTCACGTCAGGGCCTATGACGGTCCTCTCGGGGTCGATGATGGTAACGCCTCCGAGCATGAGGGCCTCGAGGATGCGCCCTCTCATAATCCTGGACGCGGCGGCGAGTTCAACGCGGTTATTTATGCCCATGACCTCGGTGGGGTCAAAGAGCGTAAGGGCAGATACCTTTCTGCCAGACTCCACGGCAAGGCGCACAAGGTCTGGGAGATAATACTCTTTCTGCGCGTTGGCGGCCCCTATTTTCCCTATGTTTTTAGCGAGAAAAAGGGAATCAAAAAGATAACACCCGGTGTTTATCTCATGTACGGCCTTTTCCCGTGGCGTGGCGTCTTTATCCTCCACTATGCGGGTTATCCTCTTTTCTTCGTCCCTGATGACGCGGCCATAGCCAGCCGGGTCTTCGAGCATGGCCGTTACAAGGGCCATGGCGCGCGCGGGCCCGGCCTTTTTGTATATCTTGAAGAGGCCCTTGATGGTTGGCGCGCCAAGAAGGGGCACATCGCCTGAGAGTATAAGGACATCACCGGAAAAGCCCCTGAGCGCCTCAGTGGCGCATAAGACGGCGTGGCCAGTGCCAAGTTGCTCGGCCTGTTCCACGAAGGTGAGATTACGGCCTTCGAGGCGCTTTTTTACCTCCAGAGAGCCGTGCCCCACGACGACGATAATCCGTCCCACGCCGAGGCCCTCAAGGAGCCTTATGACATGGGTTATCATGGGCTCGCCCCCTACCTCGTGGAGTACCTTTGGGATGGCGGACTTCATGCGCGTGCCTTTTCCAGCGGCGAGCACTATGGCGGCGTGGTTCTTCATAAGTTCTTAAGATATATTACACACTTGGGTTCGTCAAGGTTTTTAAGGGGGCGCGGGGGGGCGCGGACATTGACAAAGACCGTCCCTGTGCATATTATATGAGAGCAAGGCGGTTCGATTTATGATTGGTTTTCTTTGCTCCACTTTCTTTTTTCTAAAAGAAAGTGGATGGTTTTCTTTGACACAGCCGCCTTGGCGGCAAATTGTTCCTCTCGCGGCTTCTGTCCACCAGAATCACGGAAACAGGGCCGCGCGATTAAAAAATTTTCTATTTAAAGGGCTTTTTCATGGTCGAGAGCGCGGGCAGTATCTCGGATATTAAGTTCAACTCAGCGGGTCTTGTGCCTGCCATAGCACAGGACCGTGCCACTGGCAGGGTTCTCATGATGGCCTGGATGAACAAGGAATCCCTTGAGCGCACCCTTGTGGGGGGGAGGGCCTGCTTTTTTAGCCGCAGCAGGGACACTCTATGGCTGAAGGGCGAGACGAGCGGGAATTTTTTATATGTCCAGAGCATTGATTACGACTGCGACGGGGATACGCTTCTTCTTACCGTGGACCCCGCGGGCCCGGCCTGTCACACCGGCGAGACGACGTGTTTTTTCAGGAGGCTCAAGTCCTTTGAGAGGGGCGGCAGGGGGGGTAACCGGAGCGGCAAGGGTGATGGCGCGGGGGCAGGAGGGGCAGAGGGGGCAGGGGCCGTATTCAATGGCCTTCAGGAGGTCCTTGAGAAGAGAAAATCAGCCTCGCCAGATAGTTCCTATGTCGCAGGGCTCTACGCGGGCGGCGTTGAGGCCATACTCGCCAAGGTCTCTGAAGAGGCCGGGGAATTCATGGAGGCCGCGCGTGAGGGGAGTGATAAAGAGGTAGTTCACGAGGCCGCTGACCTCATATTTCACGCAATGGTCATGCTCGCAAAGCGGGGCCTTGGCATAGGGCAGGTCGCTGGCGAGTTACAGCGCCGTTTCGGGACCTCGGGCATAGAGGAAAAGAGGTCGAGAAAAAAGAAGTAAGGAAAGGATCTATGGGTGATTGCATCTTCTGCAGGATTGTCTCGGGCGAGGTCGAGGCGGAAAGACTGCATGAGACAGAGGACCTTATCGTCATAAAGGACAGGTATCCCCAGGCCCCGACGCATCTCCTGATAATAACGAAGGAGCATTACAGGAACATCATCGAGTGCGTAAGGGATGACGACTCCCTTGCAGGCGCCATGATGAGGACCGCCGTGGACGTTGCGGAGAAGTTCGGCTTCGCCAGGAGTGGCTTTCGGACCATAGTGAACACCAACGCCGGAGGTGGGCAGAGCGTCTTTCATATGCACATGCACATGCTTGCCGGGAGGAAACTCTCGGAAAAGATGGTATAAATGGTAGAATGAAAAACTAAGGTCAGTAAAGAGTGAAAAAAGCAAAGGAGCAGGAAAGATGGCAAGACCAACACTATCATCCCCATCATGCCAGAGTTGCGGCGTGGAGATCAGGACCAGGTTTGAATTCGGCACAACGGCAACAAAGGTTATAAACACGGATTACTGCAAGTACTGCTATCGTAACGGCGAGTTCACCGAGCCTGATATTACCATGGAGCAGATGATCGAGAAGGTAGCGGCTTCTCTTGCCGAGAAGAAGGACATGCCCCTTGAGCGCGCGAAGATGCTTGCCTCTGAGCTCATTCCAACGCTCAAGCGCTGGCGAAAGAACGAAGAAAGGGCCGGCTAAAAGGGCGGCGAGAAAGAGGGGGGCATTCCTGCCCTCTTGCCCTTTTCTGCTTATTTGCCCCTGCCCTGACGCAGCGTCTCGAAGAGGGCTATGGCCCCGGCCTGCGCCGCGTTAAGGGAGCCTACGGGCCCGGCCATGGGTATGGCCGCGCACTGGTCGCAGGCCTCGCGGACAAGCCTTCTAAGACCGCTCCCCTCGCTTCCAATGACAATGGCCGTATCTCCAGAGAGGTCTACGGAATAAATATCTTGCTCACCGTCGGCTTCGAGGGCCACGGCCCAGAGGCCGCGGCCTTTTACTTTGTCTATGGCGCGCACAAGGTTCGTAACCCTTGCAACTCTCATGTGGCTTATTGCGCCTGCCGATGCCTTTGCCACCACGGGCGTAAGCGGGCAGGCCCTGTCGCGCGGTATGACAACGCCCACTGCCCCGGCAGAGAGAGCGGCCCGTATGAGAGACCCGAGGTTTCCGGGGTCTACTATGGAATCAAGGACAAGGACGACTCCGCGCCCGCCCGCCTCTCTCTTGCGCTCCACTTCCCCGAGTATCTCTTCAAGGGAGGCGTATTCATAGTCCCTTGCCACCATGGCCGCTATGCCCTGGTGCTTTTGCGTGCCAGCGGCCCTTGTGAGCCCGGCGGCGCTCAGGCGCTCGACTGGTATACGAAGACCCCCTGCCAGGCGGATTATCTCCTCAAGGGCCCTGCCCTTTTTCCTGCCACTCCCTGCCCTTGCCGCGAGTATCTTCCTGACGGAAGACCCGTCTTTCGTAAGTGCCTCTTTAACGGGATTTACTCCGTATATTATAACTGTGTCTTTTTTGGCCACTTTTTTGCCCCTTTTCCGTCACTTAGGTTAATCCTGACCACGATATAGGATAAGGCCTCCTTCTGTCAAGGTTGGCGCAGGTCCGGTAGGCTTGCAAAGCAGGGGCCGCTGTGATAATTTTAACTCATGCGCCTGCACACAGACCAGATAGAGCATATTACGAGTAGTGTCCTTAAGGGCCTCAAGGAAAAGGGGCTCATTGTCCTGAAGGCCGACGAAGACAAGGTCCTTGAGCGGATGCGGCGCGCCGTCATGGATGACATGAAGGCCGAGGAAGCCCTCGACCGCGAGGTGGAGTCTATCCTTAACTCACACATGAGCGAGATGGACACGGGCGGCGTTGATTACAGGAAGATGTTCCGTATGCTCAAAAACAAACTGGCAAAGGAGAGGGGCATCACATTATGAGGCTCTCTGACGAGCGCATCTCGCACATAGCGCACCTCATGACAGACGCTGTCTGGAATGACGACCTCGTGGACTTTACAGACGACGCCCGCGCACTCTCGGAGACAAAGCGCATCATAACCGCCATATTCGAGATTGAAGACCATGCCGACGAGTCGGCAAGGCAGAAGATACGGTCTCTATCGCGTGACATACCCGAGGGTTGCCGCGAGTGGGAGATACTCTACAGAAAGTACTTTGAAGAGGAGATGAACAAGAAGAGGGCCTCGAAGTCCTGAAAAACCGTCTTTTCTTCGTTTTTTGGCGGGCCGTGCCCTACTGGTTTTCCGTGCCCCGTTTTTCATGGCGTGGACCATCGCGGGGCGCGTGACGCGGCAAAAAAAGCAGGATAACCGCCCCTATTGGTTTTCTTTGTCATAGTCTTCTTAACGGCAGATTGAGCCTCTCATGGCTTTTGTCTCAAAATTACTGGAAATAAGGCGTGCCCATTAAAAAACTTTCTTTTTTCCAAAAGAAAGCTGGAGGTCTTTTGGTATGCGGACAAGGCCCGCTTCTTACTCTTTTGTTGCACTGCCATCACATGAGTCCTTTTCAGCGGCCTTCTGGCCGTTGAAATACTAATTTTCTTTGTCTTACTTTCTTTTTTAAAAGAAAGTAAGCGGTTTTTACTTCTCTTTTTCTCTTTTCTTTGTAGACCCTCATGAGCGCTATCCTATCTCATTACAAACTCATACTTCCCCCCATCATAGGCGCTGTCATAGGCTGGCTCACCAACTATGTCGCCATAAAACTCCTCTTCAGGCCAGTGAAGCCCGTGCGCATCCTTGGCTTTACCTTTCAGGGTCTTATTCCAAAGCGCAGGAAAGAGATAGCCCGCTCCATTGCCGGGACCATTGAGCGCGAGGTCATCAGCCCCGAGGACATTACGGGCCTCTTGTCGGGCATAAACTGGGAGACCGAGGTAGAGGGCATGATAAACGCCCTTGTGGAGAAGCGACTGAGTTCAAAAAAGGTCAACTCCATCCCTGTGATAGGCCTTGCGTCAAAGGAGATAGCGCGGCAGTTGAAGCGCCGCCTCACAAAGGACATCATACGGCACATAGACCGAAAAAAGCACGAACTTGCCGCGAGGTTCAAGGACGGCATAGACCTTAAGGCCCTCATGGTCTCAAGGATAGACAATATGAACTTCGAGCGCTTCGAGGGGCTTCTCACGGGTTTTATCTCCAGGGAATTAAAACACCTTGAGTATCTCGGCGGCCTCATGGGTTTTCTCATCGGCGTGGCGCAGTCAATCATCTTTTTTGTTCTGAGTTAAGGGCCTGCTTGTGGTGAAGTCATGAAGAAGACGGCCCTCTCCATAGCGGGCTTCGACCCCACGGGCTGGGCCGGGGTGCTGGCCGATGTGGGGGTTTTTAGAGACTTTGGCCTTGGCGCAAGCAGTGCCGTCACTGCCCTTACAGTGCAGGACCTCGAGAGCGTAAGCGATGTCCGGCCCGTGGAGCCAGGCCTCCTTGGGGCGCAGATAGAATCTGCCTTCAGAGCTCAAGCGGTCTCTGGCGTCAAGATAGGGATGCTCGGCACCGGGGCCAATGTGGAAGCAGTGGCCAAAGCCCTTCAGAAACACGGCCCCCATGTCGCTGTCCTTGACCCGGTGCTTGGCTCCACGAGAGGGGCGCCGCTCCTTGACAAAGATGGCATCAACATCTTGAAAAACCGGCTCATGCCGCTCTCAAGCCTTGTGACGCCAAACCTCGGCGAGGCCGCGGCCCTTACGGGCCTGGAAGTGGCAGACGCCCCTTCCATGAGAGAGGCGGCCCGTATTATCTCCCATGAGTTCGGCGCAGGGGCGGTCCTTGTAAAGGGCGGACACCTCAAGGGATTACCAGTGGACATACTCTATGACAGGAAGGTATTTCAGGAATTTCCCGGCAAGAGGCTTGCCGGCCCGGCAGGGGCCTTTCACGGCACAGGGTGCCTCCTCTCAAGCGCAATCACGGCTGGGCTCATCACAGGGCTCACGCTTTTCCATGCCGTTAAAGAGGCCAAGGCCTATGTTGAGAAGACGCTCAGGAAGAGAGTGGATTTTTTAAGGAACAGGGACCAGAATAAAGATTAATAACCCGGGGCAGTATAGCGCATGGACTCAGCTCTTGAACCAGCCCTTATCGCGGGCGCTCATTACATCGCCGCCCGCCATGATTATGTAATCATGCACAATTATATCAACTGCCGAGGCAAGAGAGCGAAGCGCCATTGCAAGGGGCCGCGCCGGAGAGGCCTCGGCGGCACAGAGGGCTGTCATACTGTGCACAAAGATAATTGAACGGGCGTTGCGCTCAAGGGCCTTTTTTGTCACCTGCCTCCGTGGAAGGCTCACCACATCGGGCCTGCCCTCGAAGATAACATCAAGACCTATGGGCCGGTTCTTGGAATTGAGATAAAGGGCGTAAAGAAACTCTCCATCATCCCCGTTGATTCGCGGCGCCACGAAACGCGCCACATCCTCTGGAGCGTTAAGCGAAGGGAGAGGCTCGGCCCGCTCGGTGGTAAGCGCCCCGGCGAGTTCCCCAACAAGCCTTGTAAGGGCCGCGGATTTGCCGCCGATTCCAGGCACTCTCTGAAGTTTCCACGCCGGAGCGTCAATGGCCCCGGCAAGCCCGCCAAACTTCTTCAGCATGGCCTTGGCCAGGGGTTTAACGTCGCGGATAGGTATGGCAAAGGTAAGGAGCAGTTCCATGGCCTCGTAGTCATGGAGACTGCCGACCCCGGATTGGCTGAACTTGTCCCTCAGTCTCTGCCTGTGACCAAGATATGTCTTTTCCTCAGATTCCATGACGCGCGTCTCAAGATGCAATACCAAAGAAAGCCAATATACACTTTTACCCCTAATAAGGGCGGGCCGCAAGACAAAAAGATAATGAAAAAAAGATTTCCTTACTTTCTTTTTGAAAAAAGAAAGTAAGACAAAGAAAACCAATCTAAAAACGGTTTTAATCGCAGCGCTGACCTACTACACTTCGAACTGGCCGGGTTGCTAATCACCCTTATTACCTTCTAAGAACGATTTTAATAGTAACGCGGGCGCCCTGCCCTTCAACAGGCCGGGTTGCTAATCATCCTTCTTCCTTTCTAAAAAGGGTTTTAGGAGATCTATGGGCAGCGGAAAGATGGTCGTGGAGTTCTTCTCCGCCGCCACCTCTGTAAGGGTCTGAAGATAACGGAGTTGAAGCGAGACAGGGTTCTGGCTCAAGAGGTTCGCGGCCTCGAGTATCTTCTCCGCGGCCTTGAACTCTCCACTTGCGTGTATTACCTTGGCCCGCTTCTCGCGCTCGGCCTCGGCCTGCTTTGCCATTGCGCGCTTCATCTCCTCGGGTAGATCAATGGCCTTTACCTCCACCACACCCACCTTTATGCCCCAGGGGTCGGTCTGCTCATCGAGTATGGACTGGATGTGCTTGTTAATCTTGTCGCGCTCCACAAGGAGTTCGTCAAGTTCCGCCTGGCCGCAGACGCTCCGAAGTGTAGTCTGCGCCAACTGGCTCGTGGCGTAAAGGTAATTCTCCACGGCAATGATGGCCTTGTCGGGCGTTACCACGCGGAAGTATATGACGGCGTTCACCCTCACAGAGACATTGTCCCTTGTAATGACCTCCTGAGGGGGCACGTCCATGGTAATGGTCCTGAGGCTCACCTTTATCATCTTCTGAATTCCGGGGATGATGATGATGAGGCCCGGCCCCTTGACGGCCTGGTATCTCCCGAGGAAAAATACCACTCCCCTGTCGTACTCCCTCAGAATCTTTACTGCGCTGAAGAGAAGCAGTATGACAATTACCGCAAGGACTACTCCGCCTGTCGCTATATTTATCGGCATCTTCGGCCTCCTCTCTCTTGTGCCCCGGCTCGGCGAAGGGCGCGGGACGGTTTACTCCTTCTAATCGCTCTTCTTCCTCACAGTAAGGAGCAGGCCCTCCATGGCCAGAACCTCCACTTTCTCGCCTCTTAAAATCTCGACGGCACTCATTGCGTCCCAGTACTCGCCTGATACGAAAACCTTGCCCCTGCGGTCCGGCCCCATATCCTCGACAACCCTGCCAATGGCGCCTATTATGCCCTCTGCCCCGGCAGGAGACCTCCTCCTCTGAAGATGTATGGCCATGTACATGGTAAAGCCCACGAAGGCGGCCATGAAGACCACGGCTGGCATCATGACCCAGATGGATAAACGCATGAAGGGGAGCGGGGAGTTAAAGAGCATGAGCGAACCCAGCACAAGGGAGACAAGGCCCGCGAGCGTAAGGAGCCCGTAACTCACCACGTTTATCTCGACTATGAAAAAGACAACGGCAAGGCCTATGAGTATGAGACCGGCGTAATTTATTTGAAGAGTATGAAGGGCGTAAAAGGCGAGGACAAGGGATATGGCCCCAACAACACCGGGCAGAACGGCCCCGGGGTTGGAGAGCTCAAAGTAAAGGCCAAGTATGCCTATCATCATGAGGACATAGGCCACGTTGGGGTCTGA
>CAYYJQ010000042.1:0-15946 GCA_964472295.1 uncultured Thermodesulfobacteriota bacterium | reverse complement strand
TGGGGTGACCTCGAAGGTTACTCTTTTTGGAATAATCCCTTATCTTGACAAGGAACTCAAGGTCAATACCCCCAAGGGGAGAGTCAGCAGAGGCGATACAGGGGCCGGTGACGCCACGTTCTTAGGCCGTTATACCCTCTATCAGAGGGACAGGCGCGGCGAGACCATAAGGCTCTCGCCCTTCGCGGCAATAAAGGCCCCCCTTGGGAACGATAACGAGCGGGACGGTCTCGGCAGACTCACTCAGCCTCTTCAACTCGGCTCAGGCTCCTGGGATTATACGCTGGGCTCCATCTTTACATGGCAGACACTCAAGTGGCAGGTTGACGCCTCTGTCTCTTATCGTTTCAACACAAGGGCCAATGCCTTCAGGTTCGGCGATGAGGCGCGCCTTGATATTTCTTACCAGTACAGGCTCTTTCCAAGGAGGCTCATGAGCGGCCTGCCCGCTTTTGTTTACGCTGTGCTGGAAAGCAATCTCTCTTATAAATACAAGGACAAGGCTGGCCCAACGGACGACATGGACTCTGGCGGCACAACGTGGTTCCTCAGTCCCGGCATACAATACGTTACAAGGCAGATAGTCCTAGAGGCAGCCCTTCAAGTGCCCATTGTGCAGGACCTAAACGGCAATGCCCTTGAGAACGATTATGTGGGGATATTGAGCGTGAGGGTGAATTTTTAGAGGGCCGCATTAGGGAAAGTCTGATTAATTCAGATTTTCCTGCGCCCCAAGGATGGGCCCATCTCTGAATAATTCAGGGACGAATTATTCAGAGGTTCTTAGAAGAATTTTTTAAGGGAAGAAACTGCCATGAAAAAGATACTTCTTTTTATACTTCTTATGAGTCTCTTCTTTGTTTCTCTTCCCGCTTATGCCGGTGGAGGGCAAACTTCCGTCACCTTTATCCGCGCCTGGGGAGTAAAGGGCCCGGGCCCCGGCGAGTTCAACGAACCCTACGGCATCGCCGTTGACAGAGGCGGCTCTGTATATGTGACAGACGCGAGGAACAGGAGGGTAGAAAAATTTACTGCCAAAGGCGACTTCATACTGCAATGGGGAGAAAAGGGCGAAGGCAGGGGAAAATTTGAAAAACCCGTGGGCATCGCCGTTGATAAAAGCGGTTTTGTATATGTCTCGGACTATGATAACGACACTGTGCAGAAGTTCGACGGAGAGGGCAGGTTTGTCCTCTCCTGGGGTGAAAACGGAGATAAAAAGGGGCAGTTTGATGTGCCCAATGATATTACCGTAGACGAAGATGGCTATGTCTGTGTCATGGATTTTTACAACCACAGGGTGCAGAAGTTCACGTCCGACGGCACCTTTGTCTCCACTTGGGGGAAGAAAGGCAAGGTCCCCAACTGGCGCTCCGTCATAAGCGGCCTCATCTCTCCCGGCATGGAGGGAGAGTTCTACTACCCTGCCAAGATCGCCGCAGGCCCAGGTGGGCGGGTATATGTATCAGACTCATACAACAACAGGGTTCAGGTATTTACAAATAAAGGCGAATATCTTTTTCAGTGGGGCGGCATGGGTTTCTGGTCCGGGAGGTTCCGGGTGGCCTCGGGCATAGCCGTGGACAGGAAGGGGCGGGTTTTTGTCGCGGACTTTTATAATGACCGCGTAGAGGTCTTTGGCAGGGATGGTAATTTCATTATTGCTTTTGGGGGCAAAGGCGGCGGTTTGGGAAAGTTCCATGGGCCAACGGGCGTTGCCCTCGGGCCCAAGGGTAAGGTCATATACGTGGTGGACTGGGGAGGCCACAGGGTGGAGGTCTTCAGCATCTCGCCGTAGGGCGCTTTTACGGCCACTTCCCCTGCGAAGAGAGTGACAAAAAACTTTTTTACCTCGCCCTCTTTCTCACCTCCACCCTCACCCCGTCGTCCACCTCGTCGCCAGGGTGAACTACTACTGTTTCTCCTTCCACGAGACCTGACAAGACCTCGGCGAAGATTCCGTTCATATGCCCCACCTCAAGGGGGCGCCTCCTGGCGCGCCCGTTCTTTACTACAAAGACTGCCCAGCCTTCGCCGTGCCTGAAGAGCGCACTAACGGGCACCTTGAGGACAGAGGCGCCCTCCCATATGACAAACTTGGCGTCCACTCTGTATCCATCTCCCATCTTCCGGGCCTCCCCGGGCATGGTGAGAATGTCTGCTATTACCTTTACACGCTGCTCCTCCACCCCAAGGCTCGATACCTTTGTGAACCCGGCTGGCTCGATCGTCGTCACCCTGCCTTTCAGCGGTTCTTCTCCACCCCACCTCTCGAAGTAGACAAGGGCGCCTTTTTTTATCCTCACGGCGTCGGCGGAGAGGACCTCTGTGACGACCTCGAGCCTTTCCGGGTCTCCAATATCCAGGAGCGGGTCGCGAGAGAGGACTGCGCCTTCGCTCTCACGGTAAACCTTTAGCACACTGCCGTCCACTGGTGAGCGGAGTCGGAGTAGCCTCTCCGAGCCCGATGAGGCCGAGAACTCAAGGGCGGCTCTGGCCTTCTCAAGATCGAACCTCGCCGTAAGGACCTCGGCCTCGGCGGCCTTGAGTTCGGCCTCCATCTGCTCGGCCTCACTGCGCACTCTGTCCAAGGTGTCCTTGGAGACGACTCCCTTTTTGAAGAGCCTCTCTGTGCGTTCGAGTTTCCTGGCGGCGTACTCCGTCTCTGCCGCTACGGCGCGTTGGCGCTCCTCGGCACCCCTCAGCGCGGCCTCTGCCATGGAGACAGCTGCCTCGGTCTCTGCCCTTGTTCGTGGGTCGTGAACGCTCGGTCTCGGAGGCTCTATGACGGCAACGGTCTGCCCCTTTCTGACCCTCTCGCCCACGTCGAGTCCTATCCTCTGAAGATAACCATCAACAGGCGCTGTTAAGGTATACCTCTCCTTTACCCTCGTCTTTCCTTCTTCCTCGACTGTTACGACAAGGGGCCCCCGCCTTACCCTTGCAATCTCCACAGGAACAGCACGGGGTATGAACCCATAGGCAATGCCAAGGGCAACGGCCCCGGCTAGGACGGCTATAGTGACCCATCTTCGTAAAGTCATCTCTACACCTTACTCCCTTGCCTTCAGTACCTCCACGAGGTCGAGCCTGTTGAGTCTGTAGTTGAGTATGAGCCCCGAGACAACGGCGCTTGCCACTACTATGAGTGCCGATAGGGAATAGGTCGCCGGGGCTATGACATGGGGCAACCTGAAGAGGTCGGAACTGATGGCATCCGCAAGGTAGCCCGTGAGGAGCCGCCCGAGGACGAAGCCCAGCGGCAGGGCCATGAGTGTCAGGACAGCCAGTTCCCCGAGGAGTATGTAGGAGACCTCGCTGCGCCTGTACCCCAGGACCCTGAGGCTCGCAAGTTCCCTGCTCCTCTCGGATAGGGATATTCGCGCACTGTTATAGACTACACCAAAAGCAATGGTACCTGCAAGGATACTCGCTATGAAGGTATAGAAGAGGAGTATGTCTGTCTGGGTCTTGTTGAAGTTCGTAAGTTCGTCCCTTGTGACGATGGCGCCCGAGACACGCGGCATATCCACGAGTTTCCTGTACAGACCAAGCCTCTTTAGCGGGTCCATGGTCAGAAAGGCGCCTGTTATGGTGCCGTCCTCCATCATGAGGGCGTTGAGGGCGTCTATGTCCATGAAGCCCAGGAGGCCGGCGTACTGTCTCACGACCCCGGTAATCGGCACTCTGCGCACAGGCCGCCTGCCTTCGAGGGCCTCGACGGTGATGAAGTCCCCTGGTCTTACTTTCAATTTCTTGGCCAGATAATCATTCAGTACTATGCCCGATGGGGGCAGGGCCACTGGTCTCAGGTTTGTGTCGAGCAACAGGTATAGTCTCCCGCGGGGCGCTATGCCCTGGATTATGGTGCGGTAAGTGCGGTGTCCCGCCCTCAGCCTCACTGGAACGCTTCTCAGGGGTTCTGTGTGATGCACGCCATCGATACCCCGGAGTTCGTAGAGGGCCTTCCGGGAGGTGGGCTCTGTGAAGACCACTGTCATGTCCTCTCTCTGCGCCTCCACGAACTGGGTGTCGAGGAGGAACTCTATGGAGTCCTCGAAGAAGGTACCTCCCATTACAATGGCGCAGGAGAGGGCAATGCCCATTGATGTGAGGATGGACCTTATGGGCCTGCCCTCGATGTGCCGGAGGATTATACGTGTTGGCTCTGAGATGAATCTGCCGAGGCCTGTTCGTTCGAGGATGGTCCTTGCGTACCTGGCGGGCGGGAGGGGTCTCATGGCCTGGGCAGGCGGGACGTGCGAGGCCCTGCGCACTGCCATGAAGGTGGCCGCGAGCGCCGAGCCCATGGTTATGAGGATCGCTGTAAGCGTAACGCCGGGAGAGAGCGCGCGGACAAGGTAGGGGAAGCGATAGAACTCCATGTAAATGGCCGAGAGCACCTTTCCGAGCCACATACCCGTTATGATGCCGAGTATGATGCCTGCAGTGGTTATCATGAGGACCATTTTTGTATAATGAAGGCCTACGTCCCGGTCCGAGTACCCAAAGGCCTTGAGCGTGCCTATCTGCTCGCGCTGAAGCCCTATGGTCCTGTTTACCACCACGTTGAGGAGGAAGGCGGCAACAGCGATGAAGAGGGCCGGAAAGAGACGTGAACTCATCTCCAGGGCCCGGAACTCGGAGTTTAGGTACCGGTTCGAGGTCTGGTCCTTGCGTCCGTAGGCCGTGAGCCCGCCGTATCTTTCGAGCATGGAGTCAACGCGCCTCATGACCATCTCTCTGTCGGCCTCCTTGTCGAGCGAGAGAGCCAGGTCGTTGAAGGCGCCCTTCATATCATAGGCGTTGGCAAGGGCATGGCGCCCCATCCAGATGATGGCGTATCTCTTGTAGTCTGGGCTCAGTGACCCTGGCCGGGCCTGCATGACGAACTCCGGGCTGAGGGCAAGGCCAACGATGGTGAGGGTCTTTTTCCTCCCATTTATGACGGCGCTGAGGTGGTCGCCTGGGGAGAGACCATGGGCAGAGGCAAAGGCATCGCTGAGGAGGGCCTCCTTTTCTGTCCAGGGTTTCAGGCTTCTGCCGCTCTTTATGTATACCCTGTCAAGGGCTGGGAGCCCCGCCTCGGGCAGGGATACGAGGCGGGCTGTCACAGGGTCGGGGAAGCCTGGAATCTCTATCTTGGCGCCACCTACTACCCTTGTCTGCACTGCCTTGACGCCTTTTATGGCCGCTATACGCCTGCCTATCTCCTCGGGGGCCCTCTTCAGGGAGACGAATACATCGGCAAAGTGGAAGTCACGGTAAAACTTGTCCCTTGTCATGTAGAGTGAGTCCATGGTGAACTTGAGCATAATGAAGGAGCATACACCGCTTGTGATGACGAGGATTATGGCCAGGGCCTGGCCCTTCATCCTCCATAGGTCTCTAAGTAGTTTGCGGTCCATTGATTTCATCATGGCGTCCCATTCTCACCAGCGCAGTTCCGACGGACTCTTCTTTACCTCGTTCTCTTCGATGCCGGAAATCTGACCGTCCTTGAGGTGGATCACGCGGTCTGCCATGGCGGCTATGTCGGCGTTATGGGTTATTATGGCAGTCATGGTCCCCAGTTCCCTGTTCACGCGCTCGAGGGCCTCGAGCACCACGATGCCTGTCGAGATATCGAGGGCGCCCGTGGGCTCGTCGCAGAGCAGTACCTCCGGGTTTTTGGAGATGGCACGGGCTATGGCAACGCGCTGCTGCTCGCCGCCCGAGAGTTGCGAGGGGAAGTGGTCCATGCGCTCGGAGAGCCCAACAATGGAGAGGGCGTCCTCCGGGTTCATGGGGTTAAGGGATATCTCTGTTACAATGGAGACATTCTCGCGCGCCGTAAGGCTTGGTATGAGGTTGTAGAACTGGAAGACAAAGCCCACGTGAAACCTCCGGTACTCGGTGAGTTCGCTCTCGCCCGCGGTGGTGAGGTCCCGGCCCCGGTATGATACATGCCCCTCTGTGGCAATATCGAGGCCGCCGATGATATTGAGGAGCGTGGACTTGCCGCTCCCCGATGGGCCGAGAAGGACGACCAGTTCCTTCTCATAGAGCAGGAGGTCCACGCCGCGAAGGGCCTCTACGCGTGCGTGCCCCTCGCCGTATACCTTCCTGAGCCCCTTTATGGTGAATATCGCCTCTTCCGAGCGCACGAGCCAGGCCTCCCATTAAAAAGACTTTGTCTTTCATTATAACCCATGCGAAGATGGTTTTCACCTGTCCCTTAATGGTTCTTGCGAGAAGGGCCTGGAACCACTGGATACTGTCTGGATGAAGGGATGGTGATATGCTATATTTACTTGACAGGATAAAGTATCTGTCGTATAGTTCGATATATTACGAAATATAAACATGGCTACAAATATAAACAAAGGAGTGAGGGTTCCAGTTGGGAGATGAACAGTTGAGAGGACTATCGAGGGCCTTCAAGGCCCTCTCCGAGCCTCACCGCATACGCATAGTGGAGATGCTCAAGATAAGGCCCCTCTGCGTCTGCGAGATAACGAGCATCCTCGGCCTTGCCACGTCCACGGTCTCAAGGCACTTATCCGTTCTTCGCGACACCGGCTTCATAACCCATGAAAAAGAAGGTAAGTGGGTGAATTACCGCCTGAAAACATGGTCAGATACCCCGGGAGTCATGGAACTCATACCCCTGCTTGCAGACTGGCTTCCCGATGATGATGTCATAAGGAGCGACGCGCAGCAGGTTATGGTAGTGGACAGGGACGAGATCTGCGGCACAGAAGAGGAATAAATTTTTTTTGTACGATATATTTCGTAATTTGGCTAAATATAAAAACAAAAAAGGCCTTTTGGATAAGATTATCATACTCTGTACAGGAAACTCCTGCAGAAGTCAGATGGCCCAAGGGGGCCATGAGGCCTTAAGGCGCATCCGCGACGGTGTAACTACGGCCTTTAACGAGTTTTTCGATGAAAGTCTTAAGACCCTGGAGCGGAGTGGAATCCACCATGAGTGATGGTATTGAAAAAAAACTCTCCTTTACCGAGAGGTTCCTGACGCTCTGGATATTCATGGCCATGGCCCTTGGCGTTACCGCCGGCTATCTCATGCCGGGTTCAGGCGCCTTTATACGCTCTTTTCAAGATGGCTCCACCAATATCCCCCTTGCCGTGGGGCTTATTGTCATGATGTATCCGCCCCTTGCAAGGGTGCGTTATGAACTCCTTGGCGATGTCTTTCGCGACTTCAGGGTCCTTGGCCTCTCGCTCCTCCTCAACTGGGCAGCCGGGCCTCTTCTCATGTTCGGCCTTGCCGTTCTCTTCCTTCGGGGATACCCCTCATACATGGTGGGGCTCATAATGATTGGACTTGCAAGGTGCATAGCCATGGTCATTGTCTGGAACGACCTCGCAGGCGGGAGCCGAGAGTACTGCGCCGGCCTCGTGGCCTTTAACAGCCTCTTTCAGATAATTTTTTACAGCGTCTTCGCATGGTTCTTTATCACCATCATACCGCCTTACCTCGGCCTGAGGGGGAGCGTGGTGAACGTGGGCATGGGTGATATCGCGTCGAGCGTGCTCATATACCTGGGCATACCCCTTGGGGCCGGGTTTCTGACGAGGTCTTTTCTCATAAGGAAAAAGGGCGCCCGCTGGTATGAAGAGTCCTTCGTCCCCTGCATAAGCCCGCTTACGCTCTGGGCACTCTTATTCACCATTGTGGTCATGTTCAGTCTGAAGGGCAAGGTAATCGTCTCCCTGCCCGGCGACGTGGCGAGAATAGCCCTGCCGCTCCTCCTCTATTTTGTAATCATGTTCTTCATGAGTTTCTTTCTTGCGCGGCGCTTCGGCGCGGACTACGAGAAGACCGCCACCCTTGCCTTCACCGCGGCGAGCAATAACTTTGAACTCGCCATAGCCGTGGCCATAGCCGTATTCGGCATCGACTCGGGCGAGGCCTTTGCCGCTGTCATAGGTCCCCTCGTCGAGGTGCCGGTGCTAATAGGTCTTGTGAGCGTGAGCCGTTCGTTGAGGCGAGGGGGCCGGAAAGCGGGGGTCGCCCAGGGCTAAGAAGAGAAAAGAATTTTTTCTCACAGGAAAATCATCCTCCCTCTCCCAAGAAAATCAGGCTAATTCCGGCTCACCTCTGGCCTTGGATAGGCCGCCATTTTCGGATCGTAACACCTTGGAAATATGAGGGGAAAAATCGCGCCTTTCTCTTCTCTGAATAATTCGGGTAAGCATTTTTCAGAGGTTCACTATGATGGCCTACCCTCGGCCTTTCTCAGGCGCGAGAAATAAGATAGGAGGGACCTCTTTTCAAGGTCCTTCCTGTAGCCGAGCCCCTCTAAGGACCTCTCGCACTCCCTTACCATTACCGCAGTACCACCAAGGCGGTGTTCCATTATGACTACAGAACCACCGGGCCTGGTGACCCTGTCTATTTCGAGTACAGTGCCCCCCAGTTCCCCTTCCTTGTATATCTCCTCTATTACATTCAGGCAGAGTACAACATCGCAGGACTCATCAGGCACCTCAAGGGCCGACGAAGTGCAGAGAAGTACCTTCACGTTGGGCCATGCCATGGCGGGTATCTTATTCTCCACCCTCCTTGTCATGGCCTTTTCAACGTCCTGGGCATAGACCAGGCCTTTCTCGCCGACAATGCGGGAAATGACCTCTGTGAAAAAACCGGGCCCGCACCCCACCTCGAGCACTACCTGGCCTTCGCAGACCCCCATGCCACGGAGAAACTTCTCTCTATTTATGAGAAGCCTTCTCAGGGGGTTATCGAGGAGTGGAGCAAGAAAAGGCGGAAAGGGGCTCCTCGGCAGGGCCTTCTCTACCCTGGTCTTTACTCCTTTTTTTCCCATGGGAACCCCTCCCGGAAAAAGCCCCTCTGAAGGTGGTCACTGTCTGCTCTCTACTTTCTTATACCCTCGATGGAGAGAAAGAGATAGGCCTCGCGCGCCGTGGGTCCAAGGTCTGTCGTTATGCCAAAGTCCTTTAGCGCTATCTTCGTACTCCCTTCGAACCCCCGGCGATACCCGCCCCAGGGGTCCTTGCCTGCGCCGAGTTCCCTCACCCTTATGACCACGTTACGCGTTATACCATGGAGGGTCAGGTTGCCCGTCAGTACGGCGCGATTTTTTCTGAGAGGCTGGTACGATGTGCTTACAAAGGTTGCCGTGGGAAACTTCTTCACATCAAAAAATTTAGCGCTCCGAAGGTGCTTGTCACGCTCGGCGTTATTGGTGTCAACACTGGACATGTCTATGGTCACCTTGACACTCGATGCCGAGGGGTCTTTTTCATCATATATGAAGGTGCCATCAAACCTGTTGAACCGGCCAAGTACGTAACTGAAGCCAAGGTGCGAGATCCTGAACTGTATAAAGGCGTGGGCGTTCTTGGAGTCTATGACATACTGGGCCCCTTGGGCCGAGGTGCCAGGGGACTGAATCCCCGCGGCAATGAATAAGACCATGAACAGCAAAAGGAAATATCTGCTTTTTCTCATACCGACCTCCTCGTGGATTTTCTTCTCATGCCGAGCATGCGTATAAGGGTGGCGTCGTTATCAACAAAATGGTGCTTCAGGGCCCCAAGTGTATGGATGGCAACGAGGCCCATGAGCGTGTATGCAAGGGTGCGGTGAATATCGCCGGCAATATCCTCCTGATGGGGCAGGCCCTGAACAATGGCCGGTACCTCGAAGAGCCCGAAAAAATCAATACCCCGTCCGCGGGCCGTTGGCACAAGGTATCCGCTCGTGGTGATGCCGAATAGAAAAACATAGAAAAGGAACTGCACCGCGCCTGCCGCAACCCTCTCCCATGCCGGCATGGGAGAGGGCGCAGGTCTTCTGTCTATGAAAATACGCCAGAATACACGAAAGACAAGAAGCGCAAAGAGTACGAGGCCGAGGTCCTTGTGCAGAAGCGGCGCGCCATGGTACCAGCGGTGGGTGTAGGGAAGGGCCACCATGAACCTTCCGAGAAAGAAGAGGCCAAAGACAAGCCCTGCCATGACCCAGTGCACCGCTACGATGACAACACCAAAACAATCTTCCGAACTCGTCCACTGCATGAGACCCGCCGCCTCCGGCCTTTTCCCTGGATCCGGCCCTTGGTAGACGCTCCTTGATACTGGAGCCCATGGCCCCTTTATTACCCCTTGCCCCTCTTCCTTACCAGTTCTCGCCAAGGAGTTCGAAGTGGGCCTGGGGATGGAGGCAGGCCGGGCACTTGTCGGGGGCCTCGGGCCCCTCATGAAGATAGCCGCAGTTGCGGCACCGCCATACCACCTTGCCGTCTCTTCGGAAGACGCGGCCTTCTTCGATGTTTTTGGCAAGGTCGAGATATCGTTTCTCGTGCTGACGCTCTGCTACTACAATGGCCTCGAACATCCTTGCAATGTCTTCAAAGCCCTCTTCTCTCGCGGTCCTGGCAAAGGACGGATACAACTCTGTCCATTCGTATCTCTCGCCCGCTGCCCCTGCCCTGAGGTTCTCTAAGGTGCTCCCTATGGTACCAAAGGGATAAGAGGCCTTCACCTCCATCTCGCCGCCTGTCATGAACTTGAACATGCGCTTTGCGTGCTCCTTTTCCTGGTTCGCCGTCTCTGTGAAGATGTCGGAGATCTGAACGAAACCCTCTTTCTTGGCCCTGGACGCAAAGTAGGTGTAACGGTTCCGTGCCTGGGCCTCGCCGGCAAAGGCGGCCATCAGGTTGCGAGCAGTCTTGCTGTCCTTTAACTCCATGAAAACCCTCCTTCTTGATTTTAAGAAAAAATGCCTTCCCTTTTCTTTTGGGAAAAAGAAGCGGAGCAAAGAAAACCACCCACTTTCTTTTGGAAAAAAGAAGGGATTAGTCCATCAAAGCGGACCAGATTTAATTAGTTTGAACAGGTATTCTATAGCCATTTTGTCATTACGGGGTGCTGTAAAATCTTTTCTGTAAATTAGAGAAAGGGTATAATCCTCAAGGGTTTAGACGGCCCAAAAAACAACAGAAGGAGGATTATACCCATGAAGAGATTATCAAAAAAGAGCGAGAAAGTCATCCGGGAAATGATCGAGGAAGGGAGGCTTTTTGAGAACCCACTGTCTGTAATGGCTCGTGAGGGGGCTCGGATGATGCTCCGTGTAGCTCTTGAGGAGGAGTTGACCGAGGCCCTTGGAAGGGATATGTACGAGAGGTCCGGTAAGGCACGGGGCTGGCGCAACGGCTACAAGGAGCGTACGGTCAAGCTCTCCTGCGGAGACATAAGGGTCTCGGTACCCAAGGCGCGTGGGATGGCCGAGCCATTTTGTTCGAAGGTGTTGTCTCCTTATCAGACGAGGATGGGAGAGCTCGAAGAGGTGATACCGCTTCTCTACATGAACGGTCTATCGACTCGGCGCGTAAAGAGGAGCCTTAAGAAGGTCTTTGGCAATAGGGGTCTCAGCCATCAGTCGGTGAGCAGGATAAGCGGCAAGGTGGTTGAGGAGTTCAAGGCATGGAGGCAAAGGGACCTTTCCGGTCTGGATGTCCTCTATCTTGTCATTGACGGCATAAGGGTAGGCGTGAGGGCTGGAACGAGCGAGAAGGAAGCGGTCCTTGTGGCCAATGCCTTTCTGGAGGACGGCAGCCGCGATGTCCTTGGGGTTGCTCTCGGTAACAGGGAGTCGTACCTGAGTTGGAAGGGTTTTTTCGACGACCTCAGGCAGAGGGGTCTTAAGGACCCCCTTCTCATCGTAAGCGACGGATGTCCGGGGTTACTCAGGGCCATGGAAGAGGTCTTCCCTGGAGTAGAGACCCAACGCTGCACCAGGCACAGGATGGAGAACGTCCTTGAGAAGGTGCTGAAGGCAGACCGCGAGGCGGTCAGGGACGATCTGAGGAAGGTCTTCTACGCGCCGACGCTTGGGCACTCGAGGGAGGCTGCCGGTCTCTTCGAGAAGAAGTGGAGGAAGTACCCTTCGGCGGTCGAATGCCTTCTCACCGGTCTTGAGAAGTGCCAGACCTACTACAAGTTCCCTTATACCCACTGGAGGCGTATACGGACGAGCAACATGGTAGAGAGGGGCTTCAGGGAGGTAAGGCAGCGTATAAAAACCATGGGCAGGTTCAGGGACGAGCAGAGGGCCCTGGCCACTGTGTGGTGGCTCATGAAAGACTGCCAGAAGAGGTGGTACGGTGTGGGGATGACGAAAGAGGCCCGAGAGATACTCCAGAGGATCAGAGCGGAAAAAGGAACTGCTGGCGGCGTAAAAGGAGGCCCGGAAAACCCTTGAGTAGCAAGCCTTTTACCGAATTTACAGAAAAATATTGACAGTAGCGAACAAAAAAAAGGTTCAAAAAGTGTCTCTTTTTGAACCACATCAAAAACAAGGGAGGAAATAGTTATGAAAAACTTAGGTCTGGACGTAGGCTTCGGTTTCACAAAGGCAGTTTTCGGAGCCAGGCGGATAAAATTTCCGTCGGTAGTCGGCTCCTACGATGAACCGGCCTTCCAAGACGCAGGGCTCGACACCTCGGGGAACGACCACGGAAAGATAACCGTAGACGGCCAGGTGTTCCTGGTGGGAGATGACGCCGTAAGGCGCTCGGTACGCGTCTTCACCTCCAGGGAACGAAATTGGATAGACACCCCGGCGTACAAGGCCCTGGTAAGACACGCCCTCGTCCTGATGAAGAGGCAGTACGGAGAGCCGTGTAGGATCATTACGGGCCTACCAGTAGCCCATTACAAGAAATGCCGGGAGAAACTGACCAATACGATAAAGGGGATTACCGGGCCAAACACCGAGGTGAAGGTAATCCTGCAACCCCTCGGCAGTTACTTCGATAGATTGCTCGACGATGACGCCATTGTAAAGGACAAGGACCTTCTTCAAAGCGCCGTGGGAGTGATAGACATCGGGTTTTTCACCGTGGACTTCGTGACCGTCAGGAATCTTCAGTTCGTCAAGGACAGCCACGAATCCTACGAGGGGGGCATGGCGACAGCCTACCGCCGCATTGCGAGGACGATCTACGAATACTACGATTGCAAGAAAGAGGTCTACGAGGTAGAAGATACCGTCAGAAACGGCTGTATAACGGCCTACGGCGAGAGGAAAGACGTTCGATCCATCGTAGACCAGAACCTTAAAACCCTTGCCGCCGAGATCAGGGCCAGGGCGACTACCCTGTGGAAGGAAGGCGCGGACATCGACGCAATACTCCTCACGGGCGGAGGCGCGGGCGTCCTGAAAGACTACCTGAATTTCTACAAGCACATCAGGATGGTCGATGACTCCCAGTTCGCCAACGCCAGAGGGTTCTATAAGTACGGCAGGAGGCTCGAATACGATGTCTGAAAAGACGGGAACGAAAGAAAAAAAAATCTACATCCGAATCGTATTGGACCCCCAGGACCCCATGGACAAAATCATCATCAAGGAGTTAAAAAAACAGCGAAAGAAAAAGATAGGCCGGTTCGTGAAATTCGCCGTTTTCTGCCACATCAAGGGAATTGACCTATCAGCCCCCTCACCTCAACAAACGAACGCCCAAGATAGTCCAGCGAAGACAACAAAGAAGACAGATCCGGTCGTCACCAGGGCGATCAGGGAGATCGGGGAAACCGAGGATATCGAGTTCTGACTCTAAGAAAAGAGGAGGAAGAATGAGATTTTCAGACGAAAAGAAAGCCATCGAAACCTTGAGGAAGAAAATCCCCGGGTTCAAATGCAAGCCTGGCTGTTATGACTGTTGCGGGCCCATACCCTTTACCAGATGGGAATGGAAACAGGTCAAAGACAAAAAGAAAGCCACAAGCCTCACTTGTCCATACGTCAGCGATAAAGGATGCGACATCTATGAAGACCGTCCCATCATGTGCAGGCTATACGGCACGGTCAAGGACCTCGAATGTCCCCATGGGTGCGCTCCGGAGAAGATGCTATCGCCAGAGAAAGAGAATGAGATCATAAACGAATATATAAACATCATGCGCGAAACATCTCATCCTTAATTTCCTACGAAGATACTCCGATATAAAAAAAGGCCTTTCAAGAGGCCCTTTTTTATATCATTTCACAGACATAGGGAGAGCCTGACAATGAAAGAACACCATTCGCTGAAAACTTATGCAGCCATCATCATCGCCGTAGCCCTTCCTCTTTCCGGACTCATCTGGTACTCGGTCACTGATGCTCTGAAACAAGAAAGAAGAGCATCGGAGATGACTCGCCTCGGCATGATGACAAGCCTCATCTCGGAAGCAAGCCGCGTGGTCTATGAGATCGAGGAAGAAAGGGGGATCAGCGCAATATTTCTCGCTTCCGGCGGCAGGAAGATGGAAGGCCTCGACCGTCTTCACAGGAGAGAGACTGACCGCAGTATAGACGCGATCAGGAAAAACTGGAAAGAGATGGAAAAGGAAATCGGAAATGGACGGACGAGGGAATCCGTCCTCGTGGCGCTCGAGGCTCTTGGTGAGATAGATATGGTACGCACCCGTGTGGATGCCCTCGATATATCCCTTGAAGAGATGCTCGCCTACTATACCGAGACCATCAACCGCTTCTTCGACGTGGTGGTCACCATGGGTCTCGAGAGCCCTGATGCAGGCATTGCAAATTTTATCTCTACATATGCAAGCCTCCTGCACCTGAAGGACGCCGCGGCAAGGGAGCGTGACATAGGGAGCATCGCCATCGTAAAGGGGCGCTTCGATGAGACCCTTTACAGCGACTACAGGGCTGTTCTCGGTACCGAGGACGTGCTGAAGGAATTTTTCTTTCACACCGCAAGTTCGGAAGAGAGAGAACTCCTCGTGAGAAGACTGGCTTCTCCGGTACTCGATGACTACAAGAACATGCGCCTCAGATTTGTAGCCACTGGCGTGGGAACCCCGCTAAAGGGCATTACGCCTGAACAATGGTTCAACATGACCACATGGATGGTAAACCTCCTCCATGAGACAAATGATGAATTCAACAGGAAACTCCTCGAGAAAGCCGGCGAACTCTCGGACGCGGCCTACGCCGCCCTATGGAGGACGCTCCTCCGTATGGGCATCATCCTCATAATCTCTCTCATTGTGACAGGCCTTGTCATAAGGGACTTCATTTCAAGAAAACGGACAAGCAGCCTCATCGAAAAAAATGAAGCCAAGTACCGCATGATACACTCAACTACCTTTGACGGCATAATCCTCGCCAATGACAAGGGGCACATAGTAGAGTGCAACAGCGCGACGGAGAGGATGTTCGGTTATGAGAAAGGTGAACTCGAAGGCAAAGACCTCGTTGACCTCATACCCGAGGATTACAGGGAAAGACACCTCGAGGGCTTCAGGAGGTTTCTCTCCACCGGTAAAAGCAGTATACAGGGAAGCGCCGTTGAAGTGGAAGGGCTCAAAAAAAGCGGCAGGGTCTTTCCCATAGAGCTTGCCGTCAATCACTTCAAGTCGGATGGAGAGACCTACTTTACTGCCACCATACGAGATATCACTGAACACAAGCAGGCCGAAGCTGATACCTGGAAGGCCAACAGGGAGATCTCTGAGATGAATCATCGACTCAGCAAGACAGCTGTGGATATCAGGAATATCATGAGACGCGTGGTAGATGAGAATGACATCACCCTCCGTTTTGAAAACCCTACCCTGCCCCGCTGTTGGGAAGTCAGGGAATGCGGTATCGAGGACTGTCCTTCCTATAAATACACGGATAATCTCAGGTGTTGGGAGGTCACTGGTACCCTCTGCGACAACGATGTGCAAGGCACGTTCAGGGAGAAGATAGGTCATTGTCGGGAATGCGAAGTGTACAAGGCCGCAAGACCGGACCCCCTCTACGAACTCGGAGAGACCTTTAACGAGATGCTCTCCATCCTTGGAGACAAGCAAAGGGACCTTGAGAAGGCGGCAACCGAAGCCAAGGAAGCAAGCCGGACAAAGAGCGAGTTCCTCGCAAACATGAGCCATGAGATACGCACCCCAATGAACGGCG
>CAYYJQ010000041.1:0-16268 GCA_964472295.1 uncultured Thermodesulfobacteriota bacterium | reverse complement strand
TTGCCCCCCTTGTCCCCTTGCTTCACGCCCCCCCTTACTCCCACTCGGCCCCCCTCTGTCCCCTTGCTTCACGTCCCCCTTATTTCCCCCCCCTGGCCCCCCTGGCCCCTTTAGTCGAAGACCTGGATGGCGAAGTCCGGGCAACGCAGGTCACAGAGCTGACATCTTGTGCATGCCTCGAGGTTCTTAACTGCCACAATGGTCCCTTTCATCTCAAGGACCTTTGTGGGGCAGAAGTCCACGCATATGGCGCATCCCTTGCAACGCTTTGCGCTGATCTCTATTCTTGGAAGTTTTTTTTCGGCCTCAGCCATGATAAGCCGTCCTTTTATTTATTTGATATGAGGTTGAGCCTGTGTTTTTTTTCGAGTTATGCCTTTTTTTAACATGTAGCAGAGACAAGGTCAATACCTGGAGGCTGAAATCATGCCTTTTTCAGGATTTTTTGGAGTGTGGAGCCTATTTCCGCCGGGCTCTCGGTGACTGCGATACCAGCATCGCGCATGGCGGCCATCTTGTCCGTTGCCGTGCCCTTTCCGCCCGAGATGATGGCGCCCGCGTGTCCCATCCTCTTGCCCTTTGGCGCCGTGACGCCCGCGATGTATCCCACCACGGGTTTTGTCATCTTTTCCTTAACAAAGGCCGCGGCATCTTCCTCTGCCGTACCTCCGATTTCGCCTATCATTACCACGGCCTCTGTCTCGGGGTCGGCCTCGAAGAGGGTGAGTATGTCGATAAAGTTCGTGCCGTTTATGGGGTCTCCGCCTATGCCCACGCAGGTGGTCTCGCCGATGCCGAGGCGCGTGAGCTGGTCAACGGCCTCGTAGGTGAGGGTGCCGCTACGCGATACTACCCCGGCGATGCCCTTTTCGTGGATATGGCCCGGCATGATACCGATCTTGCACTCTCCGGGTGTGATGACGCCCGGGCAGTTGGGGCCTATGAGGCGCGAGTTAGAGCCTTCCATGAACCTTCTTACCTTTACCATGTCAAGTACTGGTATACCCTCTGTGATGCAGATAACGAGTTCTATGCCAGCGTCCACGGCCTCCATGATGGCGTCGGCGGCGAATGGCGCAGGCACGTATATTACGGTGGCGTTACAGCCCGTGTTTTTCACGGCGCTTGATACGGAGTTGAAGACCGGTATGCCGTCTACCTCTGTGCCGCCCTTTCCCGGTGTGACCCCGCCCACCATGTTTGTTCCATACTCCACCATCTGGCGCGTATGAAAGGTGCCCTGCGCCCCGGTGATTCCCTGGCAAATTACCCTTGTGGAACTATCGATAAGTATGCTCATAAGGACTCCGTTATTTTTGAATTAAGTTGGCCTGACCATTTTTTTGACCGCCACCAAGTACTTCACCGTGTTTTTACTGAGTTCCGCGGCCCACGTTTTAACGTGCCGCCTCAACAGCCTTTTTACCCGCCCCCATGGACCTTGTTGTCTTTTTACTGGTTACGGCGGCCATAAAATTTAACGTGCCGCTTCAACTGCCTTTTTTGACCGCCACTATGTACTTCACCGTGTTTTTATCGAGTTTCGCGGCCCACGTTTTAACCTGCCGCTTCTACAGCCTTTTTGGCCGCCTCGTCCATATGTTCGGCGGTGATTATCTCGATACCCGACTCAGCGAGTATCTCTCTGCCCCTCTCAACGTTTGTGCCCTGGAGCCTCACGACAAGGGGCACGGAGAGTTTGACTTCCTTTGCGGCGGCCACGATGCCCTCGGCAATGATGTCGCAGCGCATGATGCCGCCGAAGATATTGACAAGTATGGCCTTTACGCGGGGGTCGGCCATGAGTATCTTGAAGGCCGCGGCAACCTGTTCTTCCTGTGCGCCGCCCCCCACGTCGAGGAAGTTGGCGGGGTTTCCGCCGTAGAGTTTTATGATGTCCATGGTGGCCATGGCAAGGCCCGCGCCGTTGACCATGCACCCTATGTGACCGTCAAGGGAGACGTAGTTGAGGTTATAGCGCGAGGCCTCTATCTCGCCGGGGTCTTCCTCGTCAAGGTCTCTCAGTTCTTCTATGTCCTTGTGACGGAAGAGGGCGCTGTCGTCAAAGCCGAGTTTGGCGTCAAGGGCTATGAGGTCTCCACTGCCCGTGAGGACCAGCGGGTTTATCTCAACAAGAGAACAGTCAGAGCCTGTAAAGGCGTTGTAGAGACAGGTGAGGAGTTTTACGAACTTATTGATGGAGGGTTTTTCAAGGCCAAGGGCAAAGGCGAGTTTTCTTCCCTGAAAGGGTATGAGGCCTGTGGCAGGGTCGATGAACTCCTTGAATATCTTATCCGGGGTCTTTGCGGCTACTTCTTCTATCTCCATGCCTCCCTCCGGGGATGCCATTACGGCAACGCGCTGAGTGGCCCTGTCCACCACGAGACCGAGATAGAATTCTTTTTTTATATCGCAACCCTCTTCTATGAGGACCTTCCTTACTTCCTTGCCATCAGGGCCTGTCTGGTGGGTGACAAGGGTCTTTCCGAGAATGTCTTTTGCGTGTTCGAGGACCTCTTCCTTTGAGCGGGCGAGTTTAACCCCCCCGGCCTTGCCCCTTCCTCCCGCGTGTATCTGGGCTTTTACCACGCAGACCCCGCCGGGCTCGCAGAGAAAGTCCTTGGCCGCCTCCACGGCCTCTGAGGGTGTGAAGGCTATGGCGCCCGCTGGCACGGGAACATTGAAACGTCTCAAAACTTCCTTGGCCTGGTATTCATGAATATTCATGGATAATTCCCTTTCTGCTCAGATTACCGGTCGTTTTGAATCATAGGCATACAGTATCAACGTCAATCTATATAAAACCCCCTTACTCGAAACGCCTTTTGGCAACGTGCTCGGGCGTGTAGTCGGGCAGGAGCATGGGGCCTTCCCCGGCGCGGGCAAGGCCTGCTTCTTTTAGTTCTTTTTGATACTCTTTTACGTGCTTTATGGATACTCTGCGCGCGGGTTTGCACTGCGCCGAGTAACTCGCGGCGTTGAGGCCGGCGCGTCTTCCAAAGACGAGTATATCGAGGAGCGAGTTGCCCATGAGGCGGTTTCTCCCGTGCACTCCGCCCGCGACCTCTCCCGATGCGTAGAGCCCCTCGATGGTGGTCTCGGACCTGTCGTTTATGAGAAGACCGCCGTTCTGGTAGTGGAGCGTCGGGTAGACGAGCATGGGGAGCGTTGTAATGTCAATATTATAGCGCCTGAACTGGATGAACTTTGCCGGGAGTTCCTTTCGCACCGTGCCTTCTCCGTGAAGCATATCTATCATGGGGGAATCGAGCCAGACACCGTACCTGCCCGTGGGCGTAAGCACGCCCTTGCACTCGTCGAGGCACTCGCGGATGATGCACGAAGATTCAACGTCGCGGGGTTCGAGAGGGAAGCAGAACTGGTCTCCTTCAACGTTGAGGAGTTGGGCGCCAAGGCCGCGTACCTTCTCCGTGATTAGCAGGCCCACGTTCTGCTCTGGAAAGACCGCGCCCGTTGGGTGGTACTGCGTGGAGTCCATGTCCTGCAGTTTCGCCCCGGCGCGGTAGGCCATGACAACGCCGTCGGCGGTTGCGCCGTAGTGGTTCGTTGTGGGAAAGCCCTGTATGTGGAGCCTGCCGAAGCCGCCTGTTGCTATAATGACGGACTTGGCGCGCACAACGTAGTATTCCCTTGTCTCCATGTTGTAGAGGATCGCGCCCGCTGAGCGGCCGTTGTCGTCAAGGAGTATCTCTACGGCCGGCGTGAACTCGAGGACCTTTATTGAATCCGTCCTGTTACGTGCCTCGTCGCGTAGGACGCGCATTATCTCGGCGCCTGTCATGTCTCCAGAGGAGTGCATTCTTTTGCGCGATGTGCCGCCGCCGTGCCTGACGCGCATCCTGCCGTCAGGGTGCTTGTCGAACATCATGCCCAGTTCTTCGAGCCAGTGTATGATGAGTGGGGCGTCATTGGCCATGGCGGCCACAAGGCCCGTCTGGTTGGAAAAATGTCCGCCCCCTATTACATCGAGGTAGTGGTAATAGGGCGAGTCGCATTCCTGGTCCGCGGCCTGTATGCCGCCCTCGGCCATGACGGTGTTGGAGTCGCCGTGGCGGAGTTTTGTGGATATGATGACGCTCTGGCCCTCCTGGGAGGCCGTAAGGGCCGCGGCCGTGCCCGCGCCGCCTCCTCCTATGACGAGGACATCGGTGGTGTAGTCGGGTTTGCCAAGGGCGAGGCGCGCGGTAGCGAGCCTGCTCTTTGACTCTATTACAGAGGCAAGTTCCTCAGGGAGCACATCGCCCTTGTTTGGCCCCACTATAAGGGCCCTTCGGCCCTCGTCTTTATAATCAGGGTGGTATCTCCGGAGGCGCTCGTCGCGTTCCTCCATGGTGAGAGCAGGGAAGTGCTCGCCCTTTCTGGCGATTGCCACGCGCGCCGGGCGCGTGGCCTCGACCTTTTTTATAAGTTCCATGAGTTCCGGCGTATATCCGCTCATCTTGACTCCCTTGGTATGACTCTTAGAAAATTCTTCTATTGTCCTTGACGTTCAGGTTCTTCCGTCTTTAGAGGTGGCTCTTGTCCTTTGGCATCCATGCGCCGGGCTCGCTCAAATCCGGCTCGCGCTCGCGCTCCACGTAGAGTTTCTTGACGCTCTCTTCGTCCATCCTTTCAAGGGCAGAGAGCATGTCCTCGTACTTGCCGCTCTTTATTTCATCCACCCGTTTTTCAAGGTGCCCGGCCCGGGGCATTATGGCCCTTCCGTAGAGCCTTCGGACGAACATGGCGGCCGTGAACTGGGAGATCTGCGCGGGGCACCTTGAGGCGCAGAGCCCGCAGAGAACGCAGTCAAAGGATTTGAGGGCCGCGCCCTTAAGGTCACCGCGCTTCATGAGTGCGATGTAGTACATGACATCAATGTCCATGGGGCAGGTGCGCGTACAGGTTCCGCAGCCAACGCATTTAAAGACCTCGGGGTAGAGGCTCCTGAGGGCCTCGTGTGGTTCTCCGCCAAGGTTATCGAGGTCATAGTCAGGCCTGTTCGAGGGAAAGAATGGGAGCTGCATGATTATCATGCCCTCGGTGGCCACGGTCTGGCAGGCAAGGCCCGTCCTGAGCCTGTAATCACCGACAAAACGGTAGAAGGTGGCGCAGGCGCCGCATATTCCGCCCCTGCATCCGCAACCGCGCGTGTATTTATAGCCCGCGTACTCGATGGCCTTCATGATGGTGAGTGTCTCTGGGACCATGTATTCCCGGCCCATGATGTAGATGGGTATCATCTTCGCGCCTTCGGGCGGGATGGTGCGGTCACCGGTCGCGGCGGGTTTTATCTTGGTCATTTCTTTTCTCCAGATAGCGCTTCTTTATTTCGTTTTTTTAATTTTTTAACCGATTTTTTTGTCGGGTTTCGTTGCGCTCTACAGGCTTTTTTTGGTGGGCTGTGCCCACCCTACAGGGGTTTTCCAGCGGCCCTTCGGGCCGCTGGCATTGATATTGATTTTCTTTGTTGCGGTTTCTTCTTAGTAGGGTGTGCTTATTATGCCAAAAGTCCCAAAATCCAGAGGGACATCGCCACACCATCGGAAAACTTTCTTTTTTCCAAAAGAAAGCGGGAAAATCTTTTTTTTTGGTGGGCAGTGCCCACATTTCTTTCTCTTTTGTTCCTCTTTTTTTTGCGGGCGAAGCCCGCCCTGACCACCTTCTTTATTTTTTCTATTTAAAAGTCATAGTACATGTTTTTTATTTCTCTTGCCGTGTACACGGGACCTTCCTTGCAGATGTACACGTCTCCCACGTTGCATCTGCCGCATTTTCCCACTCCGCATTTCATCTTGTTCTCAAGGGTGGTATACACGTCGTCGTCAGAGAATCCCAGGCTTTCGAGTACTGATAGAGAGAACTTTATCATAATAGGAGGTCCGCAGACAATGGCAACGGCGTTTTTTGCCGATGGCGCGGCCTTTTCGAGTATTGTGGGGACAAAGCCCACCTCGCCCTTCCAATCGGGCGTCTCTCCGCCGGGGTCCACTGTCTGGTAGAGGGCCACGTCGTCGCGTTCATGCCAGTGGGAGAGTTCGTTCTTGTATACAAGGTCTTCCACGCACCTTGAGCCATAGACAATGGTGATATTGCCGAAGTACTCGCGCCTGTCGAGGCAGTTCCAGATGACGGAGCGGACAGGCGGAAGGCCTATGCCGCCCGCGATAAAGACGAGGTCCTTTCCCTTCCATTCGTCTATTGGGAAGTGGTTGCCAAAGGGGCCTCGAAAGCCCATGGTGCCTCCTATGGCAAGGTCGAAGAGCCCGCCCGTGACGCGGCCCACGCGGCGGAAGGTGCACTGTATGTAGCCCTTTCGCGTAGGCGCGTTGGATATGCAGAAGGTGGACTCGCCGAGGCCGAAGGCAGAGAAGAGCCCGAACTGGCCTGTCTTGAAGGTGAAGGAGTCGCGAAGTTCCTTATCCTTGAAGACGAGGCGGAAGCTCTTTACGTCAGGCGTCTCGTTATAGGCGTCTTCTATGGTCACGAGTTTTGGGAGATATATGTTTTCCATTTTTTTATTCCGAACTCTTTATCTTATTCCGAGGCGCCTGTTATCTCTTCCATGACCTCTGTTATGTCGAGGCGCACGGGGCAGACGCGGATGCATCTGCCGCAACCCACGCACCCGGTGGTCTTGAACTTCCCGGGGTATATCTTGAACTTGCACATGAAGCGGTTACGCCATCTCTTGTACTGCGTGTCGCGGGGGTTATGGCCGCTCGCGTGCATGGTAAAGTGCTCGAACTGGCAGGCGTCCCAGTTTTTGCGTCGTTCGCCGCCAAAGGCCGTGCCCTCGTCGGTTATGTCAAAGCAGTGGCATGTTGGGCAACTGAATGTGCAGGCCCCGCAACCAAAGCACTTCCGTGTCATGAGCGGCCAGAGGGGGTCCTGGTAGTGGTCGGTGTTGGAGAGCCACTTCGCTATCTTCTCTCTATCGATTCCCTCGATTACCGGGGGCAGTTCAAGATCTATGAGTTTTGGCACTGCCTTCTTCCTCTGAAAGACTGCCTTGTGGGCCTTTATGAAGGCCTCGCCCTTCTCGGTTATCACGGTCACGAGGTATTCATTGTCCGTTGTCTCCCGAAGATAGATGTCCGAGCCCGCAGTGGAGGCCGGCGAGAGGTCTACTGTGGTGCAGAAGCACTCGTCGTCAATTTCCGTGCAACCGATGGTGATGACGATTGTCTTGTCTTCTCTGCGGGTATAGAATTCGTCGTCGCCTCCCCATGTGAATACGGAGCGCAGGGACGCGAGGCTCGCGGCCTCGCAGGCCCGTGCCCCGAAGACAACTACCTCTGGTGGTGTAAGGTCCACCCCCTCAAGGTCCACGCCGTCTTTTGTGACGCTAAAGGTGGCGACGACCTCTGTCTGCGGGAAGACCCATTCCTTGTACGTGTTAGTCGGGATTATGTAATCAAGGGTAATATCCCCGGCGTCGTCCACCTCTTTGTACACGACGCGTCCGGCCTCAAGCGCGGGGGCTACGAATATCGCGCCCGCGTCCCGCACCGAGTCAGCGAGGGCGTTGAGTTCCGTTTTTTTGAGAATTATCTTACTCATATTAAAAAACTCTTATTTTATGAAGTTCTCGTGGTCCTCGGGGCTGTAGACGATCATTGGCGGGTGCACCTTCTCGTCATACCCGGATTTAAAGTCAAATGCGTCCTTTACCGTAAGGACGAGTTTCTGGTTCACGAGGTTGAGTTTTATGTTAGTCGGGCATGAGCGCTCGCACTCGCCGCAGAAGGTGCACCTTCCGGCAAGGTGCATGGCCCGGATGAGGTTCCAGGCGAGGTTTCCGCGGGGGTGGGCGCTCGTCTCTATCCACTGGGGGACGTTTTTTTCGGTAATGCAGCGTTCGCAGTAGCAGAGCGAGCAGGCCTGACGGCAGGCATAGCACTTTATGCAGCGCGAGAACTCTTCTGTCCAGAAGGTCCAGCGCTCTCCGGGCGTCATGGCGTCAAGTTCCCTTATCTTGTCATAGACCATTCCAACGGGCTCTTCTGGAGGTGTGAAGTCCACGGGTTCGCCGATTACAAAGTCCGTGACATGGGGGTTACGAACGTCGCAGTTATGGCACTTTACGGGCATTATCTCTGGTCTTAACTCGCCCTTCCAGAGAGGTTGCCTGTAGACAACGCCCGAGCAGGTCATACCGATGATTATTACGTCCTCACGCTTTACCTGGCCTTCTGATATGAGGACCACGATGTTCTTTATATCGCAGCCCTTGGCGACTATGGCGGGCCGGCCAAGGCGCTGAATGTCGCGGTACTTGCGCGTAAGGTATATGGAGAGGTTATTTACGCAGAGGGGGTTGAAGACAAGACGGTCCACGTCGCCGGCCTCGGTAACGAAGGCGGGCGTAACGCGAGTCTTTTTCCTGTTCCACTCGTAACCTATGACCACGTTGGCCTGGCCGGTCTCAAGGAGTTCTCTTGCCTTTTCTCTGAGCGCTTTTTCCATTGTTTTATTATCAACCCTTATTGGGTACCCTTTTGCGGACCGCCTTTAATGTCCCCGCTCAACCCTTAAGGTTCTTAAAGTCCATGAAGGGCCCCAGGGCCTTGATTTCATCCGTTACGTTGTTAATTAAGTCCACCCATTTCAGGGCCTCGGAGGCCGATACCCATGAGAACTGGAGCCTCCGCATGTCAATGCCCGTAAACTCCATGAGGTCGCGAAAGGCAATCCAGCGGCGTCTTGCGTGGTAGTTGCCTGCCGTGTAGTGGCAGTCGCCGGGGTGGCAACCCGAGACAAGCACCCCGTCGGCCCCGTTCTCAAAGGCCTTTATTATAAAGAGCGGGTCTATCCTGCCCGTGCAGGGTAGTTTTATGATGCGAACGTTTGGGCGGTACTCCATCCTGCTTGTGCCCGCAAGGTCGGCGCCCGCATAGGTGCACCAGTTGCAGACAAAGGCCATTATCTTTGGCTCAAAGCCCCTGGCGGCACCAGTCTCCTGCCCTGTCACTTTTGCGTTCTCTTCGCTCATCAGTTATCTTCCTGACTCAGTCTTCCCACTTCATAGGAGAATGACGGTACGTTATCTCGTTTATATTATTCCTTGCCTTGCCGCCTGCGTCCCGGCTTCCCTCAGAAGGCGTTTATGGCGGCGAATACCTGTTCGTCAGTGTATCCCTTCAGGTCTATGGCCTTGCTCCTGCACGCCGCTACGCATGTGCCGCACCCCGTGCAGACGCCGTCGTTCACGTGGGCGAGTCTTCTTATGACATTGCCCTCGTGGTCCTTTACCTCGGTCTTTTCTATGGCCGAGTAGGGGCAGGCCGTGACGCAGTCCCAGCAGGCGTTGCAGGTAAAGTCGTTTACAACCGCCGTGGTGGGCTCCTTTGTCATCTCGTCCGATGAGAAGAGGGCCATGACCTTGCTTGCCGCGGCGCTTCCCTGGGCCACGGTCTCTGGTATGTCCATTGGCCCCATGCAGGTGCCGGAAAGAAATATCCCGGCGGTTACTGTTTCCACGGGTTTGAGTTTCGGGTGGTACTCATTGTAGAATTTATACTTGTCATACCCTATGCCGAGTTTCTGCGCCAGCGTATCGGCCCCGGGCCTCGATACAAGGGCAGTGGCCATGACCACCATATCGGCTTCTATTTCTACCTGAGAATCGCTTAGCGTATCGGCGCCCTGCACGATGACCTTGCCGTCCCTCTCGTATACCCTGGAGACGCGCCCCCGTAGGTACATGGCCCCCTCGTGCTCTATGGCCCCGCGGACGAATTCTTCATAACGCTTTCCGCCGGAGCGTATGTCCATGTAGAAGACATAGGCCTGTCCATCGTGGACCTTGTGGCGGTATAGCATGGTGTGTTTTGCCGTGTACATGCAACATATCTTGGAGCAGTAACTTACACCCTTTTTTTCATCGCGGGAACCCACGCACTGAATGAAGACAATGCTCTTGGGCTCCTTTCCGTCTGATGGGCGGAGAATCTGCCCGCCCGTGGGGCCTGAGCTCGATGCGAGGCGCTCGAACTGAAGGCCGTTTATAACATCTTTTATCCTCCCGTATCCGTACTCGCCAAAGCGCTCGTTTGGCATGAGGTCATAACCCGTGGCCACCACAATGGCCCCGACCTTTTCCTCAAGTATGGTGTCCTTCTGCTCATAGTCAATGGCCTTTGGGCCGCAGACCTTGGCGCATATGCCGCATTTGCCCTTCTGTATCATGGCGCATTTGGGGGCGTCGATGACGGGTATGTTGGGCACGGACTGGGGAAAGGGCGTGTATATGACCTTGCGTTTCTTGAGGCCGTGCTCGAACTCGCTATCCGCCTTGAAGGGGCACTTTGCCCAGCACTCGCCGCAACCCGTGCAGAGGTCTTCATTCACATAGCGGGCTTTCTTTCTTATGGTTACGGTGAAGTTCCCTATAAAGCCATCTATCTTCTCGACCTCGGAGTATGTAAGTAGCGTTATCTTCTCGTGGAGCTCGGCCTCCACCATCTTTGGCGTAAGAATGCACTGCGAGCAATCCATGGTGGGGAAGGTCTCGGAGAGTTTCGCCATGTTGCCGCCGATGGAGGGCGTCTTCTCGACAAGGAGGACCTCGCGTCCGCCCTCGGCAATGTCAAGGGCCGCCTGTATGCCCGCGATGCCGCCACCTATAATGAGGGCGCGCTTGTTTACGGGAATCTTGTTGGGCGTAAGGGGGCGGTTTTTCTTCAGGCGCTCAACGGTCATGCGCGTAAGTTCTATGCTCTTTTCCGTGCCCGTTTCCTTTGTCTTGTCGTGGTGCACCCATGAACACTGCTCGCGGATGTTCGTAATCTCGCACATGTAGGGATTTACGCCGCAACCCTCGCAGGCCTTTCTGAAGGTCTTCTCGTGCATGTGCGGGCTACAGGCAGAGACAATGATGCCGTCGAGGCGGTGTTTTTTCACGGCCTCCTTGAGCATGGCCTGGCCGGGAGAGGAGCACATGAACTTGTAGTCCTGCGTATGCACCACGCCAGGTATCTTCTTTATCTCCTCGGCCACCTTCCCGGTGTCCACGGTGTCCGCTATGTTATTGCCGCACTGACATACGAATACGCCTATTCTCGGCATGATAACACCTCTTTCATAATTCCAACTCTACAACCCCATCCGCGGCGCTTTCCTCTGCCGCGAAAGTCATTGGAGCACGGTTAAGACGTTCTTTATTCCGCCAGTTCCCGCTCCCGAAGGAGCTGTAGGGGGCTCACGTTGTTCTTCTCAAATCCAAGGGTCTCTTCGTCCTGCCCAAGGGCAAGGCCGAGGACCTGAGTAAAGTATACGATGGGCACCTCCGCGCCATTGCCATCTTTCTGAGTCTTCTCAAGGTTATACTGGCAGAGAGGGCAGGTTGTGACTATCATCTCCGCGCCTTCTCGAAGGGCCGAAGCCATGACATTACCGGAGAGCCTTGAGACAATATCGGGCTTGTCCATGGAAAGGTGCGCGCCACAGCACTCGATACGGTCGGGGAAGACCACGGGCTCGGCCCCAAGGGCACGGAGGAGGTCTTCCATTATGGTCGGGGATTCCGCGTTGTCTATGCCAATATCCTCAAAAGGCCGAAGGAGCATGCACCCATAATAGGCCGCCGTGCGTATGCCCCGAAGCGGCCTTGTCACGGCCTCAGTTACTTTTTCAAAGCCAACGCGGTCGCGAAGGACCTCAAGAAAATGAACGACCTCCACGCCCCCGGAGTACTCTTCTTCCATGAAGTCATTAAGTACCCCCCGTTTCTCAGCGTCAGTCTGAACTACCCTGTTAGTGCGCTTCAGGACGTTGTAACAGACAGAGCAGAGCGTGGTAAGCGTGTCGCCCGCCTCTTCGGCTCCGGCGAGGACCTTTGCCGGGGCGCTAAGGCCCATGATGTTATCGGGCGTAAGTGGGAAGGTGGCGCCGCAACAGTTCCACTTCGGGAGTTCCTCTATCTCAAAGCCCATCTTTATGGCCGAGTCCCTTGCCGAGGAGTCAAAGTCCTTTGCAACGGTGCTCAGCGTGCATCCCGGGTAATATGGTATCTTAAGCAATGTAATATGCCTTAATCCTTATTTGCGAAGGTGGCGGCATATCTTTTCGCCGCACCAGACTGGAGAGATTACCCCCCCTTGCCCTCAACTAACGAACTTTCTGAACCCGCAGACAATGGCCTGCTGCGGGGCCTTCTTCATGAAGGTCACGGGCAGGTCCTCAATCCTATCGTGGTCAATGCCTTTACGGAGTGATAACTGTCTTGCGGCCTCAAGTATGTTTGCCGCGCTTACGCCCTTGGGGCACCTCGAGTAACACTGAAGACATCCCACGCAGACCCACATGGAGTTGGCCTCCATGACAAGGTCCGTCTTTCCAAGCTGCAGGAAGCGTATTATCTGGCTTGGCGGTATCTCCATGGCATACGAGACGGGACAGCCGCCGGAGCAGTTGCCGCACTGGTAGCACTTCTTGAAGTCCTCGCCAGATACGCTCGCGAGCTCCGTGACAAGGGCGCCGTCAATGTCTGTCTTCGAGAGTTTTATCTTCAACTTGTCTTCCTGTACCTGGCCACGCCCTCGGCAAATAGGTCGCCGCCCTTTGAATCATTCACCACTATGGCCGGAAAGTCCACAACCTCTATCCTCCTTACGGCCTCGGCGCCAAACTCGGGATAGGCCACAACTTCGCAGCTCTTTATACTCCTTGCAATAAGGGCCGCGGCCCCGCCAACGGCCATGAGATACACGGCCTTGTTGCGCACAAGGGCCTCCTTTACCTCCTCGCTCCTCTGACCCTTTCCAATGGTGGCCTTTAGTCCAAGGTCATGAAGGCGCGGAGTGTAGGCGTCCATGCGTCCGCTCGTAGTGGGCCCGGCTGAGCCTATGGCCCTGCCCGGTTTTGCCGGAGTCGGCCCCACAAAGTATATTATCTGCCCCTTTATGGGTATGGGAAGTTCCTCGCCCCTGTCGAGAAGTTCAAAAAAACGCTTGTGCGCCGAGTCCCTCGCCGTGTACATCACGCCCGTTATAAGCACACGGTCGCCTATGGTAAGAGAAGCCATTGTATCGTCGTCAAGGGGTGGTGTGAGCCTTATGAAATCATCTGCCATCTGAAAGACCTCTTAAAGATGATAAAGATAAAAAACCTTCCACTTTCTTTTGGAAAAAAGAAAGTTTTTTGATTGTGCGGCCATGTCCTGAGGGTTTTCGGTTCATGGCCGTTATAGGCAAACTCTGCCCCAAACAAACTGCGTTAAAGAAAACCAATATTACAGGACTATCTCCTTGTGTCTGTCGGCGTGGCACTGAACGTTTATGGCTACGGGCAGGCTCGCTATGTGACAGGGGTGCGTCTCCACGTGGACCGCGAAGGCGGTAGTCGAGCCGCCAAGGCCCATGGGTCCTATGCCGAGGGCGTTTATCCGTTCGAGGAGTTCATCTTCGATTGCGGCAATACTTGCGTCCGGGTTCTTCTGCCCAAGGGGACGGATAACGGCCTTTTTGGCGATAATGGCGGATTTTTCAAAACTTCCGCCTATGCCCACGCCGATAACCGTTGGAGGGCAGGGGTTGCCTCCGGCGTTCTTCACGGTATCCACGACAAAGTCCTTCACGGCCTCGATGCCGTCCGAGGGCTTGAACATCCTGAGAGCGCTCATGTTCTCGCTTCCCCCGCCCTTGGGGGCTATTATCATGCGGAGTTTGTCTCCCTCCACGATCCTTGTGTGTATAATGGCCGGGGTATTGTCCTTTGTGTTGACCCTTGTAAGGGGGTCGCAGACGGACTTTCTGAGAAAGCCGTCCTTGTAGCCCTGGCGCACGCCCTCGTTAATGGCGTCTTCAAGGGGACCCTCAAGGTGAATCTCAGTGCCGATTTCCACGAAGACGACGGTAATGCCCGTGTCCTGACACATGGGCACGGTCTCTCCCTCTGCTATCTCAAAGTTCTTGACTATCTGAGAGAGGACCTCCCTGCCTGTAGGGGATTCTTCTTTGTTGCGGGCCTCGAGTATGGCCTTCTTTGCGTCCTCGCCGAGGTTGCAGGCCGCGTCTATGCAGGTGTCCCGTACGCCTTTTATTATCTCTTCAGTTGTAATCGTGCGCATCGTGTCCTTTTTCAGTTTTTTTCGACCCTGGAATCAGTTTTCTTTGCCCCGCTTTCTTTTTTAAAAGAAAGCGGGATTTCTCAGTATGCGGCCGCAGGCCGCTTCTTTTCTCTTTTGTGTTTTCTTTTTGGTGGGCAGTGTCACCCTACCACTGGTTTTCTTTGTCTTACTTTCTTTTTTCTAAAAGAAAGTAAGGAAATCTTTCTTCTTTTTTTTTATAATTTTCCGAGTAGGCCTTTTATGGCGTTAGCCGAGTTTTTGAGGGCCTCTTTTTCATCTTCCTGGAGTTCGAGTTCTATTATTTCTTCTACTCCTCCGGCGCCGAGTTTCACGGGCACTCCTATGAAGAAGCCCTTTTCGCCGTACTGGCCGTCAACAAAGGCGGCGCAGGGGATTATACGTTTTTTGTCTTTTATGATTGCCTCGGCCATCTCCGCGGCGGCTCGGCTCGGCGCGTAGTAGGCGCTTCCGGTCTTGAGGAGGCCGACTATCTCGCCGCCGGCCTTTCTGGTGCGCTCTATTATGGCGTCAATTCTATCGGCGGGAATGAGTGTTGAGATGGGGATTCCCGCCACTGTTGAGTATCTTACAAGGGGGACCATCTCGTCGGCGTGCCCTCCAAGGACCATGGCCTGAACGTCCTCCACGGAGACATCGAGTTCCATGGCGATGAATGACCTCATGCGCGAACTATCGAGGGCCCCGGCCATTCCAACTACGCTTGCGGGAGGGAGGCCGCTAATCTCCCAGGCCTCGTAGACCATTACGTCAAGTGGGTTTGTGACGACGATTATCTTTGTCCCGGGCGAGTATTTCATGACCTTCCGAACTACGTCGCCAACAATGGTCTTGTTCTTTTCTATGAGGTCGCTCCGGCTCATGCCGGGTTTTCTCGCGAGTCCCGCGGTGATTATTACAAGGTCCGACTCTGCGGTATCGGCGTACTCGGTAGTGCCCGTGAGGCGGGAATCAAAGCCCTCAATGGGCGATGCCTCAGTCATATCGAGGGCCTTTCCCTGCGGCACTCCCTCCATGACATCAAGGAGCACCACGTCGCCGAGTTCTTTCATGGCGAGCCAGAGTGCAGTGGTGGCCCCAACGTGTCCGGCGCCTATGACAGTGATTTTTTTGCGGGCCATGGCTTTTAGACTCCCTTCTTTCCCGTGGTTAAACGCGGGTTGGCCTTAAAAAAGGTAAGAAAAGCAAGTAGATACAGAAAAAAATAGGGCGCCTGCCGTTAATCTCCGGCGCCTTACGGCAAGTCCCTTGTGCCTGCCTTCTCATGTCCGCGAAAGGCCTTGTTCCGGGATGCCGCGCCGCGGCCTGTTCTGGACCGTGGTATTTTCTGCGTATTGTATACAGTATACAAAAAACAGGGGGCTGTCAAGAAAATTTTCCCCTTGAGTCCGGGCTCAAGGCCGCACTAAGACCGTGACTTGGGCAAAGGGCTGTGTTATACTCTGACTTTTCCAAAACACGCGGTCAATATCTTATAAAAGGTTGATAATGGGTTTTCTTGACTATCTCAGCCCTGTAAAGACAGGCAGAAAGATACTGGAACTTGAGATTGCCCTTCTTGGCAAGCACATCTATAACACGCACTCCACGGACGAGGAAAAGGCGCGGATAATAGATTTTATTAATAAGGGTCTTGAAAAAGGCGGCTTCAAGGACAAGAACTTCGAGAACCTTGACGATAAGGTGCGCTATCTCCTCGTGGCCCTTACCATGAAAAAGACAGGCCTTGACCATGCCATGCTGAAGGATTACAAGGTTTATGTGAAAAATCCCTTTGCCATTGAGAAATACAGCAAGGCCCTTGTCGCGGCGGCGGCCAAAGTGGTAAGGGACAAGCACGGTTTTGAGGTGGGTTTTTAAGGCCCCTTTCTCTGTTTTTTTGCTGCCTTTTTAAGCCAGTGACTTGAACTCAGAGCCGTGTTATGCTAAATATTTCTCTTCGTAACGGGCTTTCTTCTCTAAGGAACCTCTGAATAATTCATCCCTGAATTATTCAGAGACGGTAAAGAAAAAGCGCGGTTTTTCTTTACCTCACATTTTCAAGGACTTTTCAGTCCTGAAAATGGCGGCCCATCCATGGGCCGCAGGAAAGTCTGAATTAATCAGACTTTCCCTAAAATAATCGATCGGGGCGTGGCGCAGTCTGGTAGCGCACCTGCTTTGGGAGCAGGGGGCCGGA
>CAYYJQ010000040.1:0-16300 GCA_964472295.1 uncultured Thermodesulfobacteriota bacterium | reverse complement strand
TTCATTATATTGGTGGGTAGCTTCGTAGGGTGGGCAGTGCCCACCTTTTTTATTATTGGTTTTCTTTGTCTTACTTTCTTTTTTCAAAAAGAAAGTAAGGAGATCCTTTCACTTTCTTTTGTGGGCGGAGCCCACCCTCTTCTTCTCTTTTGTTTCTTTGCGGGCGAAGCCCGCTTATTTCCCTTTTGTTTCCTGGTTATTCTAAAAACGCACCTTCAGCAGGTCCACGGACTCCACCATCTCAGAGGTCTGCGTCTTTTTGTCATAGGTGGACGTGGTCTTTACGGTGGGGACGTGGAGGTTGAGCCTTCCGTTGTCGATCTCGCTAAAGGCACGGTCCCGCACAATATCGCTTGTGACGATGCCGTAGGCCGTGCCAAGGAGTATGCCGGCCCCTATGCCAGTGGGTATATAGCCGAGGTTATCACTTGGGTTGTCGGTAACGAGGATTACGGCGCCTGCTACGAGCCCGCCGAGGGCGCCGCCGTAAAGGGCGCTCTTTATGGTATGCGATAGAGAGTCGTCAGCCATGGCGCGCGAGCATGGAATAAGGAATAGGGATAGCAGGAGGATAATCAGGGTTTTTTTGAAAAATTTCATTGTTTCCCTCTTTGTTATTATTTGCTTGATGGTTGAAAATATGTATTAAAATTAAGGGCTTTTATTCCCAGGGCCATGTCCGCAGTTCCTTTTGCGACCCCCTTTTTATATCTTAATAGACGGTCAAAGTCAACCTCGCCAAGTCGCGTCATAGTAACGTTATAGCCGGGTTTCATGGGGCGTATGCCCTTAAGAAAATATATCCGCCACCCCTTGCGGGGTGGCGGATATAAAAGGTTGTTCAGGGCCTATGTGTTTTCAGGCCTTAGCGCCCAGAGGCGCGTCTGCCCTCATACCCCCTTCCCCTGCCATTGCTTCTACTGCTGGAGCTGAAGTTATTCCGTCTCTGTCCCCCACGAGAAGGTCTCTTCTGCCCCCCGCCGTATCTCTGCATGCGGTGGCCTTCTTCGGGACACTCGTCCTGACGGAAACCATCGATATGCCTTACAGGAATATCACGTTTGAGGAGCCTCTGGATATTTCTCAAAAGGCCCTGCTCGCCGCTACATACAAGAGAGAGCGCCGTGCCTTCTTCTCCGGCCCTTCCAGTGCGCCCGATGCGGTGGACATAGTCCTCTGGTACGTTTGGAAGGTCAAAGTTAACGACATGGGGCAGGTGGTCAATGTCGAGTCCCCGCGAGGCAACGTCTGTTGCCACAAGCGTCCTTACTGCCCCTCTTTTGAACTCGGCAAGGGCCCTAATGCGCGCCGCCTGGCTCTTGTTGCCGTGTATGGCCGTTGCCGTGATGCCGTCTCTCTGGAGTTGCGTGGCGAGGCGGTTGGCCCCGTGTTTTGTGCGCGTGAAGACAAGGACGCGCTTCCAGTTGTCTGTCTTTATGAGGTGAGAGAGGAGTTCGCGTTTTTCCGAGTGCCCGACAGGGTGCACCACCTGGCTTACTGTCTCTGCGGCAATGTTCTTCCTTGCCACCTCCACGAACTCAGGGTTATGCAGGAACTCGTCGGCAAGGGCCTTTATCTCGTCAGAGTAGGTGGCCGAGAAGAGGAGGTTCTGCCTCCTTACGGGAAGGAGTTTTATTATCCTCTTTATGTCGTGGATAAAGCCCATGTCCAGCATACGGTCCGCCTCGTCAAGGACGAGTATCTCCACCTTCGAGAGGTTTACCGTGCGCTGTGAGGCATGGTCAAGAAGGCGTCCGGGAGTTGCCACAAGTATGTCCACGCCTCGGCGGAGTTTGTCTATCTGCGGGTTGATGCCGACGCCCCCGAATACAACGGCATGGCGGAGGGATAGGTGTCTTCCATAGGAGCGGACGCTTTCACCTATCTGGGCCGCCAGTTCACGGGTGGGCGTAAGCACAAGGGCCCTTGGAAAACGTCCCCTCCCGTTTTTATTAAGTATCTGCAGCGTGGGAAGGGTAAATGCCGCGGTCTTGCCCGTGCCAGTCTGAGCCCCGGCAAGCACGTCGCGGCGCTCAAGCACAAGCGGTATGGCGCGCGACTGTACGGGTGTAGGTGTGGTGTAGCCCTCGGCGGAAACCGCGCGTAGCAGTTCGGCCTGAAGGCCGAGTTTCTCGAACTTCATGTAATAATTCTCCATGTAAACTGCCTGCCCCTTTGAACGGGCCGGTCCAGGCTGGATATTTAAGGTTATCGCGGGGAAAGGGTTGAAGGACTTATCTGTATGTAATGGATGGGATCAACCTTGACTCTGCACGTACCGACCGGTTGGTACTTATTATAAAAAAATAGATTAGCACATATAAGGACGATTGTATAGCAAAATAAAAGAGGGAAAAAGTAAGACAGAGAAAACCTTCCGCTTTCTTTTGGAAAAAAGAAAGTCTTTTGATTGGGCAAGATTGTTCCTCTGGATTTTTAGGTCATGACGCGTAGTTAGAGACATTTGTCGCCGGTAGAAACCGCGTCAAAGAAAATCAATAGGAAAAACTTGTAGCCGGGTAGGGTTGGCCTTGCCCCCCTATGCCGCCCTCATGCTCCGGTCTTCCACCAGATGATGGCAGACCTCTTGTGTATCCTCGACACAAGGCCCTTCCCGTTTTTATCGAGTTTCTTTTCAAGGAACTCGCGAAGCGTCCTGTCGTGCTCTTCCGTTACTATGCACATGTGTTCCTTCCAGAACTCCACAGCCTCGTCCAGTGAGTCAAAGGGCTGGTCAAAGTCATACTCCACTATGCGCACGTTGGCGAATATGCCCAGGCCGTGCAGGGCCTCGTATGTCGCGAGATAATCCCTTCTTGGCCCAAAGTCCCGGTTGAATATGAGGGGGTATAGTTCTTTGTAGTAGAACTTGTCGGCCTTCGGCCCCGCGCTCTCGACGAGAAATACATACATGCGGGCCGCCTCTGAGGCCTCGCGTAAAAACTCCATGGAGCCCTTGAGGAGTCCCGGGACATTTGCGCATATAATCGCGTCATGGGGCGGCAGGACTCCTGCCTTCCAGGGGGATATAATGGTCTTTATCTTCGTAAGTCCCTCTCGTTTCATCTCTTCCTGAAGTATGGCTATCATTGCCGCCGAGGGGTCAAGGGCCGTTACTTCCTTTCCAGCCTTTGCCAGCGGAATGGCAAGGCTTCCACAGCCCGCGCCAACGTCGAGAAATGTATTTGCTCCCTTGGCATGAGAAAGGATGAAGGGCGCCACGGTCGAGGGGAAGGTGGAAGACTCAAGACCGCGCCTGTACCACTTTGCCTTCAAGGTGTTCCAGAAGCCGGGCCTTGAACGGAAGGCGTCATCTATATTATTCTCTGTCATCGCTCTCCCCCTTGTCCTTGTTGTTGAGCATTCCAGTGCCCATCTCTATTATCTTTATGGGCGAGGTGATAAGCCTCTCCATCTTGCCTATGATGCCCTTCTGTATGTTCTTTATGCGCGCGGGCTCAACCGCGGGTTTCTTCAGCGGCCCCTTTATGGAGTAGTAAAGGCTCACGGAGCTCTTTTCCTTGCCCCCTATTATCCAGCCCACAAGGGGTATGTTGGTGACCACCTTGTCTATGGTCACAAAGGGGTGCACGCCCAAGGTGGCGTCAATGGTCCCTTCTGCGCTGTCGAGGCTCATTACAGCGGACATTCGCATGGAGTCGCTGTCAAAGAGGAGGTCATCCGTTGTTATCACTCCGTCCTTGATGGCGAAGTCGCTGGTTATGGACTTGTAGGGAAGGCCCTTCTTGAATAGTTCGTCAATTGAGATGATGTTCACTATGGAAAATATCTTGCTTATGACCTGAAACTTCCACATGCGTCCTTTCTCGGCCCTTACGTGTATCTTGCCGTTAAGACACCTGGCAAAGGGCTTGGCGTTGCGGCGGCAGCTTATAGCAATATCTCCATTAAGGGTCCCTGTGAGGATGTCTTTTTTCGCGCCAAACCGCGTAAGGAGGGCCTTGAGGTCGATTCCCGTGAGGCCCGCCGTGCCCCTGAAGAGCAGTTTTCCCGTGTCGCCCCTGTAAAGGAGCGCCATGCCCTTTACGGCCCCGCCCTTTGTGAGAAATACTATGGGGTCTATCCTGACGAACTGGGGGCTCATGAGTATCTCGCCCTTGAGGTCACGGACCTCTTCGTCAAGCACAGTTCCTCTGTTTATGCTTATCTTGCCGCTACCGGTTATGACCTTTTTCCCTCTCTTCTTGGCGCCCCCAAGGGAGCGTATCTTTTCCAGCCACTGGCCGAGGCCGTCCCTGCCTTCGCCCCATATGTCGGAAGTGTCGAGGTTGTCTGATGCGAGGTTAAGTTTTATCAGGCCCTTTGAGATGGAGGTTATCTCAAGAGAGCCGTGAATATCGCTTGCGCCTACCTTTGCCGTGGGTATGCGCAGTTTCGCGCTGTCGCCCTCAAAATCGAGAAAAAGGTCGAGGGCCTTCAGGGGCTCTTCTGTGAGAGAACTTGAAAAATGCCCCTTCTTTAGAGATATGATGCCGCTGTATCCGGGTTTTCTCTGGCGCCGTCCCCTTGAGACCTTGAGGATAACGTTAAGCGTGCCCGCCGTATCCGCTCTCTTCACGATAAGCGGCGTCATATCGGCAAGGTCATAGATACGGGCCTTCTTGGACTCTATAAAGAGGCTAAAGGGGCCGCGTTTATCTCCACGGTTGAAGGAACCCTTCAGGTTGAGGCTTGTTCCCACGGTCCGGAGGCTTGCCTTTTTTATCTCTATCGCGCGTTCCTTCAAGATGAGTTTCATTGTAAGCACAAGTGGAACGCCGACATTTTTCTTGATGAGTTTTCCGTACTCAAGGCCCGTAGGGCCAAGGTCAGCCTCAGCATCTACCTTGAGGGACTTCTTCTGCCCTTCTATGCGTGAGGTAAAGGAGAGGGCATCGTCAGTCCTAAGGTCCTCAAGCACGGTGCCTCCCGTGAAGGCCGAGAGCGTGCCTCCGTATACACTGCCCCTTGTCTCAAGGCGGAAGAAGGGATTGGCCCCTGTGTAGTCCCGTATATAGCCGTTGACCCTCAGGGTGGAGTTGGCACTGTCCCGTGCGGCGATGTCTGTGAAGGTGAAGCGGTTGTTGTCAATCTCTATATTCCCGTCGAGAGATGTAAAGGAGAGGGGAAACCCTTCATAACGGAAGGTGGCCTTACTGAGACCCAGGTTTACGGAGAACCAGGCGCTGTCCTTAACGTCTATCTTTCCCTTGAGGTTGAACTTTACGCGCGTATCACCTGTTGCGGCTATGCGGCGTAACTGCCTCTTTACGTCCTTGCCGCTATCTCTGAAGAGACGTATGGTAAGCTTTATGGCCCTGCCCGCGTCCATGTGCCCGGCAAGAGAGAGGTCGTAGGACGTAGGCCTTTTTTTCGTGTAAAGGTCCTTCATGCTGTAGGAGAGTTTTTCTATGAAGCCCGTGCCCACCTTTGCCGATAGCCCGTGAAAAGCCAGGGAGCCGTCTGCAAGGGTAAACCCGCCAAAGAGGTTGCGGACCTCCTCGGGGCCGAGGGCGCCGTGGTGGAAACTCAGCCCTTCAAGGCCTGCTTCAAGGCGCATTGCGCCGGTCCGCTTGAAGGCCGTGCCCTCGCTTATCTCATTTACCGTGCCCTTGAGAATAAAGGACTTTACGGACACGGCTCCGCCAAGTGAGGTGAAGTCGTTTATCCACCTGAGCTCTTTGTCCTTGAAGACCCTGTCAAGGACAAGGGCCTTCACCTCTCTCGCGGGTATGGGTGTGGACTCAAGGTTTAGGTCAATGGAGAGGTCTTGTGGGCGGGTCACGTCTCCGGCGAGGTCCACTGAGCCCTTGACCACATAATCGTCCATGTCAAGGCGCGCCTTTTTTATCTTTAGAGAGAGGTCTTTTTTGACGAGGCTAATGGCGAAGCCGGCCTTGCCGGAACCTGAGTGCAGGGGCTTGGCCGAAAGAGAAGGCTCGTTCAGGGTCAGGTCCTTGTAGTTTACAAGGCCGCTCAGTTTGAGCGAGTCGCTGTATGTGAAGGAAATATCCCCAGAGGCCCGGCCCTTGAGGTCTGGTCTTTTCGCGTATTTCGATAATTCGGCAAGGTCCATGTTGGCCAGAGTTGCCCGGCCTTTGAGATAAATGCCCTTTTCAGATTTTCCCACTTCTCCATGGGCGAAAACGCTTGCCCCGTCCTCAAGACCGAGGTCCGCCTGAAACCTGAATACACCGTCTTTTCTCTCGACCTGTCCCCGTTTAAAGGTGGCCTTGACTCGAAGGTCCCTGCCGCCCATGTTGTCCACCAGAGTAAGCCTTCCACTGGCGAGCCTCATGGTCTTTATGCTTACGATGTGTTTTCTCTTTATGACATTCTCGTATATATCTACAAGGGCCATGGTCCCGTCAGGTCTACGCCGCGCGTTGAGTTTCCAACCCTCCATGGTCATGCGCTCGATGACTATCTTCTTAAGAAAGATTGGTAGAATGGAGATGTGGAGTTTCATGACCCTGGCCTTTAGGACCTCTTCGTCCCTGAAGGTCATGCGGACGTTCTTTACCTCGAGGTAGGGAGAGGGCAGGATGCGGAGCGAGGCGTCTCCAGTGGTGATGTCTGCCCCTGTAACGTCCTCGATACGTGAGATAATGGTCCCGCGGTAGCGTGTTATGTCCAGGGGCACGCGCCAGAGGTAGTACCCCGCGGCAATGGCCACAGCGAGTATAAGCACGGCCATGAGAGCGAGAATTTTTTTGCGGGGTATGAAAGATGGCACTATATGCTCCGAGAGGGTCTTTTTGGTGACAGGGCGTCTAATGGCCAGGGGCCGTTAAAGGCGGCCATTACAGGCCCGGCAGGATCTTCTTCAGCCACCCGGCCTTTGAGGTTATGGCCTCGTTGGGGCACATTTCCTGACAGCAGAAACACCTGATGCACTGGTCGTAATCGATTATTATCTTTTTATCGCTCTTCATGATACGCGCCGGACAGACCCCCACGCAGAGGTCGCAGAGCGTGCACCTTGAGTGTATTACATGGGGCCTTACGGTCAGGGATTTTCTTAACCTTGACCCGAGAAAATAGGGAAGACTCTCCGTGAAGCGCGTATGCACCAGAGGGGGGAGTTTGAAGTCCTTTACCTCAAAGAGGCCGGGGTCGTCGCCAAGGACCTCAGTATTATCAGGGTTCGCACCGGAGAGCCCTCTACCAAGCGCGGCCTCGAGTATGGGGACATCTCCCCCGGGTACGCCGAGTATGCGGGAGCATATGGCGTCAAGTGCCACGGCATCTTTTGAAGCCGCCACAAGACCCAGCGCCCGCGGGTCTCCGCTTGCCGGGCCGTTACCCTCCATTGCCACCACGGCGTCCATTATGGTGAGCCGGGGTTTTATGTAGAGATAGAGATCGAGTATCATATTGGCGAAGTGCAGGGTGTCCACACCGGCGCTCAAGTGCCACTGGGGTTTTCTCTTTCCAGGTACGCAGCCGAAGATATTCTTTACTCCCATGGTGAGGAGCATCTGCGCATGGGTCTTGAGTTTTGGAAGGTTTATTATGCCGTCGGCCCCTGCTACGGCGCGCGCCACCTCGAGGCGCTTGAAGATATGGCCATCGGGGTTATTAACGGAGACGGCCTCGTTGAAGTCTATATACTCGACGCCCTCTTGCTCACAGAGCGCGAGGACGCCGCACTTCTGCCCTACCTTGCGGGCGCTCCCGATGGCCGGGCTGTCGCCTACGACGGGTGTGGCTCCGGCCTCTCTTACGAGGCGGATGACAGCGCGGAGCACGGATGGGTGCGTTGTTACCGCCGCGTCAACGGGTTTTGCGGCAAGGAGATTGGGCTTCAGGATGAGGCGTTCGCCCTTTTTCGCGAACTTTTCCATGCCGCCAAGTAGTTCAACGGCCCTGCTGACGCTCTTGTAGACTGAGTCAGGTTCGTAATTGGAGCATCTTTGAAGTGATACGCTGTGAGTCATGTCTATTCCGCGGTCTTTTTCTTTACTACATCAAATATTATATACCAAAAGAGATGGGTCCTGGATATGACTTTTATCCAGGGGGTCCTTTTTTGGGGTTTTTGTCAAGGAAAGTCTGATTATTAATTCAGGCTTTCAGGCGGCGCAGGGATGCGCCGCCATCCTTAACAACTGTATGTTGCCTAAAATGTGAGGAAAGAGACGCGGGGCGGCGCCTTTTTCCATTGCGGACCGTGGAGGAGGCTCGATGCTGTATTTTCACTGGGGATGGACGGCCAATGGCCGGATAGGGTCTTTATCGGGAGCCCCGCGGTTCAGGCTCAGGGGCGGGGGCCCCTGGGAGAGCCTCATATAGGCCGCGGGACTATTTGAGTTTCTTTATGCGCTCGGCGGCCTTCTTGGCCTCGGGGCTCTCGGGGTAGGTGGCTACCAGTTTCTCAAGGAGCAGTCTTGCCTCTTTCTTTGAGCCGAGCCTCTCAAAGGAAAACCCCTCTTTCAATATGGCCGCGGGGACCTTGTCGCCGTTTGGATACTCTTTTATGACCCTGTCGAACTCCAGTATGGCCCTCTCCCAGTTACCCTCTGAGTAGTATATCTCACCAAGCCAGTAGCGGGCGTGGTCGGCGAGCCTGCTCTTGGGGTAGAGGCTGAGGAAGCGTTTGAATATTGCCCTGGCCCGGTCGTAATCCTTGTCTTTTGTGAGTTTGAACCCCTTGAAGTAGAGGGCCTCGGGGTCTCCTTTTTTTATCTCTTCCGGCGCAGGGGGTGTGGGGGCCTTTGCCAGAGGCGCGGGCGTTGGAGTTGCCGTGGCGGCGGTAGTTCCCGAGGCGGCGGTAGTTCCCGAGGGCTGGGACGCCATGCCAGGCGCGCCTTTTATGGCGGCATTGGAATCGGGTTGCATGGCGGCAGGGGCTCCGGGGGCCGGTGGCGCGACCTCGGGGGCAACGTTCGCTATGCCTGCCTCAATGGATTTTTTAAGGGTATCCTTGAGGACCCCAATCTCGGTCTCAAGGGAGGTAATCTTGATAGTCGCCGCGGCGAGGGCGTCCTTCAGGGCGGCTATTTCGTTTTTCTCGCCTGCGGCGGTTACCCCGAGAGAACGTATCTGCTCGTTAAGGCCCCGGATGGCTTCATCGAGGGAGGCTATCTCGCTTCCGGCCTGGGCCCGTGCGTTGGCCGACTCTTCGAGGCTTCCGCGTACAAAGGAGAACTCCCGTGTAAGGTCCTCGACGGTCCTCGTTGTCTCGGCGAGGCGGAGTTTCAGCGCTTCCACGCCTTCTTTGTCGGCGCCCCTGCTCTCAAGGGTGGTAATGCGTTTTTCAAGGGCCGCCGTCTTCTTGGCGGTCCTGTCCACCTGATCCATGAAGTTCTGCTGTTCCTCGGTGACAATGGGAAAACCCGGTCCGCACCCATAGGTGAGGAGCAGGAGGAGAGGCAGTAACAGGAGGCCCACCGGGCCCTTCAATGTCTTCATAGGCAGTAACTCGCGGGAGCGCCCAGTTGTTTCCTGAATGGGCGCTCCATGTAATGGTGCGATGCGTTTAAAATATTCGCCGGGGTCCTTTAGTTGAGTTTTTCAAACTCGGCCCTTCTGTTCTTTGCCCAGGCCTCTTCGTTATGACCGTTGTCAATGGGGTCTTCCTCGCCGTAACTTATGATGGAGAGTCTCTTTCCCGAGATGCCCAGGGACTCGAGGTAACGTTTTACGCTTGTTGCCCGTTTCTCACCGAGCGCCATGTTGTACTCGTTCTCGCCGCGCTCGTCGGCGTGACCCTCTATGCGGACATAGACGCGTGGGTGGTCTTTGAGCCACTGTGCATCTTCTTTGATAAGTTCGATGTCGCTCTCCTTGATGGTGTATTTGTCAAAGTCAAAGTGCACTACCTTGAGCCCGGCGGCGCGGGCTGCTTCTGTGGCGGCCTTTCTGTCCTCGTCTGATACAAAGGCCTCGCGGTACTTCTCGCCAGGGCCGTTTATGTCAGACTCGCTCACCCCGGCCTCACCGACTCCTACGCCTTCCTCGGGAACCACTGTAGTGGCCTCGCCCTTCTTGCCCGATGCCGCGGAGTAATCTTCCGTAACAACTGTCTTGCCCGCGCATGCCGCAATGGAGAGCGCTATGAGCAGAAGCGGTATGGTTCTGAAAAACCTCTTCATGAATGCCTCCTTGTTTCGTTGAAAGTATATAAAAATGTTTGGATTGTGCTTTTTTTTGTCTTGTGAGGCCGACTCGCCAGGGCCAAATCAAGCCTGATACGCCAGGACCCTTTATTACACCAGCCCCCTTACCCCACTGGTCCCCGTTGCCCCACTCTTTTATTCCCCTCTGCCCCTCTTCCCCCCCCGTGCATGCCCCTTTTGTCCCCATTTTGCCTCCCTGCCCCGTTGCCCCTCTGCCCCCCGCCCCCCCTTGCCCGGTTGCCCCGCTACCCACCTTGCCCCCCCATTGACCTTCCGTGGCCCCCTTGGCCCCCCTTCAGGCCCCCTTAATTCAGGAAGGGTGACCATGATGGTGAGCTGATGTCGCCGCGTCCAAGTGGTATTCTCCTGAGGCGAGTGCCATCGGCCTGCATGATGTAGAGAGATTCGCGGCCCCCCGTGGTGCGTGTGAAGGCTATGAACCTTCCGTCGGGCGACCACGATGGGCTCTTGTTGTTGCCTTCATAGGTGAGTTGAACCTGCCCGCCGCCCCTGGCGTTCATTACCCATATATTGAAGGGGCCTCCGTCGGCCCGTGCATAGGCTATTTTCGAGCCGTCGGGCGACCATGAGGGGCTCGCGTTGTATTTACCCCCATAGGTGAGACGCCGCGTTCTTTTGGTTCGCAAGTCTAACACAAATATGTGGGGATTTCCACTTCTATCTGATACAAAGGCTATCTTTGTGCCGTCGGGCGACCACGTTGGCGAGACGTCTATGCCGTAGTTCGTGGTAAGGCGTTCATAGCCGCGTCCGTTTAGCCAGAGGCGGAAGAGGTCCGGGCCTGTGCGGGTGCTGAGCGTAAGGGCGATGCTCTTTCCGTCGGGCGAGAACCTGCCGCCGATGTTCAGGCCCCGCCTCTTTGAGATGAGCGAATCGTGACCCGAGAGAAGCTCGAAGATGTAGAGGTAGGGGTAGCCCCTCTTGTATGAGGTGTATATCATCTTCTTGCCGTCGGGAGACCACCTTGGTGAGAGGTTGATGGAGTGGTTGTCCGTAATCCGTACCCTGTGCCTTCCGTCGTAGTCTGAGAGGAATATCTCCTTGTTGCCCTTGACCTTTGAGACAAAGAGCAGTTTTGTTGTAAAGACGCCCTTTCTGCCCGTGACTTCCTCGTAAATGCGTTCTGAGATAAAGTGAGCCGTTCTCTCTGGCCTTTCCGGGTTTCCGATGAACCTCTTGCTCATTATGGTTGTCTGCCGCACGGTGTCAAAGAGCCTGACCTCCACGATGAGCCTCTCGCCCTCTATCCTGAACCTGCCCTCTACAAGGACATCGGCCCCTATCATGCGCCAGTCCCTGAAGCCGACATCATCTCTGTCAAAGGCGGCTTTTTCAGGTTCTTCGAGGAAGGCTTCGTTATCAAGGACCTTGAAGACACCGGAAAAATCCATGTCTTTCTTGATGGTGTCGAGCATGGCGCCTGAAATACCCCTGATATGGGCCCTCTCGTCCTCGGAGTAGGGGTCAGGCCCGAGGTAGCGGAACTCCTGCACTGCCAGAGGCAGTCTCTTTATGGATGGGGCCGCGAGGTCTATGTAGACCTTGGCGAGGGCCGGCCTTCCCGTAATGACGAGGCCCAGAATGAGGGTTATGAGGAGGATTGTTTTTTTCATTCTCTATTCGCACCTTGGACAGAACCTGAGGCCTGTCTCAAGCGTATCTTCGGTGAAGTCTTCCGGGAGCTGTGGAAAGGGCGAGGCCTTTTCTACGGCCTTGAGAAGGGACTCGTCGAACTGCCTGTTGCCCGAGCCTTTTTCCACCCAGCTTTTCTGGAGCGTTCCGTCGCGTCCTATGCGTATGGAGACTATCACGGATATTTTTTCGTTGTCAAAGTTCTCGGGGTATATCCAGTTCGCCTGCACGCGGTCTCTTATGAGCGAGAAGTAGGCCTTGTGCTTGAGTTCAAGGTCCGCTGTCTTTACGCCGCTTGACGAGGCCATGGCCGGCGCCGTGGTTTTTGTCTTTTTTTCAGGCCCTGCGGGCGGGGCATCGAGGGAGTTTTTTATGCTTTCGAGCCTCTTTACGAGTTCCTCGGCCTCGCGGCGTTTTTTCATGGTCTCTATCTTTGATGCTATGAGTCTTTGTTCTTCCTCTTCGCGGACCTTCTCCCTTATGGCGCTCAGGGCCTTTGAGAGGTCTTTTTCAATGGATTTGGCTGGTTTTTTTCTCTTTACAAGGGCCTTTTTCTTCTTTAGGGCCACGGTTTTCTTTGCGGCCTTTTTCTTGATGGCATGTTTTTTAAGCGATTTTTTTCTTATGGCAACGCCGCGCCGTTTTTTCACGTGTCGCGCCCTGTGCCTTGCGGGCTCCACGAGGCTTACGGTGTATACAGGCGTGAAGAAGACCTTTTTTGAGCCCCTCATGTAAAAGCCAAGTACGACAATGGCTATGAGATGGGCCGCGATGGAGAGGTAAAGGACCTTCTTGAAGAACCTTGGGGTATGGCCGAAAAAATTCACCATCTGCTATTTATAGAGACCTAAGACGGGGCTAAAGAGAGGCTTTACTGGATATATGCCTGGCACCGGGCCCGTGGCGACCGCGGGACTATCTCTTTACCGGCCTTGATTCGGTTATCATGCCTATCTTTGTAATGCCGGATCTTCGTATCTCGGAGATGACCTTTACCACGTACCCGTAAGGGACCTTTTTATCGGCCTTAAGGAGGACCATGCTACCTGGTTTCGACTTGTTAATGGCCTTGAGTTTACGGCTGAGCCTTGTGGGGCTCAGGCGCGTATCCCCAAGATATGTGCGTTCTCTACTGTCAATGGTCACTACAAGGGGTTCGGTCTTTGTGTTTACGGCCCTTGCCGAGACCTTTGGCAGGTTCACGTTAATGCCTGACTGCATCATGGGCGCGGTAACCATGAAGATGATGAGCAGAACGAGCATAACGTCCACAAAGGGCGTTACGTTAATCTGCGACATGAGTTCTTTTTCGCGCCGTGGTCTTATGGCCATGGTTTTAAGTGTATACCCGTGGTTAGTCTGGTTAGCGCGAGAGTTTTTTCTCGACGATATTGAGAAGGTCTGATGAGAAGTTATCCATTTCCGTGCTCACGCGGTTTATCCTTGATGTGAGGTGGTTGTAGCCCACAACGGCTGGTATGGCGACTACGAGGCCCATGGCCGTTGCCACGAGGGCCTCTGAGATTCCGGGGGCCACTACGGCGAGGTTGGCGGCCCCGCTGGCCCCTATGTCCTGAAAGGATGTCATAATGCCCCAGACCGTGCCGAAGAGCCCTATGAAGGGGGCCGTGTTGCCGGCGGTGGCGAGAAAGCTCACGGCGTATTCGAGTTTGCCGTGCTGGACGGCGCTGGTCTTCTTGAGCATACGCTCGATGCGTTCTATCTTGTCCGGTCCTGCCGGGGACTTCCCTTCGCCTGAGCCCTTCATGATGAGGGCGAGTTCGTTGTATACGGCGCTGAAGAGGGGGGCGAGGGGCGTGTGTTTATACCCTCCGATGATAGAGGCAATATGCGAGAACTGCCTCTTTTCCCAGAAGACCTCGTAGAAGGATGATGTCTCCTTCTCTATCTTCTTCAGGACCATGACCTTGTAGATGATTATGGCCCAGGAGAATATGGAGAAGATGAGGAGGACGAGGAGCACGAGTTTTACTATGGGGCCTGCGTGGGCCACCATTGCCCAGAGTCCGAGGTGTGAGCCTAATGCCGATGAGTTCAATTTAGTGGTCTCCTAAGTCTTTGTATGCCCTTCAGCGGACTTGATGGTTAAAGGTATATCCACTAAAAATAACACGGTTGGGTTCATGAAGTCAACCGGGGCAGGGGGGAAAAGTTTTTTGATTTTCCAGGGGCATCTGTTATAAGATAACGATTGATTCAGGTAAAAGCGTAATACACAGGAAAGGAGCGCCCATGGAATTACTCTGGCTATGCCTTGCCGGCGCCGGAGGGACCCTCTCGAGGTATCTTCTCGCCGGTTTTGTGCAGAGGGTATATGGCGGGGAATTTCCCTGGGGCACCTATGCCGTTAATATCGCCGGGGCCTTTCTCTTTGGCCTTGTATGGAGCCTCTCGGAGGACCGTTTTCTCATAGGCGGGCATACGAGGCTCATAGTGCTTGGCGGTTTCATGGGGGCCTTTACGACCTTTTCCACCTTCATGTTCGAGACGGGTCAGTTCATACGGGACGGCCAGTGGGCCATGGCCGTGGGCAACCTTGCCCTTGAGAACATTTCCGGCATCATAGTGCTTGTCCTGGGCCTTGCCGTGGGGCGGCTCCTGTAGGCGGACATATTGGTTTTCTTTGTCTTACTTCCTTTTTTCCAAGGAAAGTCTGATTAATTCAGACTTTCCTGCAACACAGGGATGTGTTGCCATTTTCGCCAACTGTAAGTTGCTGAAAATGTGAGGGAAAGAAAAACCGCGTTTTTTCTTTCCCGTCTCTGAATAATTCAGGGACGAATTATTCAGAGGGTACCTAAAAGAAAGTAAGAAAATTTTTTTATTCTGTCTTTTTTACTCTTTTAGAGGAGGCCTTATATGGAGATGCCCTGTGATGTAGACCTTTTGCGTGTCTTTGTGGGCGAGAGGCAGAAGTTTGATGGAAGGCCCGTGTACGAGGCCATTGTGGAGGCCGCGCGTGAGCGGGGGCTCATGGGGGCAACGGTAATCAAGGGCTTCATGGGGTATGGCGCTCACTGCAAACTGCACACAGCCAAGGTCTTCATGCTCAGCGAGGACCTGCCCATGGTAGTGGAGATAGTTGACACCGAGGAGCGCATAAGGGACTTTATCCCTGTCATTATCGAGATGAACCACAAGGGCCTTGTCACCCTTGAGAAGATAAGGATAGTGGCCTACAACTGCCCTGCGCCTGAGGGCGGGGAGTGATAATTATCCTTCCCCCATCTTCGCTATAAACCTTCTTGCCGCCTCTATGGCCCGTGGAAAGGCCTCTTCGCTGTGGGGCTCGATGGTGTAGACAGGGCGCACGTTGAAGCGTCTCAATATCCTGAAGTATTCCTTGAAGTCAATGGTGCCATCGCCAAGGGGCAGGTGCTCGTCAACGTCTCCCCTGTTGTCATGAAGGTGCAGTTCGGCTATATATGGCCCAAGTGTCTCGAACCAATCGCCAAATTTCACCTCTGAGAATACGTTAAGGTGTCCGGAGTCTATACAGAGCCTGAAGTTTGGGGAGTTTATCTCTTCCACGAGCCTCTTAAGCGGGCCGGGTTCTCTTTCGAGGATGTTCTCGGCGGCTATGGTAATGCCGGCGTCTCCGGCCCTCTTTACGAACTCGGGCCATGTCTTCATGGATTGAGCGAGCCAGTGGTCTACATTCCCTTTGAAGGTCCTTCTGCTGTAACCGGCGTGGAGCACGATGACCACGGCCCCGAGGGCTTCGGCGGCGTTGAAGGCGGCGCGGTATCTCTTTACGGCGAGTCTTCTTGTGTCCTCGTCAAGGCTCGCCGGGCTTATGCCCATATAGGGGCCGTGTTGCGTGATGCGTAGCCCCCGTGCGTCCATGTCATCTCGCACGCGCCTGAGAAAGGCCCTGTCCGCGTGCTCGACATCTTCTCCGTCTATATAGACCTCAGGGTCGATGTTGAGGGCGAGGACCTCTTTGTATCTTGCCGAGAGCAGGGGGTAGGGCAGGTGTACCTGTATCTTTTCTTCTGTTTTTTTTCCCATGTGCCAGTCTTCCTCCCGGCGTAATTAAACACCGAAGCCGTGGCATGGGCAAGAAAAAAGTGTGATTGCCGATTAAGATGGCCCTTCTGGTAAGGCCTTGAAAGGCAAAAAGAACTTGACTTTACGCACTGTATACTGTATACGGAAATTAGTATATATTTGTCTTCAAGGGGCCTCTATTCAATCACGTTTCTCCCCGTGTTATTGGTTTTTTTCCTGTCTTGATAATATCCTGCTATGTGGGGCGCAGGGACGTTATAAGCGGGATTGGCCCGTTCCCTATCGGTTTTCTTTGCCCCGCTTTCTTTTTTCCAAAAGAAAGCGGGAGGTTTTCTTTGTCTCTTTATTACTTTGCGGCGCGGGCGCGGGGGTTTTGTAGGGGTAATAGACCCGTTCCCTATTGGTTTTCCTTGTCCCACTTTCTGTTTTCCAAAAGAAAGTGGGGGGTTTTCTTTGTCTCTTTATTACTTTGCGGCGTGGGCACGGGGGTTTTG
>CAYYJQ010000039.1:0-16671 GCA_964472295.1 uncultured Thermodesulfobacteriota bacterium | reverse complement strand
GTGGGGGGTTTTCTTTGTCTCTTTATTACTTTGCGGCGTGGGCACGGGGGTTTTGTAGGGGTAATAGACCCGTTCCCTATTGGTTTTCTTTGCCCCGCTTTCTTTTTTCCAAAAGAAAGCGGGGGGGGTTGGCTTAATTCGATGGAAAAGACAAGAGTGCTTGATTATCCCGTGGAAAAGCCCCTCACCCTGAGGGAGCGGATAGTTGAGTTTATAAAGGACGCTGTTATAAGCGGCAGGCTCAAGCCCGGCGAGCGTGTGCCTGAGCAGGAGATTGCCGAGAACTTCGGCATAAGCCGCACCCCTATCCGCGAGGCCTTCCGTCAGCTCGAGTCCGAGGGTTTCATCTCCCTTATACCGAGAAAGGGCGCTGTCGTAAGCCCCATAACCGATAAGGACGTTCGGGAGTTTTACGCCATAAAGAGCCTTCTTGAGGGTTATGCGGCAAGGACGGCCTGTCCGCGCTTTACTTCGCGGGAGATAAAGCGTCTTGAGGGCTTGAACGCGGCCATGGAGAGGTGCGCCGAGAAGGGCGATGTAAAGGGCTTTTTCAAACTCGATAACGCCTTTCACGATACATTCCTCGGGGCCTGCGGAAACGAGAAACTCCTTGCCCTTGTGCACAGCCTTGTTCAGCAGTTCGAGCGCTTCAGGGTCACGGCCCTGAGCCTTCCCGGGAGGATGAAGGACTCTGTGCGCCAGCACGGGGAGATTATAAAGGCCTTCAAGAATTCCGACGCCGGGCTTGTCGAGACCCTTGTGCGGGCCAACGCCGAGAAGGGCAGGGACGTCCTTGTTGACGAGATTCTTCGCGATAAACTCCCCTCGTCGTGAGGGCGGAGTGCGTTATCGTCCATTGGGGCCGATTTCTTACTCTGTATTCTCATGCCCTCAGGGTCTATTCTCACCTACAACAACAAAGCCGCCATGAACCCCGTCAAGGTCAATCTGAATAAGGGCCGCCTCCATGATGAGCATGGGGCTGGGTTGTCCCATGCCAAGAGGGTGGCCCTTTCGTGCCTTGCCGAGGGCCCAAGGCTTGACGCCTTTCTGTCTTCCTCTTTTCCCGAGTCCACGCGTTCGGCAATGCAGAAGGCCATAACAGGCGGCCTTGTGCTCGTGAACGGCAGGCGCGTGAAGCCTTCGTACAGGGTACGGAGGGGGGATGTCCTGGACGTGACCCTTCCTGCCGGAGAGGTCGCGACGCTCCGGGCCGAGGCCATACCCCTTGATATTCTCTTCGAGGACGACGATATAATCGTAATAAACAAACCCGCCGGCCTTGTGGTCCACCCCGGGGCAGGAAGAAGAAGCGGCACCCTTGTGAACGCGCTTTTAAATCATACCCCCAATCTTTCCTCCCTTGGCGGTCCTGACCGTCCCGGCATAGTGCACCGCCTGGACATGGACACATCGGGTGTGATGGTTGTGGCGAAGAACAATAGGAGCCACGCGGCCCTCACTGAGCAGTTCAGCGCCCATACCACGAAGAGAAGATACATGGCCCTTGTGCGCGGCCCCATGAAGGCCGACGAGGGCGTCATTGAAAAACCCCTTGGCCGGAGCCCCTCGGACAGGAAGAAGATCTCCACAAGGGCGAGAAAAAAGAGAAAGGCTGTGACAAGGTTTCGCGTCCTCAGGCGCTACGGGGCCATCACACTCCTTGAGCTCATGCCCGAGACAGGCCGGACGCACCAGATAAGGGTACACCTTGCCTCCATAGGGCGTCCCGTGGTGGGCGATGAACTCTATGGCTGGAACGGCAGTAGGGACGCGCCGGTGAACCTTCCGCCGGGCGTAAGGTCTCTATTGAAGAAGGCCCCGCGTCAGTGCCTGCACGCAAGGTATCTTGGCCTTACGCACCCCGCGACGGGGCGATTCATGGAGTTTAGCGCGTCTCCGCCTGCTGACATGGGCGAGATTATAACCGCCCTTGAGGAGGTCTTTCGGGAAGAAGATGAAGCATTGCCAGCCCCTTGAGAAAAACGAGAAAGACGGCCTCCTGTTTTTAAGGGCCCCTGCGCTTTCGCGCCTTCCCGTCATTGAGCACGCCTTCATGACAAGAGAGGGCGGGGTTAGCCCCGCGCCCTTTAATACCTTGAACCTCGGCCATGGCCCGGGAGACGGGCCTTTGAACATAAGGGCCAACATGGAGCGGATTGCCGTCGCCTTTGGCCTTGATAACAGCGTCTTCACTGTGCGACAGGTCCATGGCAAGGAGGTCGTGGTCCTGAAGACCGCGCCCGACATGTCCAGCGTAAGGCCTGAGGCCGACGCCATAGTTACCGCCGCGCCGGGCATTGCCATAGGCGTCCTTACGGCGGACTGCGTGCCAGTTCTGATGTGCGACCCCTCGGGAGGGGCCATCGCCGCGGTCCATGCCGGGTGGCGCGGCCTTGTGGCCGGCGTCATTGAAGAGGCCTTTAGTGTGATGACAGAGGACTTTGGTGCGCGCGCCGGCGACTGCGTAGCGGCAATTGGCCCCCATATAGGCCCATGCTGTTACGAGGTATCTGAAGACCTTGTGGCCAGGTTCAGGGATAGGGGAATGGGTGGTGAGATTTTTTTTAATCGCAATGACGGGGCGCTCCACCTCGACCTTGGCTGTGCTGTCTTGGATGTCCTCCTCGGCATGGGAATCCTGCCCGGTAATATCAACGGGCCCGGGCCCTGCACGGCCTGTGATGAAAAAAAGTTTTTCTCTTACAGAAGAGACGGCAGAACGGGCAGGCAAATGAGTTTTATAATGATAAGGTAGCGCGACAGGGCAGAAGACAGGCCTTGCGGCCTCGGGGTTTTATCATGAAAAAGAACGTAGTCATTGGCATAACAGGCGGGCCCGCGACAGGCAAGAGCCTTGTCGCCAGAAAATTCAGAGACCTCGGCGCAGCCCTTATCGACGCCGATGTCATAGCAAGAGAGGTCCTTACGCCCGGGACCAGCACCTTTCATGCCGTGGTGCGGGCCTTTGGCAGGGGTATACTCCTTAGAAGCGGAGCCATTGACAGAAAGGCCCTCGGTAAAGTCGTCTTCTCTGATTACGCGCGCCTCGCCGAACTTACGGCCCTTACGCACCCCGAGATACTGCGCGTCATCAGGAAGCGCATCGCAAGGCTGAAAAAACAAGGCGCCGACAGCGTCATAGCCGTTGACGCGCCGCTACTCTTCGAGTCAGGCCTTGACGCTGATATGGAGAAGATAATAGTCGTCTTTACAGACGAGGAAGTAGAGATAAAAAGGCTCATGGCCAGGGACAACATAGATAGAGAGGCCGCCCTCCGGCTCATGGGCTCGCAGATGCCCCTTGAGGAAAAAAAGAAACGCGCCGATTATCTCATAGACAATAACGGAAAACAGGAAGAGACGCTTGGAGAGGCTGAAGAGATATATAAAAAGATTTTCCGCTTTCTTTTGGAAAAAAGAAAGCGGAGCAAAGAAAACCAATAGGGAAGAGGGCGAGCACGCTTATAATCTCCCTGCGCCCCACATAGGAGGACAATAATGACAAGGGAAACCTCACGCTTTCTTTTGGAAAAAAGAAATCGGAGCAAGGAAAACCAATAGGGAAGAGGGCGAGCACTCTTATAATCTCCCCGCGCCCCACATAGGAGGGCAATAATGACAATGACAAAGAAAGTCAATGGCCGCGGCGCATCAGCCAATAATATGGGCCGGGCGAAGCGCCCAAAAATTGAGGCCCTCATATAAAAAGAGTTGACAAGGTATTTTTTCCATGCTATCTTCAAAATACCTTTCAACTTGCATTTGTTCTCTTACCCTGGTTCTCAATCCGACTAAATAAATCCAGAGGAACAAAGTCTTAAGAACATTATCCATATAATAAGTCACCCCAGAGGCGGGCACGCTTGTCCCCCCTTGCGTGTTACGCGTCCCTTTTCACGCCATTTCCGAGGAGTAGTCCATGCATTTAAGAGACCTGAAAGAAAAAAAGATTAGCGAGCTTACGACGCTAGCGAGAAAGTGTAATATAGAAGGGGCGTCGAGCATGAGGAGACAGGACCTCATCTTCGCCCTCCTGCAGAACCAGTCAGACAAGAACGGCCTAATATACGGCGAAGGTGTCCTCGAGACACTGCCCGATGGCTTCGGTTTTCTGAGAGCCCCTGATTATAACTACCTCCCTGGCCCTGACGACATATACGTATCGCCCTCACAGATAAGACGCTTCAACCTGAGGACAGGCGACATCGTATCAGGCCAGATAAGGCCCCCCAAGGAAGGGGAGAGATACTTCGCCCTCCTCAAGGTGGAGAAGGTTAACTACGAAGACCCCGAGGTGGCACGCGAGAAGATACTCTTCGATAACCTCACCCCCCTCTACCCCGACGAGAAACTCCACCTCGAGACAAAGGCCAACCCCGACCTCTCCATGAGAATAATGGACATGTTCACCCCCCTTGGAAAGGGCCAGAGGGCGCTCGTGGTATCGCCTCCAAGGGCCGGTAAGACAATGCTCCTTCAAAAGATAGCCAACTCCATCACCAGCAACCACCCCGACGTGGTCCTCCTCGTCCTCCTTATTGACGAGAGGCCCGAGGAGGTTACGGACATGGAGCGCTCCGTTGTGGGCGAGGTCATCAGCAGCACCTTTGACGAGCCCGCGCAACGCCATGTGCAGGTCTCGGAAATGGTCATCGAGAAGGCAAAACGTCTTGTTGAGCACCAGAAGGACGTCGTAATACTCCTTGACTCCATCACGCGTCTTGCCCGGGCCTACAACACCGTGGTTCCGCCAAGCGGCAAGGTCCTCTCTGGAGGCGTGGACTCAAACGCCCTGCACAAGCCAAAGAGGTTCTTCGGCGCCGCTCGAAATATCGAAGAGGGCGGAAGCCTGACCATCATAGCAACGGCTCTCATTGATACCGGTTCCCGCATGGACGAGGTCATCTTCGAGGAGTTCAAGGGCACGGGCAACATGGAAATCGTCCTTGACAGGAAACTCGCCGAGAGAAGGATCTTCCCGGCAATAGACCTCAACAAGTCGGGCACCAGAAAAGAAGACCTCCTCCTCTCAAAGGACGAACTCAACAGGATATGGATACTCCGAAAGGTACTCCAGCCCCTGAACCCCATTGACAGCATGGAGTTCCTCCTCAACAAGATTAGGAACACGGCAAGCAACAAGGAATTTTTCGAGTCCATGAGCAAATAACCCATCGGCCCAAGGGCCTTGTCCCATCCAGGATAATATCCATGTCCACTCTTTTTTAAGGGCCAGTCACACCGGTCTATTCATTGCCAGCGCCTGTCCGCGGGACGCAAGGCTCTCTTCTGGTCTTCTTGTTGACAGGGCGCTCTTTAATGTCTTAGAATGAAACCCTGAAGACAACCTGACCGGACAGGTCTGTCCCCAAGACCGCGTGGCCCATGAAAAAGAGACTCTCCACCGCCATAACCCAAACCCTGAGCCCTCTCTCCTCCATCTCTCGTGAGGCGGCGGCCCCGCTCTTCCCTTCCTTGTGTAAGGCGAGTTCCTTCTGCCGGGGAGCCGCAAGGATACCTCTCTGCGCCCCTTTTCCCATAAAAAACTCATGATATTAAAGCGTATTCAATTTTTGCTCCTCCTTTGCTCCATCGTCTTCGGGGCAGGGGCTTTTTCTATCATTGCCGGGCCTGCGCGGGCGGCAACAGGGGCCTCCTTTGCCTTCAGGGGGCCTTCGGATATATCAAGGTGGCGTTTCGAGCACGTTGACGAGGCCCGCTTCACAGGGGGCGGCCTTTTTCTAAAGGGTAATAACTACGTGCGTATCGCGCCGCCCGTGGGACTAAAGGTTCCGGCAGGACGCCTTGCCATGGAGATATGGTTCAAGGTCCCAAAGAGCATTATATGCAACATACGGGCAAGGGGCTCAAAGGGCAGGGTCCTCATGAAGACCGTGAGGGTCAAGGTCCTCGACGGCGCCCAGGGAGATACACACCTTGATGTTTACCTTGGCAGGACCGGCGGCAAGGGCGCCTATATCGAGGACTTTGTCGTGGAGTTTTACAGCACGGAGAGCGCCGCCGTGCGTCTCGATAGTATCCGCCTCTATGAGCCAACTGCCTTTCAGGCGGCATTTCTGCTATTTGGAGAGTTCTGGGAACCAGACTTTATTAGCGGCGCCACCGTGGGCTTTGTGACCACGCCAGAGGCGGGAGGATGGAGTTTCCTCTCCATGCTCTACGTATTTATAGTAGTGGCCTTTCTTGCAGTCCTTCTCGCCTACAGGGTCAAGGGGAGGCCTATTGAAAGAGAAAAGGCCCCCCTCGTCCTTGTCCTCATAATCATCGCCGCGGCCTCCCTCTTTACAATCAGGATGGATTACAACTGGCTCGTTATCTGGCGCGACGATGTGAAGACCCTCTCTGGCCTTGATGTTGACGAGAGGATACGCAGGGTAAATAATCACAACTTTGATACCTTTCTTGATTTTATCGCCTTTGTGAGAGAATCCGTGCCCCCTGGCGAACCCGTCCGTCCGGCCACGCTCGGGTATGATACCCCCCTTGCGGCCATTGCGAGGTATTATATGCTGCCCCTTGAAAATTCAGTGAAGGCCCGCTTTCTCTGGTCATACGGAGATGTGCTCTCCATTGACCCTGTAACAGGCGCGCTCCGGGATGCAAAGGCAAGGGTTGTCGCCCCACAGGCAAGGCTCTTTACGAGGTTTGCCGCCAACGCCGCCATCTACGAGGTTTTCTGATAAGGACATGGATTTTTTTCTCCTCATAATATCCCTTGCCCTGCCCGTTGCGGGCGGCGCCTTCTTCGTCCGCTATATCCTCAAGGGCGCCTCCGGTGCCGGCGCCGGAGAGGTTTTCTTTTTCGGCCTTGCCGCGGGGCCCGGGGTTCTCGCCTTCCTTATGTTCATGCTCGGCCTTGCCGGCCTGCCCTTCAGCCGGGTCTCCGTGGGGATTCCGCTCCTCGTCTTCACAATAGTCTTTTTAGCCCTCTCACTCATGGCAAAGAAGGGAGCGGCCTCTGCCGCGGGACCCCCTCCAGGCCTCCTGCCCCGCCTTCAGGGCTGGCGGCGCAATCTCTTCATCTTTCTCGCCGCATGGGTCGCGCTGAAGACGGGTTTTGTCTTCTACGAGTCACTTACGCGTCCCATATTCACAGTGGATAGTTACCTCAACTGGGCCATCTCCGCCAAGTTCTTCTACTATAACGCGGGCCTTGTCCTCGACCCCGCTAATGAGCACTTTTTTGGTAAGGGATACAGGTTCTTTATAGGCCACCCCCTGCACCTGCCCCTCTTCCAGACGTGGATAGCCCTTATGCTCGGCAGGTTTCACGAGGTATACATCAAGGCCCCGGTGGCCCTCTATTTCATGGGCACGCTCGGGGTCCTCTACCATGCGATAAGGCGCGAGGCAGGCCCCTTCTACGCCATGGTCACCGTCTTCTTCATGGCTTCGGTCCCAATTTTCACTGGTCAGGGGCAGGACGCCTACGCAGACCTTCCCCTCGCATTCTTCGCCCTCTCGGGGGTCGCGGCCCTCTGGAGGTTCTTGAGAGACGACAATCACTCCTACCTCATCCTCTCGGGCATACTCCTTGGCATGGCCGCCTTTATAAAGAACGAGGGCCTCTTCTTCCCGGCGGCCTGCGGCGCGGCCCTTCTCCTATTTCTCCTCATCAGAAGGAGGTCCTCCGCCGCGCCCATCATCGCCCCGCTCGCGGCCTTTGTCATCCCCATCATTATCATCGCCGGGCCATGGTTCCTCTTCAAGATGCACCATGGCATAGGGTTTGGCCACAGCGGAGCCTCATCAAGCCTCGACTGGCTTAATGACCCCTTTTATCACGACAGCGCCGCGCGAGGCGTGCACTGGGAGGTCATAGGAAAGGGCCTCTATGTCACCTTTTTTACAGCCAACTATAACCTTATCTTCCCCCTCTGGATTGTTGCCGGCCTCCTTGCCAGAAAGATCATCATGCGCGGAGAACTCAAGTATCTCTACATGATAATACTTCTCCTTATCTCCATGTACGTCTTCGTGTACCTTACGCTCGAGGTGGCAACTGTCACCGAGCAGACGGGAATACACAGAAATACCCTTACCTATCTCCCCATCGTCTTTTTCGCCACAACGCTCACGCTCTCCAGACTATGGCCCCAGAGCCGGAGTCGGCCAGCCTTTGACAGGCAAGGGCCCTGATGATATTCTCTAAGAAAAATAAAACCATCTAAGGGAATATCCATGGCCTTCAAATCAGGGTTCGTCTCCATCATTGGGCGGCCCAACACAGGTAAATCCACACTTCTTAACGCCATACTCGGCGAGAAGGTCTCCATTGTCTCAAGGAGGCCCCAGACCACGAGAAACGTCATAAAGGGCGTAAAAAACCTGGAAAATGGGCAGATAGTCTTCCTCGACACACCGGGCATTCACCGCGGACGCGGGGCGCTCTCAAGTTTCATGCTCCGCGAGGCCATGAACTCCATAAAGGATGTGGACGCCCTTATATTCCTTGTCGAGCCGGTCCTGCCCGTGGACGCTGACCGTGCCATCTTAAAGGCCCTGAAAAGAACGCGCGCCCCTGTAATTCTCTGCATAAACAAGATAGACACCGTGAGCAGACCCGATATACTCCCTGTTATCGAGTCTTATAAACCCCTCCATGCCTTTCATGATATAGTCCCGCTCTCGGCCCTCAAGGCAGAGGGCTTGGACCTTCTTATGGATGTGCTCATCAATGAACTCCCCGAGGGGCCGCCCTTCTTTCCCGAGGACATGGTCACAGACCAGCCAGAGCGTTTCGTGGTCTCTGAAATGGTGCGCGAAAAGGTCTTCCGCCTTACAAGACAGGAAATACCCTACTCCACCGCCGTGGTAGTCGAGGAGTTCAGGGAATCACCAAATCTCATAGCCATAAGGGCCGTTATAAACGTGGAGAGAGACTCGCAGAAGGGGATCATCATCGGGAAAAAAGGGGCCATGCTCAAAAAAATCGGGACCCTCGCAAGAAGGGAAATAGAGAGATTCCTCGGGACAAAAGTCTTCCTTGAACTCTTCGTAAGGGTGAAAAAAGACTGGACAACCAATGAACGGAATCTCCGCGAGTTCGGATATTAGAAGAGGGAAAAGGAGAGGTAAGAAAAAAAGAGGGAGAATAGGGCGGGCACTGCCCGCCAAAAGAAAGAAAAGATAAAGAAACCCAACAAATCAGGAGTTATATTGAAAGTTAGTGCCAATAATAGAGAAATAGCCCCGCTTGTGGCTATTGTCGGCAGGGCCAATGTGGGTAAATCCACCCTCTTTAACCGCATTCTTGGCCGCAAAAAGGCCATTACAGCCGACCTTGCCGGCGTTACGCGCGACCTCAACTACGCCGACGTGGAAGATCGCGGCCGCTCATTCACCATCATCGATACTGGTGGTTTCGAGGTGGCCCCCGAGGGCATAATGGACGATGTGCGCCTACAGGCGCGTCTTGCCATCGAAGAGGCCGACCTCATAGTCTTTCTAATGGACGGGACCGCCGGACTCTGCCACGGCGACCGCGAGATAGCGAACTCCCTGCGTAAGTCAGGTAAACCCGTCATCTATGTTGTCAACAAGATAGATTCTCCGCGAAGAGAGGCCCTTCTCGCCGACTTCTACACCCTCGGCGTGGAGCCCCTCATAGGCGTAAGCGCGGAGCACGGACTTAATATATTTGAACTAATGGACGCCCTCCACGCCGCCCTCCCGCCGGAACCCCCTGAGGGCAATGCCGTCGGCGAAAAAAAGAGAACAGCCCTATCCATTGTTGGAAGGCCGAATGTGGGAAAATCCTCCATATTGAATAAACTCATCGGGCGCCGGCGTTCCCTTGTAAGCGACATGGCCGGCACCACGCGCGACCCCATAGACACGCCCGTAACACTGAAGGGCCGCGATTATCTCTTCATAGACACGGCAGGCATACGGAAAAAGACGAGGATAAGCCTTCAGGTGGAATCCTACTGCGTTATCGAGGCCATAAGGACCATGGAACGCTCTGATGTAGTCCTCCTTGTGCTTGACGGCAAGGATGGGGTCAGGACACAGGATGAGCGGATAGCCTCGATCATAGAGGACAGGAAAAAACCCTGCGTGATAGTGGTGAATAAATGGGATATCGTGGAAAAAGACAGCAAGACCACGCTTCGCGTGGAGGAGGGGATACGAGAGAGACTGCCATTTATCTCCTACGCCCCTGTTGTCTTTGTCTCTGCCCTTACAGGGCAGAGACTTGAGAGGATCCTGCCTCTGGTGGACGAGGTTGTCGAGGAGGCCGCCCGAAAGGTGCCGACGTCGAGGCTTAACGCGGTGCTCAGAGAGGCCGCCCTTGCTCACAGGCCGCCCCTTTACAGGGGAAGGCCGGTGAAACTCTTCTACGCGACGCAGTTCGGCGTTAATCCTCCTTCCTTTATTATCTTCGCGAACCGGCCCGAGGGGATCGAGGATTCTTATGTTCGCTATCTCAAGAAGGCCCTTCGCGCAGGCCTCGGCCTCGAGCGCTCGCCGCTGAGGCTTGTCTTCAGAAGGAGACATTAGGCGTGGCCCATAGAAAGGTATATATCGTCCTTCGTGACGGCATAGGCATCTTCCGTGAAAAGAGCTGCATACAGAGGGCCGCGGCAATATCCTTCTACGCCTTTTTCTCTCTCATACCCATGATGTTTCTCATCACCCTTACCCTGGCCTTCTTCTTTGGATCAAGAGGAGAAATGCTCGATGAGGTGATAAAGACGGCGAGGATAAGCCTGCCCTATCTTAGCGGCGGTGTTATCGAGGACTTGAAGGGCATTGTGGCCTATGGAAGGACCTTCAGGTGGTTCAGCATCGTGGCCCTTATCTTATCGTCAGAACTTGTCCTTAACGCCATTGCCGACGCACTCTCGTCCATATTCGAGATAGAGGGCAGATACGGCTTCTTCAGAAAGAGGATTACAAACGTCTTTGTTATCCTCCTTGCCGTCTTCGCCGTCTTTGTCTCCATTATCGTCACTGCGGGCATGGGACTGCTCCTCGGCGGCGCAGGAGGTTATTTCCTTAAGGCCATTGCGCTCAAGTACGTTTTTCCCTTTGCCCTCGTCGTTACCGCTGTAACCGTTGTTTTCAGGATATTCTCGGGGCCAGACCTCAACATACGTTACGCCTTTTACGGAAGCCTCATCTTTTCCTTTCTCTGGGAACTCGCGAAACAGGGTTTTGCCTTCTATCTCCGTTATTTCCCCACCTACAACATGCTCTACGGCTCTCTTGGCGCCATAATGATACTCCTCCTCTGGATGTTCTTTACAGCCGCCATATTGCTCTTTAGCGCGGCCATAGCAAGGGCCGCCTTTATTGACAGAAACTACCGGGCCCTGGACTAACCCCTGCGGGGCAAGGCACTGGCAGAGAGGCGCTCAGGTCCGGCACTTTTATTATCACGGCAGATAATCCCTGTAAGGGGTCCTCAAAAGGCCATGAAAAGCCCCTTTACTCCTAATTTTTTGTTGTAAAAAAGTGTAATATGTGAAATACTTAAATATTACAATAGGCAACTGCCATTGCAGTCCAGCCGCTTCTTCTGAAGAAAGGAAATTTCATGAATCGTTTGTATAAAAATATCGCCCTCTGGCTCATAATAATCGCCACTGTGGTCCTTGTCTTCAACTTCATAAATTACAAGCACGCGCCCCAGGACTCTACAAGTTTCAGCGACTTCATAAAAGACGTTGAGTCTGGCAGGGTCATGGAAGTGACCATACAGGGTAGCGACATCAAGGGCAAACTCATTGACGGTAAGACCTTCAAGACCTACTCACCCATATACCCGGACCTTGTTTCCAAACTGAGGCAGAATAATGTCCGCATAACCGCCGAGCCTGTTGTGGATACACCCTCCTGGGGCACCATATTCGTATCCTGGTTCCCCATGGTGCTCCTCATCGGGGTCTGGATATTCTTCATGCGCCAGATGCAGTCCGGCGGCGGAAAGGCCATGAGTTTTGGAAAATCGCGGGCCAAACTCCTCATGGAGGACCAGCACAAGGTTACCTTCAGGGATGTGGCCGGCATAGAAGAGGCCAAGCAGGAGGTCGAGGAGATAATAGACTTTCTCCGCGACCCGAAGAAGTTTACCCGTCTCGGTGGCCGCATACCCAAGGGCGTGCTCCTCGTGGGCGCACCTGGAACCGGCAAGACCCTTCTTGCGAGGGCCATCGCCGGTGAGGCTGGCGTGCCTTTTTTCTCCATCTCGGGAAGCGACTTTGTGGAGATGTTCGTTGGAGTGGGGGCCTCGCGCGTTCGAGACCTCTTTGTGCAGGGCAAGAAGAACGCCCCCTGCCTGATATTTATCGACGAGATTGACGCCGTTGGAAGGCATCGCGGCGCGGGCCTCGGAGGAGGCCACGACGAGCGCGAGCAGACCCTTAACCAGCTCCTCGTTGAGATGGACGGATTTGAGAGCAACGACGGCGTAATTATCATCGCCGCGACAAACCGTCCCGACGTGCTCGACCCCGCGCTTCTCAGGCCGGGAAGGTTCGATCGCAATGTGCTCGTACCAAAACCAGACCTTGTCGGCAGGGAAAAGATACTGAAGGTCCATGCCGTAAAGACCCCGCTGGCCGACAACGTGGCCCTTGACATCATCGCCCGGGGCACGCCCGGGTTTTCAGGGGCGGACCTCTCGAACCTCGTGAACGAGGCGGCCCTCCTTGCCGCCAGGCGCGGAAAAGACGTCCTCGAGATGGCCGAGTTCGACGATGCCAAGGATAAACTCCTCATGGGAAGCGAGCGCCGGAGCATGATAATAAGCGATGAGGAAAAAAAGGACACGGCCTATCACGAGGCAGGTCATACCCTCGTGGCAATGCTGACCCCCGGCACAGACCCTATTCACAAGGTCTCCATCATCCCGAGGGGCATGGCCCTTGGACTTACGCAACAACTCCCCATTGACGAGAGGCATACCTACAGCAGGGAGTACCTTGTAAACAAGATAGCCGTGCTCATGGGCGGGCGCGCCGCCGAAGAACTGGTCCTTGAGCACCAGACCACGGGCGCTGGCAACGACATCGAGCGCGCCTCGGAGATAGCCAGAAAGATGGTCTGCGAGTGGGGCATGAGCGAAAGACTCGGCCCCCTTACGCTTGGAAAGAAAGAAGAACATATCTTCCTTGGAAAGGAAATATCCCAGTCTCGCGACTTCAGCGAAGAGACCGCAGAGGTCATAGACTCTGAGGTGAAAAAGATAATAGGCGATAATTACGATCGCGCAAAAGACATCCTCACGACCAACTCCGATGCCCTTCATCGTCTTGCTGAGGCACTTCTTGAGCGCGAGACCCTCGACAGGGCAGAGCTTGATGAGATCGTCTTTGGAAAGGTCAGCGAGTCCAGTATCCCCACAGAGACAGGTGAGGGCGAAGAGAGCCACGGCAATATCAAAAAAAAGAACGGCCCCGCTGAAAAGGCCAGGGACAAGAAAGACAAAAAACGCGGCGACGCCCCTGGCAGGCTCGGTTTCGCCGTCGAGTAGGGGGCCATGGGGGGTCAGAGGGGGATAGGGGGCCAAAGGGGACCGGGGGCAGTGTGGGGAGAAAGGGGCCAGAGGGGTGCCGGGGGGATAAGAGGGCCGGGGGATAATGGGACAGGGGGCGCTTCGATATATCGAGCTTATTCAATGGTCCCCTTGTCTGGGGGGCCCTTGTTAAGATGTCTTCATTAGTCTCTACGTGGTGTACGGCTTTTAAAAAGGCTTCATACGGCACGTCTCAAATTCCTGATGACCTTTACTAATAACTTCTTCATTCAAGACAGGCGGAAGAGTCAGTTGCCGGACATGAGCACTGGAGAGGAGGCTTTAAAGGGTTGGGCTATGTCCATACGCTTTGGGGGGTGAGAATGTCTCCTGATATGGGCCTCAGGGGGGGGGAGGGCGCGCCAAAAGTCTCTGGCTGCGGAACCATCATAATGGGCATACTTAACCTGACGCCTGATTCCTTTTATGACGGCGGAAGGTATTTAAGCGCCAGGGACGCCATCACAAGGGCCCTGGAGATGCGCGACGAGGGGGCCAATTGGATTGACGTTGGCGGCGAGAGTTCCCGTCCCGGGGCAGAGCCTGTTAGTCTTGCCGAGGAGACGCGGCGCGTAATCCCAGTTGTAGAGGCCCTCGCTTGCGAGGGCCTTAATGTCTCTGTAGATACCACCAAGGCCGCCCTTGCAAAAAGGGCCATAAAGGCCGGCGCTGGGATGATAAACGACATAAGCGCCTTTTCCATGGACGATGACATGGCCCGGGTCCTGGCGGGTAGCAAAGCATACTGTGTCCTCATGCACATGCGCGGCACGCCGCGGACCATGCAGGCAAATACAGCCTATGACGATATAGTCGCCGAGGTCTACGGGTATCTCGAAGAACGCATCGATTATGCCCTTAACCGCGGTGTAAAGAGAGAGCGTATCATCATCGACCCGGGCATAGGTTTTGGAAAGTCCGCTGAGGGCAATATTGCACTCTTACGCAACCTCGGCCTCTTCAGAAAACTTGGGAGGCCCGTGCTCGTAGGTGCCTCGCGAAAGAGCTTCATCGGGGCCCTTACAGGAGACCCCGGCGCGGACCGCCTTGGCGGGTCCCTTGCCGTGGCCGCCCTTGCCGTCATGAAGGGAGCGGACATTCTGAGGGTACATGACGTCAGGGAGACCAGGCAGGCCGTGCTCATGGCAGAGGCCCTCACAGGCCGTGCGCACGCAGGAGCCTGAGAAGGGACAATGAACCAGACCTCTCAGACAGAGGGGCTGGGAGAACGTTCTCGTCTTTACCACTTGAGGGGCTCAATAAAGGCCAAGGAACGAGTCTTATAGATGCTTTATTCCTTTGTAAATCTCAAGAATATTATCTCCATACTGGACATACTCATTGTCGCGGTATTCATATACTGGCTCATACTCATAGTGCGGCGAACTAGGGCCGAGAGGATGCTCTGGGGCCTCGGCGTGGTCATTATCGCCTACTTTGTCTCGCTTCGCGCCGAACTCGTAACGCTCCACTGGATACTCAGCAACTTTCTCGGCTCCATCATCATCTTTATCATTGTCGTCTTTCAGCAGGACATCAGAAGGGCATTGACGCAGATGGGACGCCCCTTCATAGCCCGCGAACTAAAGAAGACGGCGGGCACGGTAATTGACGAGGTGGTGGACGCTGTTATCGCCATGTCTGGAAAACGCACTGGTTGCCTCATTGTCTTTGAGCGCTCCGTGGGGCTCTCAGAGGTCGTCGGCGGGGGCATAGAGATAGACTCCACTGTTAAGAAGGAACTCCTCCTTGCCATATTCAATACAAAGTCCCCTACCCATGACGGGGCTGTCCTTATAAGGGGATCGAGGATCTTCAAGGCAGGGTGCATACTCCCGCTCAGCAAGAGCGAGATAACGCGCTCCGTCGGCACCCGTCACAGGGCGGCCCTTGGCATAGCCGAGGAGACGGACGCCCTTGCCGTGGTGGTCTCGGAGCAGACCGGTGAGATAGCCGTGGCCCTTGATTCCAACCTTCGCATGAGACTTAAATCCGAGGAACTCCTCATGATGCTTACGAGGATACTCCCCTCAACTACGCCGGGCCTTAAGACAAGGCTTAACATGAGATTACCCTGGAAGATGAGGGCATGAGAGGATGGTTTACACATAATCTTGGCCTTAAACTCCTTGCCCTCTTCCTTGCCACAGGGCTCTGGTTCTTCGTGGCAGGGCAGAGTTCCGTGGAGGTGGGTTTCTTCGTGCCACTGGGGTTTTCGGGTATCCCGGAAGACATGGTAATGACAACAGCGCCCACTGGGGAGATAGCCGTAAGGGTACGGGGTCCAAAGCTCGTTATAAACAACCTTACGCCATCAAAGATTACCGCGGGCCTCGATCTCTCGGGCGCCAAGGAGGGGCTTAATAAGTACCGCGTCGAGGTAGATAACATCGCCGTGCCCACAGGCGTTACGGTCACAGGTGTCAAGCCAAGCTCCGTGCGTTTCCGCCTTGAGAGGATAATCCGAAAGGCCGTGCCCGTTAAGGCAAGGCTCAGGGGCACGCCGCCAAGAGGCTACAAGGTGACGGATGTCTCCATAAGCCCCAAGACCGTTGAGGCCGCGGGCCTTAAGAAGAACATTCTGCCTATCAGGCATTTTTACACAGAGCCTCTTGACATCAGGGGCCTAAAGGAATTAAAGGTCTTCAAGGCCAGCATCAACCTTGAAAAAAAGGAACTGAGGTCCGTAACACCTGATACGGTAAAGGTGGCCGTTACAATAAAAAAGGTCTTGAGAAGAAAGAAATAGTCTTTTTTTTGTAAAAAAATTTTTATCTCGATAAGGCGGATACTGGAGATATGGAAAAGAGACTCTTTGGAACCGACGGCGTAAGGGGCGTGGCCAACATCGAGCCCATGACCGCTGAGATGGCTCTGCATCTGGGCCGTGCCATAGCCTATGTATTCAAGGGCGAGGGCAGGCGCCACAAGATAGTGGTTGGAAAGGATACGCGCCTCTCGGGGTATATGCTCGAGAGCGCCATGGTCGCCGGCATATGCTCCATGGGCGTTGACGCCCTCATAGTGGGGCCCCTCCCGACGCCGGGCATAGCCTTTATCACCACCAGCATGCGCGCCGACGCGGGTGTCGTCATCTCGGCCTCGCATAACCCCTATCAGGATAA
>CAYYJQ010000038.1:0-17723 GCA_964472295.1 uncultured Thermodesulfobacteriota bacterium | reverse complement strand
AAGATAAACCCGTCAGGCACGGCCCTTGTCTACTCAACTTATCATGGGGGTAACCATTATGATTCTATCTTTGACATAGCCGTTGACAGCACTGCGTCGGTTTATGTGACGGGGGGTACCGGTTCCACGAATTTCCCCATCATGAATCCCATACAGGGGCATAACGCCGGAGGAAGAGGAAGTGGTGACGCCTTTATTACAAAGATTAACGACGCCACCGCGCCGCCGCCTGTGCTCACCCTCACCCTTAGCCCTGACGTAATCAGTATCGCGCGGGGCTCCAGCTTTGGTTATGGTGTTACGATTACTAACACCTCTACCACCACGACAGAGTGTTTTGATTACTGGGAGAACGTAACCATGCCCTTCGGCAATATATACCCGCCTTCAGGCGATCTCTTCGGCTGGAATAACATATGCCTAGCGGCCGGCGCTACTCTCTCGGTACACTTTACCCACGGCGTGCCCATGAACGCGCCCATAGGGGTATACGTTTTTAACGCCTATGTTGGAACATATCAAGTGCTTATAACAAGCGAGGACCACTTCAACTTCAACGTAACGGCTTTTAATCCTACCACAAAAAATCCCGAGACCTCGTGGCGGCTTATCGAGAACGGGTTCAGGAAGTAGGGTAAAATTATATCTACATCAAGGGGCAGGCAGGTTAATCCTCTCTGCCCCTTGTTTTGTCTTCCTTTTCAGAATTTACTGGCCGGCGCATCGTCCCAGCCTGCCTTGCTTTTGTCTTGGCAACGTAATGCATTGCCGGAAGGTAAGATGCCTCATATTTTCCGTAATACAAAAAAGACCCTGTAAATCTTGCTTTTTATGCAAAAGTAGGATATTTTGTACTGTGGTAAAAAGTTCTTTAATTAAGGGGCGTTATAAAAACTCATGTTTGTTTTCGCAAATCTTCTACAGGCCATCGCCCAGATTCTGGACATGGCCCTCGGTTTTTACGTCTGGGTAATAATCATCAGGGCACTTATCTCCTGGGTCAACCCCGACCCCTATAACCCTGTGGTGAGGTTCCTCTACAAGGCCACAGAGCCTGTTCTCTACAGGATACGACGCATAGTCCCCATACTCGGAGGCATGGATCTCTCGCCTGTTGTGGCCATTTTCGCCATAATTTTCATAAGGCGGTTTTTGATAACAACCATGCTGGAGATAGCGTTCAAGATAAAGACAGGAGGTTGACCATGAAGATAACCCCTATTGAGATAAAAGAGTACTCCTTCAGGAAAAAGGCCCTCGGCCTTGACCCCCGTGAGGTGGACTCCCTCAAGGAACTTGCCGCTTCGGCCCTTGAAGATGCCAACCGCGAGAAGGCCCGCCTTGAGGAGAGGGTACGCGACCTGGAGGGACGGCTGAGGGAGCATGTGAAGAACGAGGCCCTCCTGAAGGACGCCATTACCACCACGCAGAAGATGTCGACAGACATCAAGGAAAATGCCAGAAAAGAGGCTGAACTCATAATCGCCGAGGCAAAGGTCCGGGGAGAAGACATCATAAGGCAGGCGCGCTCTCACGCAAAGGAGATAAACTCCGAGATAGCGGGCCTCAAGAAACAACGCGCCGAGTTCGAGGCCTCGCTCAGGGCCCTTCTCGATTACCACACCACAAAGATACTCATAGACGAGGAAGAGGCGCAGAAGGCCGAGGAAGAGGCCAACAAGATAAAGTACCTACCTTGAGCCCTCAGACCAAACTTCCCTTTTTCCAGGCAGGCAGGGGCGGGGTCTTCATAAGCCTCCGTATACAGCCCGGCTCATCAAGGAAAGAGATCTCAGGCATTCACGGCGAGGCCCTGAAGATAAAACTCTTCGCTCCGCCCGTGGAGGGCGCGGCGAACAAGGCCCTCATCGCATTCCTCTCCAAGGCCCTTGGCATCAAGAAAACCTCCATGAGCATCGCCTCGGGCGAGAGGTCAAAGGATAAGAGGGTCTTTATCGAGGGAGTGACGGTGGAGGAGATGGAGGGGATTTTTATGAAAAAATATGGGGATATTCTGTAAGTAGCCTGCGAACCTGCCCCCTCCCCCAGAAGAGAGAAAGTTTTTTGATTGGTTTTCTTTGTAGCAGTTTTTTCTTTATAGGGCGTACCTATTATGCGTTATGTCCCAAAAGTCCAGAGGGACATCGCCGCCCAATCAAAAAATTTTCTTTTTTCTAAAAGACAGGGGGGGGAATTTAAAACAATAAAAAAAGGGGCCGCGCGGCCCCTTTTTTTATTCATCCCGTCCTTTATGCACACCTGCCTCTTGGCCCTTAGCCTTCGGCGAAGTTTTTTTATCGCTACGTCATGCCCTCAGGTATTTTATCTACTATAGTGCCTGCCTTGGTCCTCAGCCCCCACCTAAGTCTTTTTATCGCTACGCCATTCTCCCCTGCACTTGGCTGTGGCTGTGCCTGCCCCTTGCCCCTTAGCCTTCGGCGAAGCTCTTCAGGAGTTTTGCCCTGGTGGGGTGGCGGAGCCTTCTTATTGCCTTGGCCTCTATCTGGCGGACGCGTTCGCGCGTTACGCCAAGGACCTTGCCAACCTCTTCAAGGGTATAGTCCTGGCGTTCACCTATGCCGAACCTCATGCGCAGGACCTTTTCCTCTCGCGGCGTAAGTCCGCTGAGGGCAAGGTCTGTCTGGTCCGAGAGGTCCTGGTCCACGGCGGCCTCTACTGGAGATGGAGATTTTTCGTCCTCTATGAAGTCCCCAAGGGAGCTCTCCTCGTCGTCGCCTATTGGGGTCTCGAGTGAGAGGGTCTGCTTCATGAGGCGGAGTATCCTGCGCACCTTGGCAACAGGTATCTCCATCCTCTCGGCCATCTCCTCGGGGTAGGCCTCTCTGCCAAGTTCCTTGAGGAGTTGACGGGAGGTCTGGAGGAGGCGGTTAATGGTCTCTATCATGTGCACGGGTATCCTGATGGTGCGCCCGTGGTCAGCGATGGAGCGCGTTATGGCCTGGCGTATCCACCACGTGGCATAGGTGGAGAACTTGTAGCCTTTCTTGTAATCGAACTTGTCAACAGCCTTCATGAGGCCGATGTTGCCTTCCTGAATGAGGTCCGAGAACTTGAGGCCAAGGTTTATGTAGCGCTTTGCTATGCTTACGACAAGGCGGAGGTTCGCCTCGATAAGTTTCTGCTTGGCAGACCACATATGGTAGTCGTGCACCTTTATCTGGCGCGTGAGCTCGCGCAGTTCCTCTCTTTCCATGCCAAGAAGGGTGAGGGCGCGCTTTACGCGGGTCGCGGCCTTTTTAGACTTCTTGGGGCCGCGCTTGCCCTCTTCACGCTCAATGAGCCGGTCGAAGCGCACGATGTCCTTTATTATCTTCCTTATGAATGCGTTACTGAAGTTCGTCTCGCGTAGTAACCTGTAGGCGCCCTCGGGCTTTCTCCTCTTTATCCTCTCAAGGCTTGTGACAACCTCTTTTATGCCTGCCTCGTCAAAGGGCGAGCGGTCCTCGGCGTCTTCCATGAAGTCCTTGAGCGTGGCCTTCCCGGCCTTTATCCTCTGTATCGTGCGAAGGACCTTTCTTGTGGCAAAGGGGCACGAGAGCGTGAGTGTCCTTATCTCCGCGGCGGCCTCCTCTATCTTTTTTGCGTAGACTATCTCTTCCTCGCGCTTGAGTAGGGGCACTGCGCCCATCTCTCTCATGTATATGCGCACAGGGTCCTCGACGCCCTCTGCCGAGGAGGCCACGGCCTTCTCGGCCTGCCGCTTGGCCGGAACGGGCCGCTCGTCAGAGTCCACCACGTCAATGCCGAGGTCCCCCAGGGTATCAAGAAAACCGTCCATCTCATCTACAGAAAAGTTGTTGTCTGGAAAGGCGTTGTTTATCTCGTCATAGGTTAGAAAGCCCTTGTCCTTTCCCATGTCTATGAGGTTTGTGAGGCTCTTTGCCTGGTTTGCCTTCTGGGATTTTGCGTGGATTTTTTGCGTCATGAGTGCATCCTCTTGAAAATATGGTTTTTGGGTCGGAAATTATCGTATTGTACAATAAGTATAGCTTATTTGTCAAGGTAGGGCGGCGTTATTTACGAAAAAACTTGAAAAACTCGTATTAATACAATATGATGAATATTTTGACGGCTAACGGGCCTCTGGCAGGGATGTTTGGGCGGCCTTTACTTACAATATCAAAGCGCTGAAAGGATGACCTTAACATGGCAAACGATACCTTCTTAAGGGCCTGCAGACGCGAGCCCGTGGAACACACCCCCATATGGCTCATGCGGCAGGCCGGCAGATACCTCAAGGAATACATGGAGATAAGGAAAAAATCGTCCTTTCTCGAGATGTGCAAGACGCCGGAGATAGCCTGCGAGGTCACGCTTCAGCCCATAAGGCGCTTTGAACTCGATGCCGCCATAATCTTCGCCGACATCCTCCTGCCGCTGGAGGGCATGGGCGTTAACTTCCACTTTGCCAAGAACGAAGGCCCTGTCATAGAAAAACCCATACGCGAGAACTCACAGATTGACGCTATAAGGATAATAGACCCGGCGCGGGACGTGCCCTATGTCATGGAGGCCATAAGGCTCGCAAGGGCCGAACTAAAGGGCAAGGTGCCGCTCCTCGGGTTCTGCGGCGCGCCCTTTACCCTTGCAAGTTACATGATAGAGGGCGGGGGCTCGAAGAATTATTTGAATACAAAGCGTCTCATGTTCAGCGACGCCGGGGCCTGGCGAGTCCTCATGGAAAAGGTCAGCGATGTGCTCGCCGTGTACCTCCGGGCGCAGATAGATGCAGGGGCCCAGGCCGTGCAGATATTTGACAGCTGGGTGGGCTGCCTCGGGGCAGGGGACTATGAGGAGTTTGTCCTTCCCTATACAAAGAAGGTCATTGATTCCGTCGGGGGAGACGTGCCGGTCATAAACTTCAGCACCAACACGGGTCCCTATATAGACCTTGTGGCGCGCGCGGGGGGAGACGTGGTAAGCGTTGACTGGCGCATAGACCTTGACACTGCCTGGGAGCGCATAGGGACGGACCGCGCCATACAGGGCAACCTCGACCCCGGCGTGCTCTTCGGCCCTGCCGGGTACATAAGAAAGCGGGCAGGGGAGGTCCTTGAAAAGGCCGGCAAAAGGCCGGGGCACATCTTCAACCTTGGCCATGGCATAATACTCGGTACCCCTGTTGACAATGTCGCGGCCCTTGTTGATAGCGTCCACGAACTGAGCCGGGGATAAGACAGGATTTTGGATTTTATAGACAGCGAAGAGGAGAACTCATGAGAAGTGATGAAAAGATTGGCGTGTTGCTCCTTGCCTTTGGCGGGGTGGAGTCCCTTGACGACCTTGAGCCGTTCCTTAAGAACGTACTCAGGGGCCGGCCCATACCAAAGGGTCTTCTTGAGAAGATTCGCGAGCGCTACAGGCTGATAGGCGGCAAGTCTCCGCTCCTTGATATTACACGTGCCCAGGCCGGGGCCATCGAAAAACTCCTTGGTGAGAAGTACAGGGCATATGTGGGCATGTTGAACTGGGCCCCCTATATCCCCGATACGCTGGCCCAGATGAAGGCAGACGGCATAAAAGAGGCCGTTGCCATCATCATGGCTCCCTTTACCTCTCCTGTCGCCACAGGCGCCTATGAACGCACTGTGGAGAAGACAATCAAGTCCCTTGGCAGAGAGCCCAGGATGAAGTTCCTCAGCAATTGGCATGTCAACCCCAGGTTCCTGGATATTATCATCGCCAAGATAGACGAGGCCCTCGCCGGTTTTGAGGACAGAAGCAAGGCACTTGTCATATTCTCCAATCACAGCCTCCCGCGTGAGATGCTCGAGGGCGATGCCTATGAGATGAAGATACGCCAGACAACGGACATCCTTGCCGCGAAGCTGGACGTGGAGTCCAGGACTGCCTACCAGAGCCAGGGCAGCACGAACGTTGACTGGCTCGGCCCGAAGACAGAGGACGTAATAGAAGAGGCCGCGCGCCAGGGCAAGGAGGGCGTAGTGGTGGTGCCGCTCTGCTTTACAGCCGACCACGTGGAGACCCTCTATGACATTGACGTGCTCTTCAAGGCCACGGCGGAGAAGGCTGGCCTGAGGTTTGCCCGGACCACCTCGCTTAACACCACACCTGAGTTCATGACCCTTCTTGCCGATATTGTTAAGAAGATGGGCGTAGATATATTCTGATGAAACGAGTGGTAATAATCGGCGGCGGCATAGCGGGGCTTGCCACCGCCTACAGCCTCTCGTCCCTTGCGCCAGAAGGTCAGGGTCTTGAAATAACTGTTCTCGAATCAAAAAAAAGACCTGGCGGCAACATACAGACCGAGAAACGCCGGGGCTTTATCATCGAGGGCGGACCAGACTGCTTCCTTTCAGAAAAGCCCTGGGCCATGAAACTCTGCAGGGAAATCGGCCTTGGCGAAAAACTCCTTCCCACCAACGACAGGTTCCGAAAGACTTTTGTCCTCTCAGGCGGAAGACTGCACGAACTGCCAGAAGGCGTTATCCTCATGATACCAACGAAGATAATGCCCCTTGTCATGAGCAGGCTTATATCCTGGCCAGGCAAGTTCCGTATGCTCCTCGAGGTCTTTATCCCTAAAAAAAGAGACAACTCTGACGAGAGCCTCGGCCACTTTGTTCGAAGACGCCTCGGTGCCGAGGTCCTTGACAAGATAGCCGAGCCCCTTGTGGCGGGTATTCACGCCGCTGACCCCGAGACCATGAGCGTCCGGGCAAGCTTTCCAAAGTTCGTTCAACTCGAGGAAGAGTACGGAAGCCTCATACGGGGCATGGTAAAACGCATGGCCAAGTTCAGGAAGCGCCCCAGTTCCACCAACCCATGGGCTGACCGGAAAAAGATGACCATGTTCGTAACCCTTGCTGACGGCATGAGCGAGCTCATTGAGACCCTTGTATCAATCATCGCCGATAGGGGGGTAAAGATACGCACAGATACAACAGTAAGAGAAGTGAGGGAGGAAAAGGCCGGGAAATTCAGCGTGATTATGGGCGGGGATGAGACCATAAGCGCCGACGCCGTTGTAATAGCCGCGCCGGCCCATGCCGCCTCGCGTCTTACGCGGCGCCTTGATAAAGGACTATCGGAAAAACTCGGCGAGATACCCTTCTCATCAACGGCTACAGTTACAATGGCCTTCAAGAAGGGCGATATTACCCGTCCATTGAATGGCTTTGGCTTCGTGGTGCCACGCACGGAGAATAGGGGCATCATGGCCTCTACGTGGAGTTCCGTGAAGTTCAATGGCAGGGCCCCTGCAGACTCAGTCCTCATACGCTGCTTTGTCGGGGGGGCAAAGGGCGCCAAGCTACTTGATCTCAACAACAAGGAGATGACAGAGATGGTGCTCGGCGAATTAAGAGACATCATGGGCATCACGGCAACACCTCTCCTTACGCGCATATTCCGCTGGAAAAAGGCCATGCCCCAGTACACCATAGGTCATGAAGAACGGGTGCGTGAGATAGAGCGACTCGCGGCATCGCACAGTGGCCTCTTTCTAACCGGGAGTTCATATCACGGCATAGGCATACCGGACAGCATTCACGGAGGCGAGATTACGGCCAAAAAGATAGAAACTCTCTTCAAACTGGATAATAGAGAGAAATAAACAAGGCGTTAAGAAAACTTTCTTTCCTCCCTCATTCCTTCACGATTACACGAAAAATCTTTTCTTTTTCATCAGATGTGCTATAATATAGTTAAAGGAATTACATCATGATAGGAGGGGCTTTGGTGATATAGTTCAGGAGGTGACGATATGTTTGGGCATTCCAAGGACGTTGTGTACGATAAGGGGATGAAGACCTTTGAGAGTGATAGGGATTCTAGGCTCCTTGAGAAAGAGGAGATGGGTATCATCGGGATCTTCACGGCAATTGTTCTTGCCGCCCTTGTCATGGCTTACGTCTTCTAAAGTACGGCAGAGGGGCAAGGGGTATAGCCCTGTGACATGGCGTTGCAGAGGGGAAGATGAAAGAACGGGGCAAGGGATAGAGCCCTTGTAGTGCGGAGGATCGCCACGAGGCAGGCTGAAGACTCAATGCTCGTGAGACCGGGTTGAGAGTTAGAGGAAAGTACCTAGACAGGTTTGGCTGTCGCCTTCAGAGGAAGACGTATCAAAGAGAGGGTCTTACAAGACCCCCGGGGAGGAAAGGCCAGGAGCCTTCCCCCCTTTTTTTGTGCCCTGTGCCGCCCATTACAAGAGCCCGTCTTCCCATGGGGCTTTGCCCTGCCGGCCCCATACATAAGATATTTTTTGCCGGTCGCCTTTTCATCTATTCCCAGGCCCTGTATAATCATAATCATGACAATAGAAGAACTCGCCTCCAGTATAGACCTTGCCGCGCTTTCTCCTATTACGTGCGGGAAAGACGTGGAAGAACTGGCAAGAAGGGCACTTGCATACCCCTTTGCCACGCTCTGCGTGCCGCCCTCTCATGTAGCCCTTGCCGCTGGGCTCCTTGAGGATAGCCCTATAAAGGTCTCCACAGTTATTGGTTTTCCCCTTGGTTATGATATTACCTGTGTTAAGGCCCTCGCCGCGGTAAAGGCCGTGGAGGACGGCGCTGAGGAACTTGACATGGTAATGAACCAGGGGGCCTTTCATGGCGGCGAATTCGTCCTTGTGGAAGATGAGATTCGCGCAGTGGTGGAGGCCGCCGGCGGGAGGGCGGTCAAGGTCATCATCGAGTGTTGTTATCTCAATGAGACACGGAAGGCCCGTGCAGTGGATATTATTGTAAGGGCAGGGGCGCACTTCGTAAAGACCTCCACGGGTTTTGGCCCAGGCGGGGCAACGGTGGAGGACGTGAGGATCCTCTCAAGGCTCTCTACCGGAAGAATCAGCGTAAAGGCCGCTGGCGGTATAAAGACCCTTGAGGACGCCATGGCCATGCTAAGAGCCGGGGCCACGAGGATAGGAACATCCTCGGGCGTTGAGATAGTCGAGGCCCTTACAGCCTGACGTTCGGGCGCTTAAGACTTGTTTTAGAATACAAAACCCCCCGCCGGCTTACTTGCAAGCGGGGGTTTTTGTTTGAGAGGGAATATATGGCTGGTCTTACTTGCCAAATCCATTCTTTATGACTGACCACGATGCGGCGGGTTTTCCCTGCAAGGGCCCGAAGGCCGTCACGTTGAAGTTGAAGTGCGACTCATTAATGACTATGGGGAATATGTACGCCCCGATGAAGCCGTTAAAGGTGTAACTCCCAACGGGGGCGCTCATTGGCACGCCCTTTACCAGGTCCACAGCCTGTGTGGCGTTGGGTGCGAGGCAGGTGTTCACGGGACCAAAGAGTGTGCCTGTTGTTGGATAGGTGCTGCCGTTTGGCAGTGTCACGTTCTCCCAGTAATCAAAGCACTGCGTGATGCCCGTGGTATTTGTGGCTGACACATTATAACCGAGCGAGCCTCCCCTGGCTACCGATGATACAGCCGGTGTAAGGGTAAGGGTCACGGCCGGAGGCGGCGCGGCTCCAAAACTTACCTCGCCGACCCATGTGCCCCAGTCCCAGACAGTATCCACGGCAGGCACGTTTTTTGACCACTCGCCGTAAATCCAGACATTGGCGTTGTCCACGGGGTCCACGCTAATGCCGAAGTAGTCGCCCCAGCGCGAGCCTGTAATACATTCAGCGCCGCTGTTCAGAAGGGCGCTGGCCTCTGTGGCAGTGTCTGTAGTTAGCCTTCCGCTGTAACGGATGCCCGCGAACTCGGTGGTGCCGCTTCTGGCGAAGACGGATATGATGTTTCCAGAGCCGTCTACCGTGACGGCAGGGAACCAGTAGTAAAGCCCGTCAGAGCCATAGGTCTCGTTAATATCAGCGGTGTTGGCGGTAGTGTCTATCTTGAGGTATCTGATGGCCGCTACAGTGCCGGAGCCCCAGTTATGGGCCTCGTTAAAGCCTGCGTAGAGTTTTCCGTTCTTGAATACAGCGTTGAAAATCCTGTTGTCAATGGTGTCGAGTGTGTCAACGCAGCCGGGCTGTTTTGCGTTGGGGGCCGGGCTGTAGGCGCCAATGTTAACGGCGGCCTGTCTTGTGATTACAGGGGCGCTCGGAAAGGCGTGCGTGGCGCTCCAGAGCGTTACCTTGGTGCCGCCGCCGGAGTGCGAATTTATCATGTATTCCGTGCTCGTGGCGCTAAGGCTTCTGGCCACGCGAATGCTGAATGCCTGGGAGCCGTCGGCGTTCTTGAGGTTTGTTGTCTTGAAGATTGTAAGAGGGGCGCCGGAGTAGAGTTCGGTCTTGGAGATGGCCACCACCTGGGCGGTGGTGAAGATGCCCACGAGGAAGGTAAACTGGTTAGAGGATATGTAGACGCTCCCAGTGGCGCTACCGTCAAAGCCTATGTCCTCGTAGTCTCCCCATGCCTTGTTAAACCCGGTTCCGCTCACGCTGCTTATGCTGTAGTTCCACCAGGGTCCCGTTGGGTCCGAGGTCTGGGAGACAGAGAGGAGGTAGACGGACTGAGAGGAAAAATCCGAGGCCAGGGCTATTATCATCCAGTGCCCTGACTGCGCGTCATAGACTATCTTTGGGTCAAAGGGCCCGCCTGGGGGAGTAAGCGAGGCAAACCATGCGTCCATGCTCGACTCAAGCACAGGAGTGCCCGCCTTGTCGTAAATATTTATAGTGGAGTTTACTACTGTTATTACGTGATTGGGCCCGGCGGCTACTGTTGGGTCCGGGGGCCTGTGAAGAAAACCGTCTGGCTGTCCGCCGTTGTCCCTGCCCTCAAAATTCACCAAGAGGCTTGGGGCAAGGGGCGCCGGCGCCGCGGCTCCCACAGAGGGATCCTGACGAAGGGTGGGCTGTACACCGCCCTTTGGCGCGGGGGCGGGAGAACTCTTGAGTCTCTTTAGAGTCTTTTTGTCAATGGCATAGCCAAGGGGAACCTCCATGCCTCTCTGGGGCGAGACGCTAACCTTGGGCAATTGTGATGGAACCATTACAACAGCGGGAGCAGTGGTCTCGCTGGTGGTCTGCGGCCCCCCTGCAAGTGCGGGAAGGGGAAAGGCTGAGACGCAGAGGATAAAAGCCATTGCAAGAAGATAAATTCGCCACCTGAAAAGACATCTTAAATTCTCTCGTTTCATACTGCGCCTCCTGTTTCTCTGGGTTACCGATCAAGCCGTTAAAAAAGAGTACGCGCCCGTAAACATAGGCAGCCGAACCTCGAAGGAGGCCGGCTGTCTATGGGTAATGCGAATATATCAGATAGGACTTTAATAGACCAGGAGTTTTTTGTTTTCTGACCGGGGTATATAACCCTGCGTTACGCCCCGGCCTGGTGCATTAGTCCGTCCTCGTCCTGGCCTCTCGGAGGCGCTCTTACTTCATGCCAGAGGGCCTGCCGCCGGCATTGGGCCTCACGGCTGTTCCAGGGCTCCAGGTGCCGCTGTTGAATACGGTTATGCCGCCGCCCGTGTTCTGGTAATGCGTCCACGTATGGTCAGCCCTTATGACAGTAATAAAACTGCCGGCATAACTGGCAGTTGAATCATAGCCCATGGTAACGGCAGGACCCTGACCGAATACATCGGCCACCGTGCCCATCATGGGGCCGCTTATTGAGCCGCCGCAGCCGGTCTGTGTGCCCGAAGCAAGGCCGGTGAACATATCATATGTAAGGTTGACCCCGTCGCAGAAGCCGTCATACATGATGTTCTGGCCCGCGGCGTGAGATGAGCCGACCTGACCTATAAACAAGGCCAGAGCAAGTACAAGTCCTCCAAGTATTGTCCTCTTCATTTTCCCTCTCCTTTCAGGTGATAACTCTATTTAAGATCAAAAATATACAGGAATAGTTGCGCAGTCTTTAACGCTCAAGAATGTTATAGCATTTACTATGGCGCGTGTCTATCCCCCAAAAGTAGGGATTTTGGCAAGTATTAAAAAAAATATTCATGGAGGCAGGACCTATTTTCTCATGAGAACCACGCGGTAACCCTCGTAGGCAAGGGTTTTGGCAAGTTTCAGGGCCTTTTCCCTCGAAGAAAAGTCTCCGGCCCGCACCCTGTAAAAAACCCTGCCAGAGACCTTTTTCTTCGATATATAGGCCTCTTTAAGACCCTCCGCGCTTAAGGCCTGAAGTAGCCTCTCGGCGTTCCCGCGTCTTGTAAAGGCCCCTGCCTGCACAGTGTACTTGCCCGTGCCGCCCTCCTTGACGCTTACCTTTATGTACTTTACATACCTCTGGTCCCTGCCCACGGGCGTGACACGCACGCGGGCAGTTCCCTTCTTGACAACGCCAAGTTCCCTTGCCCCCCTGTACGAGAGGTCTATTATGCGCCCCCGCACAAAGGGGCCCCTGTCGTTTATGGTAAGGCGCACGCGCCTGTGGTTATCAAGGTTCTCCACATCCACTATTGTCCCAAGTGGCAGTGTCCTGTGGGCCGCCGTAAGGGCGTTCATGTCATATACCTCGCCGCTGGCAGTGAGTTTGCCGTTAAAGTCGGGCCCGTACCACGAGGCAATGCCCGTCTCCGTGCCGCGGGGTCCCCGCCCGGTATGGGCGCAGGCAGTGAGGAAAAAAAACAGGGTGTATATAAGGAGGTCTCTTCTCATGAGGGGATGGCATTGCCGCGGCCCGAGGGCGGACGGCCAGATAGGGCCTCTCTTAGATAAAAACCTGTATGAGAGGCCTCGACGCGGGCTATCTCCTCGGGCGTCCCGGCGGCAACGACCATGCCGCCCCTGTCGCCGCCCTCGGGGCCAAGGTCAATGACATAATCAGCGGACTTTATTACGTCGAGGTTGTGCTCGATGACAAGGACGCTGTTACCGGCCTTGGTGAGCCTGCCAAGGACCTCGATGAGTTTCTGCGTATCAGCGAAGTGCAGGCCCGTCGTGGGCTCGTCCAGTATGTAGAGGGTCCGTCCCGTCGCCCTCTTCGAGAGTTCCCTTGAAATCTTTATCCTCTGGGCCTCGCCGCCGGAGAGGGCTGTCGTGGGCTGGCCAAGGGTAATGTACCCGAGGCCAACGTCATATAGGGTGCGCAGGCGCTCTTTTATGCGCGGTATGTTGGCGAAGAACTCCAGTGCCTCGGCAACGGTAAGGCCCAGACACTCGGAGATATTCCTGCCCTTGAAGCGTATCTCAAGGGTCTCGCGGTTGTATCTCGCCCCCCGGCATACGTCGCAGGTCACGTACACATCGGGAAGAAAGTGCATCTCCACCTTTATGAGGCCGTCTCCGTGGCAGGCCTCGCATCTGCCTCCCTTTACGTTGAAACTGAACCTTCCGGGGCCGTAGCCCCGCATACGCGCGGAGGGAAGGTTGCTGAATAGTTCCCGCACATAGGTGAAAAGGCCCGTATAGGTGGCGGGGTTGCTTCGCGGAGTCCTGCCTATGGGGCTCTGGTCAATGGCGATTACCTTGTCTATGAACTCAAGGCCCTGAATAGAGGCAACCTTCCCGGCCGAGGCCCTTGAACGGTAGAGCCTCTTTGCGAGATTCCTGTATATGGTGTCGAGGACAAGGGTGCTCTTGCCGGAGCCCGATACGCCTGTAACGCAGGTAATAAGGCCAAGGGGTATGGTTACGTCTATGTCCTTCAAGTTGTTGGCCTTAAGGCCCTTGAAGCGAAGCGCCCTTTTGCCGGGTTTTTTTCGTTTCGCGGGAACAGGTATGCTGAGTTCCCCAGAGAGGTAACGACCCGTAAGCGATGCGCTGTTCAAGGCTATCTCATCGTATGTGCCAGAGGCCACCACCCGGCCCCCGCCTGCCCCTGCGCCTGGCCCCATGTCTATGATGTAATCCGCCTCACGCATGGTCTCCTCGTCGTGCTCCACCACTATTACGGAGTTGCCCATGTCGCGAAGCCTCTTGAGGGCCCCGAGGAGCCGCCTGTTGTCGCGCTGATGTAGCCCTATGGAGGGCTCGTCAAGTATGTATAGGACCCCCACGAGGCTTGAGCCTATCTGCGTGGCAAGGCGTATCCTCTGGGCCTCGCCGCCAGAGAGCGTGCCTGCCGAACGGTCGAGAGTTATGTACCCGAGCCCCACATTCTGCAAGAATCCCAGCCGCTCGACAATCTCCTTCAGGACCCGTCTTGCGATTTCTGTCTCAAGGTCCGTGAGTTCAAGGTCCGCGAAAAAGGCGGCGGCCTTTTCTATGGACATGCACGTTATCTGGTATATGCTCTTTCCCCCAAGGCGTATATACAGGGCCTCGCGCTTAAGACGCGACCCGCCGCAGGCCTTGCAGGCCTCGCTCCCCATGTATGCCTCAAGGCCCTTTCTCACGGCCTCGGACTCGGTGCCGTGATAACGCCGGTCAAGGTTCGCTATCACGCCCTCGAAGGAGCGCCTGTAGGAGTACTCGGCCTTTTTCATGCCATAGCGAAAGTCCATCTCATCCTCGCCCGAGCCGTTGAGGATAATCCCGCGTATCTCCTCGGATAAATTCTTCCAAGGCTCACCGAGGCTGAAGCCGTACCGCCCGGCAAGGCCCTTCAGGATATGGAGGTAATAGGGCGAGCAGGCCCTGCCGTCGCCCGCGCGCCATGGCGCGATGGCCCCGCCCGTAAGCGAGAGGGCCGGGTCCGGCACGATTGCCGCGGGGTCAAAGTAAAAATCCTCGCCAAGGCCCTTGCACTCAGGGCAGGCCCCGTAGGGACTGTTGAAGGAAAAAGACGCGGGCGTTATCTCCGGGTAACTGATGCCGCACTTTACGCAGGAAAGGTTCTCGTTGAAGAAAAACTCCTCTCCGCCCAGAACCTCCACACGGGTAAGCCCGCCGGAGAGCCGCGTTGCCGCCTCAAGAGAATCGCCGAGGCGGGCCCTTATGCCCTCTTTTATGATAAGCCTGTCTATTACAACATCAATGGTGTGCTTCTTACGCTTATCAAGGATGATGGTCTCCTCAAGGTCATGGACCTTGCCGTCAACCACCACGCGGGTGTAGCCTTCCTTGAGGAGGTTGTTGAGTTCTTTCCTGTACCCGCCCTTCCGACCCCGCACAAGGGGAGAGTAGATTATTACCTTCTCGCCGTCACCAAGGGCCATGACACGCTCCACCATCTGGTCGATGCTCTGGGCGGTGATGGCCTTGCCGCAGATGTAGCAAAAAGGCCTGCCCACACGGGCAAACAGGAGACGGAGATAATCGTAGAGTTCCGTGACCGTGGCAACTGTTGAGCGGGGGTTACGGGAAGTTGTCTTCTGCTCGATGGAGATGGATGGAGAGAGGCCCTCGATACTCTCCACGTCAGGTTTATCCACCTGCTCAAGAAACTGGCGCGCATATGCCGAAAGACTCTCAACATACCGCCTCTGCCCCTCGGCGTATATGGTGTCAAAGGCAAGGGAAGATTTCCCGGAACCCGAAACACCGGTAATGACCACGAGTTTGTCTCGCGGGATGACCACGTCGATGTCCTTCAAGTTGTGCTCGCGCGCGCCTTTTATGAGGATGTTCTTCATGAAAAATATCTGGATTAAAAGATTTAAAGATTAAGATTTTCGGCTTTCTTTTAAAAAAGAAAGCCTGCAAAGAAAACTGGTTGTCGGGTTTCGCTTCGCGAAACCCGACGAAACTATTCCTTGTTTTTGGTGGGCAGTGCCCACCCCCCGCTACAGAGCTAAGTCTTTTTCGAAGACATATACCTGTCATCTCGTGCATAAAGATAACAATCTATGGCAACAGCTTTTGTTTTTTTCATCGTGTCATAGTTATTTTCTGACAATTCAATAGCCAATTCAGTAACCTCTTTTTCCAAAGAATCTCGATGAGAAGATTCAGACGCTTTAGATTCTTTGGTCAAGGGTTCTACAAGTCTTGGATAAAAAAACTCTCGAGGGTCGGATGTCCGCTTGCTTAGTGTGCTACTTGAAAGACGTTCAGACTTTCTACCTAATTTCTTAATCAAAGAGTTTTTAAACCCCTTGCCCAAAAAGGCTCCTGTCTTAACTATGGTAGCTTTCACGTCAAAATTAGGTGCCGTGCTTACAATAGCCTCTTCTAAAACATCCTTGAATTCGGCGGCAGTAAATGCTTTAGTCCAGAAAAAGGCTGGCACCCCTGAAAGCAAACAAAACTTAGCCATAGCATGAAGCTGTGAGGTATTTAAGGATAACTCATGTCGTCTTGAATAAAAACGCCATAACTTCTGCGAGCGCGGTATGTCTTCGGGGTCTTTTTTGGAAAGTGCTATTAAAGCAGCAATTTCCTGCTCATCTGTTTTTGGTGTGACAGAAAAGCTCATTCCCTTTACGGGGATAGCGTCAGGAGCACCAGAAACAGTAAATTCTTTTTTAGTCCCTTCGCCTGTCTCGGTGTTTACTACTAGAATGCTATCTTCGATTGGTGCATCTGCAACCAGGGCTATCCTATCAAACAGAATTTTTTTGTAATTTTCAATTCTACGGTTTAGAAGAGACTCAAAGTCAGACGGGTTAATAATATGATTGCTGGCACTTCTACGCATATAAATCATTCCTGGTCGTAGTAAAATTTTTTTGTCACCGCTTGGAAAAGAAAATTTTCCTTCCTTAATGACAATATGAGTTTTTCCTATGCTCTCGGGAATATAAAAAATTACAAAATTCTTATCCTCTTTAAGATGTTTTTTTGACCTTAGCATTGTAATAGGGGGAGAAATATAGCGATTTAATTTTTGTAAGACACGGTGCGTATCTGCTAAAGTATCTGTCGTTGCTTCAGGTAATCCCAAGAGTTCAAAAGTGACATCTTTCACGCCAAAAACCAAGTAGCCCCCACAAGTATTGGCGAATGCCATTGCATCAATAGTTATCCCAAGCCATTCTTTTTCACTCTTAGGATCAAAACCTTCCTTATAATCTACAAGTGTATCTTCTTCTTTATATTCCAGAAGAAAGTCCATTGCCTCTTCAGAAAGGGGGTCACTTGATTTTAGATGTTCCTGAACGCTCATATCTGTATTGTTTTGTAGCCTGGTAGGTTGGGTAGAGCAAAGCGAAACCCAACAATCGTATTGCCTTCACCTCACATATTTTTAAAAAACTCCGTTGCCTCTGCCTTGCCATTAAGCAATAGAAAGACTACTGCGGCCACCGCTCCCGTGCGTTTATTCCCGTCCACAAAGGGATGATTGCGAATTATATGAAAGCCTTGTAGGGTGGGCACGGCCCACCTCTTCTGGATTGTGAAACGCCTTTTGGTGGGCGGTGCCCACCCTACCACAACTGCAATAAGCCCATATCGCGGATACGGGGGCGGCCGCCGTACCGCTCTATCTGGTCGCGATGAATCTCCATGACCTCATCGAGGCCGAGAAAAACCGGCCCCTTCAATCGGCAAGCCTCTTGAGCGTGCGCCCGTACTTCCTGTTTGCCTTCTCAAGGGCCGCCTCAAAGGCCCTCTTTCTCTTCTTGTCTCTTATGGGGCTAATCATGAGCATCTGGCCGTCAGTAGAGATATCAAGAGGGGTATCACCGTCGATATTGAGAAGATCGAGCACGCCTTTGTCTATTATAAGGGCCATGCTATTTCCGTGTTTCGTCAATTTTTTTATCATGTCTGCGTCCCCTTCTTGTGGTGATACATTGTATCTATAATGTATCACCATGACAAAATTCTGTCAAGCCTTGCCTGGTGGCCGGGTAGTGGTAGGTTGGGTAGAGCGTTAGCGAAACCCAACAATTTAAAAGAACAACAAAAATATTGTTGGGTTGATAAAGCCAACCCAACCTATTGGTTTTCTTTGCCCCGCTTTCTTTTTTCCAAAAGAAAGCGGGAGGTTTT
>CAYYJQ010000037.1:15498-18747 GCA_964472295.1 uncultured Thermodesulfobacteriota bacterium | reverse complement strand
TTTTTCTTTTTCGTCTCTGAATAATTCAGGGACGAATTATTCAGAGGTTCCTTAATCGGGCTGCGACACCCATCCCGCCTAAACCAATGCAAGTACCTGTAAAGATACCCTGGCAGAAAAAAAGCGAGACAAGTAAAACCAATAGTTCAGCGGCTCATGCGCCCTTAAAAAAACTCGCCGCCTATTCCTTTTTTACGGCGTGGCCGCCGAACTGGTTCCTTAAGGCCGCGAGGAGCCGCGCGGCAAAGGGATTATCTTCCCTTGAGCGCAGACGGTAAAGGAGCGAGAGGGTGATTACAGGGATGGAAACATCCTTTTCAAGGCCGTCGAGCACTGTCCACCTGCCCTCGCCCGAATCGGCCACATAGGGTTTTATATCGGCAAGTTCTCCGTCCTCCTTGAATGCCCTCCCGGCAAGCTCCAGTAGCCACGACCTTATGACGCTCCCCTGCATCCAGACAGATGAGATCTTCTCAAGGTCAAGGCCGTAATCAGAAGACTCAAGTAGCGAAAACCCCTCGGCATAGGCCTGCATGAGCCCGTACTCAATGCCGTTATGGACCATCTTCACGTAATGACCGGCCCCTGAGGCCCCCATGTAACCATACCCATCCGCCGGCGCAAGGGTGCGAAAGATAGACTCATGCCGCCTGAAGACCGGCCCCCTGCCGCCCACCATGAGGCAATACCCCTCGGTAAGACCCCAGACCCCGCCGCTCGTGCCAACGTCGAGAAAGTCGATTCCCGAGGCCCGGAGCTCGCGGGCCCTTCGCACCGAGTCCTTGTAATTGGAGTTGCCACCGTCTATAATACAATCACCCCTGGCAAGTAATGGAGCGAGTTTTTCGATGGTATCATCAACGGGTCTTCCGGCGGGTATCATGAGCCATATGGAGCGCGGGCCGCTGAGTCTCCTCGCAAGGTCTTTAAGCGACCTCGCCTTTACTGCGCCGTATTTTACGGCCTCGGCCATTGCTTCCCTGGACCTGTCAAAGACAACTACCTCGTGCTCATTCTCACGAAGGAGCCTCCTTACCATGTTAAGGCCCATCTTTCCAAGGCCGATGAAACCTATCTGCATGACAACCTCGCTCTTTAGATTTAAAGGGGTCTGGAAGTATCCGGCTATTGGGCCGCCAGAGTCAAGACATCTCCTGTAACTATAGCACCAGTACGGCGATTTTCAACTGGAGGTACATTATGAGAGGTAAAAAAACCTTCTTTCTCGTCCCGGCCATTCTCCTCTATATAGCGCTTCAGGCCTCTGGGGCATGGGCGGATTACAGAGAGATAAGGCTCTACAGGACCGACCCGGATTCAAAGGCCCATGGCTACATATTCATAGAGCCCGTGGGTTTTATACCCACTGACAGGCTCCTCCATGTAAACGTCTACTCGCTCCGCCCCCATACCCTCTATGATGTATGGATAGTTGAGCGGGACACAGGCAAGGTAACCCCTGCGGGCTTTGAGGGACAAAACACCCTGAAGACCAACGCAGGAGGGGCCGGGCATTTTACGGACTGGACCACGGAGTTCGTCCTCGGTTGGAACAAACTGGAGATAAGCGAACACCTCAAGAATGGAGAGAGCCCGGGGGACGCCAGGGTCATTCTATGGACGTGGATGTATCAGTAGGAATGAGACCCGCCCGAGGCCCTATCCATTACCATTATCAAGGGGCATCTTTCTCGGGGCCCTTCTCGCGGCCCCCGTGGCAAGTGCGGCCTTTATGACTGCCTCGGCAACCGCCGGGGCCACACGCTCGTCAAAGACGCCGGGAATGATATAGTCCTCGCTTAGTTCGTCCTTTCGCACCACAGAGGCTATGGCCCTTGCGGCGGCAAGTTTCATCTCCATATTCACCTCACGGGCCTGACACTGGAGGAGCCCCTTGAAAAACCCCGGGAAACAGAGGACATTATTGACCTGGTTTGGAAAATCAGAGCGCCCCGTGGCCATGATACGCACATGGGGGTCGGCGAGATAGGGGTCTATCTCAGGGGTGGGATTTGCAAGGGCCATGAGTATGGCGTCGCGGTTCATGGACTTGAGCATCTCCACTGTAAGAATATCTGGGCCCGAGACGCCTATGAAGAGGTCGGCCCCGCGCATGGCGTCGGCAAGGAAGCCTTTCTCTGCGCCAGGATTTGTTATATCGAGAATCCCCCGCTTTACGTTGTTCATCCTGCCATTCCTGCCCCTGTACAGTATGCCCTCTGAATCCACGCCGAGTATGAAGATGGCCCCGCGGGCGCGAAGGAGTTTTATGCACGATATGCCCGCCGCGCCGAGCCCGCAGACCACTATCTTTATCTCGGGAAGCGGCTTTTTTACAACCTTCAGGGCGTTCATGACCGCGGCCATGACCACAACGGCGGTTCCGTGCTGGTCGTCATGAAAGACTGGAATATCAAGACGCTCGGCGAGCCTTTCCTCTATCTCAAAACAACGCGGCGATGATATGTCCTCGAGGTTTATGCCGCCAAAGACAGGGGCTATCCGCGCCACTGTATCCACTATCTCGTCAACGTCCTTTGTGGCAAGTGCTATTGGAAAGGCATTCACTCCGGCGAACTTCTTAAAGAGCATGGATTTACCCTCCATGACGGGTAGAGAGGCCTCGGGCCCTATGTCGCCAAGGCCAAGGACCGCCGAGCCGTCAGTCACAATGGCAACGGTATTGCCCTTGATGGTGAGGTTATAGACCTTGCCCGCGTCCTTTGCTATCTCCTCGCAGACGCGTGCAACGCCCGGCGTGTAGGCCATTGAGAGGTCGTCCCGCGTCTTTATTGGGGCCCTGTTCTCTATGGTTATCTTTCCGCCAAGGTGGGTAAGAAAGACCCTGTCAGAGATATTCAGGACCTCCACGCCCGAGATCTTTCTGAGTTTCTCGATTATTATGCGGCTGTGCTCCACGTCGCGCGCGCTTATGGTATAGTCGCGCGTAACGCTTTTTTTCCCGGCCATGGTAATATCAATAGCGCCTATGTCGCCGCCCATGTGCCCTATGGTGGAGGTAATAAGCCCCACCATGCCCGGCTGGTTCACCGAGCGGATGCGCACGGTGAAACCATATCCCTGACTTCCATTTACCGCCATATTTCCTGTCCTTTCCTATATGGGCCTGGGATAAAAAGGCCTGTCATTCCCAAGATGTCTCAGATCTAATGGTGGGCCGTGCCCACCCTACGAGGCTTTTAATCGCAACGCATTCTTCCTTGCCAAGTAGTTAGTTTTTTAATCGCG
>CAYYJQ010000037.1:4553-15398 GCA_964472295.1 uncultured Thermodesulfobacteriota bacterium | reverse complement strand
TTTTAATCGCGCCGCATACTTCTTTACCAAAATTCGCTTATTTTATTCGTCCCGCATTTATTCCATATCTTATTGGGTCCGTGGCCGGACCTTGCTTTTTTTCTTTCCCTGCTATTTACCTTCTTTTCCTCTCCTCTCCCTTACGCGGAGTTTAGCGTCTATGAAGTCCCGGTGCGAGACCTGGACAAGGTCGGCGATTCTGCGCACAAGGTGCTCCTCGTGTTTTTCGAGGAGACTATCGGCATAGACCACCTCCCAGAGTATCTCTATTATTTCCTTCTTATCATCATACCCAAAGCCCTTGTCCACAAGGCGTGTAAAGCCGTAGAGCGATGGCGCGTCCTCGGCCTCCTTTCCGGCAAGGTCCATGAGGGCGTCCGCGTCTCCAGGCGCGAGGCCGAATTTTCGTATGAGCCCATCTCTCACGGCCCTTAGTTCCTCATCGGAGATATTATCATCCACCTTTACCGCCTCTATAAGGAGCGCCGCCGTTGCCATGCGGAGAGATTCCCCGGTGGCCTCCCTCGTGGTTACCCTCTCGGGGTCTTTTATTTTTTTTTCAAAGAATGTCTTCAAGGAGCGCAACATGAGAAACACCTCTACAATAGAAGATTATCCATGGAAAGGCCGATTAACCCTGACCTTCAATCAGCTGGATGTGATGGGCATCATATGAGAAGTGGAGGTGAAACAATAGTGGGCATGTGATGGTCCATTCTTGAAGCGGCCCTGCCGGGGTCTCGGGCCGGCGCGGGCCCTCCCGCGCCTACCACTCTATCCCCTTACCCCCCCCTTGCCCCTCTATCCTATCGCGCCCCCTGCCCCTCTCGCATGCCCCCTGCGTCTCAGGCCCCGCCAATGCAGTCGCGTCCCGCCTTCTTGGCCTCATAGAGCCCCTCGTCCGCACGCCTTATCATCTCATCAAGGGTCTCGTTCTGCCTGTGCAGGGCCACTCCCACGCTGATAGTGACACTACAGGAGGTCTGGCCTTCATTAATATCAAGTTCCCTTATGGCGTCCCTCATCCTCGTGGCAACGATTATGGCCTCATTGAGGGTGCGTGAGAGAATGAAAAAACAGAACTCGTCTCCGCCATAGCGCACGGGAATATCGACTTTTCTCAGCCGCGACCTCAGGGCCTCGGCCACAAGCCGCAGAACCCTGTCGCCCATGTCATGGCCAAAGTCGTCGTTAATTGCCTTGAACCTGTCAATATCCACTATTATGGCGGCAAGGCCGTCGGCGTAATTCCTGTTGTGTCTCTCAATAAGACGTTCTACAGTCTCCTGCATGTACTGCCGGTTATAAAGCCCTGTCAGGGGGTCTCGTATGGAACGATTATATATGGTATTACGCTCGCTCTCGAGCATGCGGAGTATGTTCTCGCGCTCAATGGCCACCGAGAGGGGTATGAGCATCTGGTCGAGTATCTCGTTAAGTTCGTCGCTTATCTCCGTTGGGCCGGAAAAGACGAGGAGGGCCGCGGCCTTGCTCGTGCCTGAACGCTCTGAGCTAAGGGGGAAGAGGAGGGCCATCTTTGCCTCGCCGTCTCTCTCCACTGTGAGCCACTCGTAAGATCCGCCCACGCCACGCCCGTCCCCTTTACCTACGCTTCCCGGTATCACGGGAAAGAAATTCGTGGCCTCTATGGCCTCGCCATGGTAGCGGTTCTTCTCGGAAAAATGTGTTACCTTCTCATCTCCCTCTCTCTCCACGTAAAACTCGATGCCCTCCACGGGGAGGACCTCTTTAGCGAGGCCGAGGAGATTTTGCGCCATGTCCCCAAAGTCCCTGTAAATAACCATGGACTTCATGAACTTCTTGAGCATGTGATTTAACTGTATGAGCCGCTCTATGTCAGTATCAGACCTTGCCATGAGGTAGAGGCCGCACTCCAGTTCCTTGAGGCGGTCCATTATGGGCCTTACGAGGGGCCCCGGAATAATGGAGCCATGTTGCGGGGCTATCATTTCGATGGGTTCCTTCTCAAGGGTCTGTAGCGAGTGCCTTAATATGTCCATACCAGGCATATAGTGCTCATGAAAGGTCTTTATGGGACCAAAGCATGACTCATCCCGGGCAAAGAGCGAGAATTCACCACCAAAGCCCCCGAAGAGGTCACTTGAGAAGAGAATACCGCTATTTTTGTCAAAGGTGCAGAAGGAACCTGGGAAATGAAGATAGGGCGTGAAGATAAACTTGAGTTCCCGTCCGCCAAGGTCGAGCCTCCAGTCGTTCTCGTCTATAAGCCACATCGGCGTCTTGAGATTATAGTGCCTTAGAAGGACCCTTGCGCGCCAGTGCGTAACGATGCGGGCGTCCTTTCGTGTGACAAGGTCTTCAATGAGTCCGAGAGCACCGGTTATATCAGGGTCCTGATGATGGCAAATGAAGTAGCGTATCTTCGTGAAGGGGATAACTTCTTCTATCTTGCGGAGGGTATCCTTGAAGGTAAGGACTGAGCCCGGATCAATAAGCACGGACTGGTCTCCGTGCTCGACAAGGTAAACATGGCATTGAAAGGCGTCGTTGTGGAGTTCCTGGCCCACCCACCAGATACGCGGACCTATCTCCACGGCATGGTCGCAGTCAACACCCTCATAATCTACAGAAAAGCCCCCGGCCATAAAAATCCTGTATTATCGCTATTGCAAGAGGAATGCCTCCCCCTCGAAAAAGCCTTAACGGCCCTGAATGACTTAAGCCGATTGTACTACTTCGTCAGAAATGAGTCAACTCTTCAAGCAACTTCTTGTTACACCAATCCATCTATCGAAAAAAATTGAGTTTTTTTGGAAACCGTGACACGATTTTATCTTTCCCCTGCCCATATCCACGTCTCCTCCAGACTAAGACCGGCACAGTCTCCCGGCCAATGCGTGACGCCCCCTCTGCCCCTTTAATCCTCTTCAGCTTTCTCCTTCTTCTCATCAATGGTGCAACAGGGCTTTGGCTCGGCGCGCATGGCCTCGCGCTCGTTCTCCTCGGTGTAGTGGAGCCAGCTCCTCTTGATGCGCTGACCGATACTGTTCTCGAGGACAAAGCCCTCGTCGAGCATCTTTTTTTCTATATCAGCCTCCGTACACTTCAAAAGGTCATACTCCACAAAGACCTCTTTTTCAGCCCCATCTATCTCCACGCGGCGCACCCCGTTAAGCCTCTTTATGGCGCCGGCAGGGTCCTTGAGTTTATCGCCATATTCCCTGAACCTAATGCGGTGATGCCTGATATTGTCCATGAGGTCCTCCTTTTCAGAATATATACATCATGTCATAGCCGGGGGACTGAACCACCTGAGCCTAAGGGCATTGGAGAGTACTGTAACCGAGGACAATCCCATGGCCGCGGCGGCGAATATTGGGCTCAAGAGTATGCCGAAGAAGGGATAAAGGGCTCCTGCGGCAAGTGGTATGAGTATGGTGTTGTAGAAAAAGGCCCAGAAGAGGTTCTGACGAATATTACGAATTGTTGCGCGGCTAAGGGCTATGGCCGTCACGATGGCCCGGAGGTCTCCGCCTATGAGGGTAATGTCCGAGGCCTCCATGGCAACGTCCGTGCCCGTTCCTATGGCTATTCCCACGTCTGCCTGCGCAAGGGCCGGGGCGTCGTTGATTCCGTCGCCCACCATGGCAACTATCTTTCCGCCCCCCTGGAGTTTTCTCACCTCCTCGGCCTTATCGCCGGGAAGGACCTCGGCAAGCACGCTCGTCATGCCTATCTGCCTGCCTATGGCCTCGGCGGTCCTCCTGTTGTCGCCTGTTATCATGAGAACCTCAAGGCCCATCCTTTTAAGTTCGGCCACGGCCTCCTTTGAGTGGGCCTTGAGTTTGTCGGCAACGGCCACCATGCCCGCGGCCACCCCGTCAACGGCAAGGTACATGGGCGTCTTACCCTCAGTGGCGAGTCTCTTGTCTTCCTCTTCAAGGGCCTGGACGCTCACGCCCTTTTCTTTCATGAAGGCCCTGTTCCCAAGGAAGACATCCCTTTCGTTAATGATGGCCCTTATGCCCCTGCCAGGCACTGCCGCGAACTTTTCCGGCTCTGAGAGGGTAATCTTCTTTTCCCCGGCCCCCCGGACAATGGCCTCACCAAGGGGGTGTTCAGACGATTTTTCCGCTGATGCGGCATACATGAGCACATCCTTCTCAGTGAAACCGCCGGTACTAAGGACATCCGTCACAGAGGGTCTCCCCTCGGTAAGGGTGCCAGTCTTATCGAGGACTATGGCCGTAAGTTTATGGGCTGTCTCAAGGGCCTCTCCTCCCTTTATGAGTATGCCGTTCTCAGCGCCGCGGCCCGTGCCCACCATGATGGAAGTAGGGGTGGCAAGCCCCAGGGCGCAGGGACAGGCTATTATGAGCACTGCCACAAAGTTGAGCATGGCGTATGTAAGGGAAGGCGCTGGGCCGAAAAAGTACCATATGATGAAGGTCATCACGGCGATACCGATTACCACTGGGACGAAGTAGGAGGCAATGAGGTCGGCGAGCCTTGCTATGGGTGGTTTGGAGCCCTGGGCTTCCTCGACCATGCGTATTATCTGGGCAAGGGCAGTCTCCTTTCCCACCTTCTCGGCGCGGAAGCGAAAGGCCCCGGTGCCATTGACCGTGGCTCCGATAACGGTATCGCCTTCCTTTTTCTCAACAGGCATGCTCTCGCCGCTTATCATGGACTCGTCCACAGTGGAATGCCCCTCCACCAGAGTGCCGTCAACGGGTATTTTTTCTCCCGGCCTCACGAGGACAAGATCACCGGGCACGACCTCCTCGACTGGCACCTCCTGCTCGACGCCGCCGCGCACAACCCGGGCCGTCCTTGCGCGCATTCCCATGAGTTTTTTTATGGCCGCGCCGGTCCTGCCCTTTGCCCGGGCCTCAAGAAGACGCCCCGTGAGTATTAGGACTATGATGATAGCCGAGGTGTCGTAGTAGACCTCGGGCGTGAAACCGCTCGATGTGAAGAGGGAGGGAGCGAAGGTCGCGGCCATGCTGTAGATAAAGGCCGAGGATGTGCCCACGGCTATGAGGGTATTCATGTCCGTGGTCCTGTGACGGGCCGATGCGATGGCGCCGGTGTAAAACCTCAGACCACACCAGAACTGCACGGGCAGGGCGAAGAGAAACTGCACGAAGAACCAGGTCTGCCTGCCAAGACCAAAAATACTGTCAAGGCCCGTGGCGCCGGGATGGGTCATGATGAGGATGGAGATGGAGAGCACGGCGCCAACGGTTATCTTCCGTCTAAGGTCCCTGTATTCCCTGACGCGCTCCTTTTCCTTCTTTTCAAGGACGTCCTCGCCTCCGCCTGCCTCGATGACCCGGTAGCCAATGCCTGTTACCGCCGCTTTAAGGGCATCAAGACCAGACTCCCCTGGATTATACTCAACGCTTGCCTCCTCGGCGGCGAAGTTGACAGAGGCCTTCAAAACACCTGGCACTCCCCTGAGGGCCTTTTCTATCTTCGCGGCGCAGGAGGCGCAGCTCATGCCGCCTATGTGGAGGGTAATCTTAGAGAAGAGAAGGCCGTAGCCAAGGCCCTCAACAACTGAGGCAAGGGCCGGAACTCCGGCAGTGGCGGGGTCATACTCCACCGTGGCCTTCTCTGCGGCAAAATTCACCGAGGCCTTGAGGACACCCGGCACGCCCCTGAGCCCCTTTTCAATCTTGGCAGCGCAGGAGGCGCAGTTCATGCCCGTGATGGCGAGTGTAATGGACTTGGTGGGAGCGGTACCCTTCCGGGCCCGGGGTTCGGGCGCTGGAGCGGCGCCGGTTTTCCCGCTTGCACTGGCCGCGGCAGGCTCAGGCCCGCCCTGCCCCCTATCTTTCCCCTCTCCTTCATGGAGGAACTCTTCGGGGTTGGCCGCGAACTTTTTCCTGCAGTTTACGTTGCAGAAGTAGTAGGTCCTGCCGCTGTAGGTAAAGTCACCAGCGGCCTTTTCCGGTTCCACGGTCATCCCGCATACAGGGTCCCGCGCCATATCCGCTCCCTCTAAAGATTTGGCTGTCTAATCGCTTGCTAAAGGGAATCTTGACCCACCTCAACCCCCATGGTTATGGTTATGCTCCTGGTTATGGCTATGATGATGGTGATGATGGCCGCCCTCGCCCTCTTCGGCCATAGCGTCTTGTTCATGGGAAAAACCAGAATCATTGAGGCGAGCCCTCTCGATTCTCACGGCCTGGCCGCCAACGCCGTACTTGTAGACCATGAGGCCGCCAAGGTCCGCGCCAAGAACGATGATGACGCAGAGGATAAATGCCAGCACAAGGTGGGCGGCCTGAGCCTTTGGAGAAAACCGCCTGCGCACATAGAGCCGCCAGATGGAGAGTATGGTGGCTACTACAAGGACCGTTACGCCAAAGTGCTCGTGGTTCTCCATGATGGCGTGAACCTCTTCACTGTGCTCAACCGTGGCCGCGGCGTAGTACCCCGCGGCCACGGTGAAGAGGGCCGCGATGTTTCCGAGATACAGGGTGAAGGAGGCGGCGCACCTGAAGTTCTCCTTCCTGAAGACCACGCCGATGAACTCGGCGAGGAGAAAGGCCGTAAAGAGGGCTATGGGGTAATGGACAAAGAGTGGATGTACATTATCCATGGCCCCCATGCCAGGAAGAAAGGAGAGTAAAGAGAGGATCATGAACGCGCCTCCTTAAAGGATAAGATGGTTATCTATTCATCGAATCAACAAACTTGCCCGCAGTAAGGGCGGACTCGAAGTAGATGGCATCGCCTGCCGGACCTTCGAGTATGAAGGCCTTTGATTTATCCACCATCACGCCCGTGACCGGATCCTTTGCGTAGCGTATGGATGGATTGCCCTTCAACTTACCAACACAGTTCTTGCAACAGCCGTAATAGGTCTTCCCCTCGACCACTACAGGTATCTGCGGTTTACCCATTACCTTATCGGTTACCATGCATACTATGCCGGGCTCAACCTTATATCTCTCCACAGTATTCTCGGCCCGTGCAATGCCCGAGAACCAGAGTCCGGCCAGCATCGCAAGGGCTGAGAGCACCAGTATCTGTCTTACAAAACTCCTCTGCCGAGTAGCAACCACGTCCATTTCTTATACCTCCTTTTAACTGATAGACAACGAGACTTACTTTACAAAAGACCTCATGGCCCGGGTTTTTCGAGACAAGGGTCTATGGCGTCATACCCCCTGTCGCCTGTTCTTATCCTTATGGCCTCGGCAATCCCGGCTACAAATATCATGCCGTCGCCCTTGTGACCGGTCCATGCACGTTCCCTTATGACCTCTGTAATGTGCTCCACATCTTTATTATGGCAGACAATCTCCAGCTTGACTACTGATGAATATTTCTTGCAATACTCGATTGACCAGAGCTTCTGCTCTGATGCCGCGGCCCCGAGGCCGCATACATCTATAAGCGTAAAACCGGCCACGCCTGCGTTCATTACAGCGTCTATTACATCCTCGACCTTGTCTCTTCTTATATAGGCCTTTATCTCTCTCATTTTCTTCCCCTCTCTTTTCTGAACTCCCTCTCTCTCCAGAGTGTATATATGGCCGGTATGACAAGGAGCGTAAGGACTGTGGCGGAAACCATGCCTCCCACCATGGGCGCGGCTATCCTCTTCATCACGGCCGATCCAGTGCCCGAGCCCCACATGATTGGCAGAAGCCCGCCGATGATGGCGAATACCGTCATCATGATAGGACGAATGCGCCTTGAGGCCCCCTCTTTAACGGCCTCGCCAAGGTCCGTACGTGAGTTGAATTCACCATGGAGGTATCTCTCCTTACAGGCCATGTCGAGGTAGATGATCATTATGACGCCTATCTCGGCAGAGACCCCGGCAAGGGCTATGAAGCCAACGCCCACGGCAACGCTCATGTTGTAACCAAGGAGATAGAGCGTCCAGACGCCTCCAACAAGGGCAAAGGGTAACGAGAGCATGACGATGATGCTCTCGCCTATCTTCTTGAAGTTTAAGTAGAGGAGCAGGAATATGATGAGGAGCGTAAGAGGCACCACGACCTTGAGCCTTGCCTTGGCCCTCTGCATGTACTCGAACTGCCCGCTCCACGTAAGTGTATAGCCAGGAGGCATTTTTATTGCCGAGTTCACTATCTTCTGCGCCTTCTGTACATATGTCCCAACATCAATACCCTTCAAGTCCACATATATCCATGCGTTGAGCCTCGCGTTCTCGCTCTTTATGGCAGGCGGTCCCTTCTTTATGCTGATGTCCGCCACCTGTGCCATGGGTATGTGCGCGCCCGTAGGCGTGGAGATAAGGACTCTCTTAAGCGCCGGTATGTCGTTTCGGAGTTCGCGCCCGTAACGAAGGTTCACGGGGTAACGCTCAAGGCCCTCTACAGTGGTGGTTATGTTCATGCCGCCTATGGCCGACTGAATAACGTCCTGCACATCGCCTACGGTAAGGCCGTAGCGCGCGGCCCGCTTCCTGTCTATCTTGAAGTCAAGGTAATTGCCGCCCACCACGCGCTCAGAGTACACGGAGAGCGTTCCAGGCACATCCCTTAGCACGGCCTCTATCTCCTTGCCGAGTTTCTCAAGCACATTGAGATCATCTCCGGCCACTTTCAAGCCCACCGGGGTCTTTATGCCTGTGGATAGCATGTCAACACGCGTCTTTATGGGCATGGTCCAGGCGTTGGTGACGCCAGGTATCTTTATGGCGCTGTTCATTTCGTCCATCAGTTTATAGATGGTCATGCCTTCTCGCCACTCTTCTTCGGGCTTTAGCGTTATAGTCGTCTCCATCATGGAGAGCGGAGCAGGGTCTGTAGCCGTCTCGGCACGCCCCACCTTGCCAAAGACCCTCTCCACCTCCGGAAAGGTCTTCAATATCCTATCCGTCTGTTGCATGAGTTCCTTGGCCTTTGTAATGGATATGCCCGGCAGTGTTGTGGGCATGTAGAGTATGTCGCCCTCGTTTAGCGGAGGCATGAATTCTCCGCCAAGCCTCTGGAGCGGTATGAGGGTGACCACAAGGACCACTAGGGCCGTGAGTATGCAGGTCTTCTTGAACCTCAGGACAAAACCCACTACAGGCCTGTATATGAAGAGAAGAAGCCTGTTCACGGGGTTCTTCTTCTCCGGCAGTATCTTGCCGCGGATAAAGTACCCCATGAGTATTGGCACTATGGTTACGGCAAGAAGCGCCGAGGCGGCCATGGAATAGGTCTTGGTAAAGGCCAATGGGCTGAAAAGCCGGCCCTCCTGTGCTTCGAGCGTGAACACGGGCACAAAGGAGAACGTGATTATGAGGAGTGAGAAAAAGAGGGCCGGTCCAACCTCCTTTGCCGAATCCATTATTATCTGCCAGTGATTCTTATCTGGCGGGGCTTCCTCGATGTGTTTATGGGCGTTCTCTATCATGACTATGGCGCCATCTATCATGGCGCCTATGGCAATGGCAATGCCGCCAAGGCTCATGATATTGGCGTTTATGCCCTGATAGTACATGACAATGAAGGCTATAAGTATGCCCACGGGCAGGGTAAAGATGGCCACAAGGGCACTTCGCACATGGAGGAGAAAAATGACGCAGATAAGGGCAACGACGATGCTCTCTTCTACGAGTTTGCCCTTCAAGGTCTCTACAGCGCGCTCAATGAGCCCGGCGCGGTCGTAGGTGGGCACTATCTCCACGCCCTCGGGCAGTCCCTTCTTCAGGTCTTCTATTTTCTTCTTTACGTTCCTTATGACATCAAGGGCATTGCCTCCATAGCGCATAATGACTACGCCTCCGGCCACCTCGCCCTCTCCGTCAAGGTCCGCGGCCCCTCGCCGGAGTTCCGGCCCGAGGTGCACCGAGGCAACGTCTCGCACAGTAATCGGCGTGCCGTTCGAATCAACGCCTATGGATATGTCTTTTATATCCTCAATGGACTTTATGTACCCCAGCCCCCGCACCATGAACTCTCGCTCCGCCATCTCGAGGAGTTTTCCGCCAACATCGTTGTTGCTCCTCATGATGGCGTGCTTTACCTTTGACAGGGGAATGTTAAAGGCCGCAAGTTTGTTTGGGTCCACGTCCACCTGGTACTGCTTTACATAACCGCCTATGCTCGCAACCTCGGATACTCCCGGCACGGTCTGGAGTTCGTACCTCATGTACCAGTCCTGAAGGCTGCGGAGCTCGGCAAGATCGTGCTTCCCGGTGCGGTCCACAAGGGCATACTCATAGACCCAGCCAACGCCAGTGGCATCTGGGCCAAGGGAGGGGTTCACGCCCTTTGGAAGCCGTCCCGCAACAAAATTCAGGTATTCAAGCACCCGGCTTCGCGCCCAGTACATATCTGTTCCGTCCTCGAAAATGACGTAGACAAAGGAAAAGCCGAAGAAGGAGTACCCGCGTACCACCTTTGCGTTTGGCACGGAGAGCATTGCCGTTGTAAGCGGATAGGTGACCTGCTCTTCGACGACCTGCGGGGCCTGGCCCTGATAGGGCGTGTAGATGATGACCTGCACGTCCGAGAGGTCGGGTATGGCATCAAGGGGCGTTCGGCTCATGGTGTAGGCCCCAAAGGCAATGATGAAGAGGGTGCCGAGTATTACGAGGAACCTGTTATTTACGGAGAATTCTATTATCTTCTTAAGCATCTATATATTCCTAAAGGCCGCATTGATCTTACGAGTTTTGACGGGCTGAGTTTCGCTGTGCCGATCCTACAAGACTGGGGCCTACCTGGTATGCATATCTTTCATCATGGACGAGTCTTTCTTCATGCCAGGCATCTTCATGCCTTTCATGGAACCGCCCATATCCATACCTTCCATCTTCATGCCCTTCATGGACGAGTCTTTCTTCATGCCAGGCATCTTCATGCCTTTCATGGAACCGCC
>CAYYJQ010000037.1:0-4453 GCA_964472295.1 uncultured Thermodesulfobacteriota bacterium | reverse complement strand
CCATCTTCATGCCCTTCATGGACGAGTCTTTCTTCATGCCAGGCATCTTCATGCCCTTCATGGAACCGCCCTTCTTCTTCGAGCCCTTCATCTTCTTGACTTCAAGCATCTTGGAGATAGCTTCCTTGAGACTGCTCTCGGAATCGATGAGGAACTGGGCCGAGGTTACTGCTACATCACCGGGCTTGAGACCTGAGCGGACTTCATAATAGTCTTCCGTTTCCGCCCCAAGGACAACATCCTGTGGTTTGAACTTGCCTCCTCCGATGGAGAGTATGACGAGGCTACGTTTACCCGAGAGGAGTACCGCCTCTTTTGGCACTGCCACGGCCCTGCGGCTCACTACGGCCCTGAGGGTCATATCCGCGTACATATCGGGCTTGAGTTTGAAATCAGGGTTATCGAACTCCACCCTCACCCTTATGGTCCTTGTTTTTGGCTCAAGAAAGGGATAAATGAAAGAGACCTTGCCGTGAAAGACCTTTCCGGGGTAGGCAGGAAGGGTCATGTCCACCCTCTGTCCGAGTCTGACCCAAGGCAGTTCATACTCGTATATATCTGCATAGGCCCAGATATTGGAAATATCGGCTATGGTGTAAAGGTTCTGGCCGGGCTTTACGTACATGCCCTCCTTGACGTGTTTATCCACTATTATGCCTGTCACGGGAGACTCGATCTGGAGTGTCCTCATTACTTTCCCTGTCTTCTCAAGTTCCTTTATCTGGTGCTCGGGCACGTCCCAGAGTTCCAATCTCCTTCTGCTGAGGTCCACAAGAGAGGTCCTTCGGACCTCCTTCATCCTTCCAGCCATCTTCCTCGCAAGGAGAAACTCTTCCTCGGCGGAGATGAGTTTCGGGCTGTAGAACTCAAGGAGCATGTCGCCCTTCTCCACCTTCTGCCCCGTAAAGTCAAAGTAGAGTTTTTCCACCCATCCGTCTATCTTTGTATGTATGTGATAGACCTTCTTCTCGTCATAGGTAACCCTTCCAACGGTCCTTATGGTCTTCTCAAGTTTCATGCGCCTGACCTCTGCCGTGCGCACGCCTATGTTCTGAATGGTCACGGGGTCTATCTTCACTGTCCCTGGCTCCAGGGTATCTTCCTCGCCCTCATAGACAGGTATGAGGTCCATGCCCATGGGCGATTTTCCCGGCTTCTCGGAGATATATGACGGGTCCATAGGGGCCTTATAATAGAGTATCTTCTTGCCCTTCTTATCTCCAGCACTCTGGCCTGGCGCGGACTTTTCTCCGCCGTATCGAGAGGCCATGTGCACCCCCCCTGCCCCGATTATGCCTCCAAGTATGAGGATAAATATTATTAAAAAAAACTTTTTCATCTAAGTAGACCTCTCACTTAATGAGTTCCCTTGCCGTAAGCCTCTCGAGTTCGGCGATATCCTTAAGGTAATCGGTAAATGACTTGTAGTACAGGAGCCTGAAGTCTATCCACATGGACTGCGTCTCGAGGAGCCTTCCAAGCGATTCTTTACCTGTCTTGTATCTTGCCTCGGCAAAATCCATGGAGTCCTTTGCCTCTGGTATGAAGCGTTTTTTGTAAAGAAGAGCGATGCTCTTCGATGTACTCATATTGAAGTAGACCTTTTTCATAAGGCCCCTTATCTCCTGTATGGCCGCCCTCTTCTCGAAACGCGAGGCAAGTATCTCCTCTTTTTTCTCATCAACGCTTGCCCTGTTCTTCCTGAACCATATGGGCAGGCTCACGCCAAGGGTAAAAGATAATGCGTCGTCGCCGGCATTCCTTACCATTGATGGCGGCAGGCCTATCTGAGAATAATTGACCCCAACGCTGAAGTCAGGCAGATAACTGAAACGGGCGAGTCTCTTTCTGAGTTCGCTCTTCTCAACGCTGAGCCCGGCGAGGCGGACTACTTCGTTGTACTTTCCGGCGAGTTCATACATGGTCTCAAGGCTTACCTTGAGGTCCACGAATACAGGCTCTTTTATTGGGCCAACCTCTGTGTCAGGGGGCCTGTCAAGGAGGGTATTGAGGCGCGAGGTAACGGCGCTTCGCATGTCCTCGGCCTTGAGGAGGCTGAATGTGGCCCCGGCGGAAGACTTTTGGGCGCGCACGAGTTCATCGAGTTCCGAGACATCAAGTCCGTAGTTGCGCCTGCTTATCTCGGCGAAGTAATCAAGGACCGCCTCGTTCTCTTTCTGGAGTTCAATGGCCCTGTCCACGAAGTAGAGTTCATAGTATGTCTTCTTCACCTCCGCGGTGAGATCGCGAAGGACTTTTTCGTACCTCACGCGGGCCATCTCGGCCTCTTTAGCGGCTATATCTCCCTTGAGCCCCAATTTTCCGGGAAAGGGGAGTTTCTGGTTAAGGGAAAAGGCACGGTCCACTGGGCCAAGGCGCGTCTCTATCTCTTTTGCCGGCTCCGTGTACTTCAGCACCGGGTTATCAAGGCTCCTTGCCTGTGCGGGCCTCTCCTGGCTCATCTTCCAGCGCCTGCGGGCCGCCCTGAGCGCAGGATTGCGCTCCAGCGCGAGGTCCAGAAAGTACTGAAGGCCCTGGCGCGGCATGTCTTTCACGTCCGCGCTCCCGCCCTCCGGCCCTTGCGACCTGAGTTGCGCAGTCTGCGCAAGTTTCACCTCACCATTCTCCGACGCCGCGGTGGCATGCTTTAGCGCGGCACCCCTACCAATTGCTTCGCTATAAGACGGGCGAGGCAAAAAGAGCAGTATGGCCAGAGATAAGGCCATGGATAGACCACCAATACCCTGGACCACCTGCAACGGCGCCCTCCCAATCCTCATAAGACTTAACATGGGTTACCCCTGTCCACGCTTACTTGTATTATTCTACATGGCGTAGAATAAGAAAGAAAAAAAAAGGCATCACCGGTCATCCTCACCCCATAGACCCCACTTACCCCTTGCCGGCCATTACCGCTTTACACCACAGGGCCACACGTTCCCCATCAAGGGGCGGCCCTTTTCTTAAACTTCCCTACCCCTTTTTCTCAAGCTCCTTCTTCTTCTTCTGTATAAGCGCGTCAAGGCGCTTGAGTTCTTCAGGGTCCACGTCGGCAAGGGCGTCTACAAAAGAAGCCGCCGCTGAACCAGTGGAAATCTCAAGAACATCCTTGAAGAGCCTACTCGATACGTTCCGTGCGAACTCATCTCTTGTCTTGGCGGCCTCAAAGATATAAACGCCGCCTTGCTTTGCCTTTTTAAGGAGGCCCTTCTTGCGGAGCCTCTCCATGACAGTAAGAACAGTGGTAAGGGCCACGGATCGGACGGCCTTGATGTGCTCGTGCACGGCCTTGCCGCTCATGCCGCCGCGAGCCCAGAGCGTCTCCATGATTTCCTGCTCAAGACTGCCGAGCATCCCTTTGTATGTCTTTCTGTCCATGTTTCAATAATATTCTACAATACGTAGAATGTCAATGATAAAAATTTAAAGGTCTCCGGGCAAGGCCCGTCCTCTGTAAAACCATCTGTCCTCATGACCTGCAACATCAATAAGAAGCAAGCCCTGGCGTATATATGGATGGAGACAAATGCCCAGGGACCAGAAGGAGTTATCTTGCCCTTCTTGCCGCCATTGCCGCCATTGCCGCCATAACGCCCCTCAACCCCATTGCCCCAGATGCCCCAGATGAGGTACGCTTCGTCTCACCTATACTGCCTTTGCCGCCACAGTGTTGCCAAGGTATGCGCATACCGCGATAGCAAATTCAAACTTACAGATTATACATTATCTTGAGATAAAACTCAACTTATAACTTAAGAAAAGGGATTTGAGAACCCGGAAAACCGCTGGTCTCTCCTGGCGGGCTGGGTCCAACCTAAAAGGACGGTCTTTTATCAGCTACCTTGGCGGTGCGACCCTTTTCATCCTTGATTATTTGGATTAATCTTGAGAAATTTTTGCTTAAACCTGTTGAATACTCCCAGACTTCTTCTAATATACAATCCCAGGGTAAAGGATATGCCGAGGGTCATGTATATCGAGCCCCTTACCTCATTTTCAGTCACGCCATTGATTACGCTCCCGACCATTTGCTTCAGGAGAAAAAAGACGGCAATCACGACAAAGGGACCAATAATGACTTCTGTCCAGTACCAGAGTTTTTCCAACTCTAAGACATGGCTTGAGTACTTCTCTTTCTCGACCTGTTCGCTGACCCATGTCATGATACCTATCAGGACGCCGAACTCTCCCCAGAAAATAATCTCCAACCAGCGCTGATACCCAGATACCCAGAAAAATCCATCGTTATGGGAGAGTTCCCACCCCCTCTTCGCCAATGAGCCGATTCTCTCCCTTGCCTCCTCTATACTGACGTCATCACGCTTCAATGTCCTTTCTTCATTTACAAGCGAACTCATAAAGCCCTGTAGATAACTTAACTCTTTTTGCAATTCCATGCACTACTGTCCCATTAACTTATGAATAAGTAAGCCCGAACCTCCCTTATATGTTA
>CAYYJQ010000036.1:12941-19721 GCA_964472295.1 uncultured Thermodesulfobacteriota bacterium | reverse complement strand
TGAAAAAAAGGAGAAAAAAGTGGATACACTCGAGGCCATACGCGCCCGCCGCGCCGTAAAGTCCTATGACCCTACTCACCGCATGACCGAGGATGAGGTGCGCCTGCTCCTCTCTCTTGCCGTGCTCTCGCCAACGGCCTTCAATATACAGAACTGGCGTTTTGTCGTGGTTACGGATAGGGACCTCAGAAAAGAAATACGGGCCGCGGCCTGGGACCAGGCCCAGGTAACGGACGCGTCCCTCCTTATAATCCTCACGGCGGACCTAAAGGCATGGGAAAGGAAGGCCGAGAGGTACTGGGCCAATGCGCCAGAGGAGATAAGGCAGTTCATCCTTCCGGCCATTGACGCATATTACCGCGGAAGAGAGGGGGTGCAGAGGGACGAGGCCATGAGGAGTTGCGGCATTGCGGCCCAGACCTTGATGCTCGCCGCCAAGGCCATGGGATATGACTCCTGCCCAATGGACGGCTTTGATTTTGAGAAAGTGGGCGCTCTTATTAACCTTCCCAAAGACCATGTAATCGCCATGTTCGTTGCCATTGGAAAGGCCGCGAAAGAGCCCTGGCCGCGAGGAGGTCAGCTCGGACTTGACGAGGTTGTCATAAAAAACCGCTTCGAGTAAAAAAGGGCAAGGCCTCCGGCTTCTCTCCCACTTTCTTTTTTCCAAAAGAAAGCGCGATCTTTTTATATGCGGGCTTCGCCCGCATATTTCTCTTCCATTTTTTTCTTTTTTTTACCAGCAAAGCCGGGTCCATCCACCTTCTTTTCTTATCTTTTTCTCCTGTATTTTTTTACTCTCATTTTTCCATTTTCATATTCAAGGTATGTTCTTTCTCCCTGCCAGCCGCCGGGGTTGGCGTAGGTGCCGTCTTTTAATTCATGGACACCAGCGAGGTGTGAGTGCGCCATGACCACGAAGTCCGCGCCTTCAGCGAGTTTCGTCTTCGCGAACTCTTTAAGGCTGTTGTCAAGTGCCCGGCCTTTTGTATTGTAAGACCTGCTCCTGCCCGAGAGGCGCATGGCGATATTCCAGACCATGCTTGAGGGCATGGCCGAGGTAAGGGCCCCATAGACGGGCGAGCGGAGAAAACCCCGCCACCGTCTGTACCCGTCTGTCATGGAGACGGTGTCGCCGTGGGCGAGGTAGAATTTTTTGTTGTCAAGGGTGACCTCCTCGGCCTCTTTTATGACACGGGCCTTGAGTCTTTCCGTAAAGAAGGGTCCCATTAAAAAGTCGTGGTTTCCCTCGACGTAGATTATCCTTGTGCCCCGTCCTGCTACTTTTTCAAGGGCGTGGAGCACGGCGCTGTAGCGGCGTCTTGCCACGGAGTTTCCACCTGTCCAGAAGTCGAAGAGGTCGCCAAGGATAACAAGGCAGTCTAAGTCGTCGAGGGAGTCAAGAAAGGCGATTAGGTTGGTTTCCGCTCCCTCGCCCTCGCCCTTAAGGTGCGCGTCGGCAAGAAATATTATCTTCATCTTCTGGCAGGCCTCTGTCCAAGGGCCTTGAGCGCGGCCTCTCTCATTACGTCAATGGGTGCCTTCTTGCCCGTCCATATCTCGAAACTCAGCGCCCCCTGGCCAACGAGCATTCCGAGGCCATGATGCGTGGCAAGGCCAAGCGCGGCGGCCTCTTTCAGAAGGCCTGTCTCCATGGGCGTATACACGATGTCAGAGACAACGGCGTCTTTTTTAAGGTCTTTAAGTGGAAGGTCGAGTTTTCCGCGCCCCTTCATGCCAAGGGATGTGGCGTTTACGAGGATGTCGGTTTTTTCAAGGAGCCCCCCTATCTCTTTCCCGTTGAGGGGCACTGCTTCAAGGGCCGCGCCAGGACAGGCGGGAGAGAGTTCCTTGCAGAGGGCCTCTGCCCGCGCGGTTGTCCTGTTGGCAATGAGCACGCGCTCGGCGCCCCTTGAGGCAAGTCCATAGACAACGGCCCTGGCCGCGCCCCCGGCGCCAATGACAAGGGAAGTGCGGCCACGGGGGTCAAGACCCGTCTCTTCTTCAAGGCTTATTACAAAACCCTCGGCGTCGGTATTATGGCCGCGTAGCCTTCCGTTCTTATTTTCGATGGTATTGACGGCGCCAAGGGCCCGGGCCGTCTCGTCGGCTTCGTCGAGAAACTCCATGACATGTTCTTTATGGGGTATGGTGATATTTACGCCGCCTATTCCAAGGACGCGGATGGCCTCGACTGCGCGGCCAAGCCCGGCGGGCGCGACCCTGAAGGCAAGGTACACCATGTCAAGGCCCGCGGCCTCGATGGCCGCCCCCTGCATCACCGGGGAGATGGAGTGGCTCACAGGGTCGCCGAAGATGGCAAGGGCGCCCGTGGCCGCGGTTATCCTCATGGCTTGAAATCCTCCCTTGAAAGAACCTTCTCCGCGCCAAGCCGGTCCTTCTCCATCTGTCTTATGAGGGCCTCTCTATCGGAGAAGGCCTTCTCGTCACGAAGCCTTCTGATGAACTCTACGGAGATCTCCCTTCCGTAGATGTTCTCTCCAAAGTTCAGTACATGGACCTCTATGGTCCTGTGACACCCGTTGAAGGTTGGCCGTGTGCCGATGTTCACCATGGCCCTGTGAGGACTGCCCTTGATGCGGGCAATGGCCGCGTAGACGCCGTTTCCCGGGACAAGTTCTGACGACGGCTCGATATTGGCCGTTGGAAAACCGAGTTTTCTTCCCATGGCCTCGCCCCTGACCACGCGGCCCCTTAAGAAGTAGGCCCGGCCAAGAAGTGTTGACGCCTTTCTTACCTCGCCCGTGGTGATGAGCGCCCGGATGCGCGAACTGCTCACCACAGAGCCGCCGCTCCTGCAGGGGGGCACGGCCTCTACACTGAAGCCAAGGTCTTGCCCCAGTTCCTTGAGGCGCTCTACAGAGCCACTCCTCCCCCTTCCGAAGGAAAAGTTCTCGCCCACAAGGACCTCCCTTGCCTTCAGGGCCCCTGCGATGACCTTCTTTGCAAAGTCCTCGGGCGCCATGGCCGCAAGGGCCCTTGTGAAGCTGGCAAGGACAAGGTAGTCCACCCCCGCCGCCTCCATGAGTGCCTTCTTGTCCTCCATGGAGAGGATGAGGGGCGGGCACTTTTCCGGGGCCACCACCTTCAGGGGATGGGGGTCAAAGGTATATACAAGGGCCGGGGCCCCAAGGGTACGGGCCCTTGTTACAACGTTCTTGAGTATCTTCTGATGCCCAAGGTGTATGCCGTCAAAGTTTCCAAGTGTAATGACCGGACGGCTTGAACTAACAAAAGCGGACTCTCTTCTCAGGACCTTCATATCAGCGCGCACCGGGGTTTATAGTTTTCCTGACCGTAGTATCTGGATAACGAGCCAGAGCCCCAGGCACGAGGCCACGACAAAGCCCAGTATGCCGATGGCCGGGTAGCCGAATACTGTGGGCTTTACCCCCGAGGTTATTACAAGGGCCGAGGCAATGACCAGGGCCGATATGATGAGCCCGAAGGTAAGGCGGTTACTCGACCTGTCCATCTCGCGCATGAAGCTGTCAAGTCCCCTGTGCAGGAACTCTATCCTCATTCTGCCCTCGGAGAGTTCCTCCATTATGCTCGCCGCCCGATGGGGGAATTCCTTGAAGAGGCCCTTGTACTCGGAGAGTGTCGTAAGTGTCTCCTCCATTACAAAACGGGGGTCAAGTTTTTTCTTGAAGAGTTTCATGGCATAGGGCTCGCTTGCCTCCACGATATTGATAGTAGGGGCGAGGAGCCGTGTGAGTCCCTCAAGCTCTATTACGCATTTATCAAAGAGGATGAACTCGCTGGGGAGCCTTACGTGATGACGCGCCGCGAGTCTCACGTGGTCCATTAGGAGTTCTCCGAAGCGCACGTCACGGACGGGCCTTCCGAGGTAATTCATCATGGTGTCCGCGTAGTCCTTTTTGAACCTTGGTTTGTCGATATCATCGGGCAGTATGCCCATGCGGAGGTATGCCTTTGTGATGGCCTCGAAGTCCTCGCGTATGAGGCTTACGAGAATGTCGGCAAGGTCGTGTTGCATGGCACGGTCCACTCTGCCCACTATGCCGAAGTCCACAAGGGCTATCTTCTCGTCGCTTATGACAAATATGTTGCCCGAGTGCAGGTCTCCGTGAAAGAGCCCGAGCTCAAAGACCTCTTTAAAGAAGACATCGAGGAGGAGGAGGGCTATCTTTTCCCTGTCAATGCCCCTTGCGTCAAGTTCGTCGACACGGTTCACCTTGATGCCGCTGACACGGTCCATGGTGAGCACCCGTTTTGCCGAGAGGTCCCAGTACACGCCCGGTATCTCGACTCGCGGGTCGTCTGCGAAGTTTTCGCGGAATTTCTCGGTAAAGCCTGCCTCGAGGTTGAAGTTAAGTTCTTTCTGTATTATGGAACTTATCTCATCGGCAACGCCCTCGGGGTCATAGTGCTGGCTCTCTGGGACGTGACGGGCAAGGAGGCCTGCAAAGTATCTGAGGATGGAAATATCCGTTGCAATGGTATCCTCTATGCCCGGCCTCTGAACCTTTATGACCACCTCGCTGCCCGATGCTGTAACGGCCCTGTGGACCTGGGCAATGGAGGCCGCGGCAATGGGCTCCCGCTCTATATCCCTGAAGAGTTTGTCCCAGGGTTTCTTGAGTTCACCCTCTATGACGCGGGCTACCTCGGAAAAGGCCACCGGCGGTATGCTGTCCTGGAGTTTCAGGAGTTCCACGATATACTCGGCGGGCAGGAGGTCGGGCCTGGTGGAGAGAATCTGACCCACCTTTATGAATGTGGGTCCAAGGTCTTCAAGGGCGAGGCGCAGGCGCTGGGGCTCACTGAGGAATTCTTTTTCGCGGGCGTGGCGCCTGCCCGCGAGCCTCGCGGGAATGGAAATGAGGCGCGTTATATGGAGCCGCTCCATGAGGGGCTGAAAGCCGTGCCTCAGGAAGACTCCCACAATATGGCGCAGCCTCTTTATGTTCCTGTAGGCCATATGCGCCCTCAGGGTTCTCATTTCCGCCTTCTCCTTCCCCTCTTGTTCTTCTTCTGGTCTGTAACGAGGGCGAGGTCTATGCGTCGTCTGCCAAGGTCCACCTTTTCGATGCTCACCTTGACGCGCACGCCGACCCTGTAGCCCTTCTTGGTGTGTTCACCCCTGAGGATATGCTTTTTTTCATCAAAGACATAATAGTCGTCAAGGAGGGTCGAGACGTGCACAAGACCCTCGACAAAATATTCTTCCAGCTCCACGAAGAGGCCGAAACTTGTCACACCCGAGACTATGCCATCGTACTCAAGGCCAACCTTGTCCTTCATGAACTGGGCCTTCTTGAGGTCCACGACCTCGCGTTCGGCCTCCATGGCCTTGCGTTCCCTTGCCGAGGTGAGCCTTGCGATGTCTGGAAGCAGGGCGGCCATGCGTTCCTCTTCTTTCTCTTTATACCTATGGGCAATGAGGAGCTTCAGGAGCCTGTGCACTACGAGGTCAGGGTAGCGCCGTATGGGAGATGTGAAGTGCGTGTAGTCGCGAAAGGCAAGGCCAAAGTGGCCGGCAGGTTTTTCGCTGTACTGGGCCTGCTTCATGGAACGGAGGAGCATGAGTGTCACGAGCTTTTCCTCGGGCCTTCCCTGCACGGCCTGAAGCACCTTCTGAAAGGCCCGCGGCCCCTTGGCGTCGCTCTCCATGGCAAGGCCGAACTCGGAGATGAACTCGCGGAAGGAATCGATGCTCTCGGAGTCAGGGGGCTCGTGGACGCGGTATAGAAAGGGGAGTTTCGCGCGCTTGAACTCGCCTGCAACGGCCCTGTTGGCCGCGAGCATGAACTCTTCTATGAGCCTGTGGGCGATGTTACGCTCCGAGCGGACGATGTCCTCTACAGTGCCGTTTATATCGATTATTATCTGCGGCTCGGGGAGATCAAAGTCTATGCTCCCGTTCTTTACCCTCTTTTTCGTGAGTTTTTCGGCAAGTTCGCGCATCACATCAAGGGCGGCGGCAAGGTCCCTTGGGAGGGCTTTTTCCCCGCCGCCTTCGAGGGCGTCCTTTACCTCGGTGTAGGTAAGGCGACGTTTGCTCTCGATGACGCTCCTGTAAAAGGCGCTTTTGACTACTGTGCCGTTCCTGTTGAACTCCAGCTCAGCCGTCATGGTAAGGCGGACCTCACCCGGCCTGAGGCTGCAGATGCCGTTTGAGAGGGTCTCGGGGAGCATGGGTACGCAGCGGTCAGGGAAATAGACGCTTGTCCCGCGCGCGAGGGCCTCTTCATCGAGGCGGCTTCCCTCGCGAACGTAGTGGCTTACATCGGCTATGGAGACAAAGAGGCGATATCCGTCGTGCGCGAGCCTCTCTATGCCAACGGCGTCGTCAAAGTCCTTTGCAGTCTCGCCGTCTATGGTGACAATGAGTTTGTCTCTTAAGTCTCTTCGTCCCGCGAGGTCTCCTTCTTCCACCTCCCTGGCAACGAGGCGGGCCTCTTCTGTGACGGCGCGGCCAAAGCGCGATGAGAGACCGTATTTCTTGAGGATTATCCCTGCCTCCACGTCAGGGTCGTCGGGGTCTCCGAGGACCTCGATGACCCGTGCCATGGCCGCGGAGTGCTTTGTGGGCCACTTTGTTATCTCCACCTCCACCACGGCGCCCCCAGGGGCCTTTGAGTCGCAGCCGTCAGGTATTATAATCCTCTCAAGTATCCTCTCCTCAGCGGGCACGAGCTCGCAGAGGGCCTTCTCGCGGTAAATCCTTCCCACAAGGGTCTTGTTGGCGCGCCGGAGGACCCTTATGACCCTGCCCTCGCGCTTTCCGCCCTC
>CAYYJQ010000036.1:0-12841 GCA_964472295.1 uncultured Thermodesulfobacteriota bacterium | reverse complement strand
TCTTGTTGGCGCGCCGGAGGACCCTTATGACCCTGCCCTCGCGCTTTCCGCCCTCCTTTACGCCCTCTACGCGGGCCACGACAGTGTCGTTGTGCATGGCCCCGGAAAAACGCCGCCTCCCTATGAATACGTCGGATTCCACTATGCCGGGCTCGCCGGTTTTTTCTGGTATTACAAAGCCGAAACCATCGGGATGACACTGGAGCGTGCCAGTTACGAGGTTCATCTTGGCGGCAAGGCCGTATCTTCCGCCCCTCACCTTTACGAGTACGCCTTCGGAGACCATGCGCCGTATACGGGCCTTGAAGGCCGACCTCTTATCCGCTGGCACGCAGAATACCTTTGTAAGTTCGCGCATGGATACGGGCCTCTGGAGTTTACTGCTCATCTCCTCCATGAAGCCCAGTACCGCCTTGTCTGTTACTGCCTTACTGCCTTTGCTCAAATCACTTCTCCTCGAAATCAACGGCCACGATGGACCCGCTTATCTCTCTCATATGTTCCGCCACCCGTACGTGCTTCGGGTCTTTTCTGTACGCTTCGAGCCCCGAAAGGTCATCAAAGCGCGCTATTAGTCCTATGTCATGGGAGCGCCCGGCCCGGACAACGTCTTCTCCCACTGTAAGCCCGCGGAGGGTGGGGACCGCGCCTTCGAGCCCCCTCAGGAGCCCAAGGGCCTTGTCCATGTTTTTACGGCTCCTCTCTCTCAACTTGAAGAGCACGATGTGTGTAATCATTATACTGTTCTCTCCTTCTTTACATTATCTCTCTTCTTATCTTACCCATAAGGCGTAATGCCCGCCAAGAGCGTCCCCCCGCCCCCCCCTTTAAAAACTCCCTTGACTTATACCCCCTCTGCGTGAGAGTATTTCTCATTGAATGTCCGTCTGTCTCTTGAGGAACTTCTCCTTAATCCGTCCCTGAATCAAGGAGAGAGGTCTTCGAGGTGCGCGGCTTTTCATTTCTTTAAAAGGTCCTGCCCGCGTGGTCCAGGGGCGCGGCCGTGGAAAAGGGTTGCCCGGCCCGCGCGCGCACAAGGGGCCCGGGAGGCAGGCTGGGCTCAAGCGGGACTGCCGTAAGATAAATATATACTGAAAGGCCGCGTGGCTCAAGGTTTTTTATAAACCCTGACCCCCGTCTTTTTTGTTCATTACCTGCCGAAGTGGCGGAATTGGTAGACGCGCTAGATTCAGGATCTAGTGGGCTCTGAGCCCATGGGGGTTCGAGTCCCCCCTTCGGCACCATGCTTTCAGGTCAAGAGGTCTGCCAGCCCTCTTGACCTGTCCTTGTTCCTTGCCTGATACAGAAGACCGGGCCATGACTCTCTCGAAACCAAGGATACTGATAATCATACCCGCCTTTAACGAAGAGGCCAACATAGGGGGCGTCATAGATGCCCTGATGCGTCATCAGAAGCACGCCGCCATCGTGGTGGTAAACGACGGCTCGTCGGACCGCACAGGCGAAATAGCCCGGGAAAAAGGCGCCACCGTGCTCACTCACCCCTTTAACCTGGGCATAGGCGCCACCATGCAGACAGGCTTCAAGTATGCCCTCATGAAGGGCTTTGATATAGCGGTGCAGGTGGACGGTGACGGCCAGCACCCGGCAGGCCAGGTAAAAGACCTTGTAAAGACCCTTCTTGAGAACAGCGCTGACCTCGTGGTGGGTTCGAGGTTCTTAACAGAGACAGAGTACCGACCCTCCATGGCGCGCGGCGCGGGTATGGTCATATTCTCGCGCCTCGTCTCCTTCATAATTGGCGAGAAAGTCACGGACACGACCTCTGGCTTCAGGGCATCGGGCCGTAGGTGCATCGAGTTCTTCAGCGGCCATTACCCCGATGATTATCCCGAGGTCGAGGCCCTTGTCTTGCTTCATAAAAAGGGCTTTAGTATAATGGAGACACCCGTTAAGATGGCCCCGAGGCAGGGGGGGCGCTCTTCCATCACACCGCTAAAGAGTGCCTATTACATGGTCAAGGTCCTTCTTGCCATATTCGTGGACCTTCTTAAGAGGGTGGATTAGCCTTTTACATCTCAAAAGGTCTGGGAGCATAAATGTACCTGTACCAGATACTCGCCATAGCCGGCGCCCTTGTCCTCTTCGTTCTGGTGGTTGACTTTGTCCGGCGCGGCCTCCTCAAGGAAAAATACTCTGTGCTCTGGCTCGCCTCGGCGCTCGCCATCGTGGTGCTGGCCCTGAAGAAGAACCTCCTTGATACCATTGCCGGGTATATAGGGGTCTCCTATCCCCCCTCTCTCCTCTTCCTCGTGGCCTTTCTCTTTATAATGCTCATAATCCTGCATTTTTCCGTGGTAATATCCATATTTCACGATAAAAACAAGGTACTTACGCAGGAGATTACCCTGCTGAAGAACACCCTGAAAGAGGCCGGCCTCCTGTCCGGCCCTGAAAAAGACGAAAAAGGAGATAAAGGACCTTGATCCCGCCGGCCCCGTCTCCCCCCCGCCGCCAAATCCCAAAGAGAAGAAAAGGGAAGTATGAATTCAACGCATAACCCCGTGGAGAGGTTTTTTTCAAGGAAATGGGCCGTGGCCCTGCCTCTCCTCGCGCTTGCCCTCTTCATATTCCTCGTCTACTACAGGACCATATCAGGGGCCTTTCAGCTCGACGACGAGGTCTGGATAATCAACAATCCAGTCATCCGTAACCTCTCAAACCTCCCGGCCATGCTTTGGGGTCAGAGGGGGCTCACCATGGCGAGCCTTGCCCTTAATTACGCAGTTGGGGGGCTTGACCCGCGGGGCTATCACCTCGTTAATATCTTTATTCACATCATAAACGCCATCCTCGTCTATATCTTCCTTGCGCAGACCCTTTCCCTTGCCGGCATGGAAAGGGGCAGGGCCGGGCTTATAGCCATTCTCAGCGCCGCCCTCTTCTCGCTCCACCCGGTGCAGACTCAGGCCGTCACCTATGTCGTACAGCGCATGGAGTCACTCTGCGCGCTCTTTAGCCTCCTTGGGCTCATAGTCTTTATCCGTGGCGCGCGTTCGTCTTCCGCCCTGAAGAGGTACGTTTACTTTGCCTTCACCACTCTCTCTTATATAGCCGCCTTTTATTCCAAGGAGATAGCCATTACCCTTCCCCTCCTTATCCTGCTCCATGACATCTACTTCATGAGCAAGGGTTCGTTCAGGGAAGTCCTTAAAAAATGGCCCCTTTACGCGGCCCTGGGGGTCTTTTCCATCTTTTTCATAGTCAATACCGTGGCCCCGCTCGGCGGTTTCAGCGATGTTAGCGAAAAATCCGTCATGGAGACCGCCCCGGCCCCGGTACCAACGGGTGAAGACAACAGATACGCCGGCATTCCGGCCCTCAAGAGCCTTCCAACGGCTGGTTTCGGAGTTACCACCACAACTCCCTACGAGTACTTCCTTACGGAATCCAATGTCCTCCTCTATTACTACTCGCTCCTCGTCCTCCCCATGAACCAGAACATTGACTATGATTTTCCCGTCTCAAGGGGGCTCTTCAAGCGCCCGGAGGTCCATGAAGGCACGCGCCTTACCATACCCCTGCCGCCCCCCGTGGTATCCATCATAATTCACGCCTCCTTCCTTGCATTGGCAATCATTCTCTTTTTTCTCTCTCAACGAAAGAGCGCGCCCGCCAAAAGGTGCGTCTCCTTCTTCATAATCTGGTTCTTTGTTATCCTCTTGCCTACCTCAAGCTTCATACCCATAGTGGATGTAATCTTCGAGCACAGGCTCTACCTTGCCTCTCTCGGGTATGCCCTGATCCTTACACTCCTTCTTGAAAAGGCACTCTCCTGCGCCGGGGACAGGGGGTCTGCCCCTGCCTCATCAAAAAAACATTGACTTTAAGGACACTTGTATATTATCCTGTCATAATAACCATTGAGGGTTATGGGCTTGTCATGATGGCAAAAAAGGAAGACAAGGCAAGAGGACAGAGGGTCCTTATTGCCGAGGACAATGAGAAGACGAGGGCATTTCTTTCTGGACAGCTCGAACTTCTCGGTCACTCGGTGGTTGGGGCCGTGGCCAACGGACGCGAAGCCGTGGAGCTTGTGGAAAAGCTCGACCCCACGCTGGTCATCATGGACATAAAGATGCCAGAGATGGACGGCATCGAGGCCGCCAAGGCCATAAGCGCCAAGAAGTCCCTTCCCATTATCCTCATCACCGGCGTATCATCGAGCGATGTGGCCGCAAGGGCCATTGAGGCCGGTATATACGCCTACCTCCTTAAACCTATTACAAAAAAACAACTGGACCCTGCCATAAAGATAGCCCTAAGCCGCTTCAGGGAGTTCCTGGGCCTAAAGGGCGAGGTGAGCGACCTCAAGGACGCCATTGAGACGAGAAAACTCATTGAAAAGGCCAAGGGCATTCTAATGAAACGGTGCACCATCTCAGAAGAAGACGCCTACAAGGTCCTTCAGCGCTACTCCCAGAAAGAGAACAAGAAGATGCGCGAAATCGCCGAGTCCATAATCTCGGCAAGCAGGATAATATAATCCCCCCCTCCCCCCCCTATCCACGCGGCTTGAATTTACCCATAAGGGCCAGTTATTGAAATCGCTTTACCTGCCGAATTTTTTTACAACCGCACCCTGGCTTCTTCATCTCTTTACCGCCCTCCCGCCCCCTCCTCTTCAGCCTAAATAACTTGACTAAAGCATTACCCTTTGATAAATTTGATGTACAGACAAATGGATCATATAGCAGGGGAGCCCATGGGGGCTGAGAGTTCTCCGCGCGCGGAGGAGACCCTAATGACCTGATCTGGGTAATGCCAGCGTAGGGAAGCAAAAGACCGGCCGGACACGGGAAGAGTAAACTCACCTGTGGACCAACTCATGGGCCGCCCTCGCAAAGGGCGGTTTTTTTATTGGCTAAATCAAGGGGCGGCCCCATGAGCGGGGCCGTTGAATAGGCCAGGACCATGCTTGATTTTGAAAAAATAGAGGGCCTTGCAAAGAGGGGGCCGTCGACTGAGCGCGAGGTGCGCCAGGTCCTCTCGCGCCTTGATAGCGCGTCCTGGAAAGAGGGCCTTGGCCTCGAAGAGGCCGCAGTGCTCCTTAATACGGAAGGCAAGACCCTCCTCGGGGCCATATACAAAAAGGCCGGCGAGGTAAAGGAGCGCGTCTTCGGGAGCCGCGCCGTGCTCTTCGCGCCCCTTTACCTATCCAACTACTGCGTCAACGGTTGCCTGTACTGCGGGTTCAGAAGTTCCGGCGACCCTGCGCCGCGAAAGGCCCTTACACCCGAAGAGGCCGCGCGAGAGGCCCGCGCCCTCGTGGCCATGGGTTTCAGGCGCGTCCTCCTCGTAACCGGCGAAGACCCCCGCTTTGGCATCGATTACATCACCGGCTGCGTACGCGCCGTATACGAGAACTCCGGCATGAGAATCGTGCACCTCAACGCCCCGCCCGTGGACGTGGACTCGCTTTGCGTCCTGAAAAAAGCAGGCGTGGGCGTCTTTCAGGTCTTTCAGGAGACCTATCACCGCCCCACCTACAAAAAGATGCACCCCTTCGGGAAAAAGAGCGACTTTGACTTTCGCCTCACTGTAATGGACCGCGCCGTTGCCGCGGGATTTGACGACCTCGGCATAGGCCCGCTCCTCGGGCTCCATGACTACAGGTTCGACTGCCTCGCCACGATCGCGCACTCGCGCTACCTCTTTGAGCAATACGGCGCCCACGCACATACCCTCTCCATACCCCGCCTCAGGCCAGCGCCCGGCTCGGCCCTCGGGGCCGTGCCATTCGAGGTTACGGACGAAGACCTCAAGAAGATAACCGCTGTCTTCCGCCTCGCCGTGCCCACGGCAGGCGTGGTGGTCTCCACAAGAGAGGCGCCTGAACTCAGGAGTACACTCCTCCATATCGGGGCTAGCCAGCTGAGCGCCGCCTCACGCACAGACCCCGGAGGCTACGCCGAAGACGAGATAGACGGAGAAAAAAATAAGGGCTCAAGGGGACAGTTCACCACAAACGACCACCGGGGCCTTGTTGAGGTCATGGGCTCCATAGCCCTTGAAGGCCTCGTGCCAAGCCTATGCACCACCTGCTACCGCGTGGGACGAACTGGCCCAAACTTCACGGACATCACGGGCTCGGGTAAGATGGAAAAATTCTGCACCGCAAACGCGGCCCTTACCCTAAAGGAATTCCTCCTCGACCAGAACGGAAAGACCAACGGAATGAGGGCACCCATGGAAAAGGCCCTCGAAAAATGCCTCCATGAAATAAAAGACCCTGGACTTAAACAAAAGGTTCTCAATAAGATGAAAGAACTGGAAAAAGGCAAGAGAGACCTCTTCTTCTGAGAAGAGAAGGACGAGAAGAAACATGAGATAAAGAGGGAAAGTAATGGGGGGGGCAGGCTTGCCCGCCAAAGACGTAAAGAACAAAAAAGCAAAGAGAAAGAAGGGTTAATGTGGGCGGGCCTTGCCCGCCAAAATACGTAAAGAAACAAAGAAGAAGAAGGGAATTTTTCCACTTTCTTTTGGAAAAAAGAAAGTCTTTTGATGGCCGGGCATGACGCAGTGGTTTGATATGCCCTCTCGTCGTGAACCAATATTTGCCTCAAAGTCACTACGTCAAAGAAAACCAATTCCAATGGCCTTCGGCCATTGGAAATAACTTGTAGGGTGGGCACGGCCCACCAAAAAATCTTATTGGGTAAAGCAACAGCGAAACCGAACAAAAAAATGCAGATAATCCTAAACGGAAAAGCCATGGAAGTGCGTGAAGGCATTACCGTGCGAGACCTTCTTGTCGAACTCGGCATCGAGACAAGGGGAACCGCCGTGGAGATAAATAGAGAGATAGCCCCGAAGGCCGTGCACGGCGAGAGGGTCATATGCGAGGAAGACCGCATTGAAATCATACGCATGGTGGGCGGTGGCTGAACGCCTCGCGCACCAAAAAAACAACGGGAAGAAAAGACAGAGGAGGAGAGACATTGGCAGATACCTTGAAGATAGCGGGCCGCGAGTACCACTCGCGTCTCATGGTGGGCACGGGAAAGTACAGCACCCTTGAACTCATGAAAGAGGCAATCGAGGCCTCGGGGGCCGAGATGGTTACAGTGGCCGTAAGGCGAGTGGACCTCGGCGCAAAAGAAGGTTCGCTCCTTGATTTTATTGACACGGAAAAATACACTCTCTTGCCCAACACCGCCGGTTGCTACACCGCCGAAGACGCCGTCCGCACGGCCCTCCTTGCCCGCGAGGCCCTTGAGACGGATCTTGTAAAACTCGAGGTCATAGGAGACGAGAAGACCCTCTTTCCCGATAACGAGGCCTTGCTTGAGGCAACGGACGTGCTTGTGAAAGATGGCTTCAAGGTAATGGCCTACACAACTGACGACCCCATAATGGCAAGAAAACTCGAGGACGCAGGCGTAGTCGCCGTCATGCCCCTTGCCGCGCCCATAGGGAGCGGACTCGGTATTCGTAACCCCTATAACATACGCATAATCGTCGAGAGCGCCTCGGTTCCAATAATAGTAGACGCCGGTGTTGGCACGGCCTCGGACGCGGCAATCGCCATGGAACTCGGCTGCGACGGGATACTCATGAACACGGGCATAGCCCTTGCCAAAGACCCCCTTGCCATGGCGCGGGCCATGTGCCTTGCCACAAAGGCCGGAAGACTCGCCTATAAGGCGGGACGTATCCCGAGAAAACTCTATGCCTCGGCATCGAGCCCCGTGGAAGGGATGATAGAGTAGAATAGAAATGTTTTTTTCAGACTTTCCAGCAACACATGGATGTGTTGCCATTTTCTATAACTGTAAGTTATTGAAAATGTGAGAAAAAGAAAAACCGCGTTTTTTCTTTGACCTCTCTGAATAATTCAGGGACGAATTATTCAGAGGTTCCTTAAAAAAGAAAGTCCACAAAGAAAACTGGTTCCAGCCCGCCCCTTCGGGGCGGGCTGGCTAAGATAGTAGAGGTAGAGAGGCCCCTTGCACCCCGTACTCGTCACATTTGGTCCCTTTGAACTGCGTTTTTACGGTCTCATGTATGTTGTGGCCATCATTGTGGGCGCGCGCATAATAAAGGGCGAGGTTCGGCGAAAGGGCATTGCCCTTACGAATGACGAGGTCTCCAACTTCATACTCTGGACCGTTGCCGGCGGCATCTTCGTGGCGCGCCTCTACTACGTGGTCTTTAACTTGAATTATTATCTTCGCGTACCCTCGGAGATACCCGCCATCTGGCACGGCGGGCTTGCCATACACGGGGGCATTGCAGGCGGCATTATAGCCGCGTGGTTTTACCTGAGGAGGAAGAAGGTTTCCTTCTGGCAGTTATCTGACTGCGTCGCCCCTGCCCTCATACTGGGGCAGGCCTTCGGGAGGTTTGGGAACTTCATGAACGGCGACGCCCACGGCGTGCCCACAACGCTTCCCTGGGGCATGGTCTTTTCTCCCGAGAGCGTTGCGGGAAGGCAGTTTCCGGGCATCCCCATACACCCGGTAATGCTATACGAACTGCTCCTGAATGTGAGCATATTTCTTATCATCTGGCTGGTCCTCAGGAAGAAAGACCACGCCCCGGGATTCATTTTCGCCGCCTATGTTGCCATGTACTCTGTCATAAGGTGTTTTGTCGAGAGTTTCCGCGCCGATAGCCTCATGATGGGCGGGTGGCGCACCGCGCAGGTCGTAAGCGTCGTGCTCTTTATCATAAGCGCGGCCATTATAATTCAGAAAAAACTCTGGCAGGCGCCTGTTGGCCCAACAGGAGGCAGGAGCCGGGGTCGAAAGAAGAAGAGAGGCCATGAAAGGTAGGGTGGCCGGGCCGGGCCCTTTGATGCTCATTACCGATACAGGGCTCTTTCCTGACAGGCGGTCTTTTCTGGGTGCCGTTGAAAAGGCCCTCAATGGCGGAGTAACGGCCGTGCAGATGCGCGAAAAGGCCATGAGCGCATGTGAGCAGGTGGGGCTTGCAAGGAGACTCCGGAAGATGACCACGGCGTACGGCGCCGCGCTCCTCATAAACGAGCGGGTGGACATAGCCATGCTCTCCGGGGCCGATGGTGTGCATCTGCCTTCAAGCGCCTTTGGGGCAGATGAGGCGCGGGCACTACTTGGCGGTGGGGCCTTGATAGGCGTCTCGACGCACGGCATGGACGAGGCCATCTTGGCTGAAAAAGCCGGGGCAGATTATCTGACCTTTGGGCCAGTGTATCATACGCCCTCGAAGGCGAGCTACGGCGAGCCAGCCGGCCCTGGGGCCCTTGGCGAGGTATGTTCCAGGCTCTCTATCCCTGTCTATGGCCTTGGCGGGATAACGCCCGGGAGGACGGCAGAGGTAATGAGCGCGGGCGGGGCTGGCATAGCCCTTATAAGGGGCATACTGGGCGCGCCTGACCCTGAGGCCGTGGCAAGGAAGATAAGGCAGGAGATAAGGGCCGCGAGTTGATTTTCAACCCAACATTCAAGTCTTTTAAGGAGTTGTCATGACACAGCTTGAACAGGCCCGAAAGGGCATCATAACCCCGGAGATGAAAGAGGCCGCCCTTTCAGAGGGCATGGACGCCGGGCGCCTGAGAGATGGCGTGGCAGAGGGCGTCATTGTGGTCATCAAGAACCAGGGGAGGAAGAAGACCTCTACCCTTGGAGTTGGCCGCGGCCTCAGGACAAAGGTCAACGCAAACATCGGAACATCGGGCGACAGGGCCGATACAGGCGAGGAACTCGAAAAACTCCGCGTCGCCATAGAGGCCGGGGCAGACGCGGTCATGGATTTATCCACAGGAGGCGACCTTGTGGCCATACGGCGCGCCATACTCGAGGCCTCCACAGTGCCCATAGGCACGGTTCCCCTATACGAGGCCGCTGTAAGGGGCGCGGCCCGGGGAAAGAGTTTCATAGAACTCGATGGAGAGGAGATATTCGATGTCATCGAGGCACAGGCCGAGGAGGGCGTTGACTTCATGACCGTGCACTCGGGCGTGAACCTAAGGGCCCTTGAGCGCGTAAAGGGCGAAGACCGCATCATGGGCATAGTAAGCAGGGGCGGGGCCCTTACAGCCGAGTGGATGCTCCGAAACAAACGCGAGAACCCGCTATTCGAGGGCTTTGACCGCCTTGTGAGTATCGCGAAAAAATTTGATGTAATACTCTCGCTCGGCGATGGACTAAGGCCCGGGTGCCTCCACGACGCCACGGACAGGGCCCAGATAGAGGAACTCATCACCCTTGGAGAACTCGGGCGCCGAGCCCGGGCCGAGGGCGTGCAGGTCATGATAGAAGGCCCGGGACACGTGCCCATAGACCAGATAGAGGCCAACATACTCCTTCAGAAGCAGCTCTGCGACGGCGCGCCCTTTTACGTGCTTGGTCCCCTTGTCACCGATATTGCCCCAGGGTATGACCACATTACCTCTGCCATCGGCGGGGCCATAGCCGCCAGGGCAGGGGCCGACTTTCTCTGCTATGTCACCCCCACCGAGCACCTGAGCCTCCCTGGTGTGGAAGACGTGCGCGAAGGCGTAATCGCCTCCAGAATAGCCGCCCACGCAGGAGACATTGCAAAGGACAAAAAATTCATGGAGGCTGATAACAAACTTTCACGGGCAAGAAAGGCCCTTGACTGGGACGCCCAGATACGCCTTGCCATCAACCCGGAGAGGGCGCGGCGCCTCCGCGAGGCCCTGCCGCCCGAAGACCAGGATGTCTGCTCCATGTGCTCGAACCTCTGCGCCATAAAGGTGGGCGGATAAAGGAAGAAAGAATAAAGAAGGAAGAAGAAAAAAATAAGAGGTAGTGGGGCGGGCTTTGTCCGCCAGAAGAAAGATGCAAAAGAGAAAGGAGCGACCTCTGGCCGCATATTAAAAAACTTTCTTTTGGAGAAAAGCCTCGTAGGGCGGGCTGTGCCCACCATTAAATCTCTTTTGGCGGGCACAGCCCGCCCTACAAATTACAAACTATTGCTTTTCTTTTATCTTAAGGAACCTCTGAATAATTCGTCCCTGAATTATTCAGAGACGAAAAAGAAAAAACGCGGTTTTTCTTTTTCTCACATTTTCAATAACTTACAGTTATAGAAAATGGCAACACATCCATGTATTGCTGGAAAGTCTGAATTAATCAGACTTTCTTTAAGTTAGGGTGGGCACGGCGAAGCGAAACCCAACAAATAGCCTCAGTCCTCCCTGTCCACCACCACCTGGTTCCTGCCGCTGTTCTTGGCCCTGTACAGGGCCGCGTCGGCACGTGAGACAAGATCTCCGCTTGAGGCTATCTTTTTGTGAGGATAGGCGGCCACACCAAGGCTCATGGTCACCTCTATCGCTGGAAAGGCCCTGAACCTGTAGTCTTCCACTAATTTTCTCAGCCTCTCAGCCTCATCGGTAGCGCCCTTAAGGTCAGTGTTTGGAAGTATCATGGCGAACTCCTCGCCGCCGTACCTGGCAAGGACATCTGATTTTCGCACAGCCTGTTTTACAAGCCTTGCAAGTTCTTTAAGCACCATGTCGCCTATCCTGTGCCCGTGCGTATCGTTAATGGACTTGAAGTGATCGATGTCCATCATGATGAGCGAGAGGGGCGTGCGGTACCGCGAGGCCCGCATGAAGTCCTCGTCAAGGTGCAGGTAAAAGTGGTTGTGGTTATACAGGCCCGTAAGGTGGTCCCTTATGGCCGCCTCCTGAAGGTAAGAGTTCTCTTCCGTGAGTTTCTGGAATATGCGCGCGTTCTTTATGGCGTGAAAGGCAGAGTTGGCGACTATACGGCAAAAGTTCACCTCGTCACTCTCAAAGCCGCCGCTCTCCTTCTTTGTCCTGAGAAAGAGCGTCCCAAGGACCCTGTCGTTAAAGACAATGGGCACGAGAAGAAGACTCTTGCCCTCAAGGCCCCGTACAGAGTCCTTTACCTCGTTCATGAGCGGGTTGGTGGCTATGTCGTCCACTATGAGGGGATCTTTTCTGTTAATGGCCTCGATTATCTCGGGATACTTCTTAAGGTCTATCTTCCTGTCCTTAAGTCCCGGGTCGTCGTGAGAGGCCAGTACATAGCCCTCGTTTCTCGTCACAAGGACGATGGAACAGCGCTCGGCGCCCGTTGCCTCGGCGACGCGGTGCACAATAGTCTGAAAGACCTCTGTGGGGTTGAGGCTTGTGGTAATGGCGTTTGTAATATCAAGTAGAGAGCGCAGGCTCTCTCTATCGGCCTGAAAACGGCTGTAAAAACCACTGAGCCGGAGTTGCTCCCGTACCCTCGCGGAGAGTTCGGTGGGGCTTACAGGCTGCAGGATGAAGTCATCGGCCCCGTCCTTAAGGGTGCTTATAAGGTCGTCTTTGTTCTTTGTCTCGGGGATTACTATTATGGAGGGACGGTATTGTGTCGGTACGCGCCTTATCTCACGTAAGAGTTGCTTTGACTGCCTGTCCACGCCATCGAGTTGCAACAGGATTACGGCGGGGGTCCACTCAGAGATTAAATGCTTGGCCTCTGCGGTCTCTCTGCTTGTCCGCACAATAAACCCGTCGGACTCGAGTGCACCGGCAAAGGATAGATGTGCCACTGCGGGATTTTCGATGATGAGTATTTTTTCGCCTTGTTCGTCTCTGGCCCTTTTTGCCACGTCGTCAGTTACCTTGTCATGCATTTGCTTTAGCATATGTTAAAGCATCTAACATTAGAAGAAGATTAAGTGGCAAGGGGCTACTAAAAAAAATATTACCCTCAACTTGGCCTTGACCTGATTTTTCCTATGCCTTATTATATCCATGGCCCCCACATAAGGTCTCCCTCTTTTATCCCCCTTTGCAAGGCCGGCGTAGCTCAGTGGAAGAGCAACTGATTCGTAATCAGTAGGTCGGGAGTTC
>CAYYJQ010000035.1:6653-19914 GCA_964472295.1 uncultured Thermodesulfobacteriota bacterium | reverse complement strand
AAAAATATATTTTTTATTAAAAATAAATAAATTTATCTTGACTTTTTTCACGAAATAGTTAAAATGATAACAAGGTAAAAGGTTGCAATAAGCAATAAGATTGTATTCATGGTCCTTAAGCTCATGGCGGGCAGAGGGGCTTTAAGGCAAAGAGGCCGTTCTATGACCCTATTGGGTTAGGAGGATGGCTATTTTTTTAGACCTTTTTATATTTGGGTATACCGTAAGTTTGCAGGGCAGTTTTTTTTTACAAGGCAGGGGAGATTATATTATGAAAAGACTATTGTTGACGACCGTTGCGGTGCTTACGGCTGCAATGTTCCTGGGGCCGGGCATGGCCTCGGCGATTCCCCCAACAACAGCCACGGTGGCCGATTACCCTGCTGGTGTAGTGGCTAATGGTATTATGCTCTCAAGGCACAACCTCGGCGGATTTGGCCGGGTCTTAAGGACAGACGCGACTACCCAGGTATGTGTCTTCTGCCATACGCCGCATCACGCCAACACAACAGCCAATCCCCTCTGGAACAGGTCTACTGCACAATCAGTTAATTATACTGCCTACGGAACCACCATCGCCGGAACCACTGTTAATAACGCGGACCTTGGCGGGGCCACGCTGGCCTGTCTCAGTTGCCATGACGGGGCAACCACCTTTGACAGCCTTGTAAACGCGCCTGGCAAGGGCGGAGTCGTGCCAGGCGGCGATACGACCAAGCAATGGAGTTTCCAGATGCCATCGTATGGCTTTCAAAACGTAAGTTTCGACCACTTCGGGAATGACACGGCCCCTAATGTTATATGTAACGGCTGTCATGGGTCCTTCCCTGGCTTTGCCACCGCGGATACTGTGCAGAGTCTTTCTCTGGGCTTTGACCTTACCAATGACCACCCTGTCTCAGTGCCTTACTCGGCCTCAACAAAGGCGAGTCTCAGGCCTACAAGCACTATTATCGGTAATATAAACCTCTCGGCAGGGTTAAATACAGGATTGGGCGGTGAGACAGCGGCTTTCCTTACAAACAACCTCTCGCAGAACCGCTGGGCAGTCTCTGGCTTCATATCCAGCACCGCGACCATCGGAGATCTTCTCAGAAATAACAAGGTGGAATGTAGTTCCTGCCATGATCCCCACTTCCGTAATCTCAGTTATGATGAGGCGGACAGCACTTATCAGTATGCCAATACTAAGGCCGGACCTCCGCCAGCTGTCTCACAGAACTGGTGTTCCGGAGAGAACTGTGTAGACGGCTTATTCCTGAGGAGGGTAGGCGGCAACACGGGAAGCGGCGTCTGCAGGACGTGCCACGATAAATAGATTTTTCCCCAACCGAAAGGGTGGACTCTCTTAAAGGACCTGTCTGATGTAATACCCGGACAGGTCCTTTTGCTCTCTAATACGCCGTCTCCGATTCTCAATGTGCTTGAGGGAAGCGGGCCTGCTAACCAAGTTTCCGTTTTGCTCCTACCTCGACGCTGAGACGAAATTTTTTGACTTGAGAGTTTTTTTTGTTATAATTGTCCGTCCTGTCTCATGGTTAATGGTTAGCGGGGCAGGGGGCAACGGGGTAAGAGCAGTATAGGCAACGGGCGAGCAGGTTACAGGGGGCAACGGGGCAGGGGGCAAAAGAGCGGCCCACTGGTATAAGCGGGGCAGGGAGTAAGGTAATATCAATGCCCAGGGCCATGAGTCTTATCGCATGATGATAAAATTTACATATAGAGAGGGGGTTATTTTTTGTCAGAGGTAAAGGTTTATGAAGGCCAGCTTGAGAAGGCCATACGCATACTCAAGCGTAAACTGGCCCAGGATGGAACCTTCAAGGAGATAAAAAAGAGAAGGTTTTACGAGAAACCAAGCGTAAAGAAGAAGAGAAAGCGGCAGGAAGCGGCAAAACGCCGTGCCAAGGCCCTTAAGAAGTCCTCAAGGCGTAGTTTTGACTAAAGGTTCCGGGACCTCCTGACAAGGGTATCCACGATAGAGGGATCGGCCAGTGTGGATGTGTCGCCAAGGTCGTCTCTGCGGCCCCGGGCAATCTGGCGTAGTATCCTTCTCATAATCTTTCCGCTTCGTGTCTTTGGTAGCCCCGTTGCGAACTGGACTCTATCCGGTCTCGCGATGGGGCTTATCTCTTTCCCAACGTGTTCGAGGAGTCCTGCCTCAAGCCCTTCATCTGCCACGGCGTCTTTTTTGAGGACCACGAAGGCATAAACCCCCTCGCCCTTGACCTCGTGTGGAAAGCCCACTACAGCGGCCTCGGCCACAAGGGGGTGCGACACAAGGGCGCTCTCTATCTCGGCGGTGCCGAGCCTGTGTCCCGATACGTTCAGCACGTCGTCAATCCTTCCCATGAGCCACCAGTCACCGTCCCTGTCATACCTCGCTCCGTCCCCGCTCAGGTATCTACCGGGAAATTTTGAAAAATAGATTTCCCTGAAACGCCGGTTGCCCTCATCGCCGTACATACCGCGGAGCATGCCGGGCCATGGTTTTTCTATGACAAGCCAGCCACCCTCGTTTTCGCCCGCCTCGGTGCCGTCTTCCTTCAGGGCCTTTGGGACGATGCCGAAAAAGGGTCTTGTGGCCGAGCCGGGCTTGAGAGTGGTGGCCCCGGGAAGCGGAGAGATGAGTATGCCCCCTGTCTCGGTCTGCCACCAGGTGTCTATCAGGGGTATCTTCCCGTTGCCTACAACCGAGTGATACCAGATCCATGCCTCGGGGTTGATGGGCTCTCCCACGGAGCCCAGGACGCGAAGACTCGTTAGGTTATGTTTTCTTACGGGTTCTTCTCCAAACCTCATTAAGGCGCGAATCGCCGTTGGCGCTGTATAGAAGATATTTACCCTGAATTTTTCAACTATCTCCCAGAACCTGTCAGGTCCGGGGTACGTGGGGACGCCCTCGAACATGAGCGTTGTGGCGCCTGTGGCAAGGGGGCCGTACACAATGTAACTGTGCCCTGTTATCCACCCGATGTCCGCCGTGCAGAAGAAGATGTCTTCTTCCCTGTAGTCGAATATCCACTTGAAGGTAAGGGCCGCGTAGAGGAGATAACCGCCTGTTGTGTGGACTATGCCCTTGGGCTTGCCCGTTGAGCCGCTCGTATAGAGTATGAAGAGCCTGTCCTCAGAGTCCATCTCAACAGGGACGCATGGCCGCGTCATGCCCTCTTGCTTGACCTCGTCGTGCCACCAGGTGTCGCGCCCGTCTTTCATGGGCACAATATTGCCTGTCCTTCTTACTACAATAACGCTCTTTACTTCAGCGCAATCTTTAAGCGCCTCGTCGGCGTTCCTCTTCATGGGAATGCGTCTACCGCCCCGCACTCCCTCGTCAGAGGTCACAAGGAGGGTTGACCCTGAGTCAATAATTCTCTCCGCAAGGGACGCCGGGCTGAACCCGCCAAAGACCACGCTGTGCACAGCGCCAATCCTCGCCGAGGCGAGCATGGCTATGGCGAGTTCAGGTATCATGGGCAGGTATATTGTGATGCGGTCGCCTTTTCTTACGCCTTTTTTCAGGAGAACATTGGCAAAGCGGTTTACCTCGAAGTGAAGCTCACCGTAGGTATAGGTGCGGTACGTCCCGTCGTCGCCCTCCCATATTATGGCGGCCTTGTTGCGCCGCCATGTTCCGAGATGCCTGTCAATACAGTTATACGAGGCGTTGAGCCTCGCGTTGATGAACCATCTTATGCTGGGCTCGTTAAAATCATACTCAAGGACCCTGTCCCACTTCTGGCTCCAGGCAAGGTTTTCTTCCGCCATCCTCGCCCAGAAACCCTCGGGGTCTTCAATGGATTCGCGGTACAGGGCCTCGTACGCGGAAGGCCCCTTTATATGGGCCTTTTTCGCGATTTCCAGTGGCGGCGGAAAGTGTCTTTTTTCATGCGAGAGAACGCGTATACCTTCGTCCTGTTCCTTTTGTTCGTCGCTCACCAGAGGGCCTCCTTTTTTTTAAAGTCTTATCCAGTGAAAATACTTTAAGGAGGGTCTCAAGTCAATAAAAAAGCCTTGGCCTCCTTTTAAGGCACGGCTCCCAGGCCAGGTGGGCTTCTTGCATAACTGGGGCGGATGTGTTAAAAAACCTCATTAAAAACAATACAGAGGGGCGCTTATAATAATGATAAAGGCTGTGAGGGGTTTTAACGACATACTGCCCGGCGAGGGTTATCTCTGGAGGGCCATCGAGGAAGAGGCGGCCCGTCTCTTCCCGGCCTATGGCTTCGAGCCCATGAAGATACCAGTCCTCGAGAAGACGGAACTCTTCTCGCGCTCCATTGGACAGACAACGGACATCGTGGAAAAGGAGATGTATACCTTTACGGACAGGCGCGGGGCCTCTCTTACGCTGAGGCCGGAGGGCACGGCCTCTGTGGTAAGGGCCTACATAGAGCACAGGCTCCATGAGACGCCCCTTCAGAAGATATACTACATGGGCCCCATGTTCCGTTATGAGCGACCGCAGAAGGGCAGGTACAGGCAGTTTCACCAACTTGGCGTCGAGGTCCTTGGCGACCCCGAGGCCCGAGCCGAGGCCGAACTCCTTGAGATGCTCATGGGTTATCTCAAGCGTCTCGGGCTCAAGGGCGCGTCCCTTCAGATAAACTCCCTTGGGTGCGGCGGGTGCAGGCCAGGCTACAGGGACGGACTCCTTGCCTTTCTTCAGGACAGGCGCGAAGGACTCTGCAAAGACTGCCAGAGGCGCATTGACGCCAACCCGCTCCGGGCCCTTGACTGCAAGGTTCCGCGCTGCGTCGAGGCAACGGAAGAGGCACCGTCAATCGTGGCCTCCCTCTGCGGTAATTGCTCGGCCCATTTTGACGAGGTACAGGGCGCGCTTAATCTCCTTAAAGTGGACTTTTCCGTAAACCCGCGCATGGTCCGGGGCCTTGATTATTATACAAGGACCACCTTCGAGGTCGTCTCCGAGGGCCTTGGCTCGCAGAATACCGTTGCCGCGGGAGGCAGGTACGACGGCCTTGTAAGAGAACTTGGCGGCCCCGATACCCCCTGCATTGGTTTTGCCATTGGCCTTGAGAGGCTTGTAATGCTCCTCAAGGACGCCGGCGCACAAGCGCCGGCGCCGCTCGTTGTCTTCGTTCCCCTTGGTGATAATGCAAGCCTGCGTGCCGTGGAAATCATCTCAGGGCTTCGCGAAAGAGGCCTCAAGGTGATAGAGGATTTTTCCGCTCTGGCGCTCAAGAAGAGGATGAAGAGGGCCGACAGGCTCGGGGCCCGCTTCACGGTGATAATAGGCGACGACGAACTCGATAAGGGCGTTGTTGCAGTTAAGGACATGCGCACGGCCACACAGGAAGATGTCCCCCTTGCCGGGCTATATGAGAGGCTGAGCGGTGGTGATTAAGGCCCTTACAGGTATAATACCCTCCCTTCTAATCCGTGACGAGGGGGCATATTTTCTCTATAGCCAGGGCGGTGCCATGGGCGCGGTCCTTGCCGTTGTCTCTTTTCTTGTCCTTGCGCTCGCGGCCTTTGTCCTCGTCTTATGGACAATCATGCCTTTTTCGGTCTTTGGGCTCAAGAGGCTCTTGAGGCAATGCATTAACGAGCAGAAAAAGACTAACACTCTCCTTCAGGAAATGATGGAGAGGGGAGAGGCGGATACAGGACCTTCACGGAAAGCGCCCAGTGGGGAAGAGGCCCTGCACGAGATACTGCCCCTTGATGACGAACCGCGAGATTTTTAGGTAAAGACTTTTTTTGATGGGTTTCGCTTCGCTCTACCCAACCTTGTAATTTGTAGGGCGGGCTGTGCCCGCCAAAAGAGATTTAATGGTGGGCAGAGCCCACGACTACGACTGTTTTTTTTGACGCACTCTATTCCTGCCATGGTCTGCCTATGATGCGTCATATCCCAAAAATCCCGAGGAACATTGACGCCCGAACAAAAAACTTTCTTTTTTCCAGAAGAAAGCGGGAGGTTTTTTTATCTTATTTCTTTCAAGCATACATGACCTCCGGGGGAAGGCATGAAGATTAAAAGAGCCGAGTTCACGGCCTCGGCCACGGGAAAGAAGGGTTATCCTCCGGCGGGGCTTCCCGAGATAGTCCTTATTGGGAGGAGCAATGTTGGAAAGTCCTCCCTTATAAACTGTCTTGTGAACAGGAAGAAACTCGCCCGCACGAGTGGCACTCCGGGTAAAACGCAGACCGTTAATTTTTACCGGATAAACGAGGCTTTTTATCTTGTTGACCTGCCGGGTTTTGGCTATGCCAGGGTCCCACGCGACGTAAGAAAGTCTTGGGGTCCCATGGTGGATAGGTACATGGCCTCTGGCCGTAGGGTGGCCGGTGCGCTCATAGTCCTCGATATTCGGCGTACGCCCGGGGAGGCTGAGAAGGGCCTTTACCAGTGGCTCGCTGGTTTTGATATTCCCGTTGTGACGGTCCTTACCAAGGCCGATAAGTTCTCGCGTTCAAGGCGCGCGGCAAAGGTCCGCGAGTTCGGCCTCTTTCTTCCAGACTCGGCCCCGGTGGTCTTCTCGGCGGTGAGCGGCCTTGGAAAGGCCCATCTTTTAAAGAGTATCTTTGAGATGACAAGAGGGAACCAGGAGAGCGGGGAGGGGGTTTGAGCCTTACTCTTGAGATAAGAGGGCTTGCCTATGGCGGGGCAGGGCTCGGGAGGAGCGATGACCTCGGGGGCAGAGTTGTGTTTGTGCCCTTTACCGCGCCGGGAGACGTGGTGGAGGCGGAAGTTGTGCTTCAGAAGAAACGCTACGCCGAGGCCTCGGTGCAGAGGGTCATAAGACCCTCGCCCCTTCGCGTGGAGCCAGCCTGTCCTGTCTTTGGCATATGCGGCGGCTGCGACCTGCAGCACATGGATTACAGGGCCCAGGTCGAGTGGAAGGAGCGCATATTCAGCGAGACTCTTACACGCATAGGGGGTATTAAACTACCGTCCCTTGACGCGGCCCTGCCCTCGGACAAGGAGTATCATTATCGCTCGAAGGCAAGGTTTCAGGTGCGCGGTGGGCGTTGGGGTTTTTTCAGGAAGGGCACTACAGAGGTAGTGGATATTGAAGAGTGCCCCATAGCCGAGCCGCCTGTAAACAGCGCCTTCAGAGAGATAAGGGCCTTCATTGCGGGAGAGAGGCGCATGAGGCCCCTTCAGGGCGTACTCTCCTTTGTGGAGATTGGGTATAGCCCCCTTGATAATAAGGTAGTCGCCTCTCTTGGCCTTAAGAGAAACATGAGGGGCACGCCATGGAAGGCCCTCCTTCGCGGCGTCTTGGGGCTAAAGGGGCTTGAGGCGCGAGACCTTCGCGGCAGGGGCCGCGGGCGCCTCGTATTTCGAGAAGGGGATATGGCCCTTTCCTCCATGAGCGCCGGGTTTGCCCTTGCTACCCCCATGGGTTCTTTTTCTCAGATAAATAGAGACCAGAACGAGAGGCTCATCGAGCGGGTAATGGAGTACGCGGACCTCAAGGGGGAGGAGACCATAATGGAACTCTACTGCGGGGCCGGAAACCTTACGCGCCGACTTGGAGGCACTGCCCGCCGCGTCCTTGCCGTGGACTCGGACCACGCGGCCATCTCAGCGGCCAGGCGCGTGGCAGGGGCAGGGGCCAACCGGCAGGACGGAGTTGAGTTCATGAGGGCCAGGGCCGCGGCGTGGCTTCAAGATAACCTTAAAACCCTTGAAAACACGCGCGTTGATATGGTAGTATTGGACCCCCCGAGGACAGGCGATAAAGAGGCCATGAAATGGCTCGCAAGGCTCGGCCCAGAGCGCATAATATACGTATCCTGCGCCCCGCCGACCATGGCAAGGGATATGAAGGTCCTTGCCCAGAATGGCTACAAGCTAAAGAGGGCCTCTATTATAGACCTCTTTCCACAGACTGGACATATCGAGGGCATATGCCTCCTTGAAAGAGGCGCGCAGGAAAAAGAAGAGAAAGACATAGAGAAAAAAAGAAAGAAAGAGGGAGAGTAGGGGCGGCCTTGCCCGCCAAAGGAAGAGGAAAGAAGAGAATAGAGAAAGAAAGAGGACTTCAAACTTTTTTTTAGAAAAAAGAAAGTTTTTTGGCCGGGTAACTGTCTTTCTCTGGTTTTTTGAACCTTAGCGCTGGATAGGTTGGTCTGTCACAAAAGAAAGTTTGTCAAAGAAAACCAATAGGGGATGAGGTCACGTGTCTTTGAATTTACGTCTGCGTCCCTCGTGAATTTTAAAAAATAAGAGAACAAGAGACGATAGAGAGGACTTTAATGCACCAACTTCCCATTATAAAAGAACTGGAAGAAGAACTCAAAAAGGTAGAGCGTGAACTCCGTTTTGAGGTCCCCAAGGCCCTTCGCGAGGCCGCGGCCCACGGCGACCTCAGTGAGAACTCGGAGTACGATGCCGCCAAGGAGCGAAAGACCTTTCTTGAGGCCCGCGTCGCGCACCTCTCCGAGAGGATTAACTCCCTCTCTACGCTCAAGATTTCAAGCATACCAGATGATTCCGTGGGGTTTGGCTCGCGCGTCTCTCTTGAAGACCTCGATACAGGCGAGACAAAGGTATTCGAGCTCGTGACCCCCGAGGAGGTTGACGCGCGTAACGGTAAGATCTCCGTGGCAAGCCCCATAGGGCGGGCCATGATGGGAAAGAAGGTAGATGACGAGGTCTCGGTAAAACTTCCAACAGGGCTCAGGGAGTATGTTATTACGGGTTTCAAGACCCTCCACGACCTCCTTCAGGAGGGTGAGGGTTAAGGAAAAGACGGGAAGCGCATGGGCGGAAGTTGGTTTTTGTGAAGGCGTATCATGGCAAATAAACCCATTAAAAGGAGAACAGTATGAACGGCAGGAAGAGATGGCTTGACTGGAAGATGTTTTTCTTTATGCTCTTCATTCTCTCTCTCGCGGTCTCTCCGGCTGGTTTTGCCGGCGAGCACCACGAGGGCGGTCATCACTCGAAGAGCCATCACGCGCACTGGGGCTACGAGGGCGAGCACGGCCCGGAGCACTGGGGTGAGATGAACGAGAAGTTCAAGGCCTGCGGAGAGGGCAAGGCACAGTCCCCTATTGACATAAAGGGCGTGAAGGGGACCTCGAATGAGAAACTTGAACTGCACTACGGCGCCACGAAGATAAACATCGTCAATAACGGGCACAGCGTTCAGGTAAATTACGACAAGGGCAGTTACATAAAGGTCAATGGCAAGAGGTACGACCTTGCGCAGTTTCATTTTCATGGCCCCAGCGAGCACACCGTCAACGGCAAACACTCGGCCATGGAGATGCACCTTGTGCATAAGAGCAAGGACGGCGGCTTTGCCGTCGTGGGCGTGCTCATAGAGAAGGGCGGGAAGAACAAGGCCTTTTCCACTGTATGGAAGCACCTCCCAGAGGAGGCCGGCCAGAAGAAGATGGTCAAGGCAACGGTCAATGTAAAGGACCTTCTGCCCGGTAACAAGGCCTTTTACAACTACACGGGTTCTTTCACCACTCCTCCCTGCACAGAGGAGGTAAAGTGGTTTGTAATGAAAGACAAGGTGCGCCTCTCGGCCCATCAGCTCAAGGAGTTCGCCGAGATAATGCACGGCGACAACAGGCCGGTTCAGCCTCTTAATGGCCGCGCCATAACCTCGGGGTCGTTATAGGCCATTAAGGTAATTAGGCGCTGATAGTAAAGAGCAAAAGGACGGTCCCGGAAAGGGGCCGTCCTTTTGTCTTGTGTCCAAGTTTTTTTGGTGGGCTGTGCCCACCCTACGAGCCTTACCCACCAAGTTCTGCCCACATTCTTTTATATTGGTTTTCTTTGTCGCAGTTTCGTCTTGGTAAATTGCGTCTATTATGTGCATAGTCCAAAAAATCCAAAGGGTTAGTGTCGCCTAATCAAAAAACTTTCTTTTTTCTAAAAGAAAATAAGGAAATTTTTCTTCTTTTTTGCGGGCGAAGCCCGCCCTGCGTACATTCCCTTTCTTTTTTTTCTTCTTCTTTTTCTTCTTTATCCTTCTCCAAGGCGTCGTTTCACGGACTCTATCTTTTCTTTCATGCGGTTCATCGGTTTTGCGGGTCTATCGTCGATTGTCATGTTTATGAGTATTCGGCCCGATGTCTTCAGGGCTTCATCGCGGCAGTCCTTGAGAAGGGTCATTACCTCATCCCATTCGCCTTCGACGACGGTGCCCATGGCATTTAGGCTGTAGGGGAGGCCGCTCTTTTCGACTATTTTTATAATATCCGCAACGAACCCGCCGAGGTCCTCGTCCTTTCCGATGGGGACTATGCTGAACTGGGCTATCATGTCTTTTATCTCTTCTCTTTTGAAGGTCTTTTTTGTAGCGGCGCCTCGGGCCTTATGACCAGACGCCGTCTATCACGGCGGCGCAGTCCGGGCACTTCGAGTCTTTTATGTGGACATCTCCCACGGTGAAGCCGACGCGGTCTATGAGGGCTCTGCCGCAGTTAAAGCAGTATGTGGATTCGCCCCTGAGGCCGGGGATGTTTCCCGTGTAGACGTAGCGGAGCCCCTCGGCAAGGCCTATCTCCCGGGCCCGTACGAGGTCTTCGGACCTTGTGGGCGGAGCGTCGAGGAGTTTATAGGTGGGGTAAAAGGCGCTAATGTGCCAGGGAATCTTCTTGTCTGTCTTTGAGATCCAGCGGGCAATGTCGCGAAGTTCTTCTGGGGAGTTATTATAGCCGGGAATGATGAGCGTCGTGGCCTCCACCCAGATGCCGAGCCTTCTCATCTCTACAATGCTGTCGAGGACAGGGGCGAGTTTTGCTCCGCATACCTTTTTGTAAAAGTCCTCGGAGAAGGACTTGATGTCCACGTTGGCGGCGTTGAGCACACCGCTTAGTTCCTTGAGGCACTCACCGGTCATGTAGCCGTTGGTGACGAATATGTTCTTAAGGCCCGCCTCCTTTGCCTTCAGGGCGGTATCAAGGGCGAACTCGAAGAAGATGGTTGGTTCGGTATAGGTGTAGGAAATGCTCTGGCAACGGGCGTCAATTGCGGACTCGACTACAGCATCAGGCGTTGTCTCTGTTCCTGGAATATCGCCGGTCTCGCGCGTAATCTGGGATATTTCATAGTTCTGGCAGTGCCTGCACCTGAAGTTGCACCCAGGTGTCGCGATAGAGAAGGACGTTGTGCCGGGAAGGAAGTGAAAGAGGGGTTTTTTTTCGACAGGGTCGGCGTGTGCGGCGATAAGGGAGCCATAGACAAGCGTCTTCAATATCCCCTCTTCGTTCTCCCTTACGCCGCATATCCCGCGCCTTCCCTTTGCTATATGGCAACGGAAGGCGCAGAGCGCACAGTCCACGCTTCCGTCAGGTCTTGCGCTGTAAAGGCGCGCTTCTCTTCTCACTCGTCCCTTCTCCAGGAGACGCGGGCAAGTTTCACGCCCTCGCTCCACTTGTACTCAAGGTCTCCCTTGTAGGCCTTCTTGAGCATGGCCCCGAGCCTCTGGGCGAGTTTTTCCGTGGTGGTGGTAACCTCCATGCCCTCGCCTGTCTCTTTTATCGTGATGATCCTCTCAAGGGGGTTGTGGTAGAGTGCGCGTTTTTCCTTGTTATGGATGAGGTTCCTGATCTCCTCGCCATGGTTCTTTACAAAGGAGCCCTTGAGGGAGACAAAGCCCCTTGCGAAGCCATCGCGTATCTTCTGGCAGGCCGGACAGAGCACGCCGCTTATGCCCTTTGCGGAGCGTAGCGGGGTCTCCATGTCCTGGAGGCTCCATCTCTTGTTGTGGTAAACCGCGCCGCACCTTACGCAGAACGCGTTATCCGCGGGGTTTATCCTGTTGAGATAGGGATCAAGCGCGGTGTCAATGGCCTTTTTCCTGCCGTATCTCAAGACTCTCATCTGCGCCTCCTTTGCCGGGCCTCGTGAAGTCCGGCCTTTAAGTGACCTTTATCCATTATTACCCATACTTCATTATAGCACTGACGCCCTCTTATGGATAGCCCCTCTATTTACCTCATGGACCATGCACGGGGCGCAAGGGGCCTGAGATCTTTGTAATTTCGTCCCTCTCGGGCAGGGGCAGGGGAGTAGATGAGCCCTTCTGGGTGATGCGGACTCCATTGCCCCTGCTTCTGACACGGCCTATGATCGAGGCGGGTATGCCCTCTTTCCGAAGGCCCCTTGTCAGGCCTTTTGCCTTGGATTCAGGCGCGGCGATAAGGAGGGAGCCCGAGGCAATGAGCCCGAGTGGCTCGAGGCCGAGGCGGGCGCAGAGTTTTTTCGTGGAGGTTAGGATGGGGACGGCCTCGTGGTCTATCTCTATCTTGCGGCCCGATGCACTGGACATCTCATGAAGTGCCGAGGCGAGCCCGCCCTCTGTGGGGTCGTGCATGGCATGGACGGCGCCGGTGCGCATGGCGGCCCTCGCGGCCCTTACGACGCTTATGCCCGGTTTATCGAGTAGTCTGCCGCACCTGGTGATAAAGGTCCTTGAAAAGGAGCCGTCTTGTATTAGTTTGTCTCCGAGGGTCCTTGCTATGATACTCGTACCCTCGATGGCAAGGGCCTCGGTGAGTATGAGGGCGTCTCCTGTGCGGGCCCCCGCAGTCGTCACGAGTGCGTCCCTTGCCACCTCGCCGAGCATCTGCCCTATGATGACGGGGCTATTTACCGTGGGCGTAACCTCTGTGTGGCCCCCGCAGAGGCGCACGCCAAGGTCGTCGCAGGCATCTTTTAGGTCTCTGAAAATGGTCTCGGCATCTACGGCGGACGTGCCCTTTTCCGGCAGCAGGATGGTGGCGAGAAACCAGCGCGGCACGCCGCCCATGACGGCTATGTCGTTGGCGTTTACGTGTATGGCGTAGCGGCCCGCATCGCCCTCTACAAGGGTTACGGGGTCTGTCTTGGCGAGGAGATAGCCTCCGGTAAAGTCAATGACAGCGGCGTCAAGGCCGATGCCCGGCCCAAGGACAAGACCGCGGCCCTTTCTGGAGGTGTATTTTTTAAGGAGTCTTTCAAGGAGAGGCGCAGGGAGTTTTCCGGCCCCGAGGCCCCTTTCATCTCTCATGGGCATGGGCCCCCATTACTCTTTTTTATGGAGAATGGATTTTTTTTCTTCAACGGGGAGTCAGTAAGCGGGAGCGTAATGGTCACGTCAGGACCTCTGTGTCGCGGCGCGGGCCTTAATTAAAGGAGAGTAGTGTCTCCTTCCTCCAGGCACATCAGGGCAAGGAGCGGGCTTAGGCCAGGTTGTCTCTGATGTTAAATGCCGGGTCTCAGGTAAGAAGGCGCGCAAGAACTCTTTTTGGCAGTATCCAAGAGAGTCTTGTCTTCCCCCCC
>CAYYJQ010000035.1:2124-6553 GCA_964472295.1 uncultured Thermodesulfobacteriota bacterium | reverse complement strand
CTTCCCCCCCTTGCCCCCTTGCCGTTGTCTCAGGCCTCTTTCTTCTTGAGGAATCTATCCCTCCGCTTCTGGAAGGCGTCTTTACCTGCCTCAAAGGCGGCCCTGAGGTCTTCTTTCCTCTCACCCATCATGCCCTTGATTTTCTCGGCCCCTGTATCAAGGCTCTCCCTTGCGTCCTCGAAGCGGTCTTTTGTCCAGTCCCCAGCGTCGTCCACGCCGTCGCGTATCTTCTTTCTCGTCTCCCTCCCCGAGGCCGGGGCATAGAGAAGGGCGATTGCCGCGCCCGCCACGCCGCCAATAAGGAAGGCCAGAAGAGCGCTACTCCTGCCCTTTGCCATCTTCTTCTCCTTTCTCTTCTTTCTTCTCATTGGAGTTGATAAAGCACTTAAGCCCGTACTGGAAACCTATTATGACGCTGAGGAGCGTTATAAGGACGTTTCTGAGCCCCCCGCTCATGACCTCGCTTGCGCTCGATAGGCGCGAGTTGAGGTCCTTGAGTTTTTTCACGAGGACATCGAGTTCACCGGCGCTCTCTCCCGTCTTCTTGAGGAGGGCGTTTAGCGTATCAAGGGTCTTTTTGCTCTCTCCGGTGAGGGCCTCTACTGAACGCGCCGTCTTTTTTATCTGTATAAGGGCGGGTATGGCGAAGATTATGAGCAAGAGAAGGGCGAGGGCGGCCACCAGCGCGGCTATTTCGTATAGGTTTGCTGTAATCATGGCCCCCTCTCTTACACTCAGTATAACCCCCTGCCCCTTTATGTCAAGGCCCTAACGGCCTTTAAAGAGGTTCAGACCTTCTCAAAGGGGTTGAAGAGTTTCCCGTATTCCGTAAGGGCGAACCTGTCGGTCATGCCGGCGATGTAGTCGCAGATGACCCGCTTCTCAGGCACGTCCCCCTTCTCTATGCGCGAGTAATCGCTCGTGGGGAGGAGTTTCGGCTCCCTTGCGTAGGCGCGGAAGAGTTCGGATATTATCCTCTCGGCCTTGTGTGCCATCCTTATGACGCGGTTGTGGTGGTAGAGGTTATACTTGAGAAAGGCCTTGAGTTCGCGGTTCATGGCGGTCATTTCTTCGCTGAAACCTGCTATGGGGGCCTTTCTCTTCCGCACGTCATCAATAGAGGCAATCCCCTCTTTTTCTATCCTCCTGGAGACAAGACGGACAAGGTCCGTTACCTGGGCGTTTATTATGGCTATGATGGTCTGGTAGGTGATGACCCTCTCGTCTGCCTTCACGCGCTCCATTACCGCCTCTTTGTTTCTGCGCCAGAGTCGCACCTTGCCGAGGGCCCCGGGGTCCAGCATCCCCGAGGAGAGGCCGTCGTCTATGTCGTGGTTATTGTAGGCTATCTCATCGGCAAGGTCCACTATCTGGGCCTCGAGGCATGGCGAGAGTCCGTCGTCGTAGGGGGCGCGGCTTGTCTGTGTGTCGTGCTCTGAGGAGTGCTTTGCTATGCCTTCGCGTGTCTCATAGGTGAGGTTGAGGCCGTTGAAGCCGGGGTATCTCTTCTCCAGTTCTTCCACTATGCGTAGGCTGTGGGCGTTGTGCTCGAATCCGCCGTGCCCTCTCATGAGTTCATCGAGGACCTTCTCTCCAGAGTGGCCGAAGGGGGGGTGCCCAAGGTCGTGGGCAAGGGCTATGGCCTCGGAGAGGTCTTCATTCAGGCCAAGGGCACGCGCTATGGTCCTTGAAATCTGCGCCACCTCTATGGTGTGCGTAAGGCGGGTCCTGTAATGGTCTCCCTCGTGGTATATGAAGACCTGCGTCTTGTACTCAAGACGCCTGAAGGCGTGGCAGTGGATTATGCGGTCGCGGTCGCGCTGGAAGGGGCCCCTGAAGGGGTGCTCGTCCTCGGGGTGTGCCCTGCCCTTTGTGGAGGCGCTCATGGCGGCATATGGCGCCAGCGTCCCTGCTTCTCTATCCATCCACGTTCTAATCTTCACTGTTGACAAATACCCCTTATGTAATAGAATTAATATATGAGAAAACTTCTTCTTCTCTCCATGATCTTCATTATATCAGGGTGCGCCTCAATTATCTCAAGCAATGTGCTGAAAGAGGTGGACAGGGGCCTTACGCTCCAAATCGTGCAGGCCGACCCCGATGCCTTCAAGGGGAGAAGGGTCCTCTGGGGAGGCCTCATAGTCAAGACAAGCAACCTCGAGGAGGTCACGGAGATAGAGGTCCTTGAGACTGCCCTTGCATATAACGACGTGCCCACGGAGGGTAAATCGCGGGGCAGGTTCATTATCCGCTATAATGGTTTCCTCGACTCGGCGGTGTACAAGGCCGGAATGGGAGTAACCATTGCCGGCGTGGTGCAGGGCGTCAGCGTAAGGAAGATAGGCAAGATGGATTACGCCTACCCCGTGGTGACACCCATTGAATTAAAGGTCTCCGAGCCCTACAAGGAGGACTATTACTATAACGACCCATACTATTACAGTCCCTACTATGGTCCATACTATGGTCCTTATTATGGTTATGGCCCATACTACGGCCCCTACTATCGCGGCGGTTTCACGCCATTTTACTACCCGCCCTACGGCGGTTATGGCCCCTATCCTCCGCGCGGGGCAAGCCCCTACTGAGCCCGGGGGGAGAGACGGGGAGGCGAAGTCGTGACCTTCTTCAAGGCCCTTTCCTGAACAAGGGCCTCAGGTTTTTTCCGCCAACGGCCTGAAGCGCGGCCTTTCCCGTCACTATGTCTGCCCGTGCCGCAGCCGCCCTTGATGCCCGTTAAAGAGGCAGTAGAAAGCCCCATCTCTCCTGCCGAAGGACACCTTACTTGTCCGTGCCGCAACCGTCCTTTATACCCATTAAAAGGACGAAGCAAAGCCCCTCCAAGACACTGGAAGCCGCCTTATTTGTCAGTGCCGCAGCCGTCCTTAATCCCCATTAAAAGGACGAAGCAAAGTCCCTCCAAGACTCGGGAAGTCGCCTTACTTGTCAGTTCCGCAACCGTCTTTAATCCCCATTAAAAAGGCCTGGTACTCCTCGTAGTAATCGTCCATGAGGTCGGCGAGGTTCTTGCCCTCAGGGTCTATCTCCTTTTTTACCTTCAGGAATTCCGTAAATGTCATAATCTGCCTCCAGGTGTTTTTGTAATTGTCCGCTCAGGATGGTCCTTCACGATGGCCTGCCTTTAAGGATACCCCCCCTTTAGAAGCGTATGGTATGGGGTCTACTGCCCCGGCCTCCTCAAAACCGCGAAGCCTGAGAAGGCACGAGTCGCACTGGCCGCAGGCCTCGTCTGAATCCATGTAGCAGGACCACGTAAGCCCCAGCGGGGCCTTGAGTTCAAGGCCAAGGCTCACTATCTCTGATTTTCTCATGTGTATGAGAGGGGTCTTTATATCTATTCCCCCCCCTTTACCGCCCCTTTTCGTTCCGAGTTCGGCTACGCGCCTGAAGGCAGTGAAGAATTCTTCTCTACAGTCAGGGTACCCGGAACTATCCTCTTCCACTGCGCCTATGTATACATCAGCGGCCCCAAGGACCTCTGCCCATGATACGGCCATGGAGAGGAGGTTGGCGTTTCTGAAGGGCACATAGGTGCTTGGTATGCCCGTCCTTTCAAGGTCACCCCGTGGGACCTCCACTGAAGGGTCTGTAAGGGCCGAGCCGCCAATGTCCTTAAGAAAATCCATCCTTGCCACATGCCTCTTCGTCACGCCGTAATAATCGGCTATCTCGTTAAAGGCCCTCTCTTCCCTCTCCGTGGTCCTCTGGCCGTAGTTCATGTGCAGGAAGGCCGCCGGGCCCTTCTCAAGGGCCACTGCCGCGGTGACGCAGCTATCGAGGCCGCCGCTTACAAGGACTATGGAGCGTGTTTTCATAAGAGATAAAAAGAAGAATCTAAAAAGATTTTCTTACTTTCTTTTAGAAAAAAGAAAGTAAGGCAAAGAAAACCAATGCCGCTGGAAAGAATAATAATGGATATTAAACCACAAGAGCATCGGCGCCTCAACGGGATTTTTTCCCGAGGGCTACAGGCCCGTCCCTCTCCCCGAATCTCCTGTTCCCATTATAACGTCCATTATCTTGAGAAGGTTTTTTTCAACCACGAGGGATGTATCAAGGCGCGTAAGGGGCACCTCTTTTTTCTCATACTCCTTTATGTGCTTCAAGAGAATATCGCTCCTCATCTCCGAGAGGGGCATACCCGGGGCCGGGCCCTCGGCCTCTCTCCTTCTCACGCGCTCAAGGAGGGCTTTTTTCTCAAGCCTGCACTCGAATACAGCCATGTCTTTGTCTTCAAGGCCTGCCTCGCGCGCCGCGTCCAGGGCTTTATCGAGAAAGAGATTCCGTGAAAACGTCGCATCCAGTATTATTGTGCGTCCTTTTTCGAGGTATTCGCCGGCCCTGCGGATAAGTTCGTCGTAGACGCGGGCACGCTCTTCAAGGGAGTAGCGCCCCCTGGAAAAGC
>CAYYJQ010000035.1:0-2024 GCA_964472295.1 uncultured Thermodesulfobacteriota bacterium | reverse complement strand
GGCCCCTTCGGCGTGACTCTCAGGGCCTTCCTTTCCCCCTGTCCCGCGCCTGAGCCTGTCCGTTGAGAGGGGCGTGGCCCAGAGCACGCGCCCAAGTTCTGTTGCAAGGCTGGATTTACCCGTCCCCGAGATTCCGCATATTATTATGAGCCTCGGCCTCGGCGAGGAGCGGCCAGAGGCGTACTCACGGGCAAGGTCAAAGTACCGGGCCGCCCTCATGCGCGCCATGAGCCTCTCTGGCCTTGCAACCTCTCCTTCCATGGCCTTGAGGCCCTCTACCTTGCCGCGTATATAGGCCCTGTAGGCCTTGTAAAAGCCCATGAGCCCCCTTCCTCTCTTATCGCCGGAGGCCTCGATGTATGCCTCTTCAAGGACCCTTGCAAGGTCCGGCCTGTTATGAAAATCAAGGTCCATGGATAGAAAGGCGATATCGCTGATAGTGTCGGAGTAGCGGAAACGCTCGTTAAACTCAATGCAGTCGATTATTTCTATATCCCTGTTTATGGATATGTGTTCTGAGTGGATGTCGCCGTGGCAGTCGCGGATAAAACCCCCTTTCACGCGCTCAAGAAAGAGGCCGAGGTTACTGCTTAAAAAACCATGGGAATAGGACCTTATGCCCTTAAAGGCCTTCTTGCTCAAGAGGACCCCGGCAAAGGTCTCTGTCTGGCTGACGTTCTCGTCAATATTCCTCTTTATTGCCTCGGGCGCGCCATATTCGGATATATGGGGGCCCTGCCCGGCGGCCCTGTGAAAGACCGCTATGGCGTGTGCGACCCTCCTTATCTCATCTTGAGTGACCGTGCCGCGCCCTATCTTTTCCTCGAGTATTGTCTCTTGAGAAAGGCGGCGCATCTTAACGGCGTACTCAATGGTCCTGCCCTCTTCTCCCTCCATCCTGAGCCCACGAGGGGTGTCGCGCACCTCTACCACGCCAAGGTATACATGGGGCGCAAGGCGCCTGTTGAGACGCACCTCCTCGTTGCAGTATTTATGGCGTTTTTCAAGGGTGGTAAAGTCAAGAAAGCCGAAGTCCACGGGTTTTTTTATCTTGTATACATAGGCAGGGGTAAGAAAGAGATAGGAGATATGCGTCTGGCGGAGTTCCACTCCCTCCGGGGCGTCGGGATAGGCCCCTTGTTCGAGGAGTTCATCAAGGCGGCCCTCCATGCCCATGACTCAGCCCCTTTCCTTCAGGGTATATATGCCCCTTAGGTGGCGGAACCTCTCGTCAAGGTCCATGCCATAGCCAACGACAAAGCCCTGGGGTACTGTCCTTCCGATATAGTCAATGGACGCCCCGTGGTGGAGCCCCTCTCTTACAAGGAGACTGCAGACCCTTATGGAGGCAGGCCCAAGGGCGCTCAAGTCTTCCATGACCCTCTTTAGTGTTACGCCCCTGTCCACTATGCCTTCCACGACTATGACGTGGCGGCCCTTGATTAGACCGGCGGGACGCTTGAGGAGGGCCACTTCCGCAGACGGGGCAGAGCCGTCATTGTATGAAGAGGGCTGTATGAAGTCTATCTCAATGTCCATATCAAGGGCCCTCGCCAAATCCGCCGTAAAGACAAAGGCCCCCTTGAGGACGGCTACGAGGACCGGCGTCATACCCTCGTAATCCCGGCGTATCCTGCCTGCGAGCCTGCTTACGATGGAGCCGATCTCCTCTTGAGTCATGAGGGGGCTCAGGGTTTCGTTCATAATATCTTCCTGTAGTTAATAGTGTAATTATCAGGATATAATCCGTCTATCCTGCCTGTCAAGCATGGAGATGGTTTGAGGAGAGGGAGAAAATGATTTTTTACCCTGAAAAAAGGCCTCAGACCCGTTCCTCCCATCTCTTCTGACTCCCCCCTTTGGGGGGATTGACGGTCCCCTGTCTTTATGCTATATTTCCAATATAGTAGGCAAAGGCCTGAGGAGGGCCTTTTTTTGTTGTGCACATAGTTGAGAGGCCCCTGATTGTTCTTAAGGAACCTCTGAATAATTCGTCCCTGAATTATTCAGAGACGAAAAAGAAA
>CAYYJQ010000034.1:0-20407 GCA_964472295.1 uncultured Thermodesulfobacteriota bacterium | reverse complement strand
CAGGTCATCTCCTTTATTACGGGCTCCTGGGGCGAGACAGGCTTCAAGGGCCTTGGCGGCAGGTTCTCGCGGTGCGACAAGCTCGTCTTTGACACAGGAGACATGCAGTTCAACACCTTCATCTTCCAGAGGATAGATACGGGCCGTGCCGTAAGCATTGCCTGCAACCCAGGGGTCCTTCCGCAGGATCAGCGCATGAACCACCTCATGCCCCTGGTGCTCCAGGGCAAGGCGTCCAACGAGGAAAAAGAACTCTTCGCGTCTCTCTGGCAGGGTAATGTGAGAAAGATACTCCTTGAAGATGAGGACTACCCCGGGCTCTTTACCCTCAAGGAGATAGAAGACTTCACCTTTCCCGGCGTGTGAGCGCGGCGCGGATAGCGTACAAAGGAGAGAATATGGCAACAGGAAAGACCCTTACGATGTTTCTCCTCGAAGAACAGCGCCGTGCCGAGGGATCAACGGGCAACTTCACCTCTCTATTTTCCGATATAGTCGTAGCCGCGAAGATAATATCCAACACAGTCAACAAGGCGGGCCTCATAAATATCCTCGGTAAGGCGGGGTATGATAATGTGCAGGGCGAGGAGGTTCAGAAACTCGACGAATTCGCAAACTCCACGCTTGTACGGGTCATGAGTTACGGCGGGCAGGTCGGGGCCATGGCCTCTGAGGAGAGCGAGGATGTCATCACCATAGACGGCGGGCTTCCGCGGGGCCGTTATCTTCTTCTCTTCGACCCTCTTGACGGCTCATCGAATATAGACGTGAATATCAGCGTTGGGACAATCTTTTCCATCTTCAAGTGCGAGGAGCGCGCTGGTGGCGAGTACGGCGAAGAGGATTTTCTGAGGCCCGGAAGGGAGCAGGTGGCCGCGGGCTACGTGCTTTATGGTTCGAGCACCATGCTCGTTTATACCACGGGGAGCGGCGTGCACGGCTTTACCCTTGACCCCGGAGTAGGCGAGTTCATCCTCTCTCATGAGAACATACGCATCCCTGAAAAGGGCAGTATATACAGCATTAACGAAGGCAACACCCAGTACTGGAACGAGTGGACAAGTGAGTATTTAGCGGGCCTCAAGGGGGCGTCCCGCAAGGCGCGTTATGTTGGCTCACTTGTATCGGACTTTCACAGGAACCTCCTTAAGGGCGGCGTCTTTCTCTATCCTGCGGACAAGAGGGCAACATCGGGCAAGCTCCGTCTTCTCTACGAGGCCAACCCCCTGGCCTTCATAGTGGAGCAGGCGGGCGGGGCGGCCATAAACGGGCCGGAGAGGATAATGGACGTGCAAGCCCGGAGCCTCCACGAACGAACGCCCCTTATCATAGGGAGCAAGATAGACGTGGAAGAGGCCGGGCGGTTCTGGAAGGAGTTTGAGGGGCAGTAGGGCCGGGCCAGTTTTTTATAATGTTGAAAAATTCCCATCCCCTATTGGTTTTCTTTGACTGCCCTTTTTCGCTCCTGACGGAGTCTATCGTGCAGGCAACGTCGCATGTGGCAAGGAAGACGGTCACCCTACCAAAAAACTTTCTTTTTTCAAAAAGAATTTTTTAATATGCTGTTGGAGTTGTAATCCCTTTGCGGTAAGGGTGCGTCTTTACATAGTGGTCTCATCTCCAACGCCGTTGCAAGAAGGAATTCTTTTGAAATCCGTCCTTCATTACAGTATACTTTTCCCATCTTATGAGTGATTACGTAACCACAGCCTCTACAATAGACGGCAGGGAGATAGCGCGCGGCGTGCGCGACGAGGCACGGGAGCGGGCATCGAAGCTTCGCACCGCGTCTGGTATTACTCCGGGCCTTGCCGTGGTGCTTGTGGGTGAGGACCCGGCATCAAAGGTATATGTCCGGAGCAAGACTCGCGCCTCGGAGGGCGTTGGTCTCAAGTCCTTTCAGCACACCCTTCCGGCGGATACTACCCAAGCCGAACTCCTGGCCCTTGTTGACGAACTCAATGGTGACAGTTCTGTCCATGGCATTCTGGTGCAGTTGCCCCTTCCAGTTGGCCTCGACGAGGCCGAGGTCATTGAGAGGATAAGCCCGGAAAAGGACGTTGACGGTTTTCACCCTTACAACATGGGCAGGCTTGTAGCGGGCCTTCCGGCCCTTGCGCCATGCACGCCCCTTGGGATTATAAGGCTAATAGAGTCCACGGGCGTGAATATCGAGGGAAAGGACGCGGTGGTGGTGGGGAGGAGCAATATTGTAGGAAAGCCCGCGGCCCTCATGCTCTTGCAGAGAAACGCCACTGTAACGGTATGTCATTCGCGCACCGCGGGGCTTGCCGAGAAGGTACGGGGGGCCGACATAGTGGTGGCCTCTGTTGGCAGGGCCGGCTTTGTGCGGGGAGAGTGGATTAAAGAGGGCGCCATAGTCATAGATGTTGGCATAAACAGGCTTGAAGACGGCAGGCTCACGGGCGACGTGGACTTCAAGGGCGCCTCGAAGCGGGCGGCCTTTATCACGCCCGTACCGGGCGGCGTTGGCCCCATGACCATAGCCATGCTAATGAGCAACACGGTAAGCGCGGCGGAGATGATAGCCAGGGGGGCCTGAGGGGTCTTTTTATTGGTTTTTCTTTGCTCCACTTTTTTTTCTCCAGGGAGGCAGGAGAATAAGCGGGGCGTGCGAAGCGAATAAGAGACGCGGCGACACGCCCAAATTGGTTTTTCTTTGCTTCACTTTCTTTTTTCTCCAGGGAGGCAGGAGAATAAGTGGGGCGCGCGAAGCGAATAAGAGGCGCGGCGACACGCCCAAATTGGTTTTCTTTGCTCCACTTTCTTTTTTCCAAAAGAAAGTGGAAGGTTTTTTCTGTGATAATAACGAAGAAAAAGGACATAGAGGAGATTGTAGAGGCCCTTGGGGAGAGGAAAGAGGTCTATCTCGTGGGGTGCGGCTCCTGCGCCGAGCAGTGCAAGACAGGGGGCAGGGCCGAGGTCTCTGAGATGGCCCGTATACTTACGGAGCGCGGCTTTCATGTGCAGGGCGGCTCTGTCATTGACGAGACCTGTTACAGGCAACTTGTGTTAAAGGAGTTCAGGAAGGAAAAGGGACTTGGCGAGGCCGCTTCCGTGCTTGTACTTGCCTGCGGGGCGGGCGTAAAGACAGTTGGCGAGGTTGTTGATGAGAGCACGCCCGTCATACCTGCCCTTGATTCCCTCTTTCTTGCGAGCGTCGAGCGGTACGGCCGTTTTTTCGAGGGGTGCTCGCTCTGCGGCGAGTGCCTTTTATCCGATACCGCCGGCATATGCCCTCATACGGAGTGTCCCAAGGGGCTTCTTAACGGTCCCTGCGGGGGCGTGGTGGAGGGCATGTGCGAGGTTGACACGGAGAACCCCTGCGCATGGGTGATGATATACAGAAAGTTGAAGGCCCAGGGCAGGCTGCACCTTCTGAAGAAGATGCGCCCTCCAAAGGACCACTCAGGCGGCAAGGGGCCCCGGAGCGTGCTCCTTCGGAACCCGCGTGGGGGAACGGGCCTTGAGTCGGGGTAGGCCGCGTTGCCCTAAGACCCTTAAGGCCGCTCGCTACCCCTTGCAGTGCCTTTGAACATCCCATGGCCTTGCCACATGCCGGTGAAAACATCTTTTCTATATAACGACGGCTTCGGCTCTTTCAGTTACGGCGAGGGCCACCCCATGCGGCCCCTGAGGCTGAGGCTCTGTTTTGAACTCATAGGCGTGCTTGGCCTTGCGCGCATCAAGGGGGCCGAGATTGTCGAAGCCCGGCCCGCTTCCGTTGAAGACCTTCTTCTCTTTCATACGCCAGAGTATATAAGGGTTCTTGAAGAGGCCGATAGCGGCCAGATGCCTTCGGACGGCGCGGCCTTTGGGCTTGGGGCCGGGGATAATCCTGTTTTCAGGGGCGTATACGAGTGGTCGAGGCTCTCGGCGGGGGCATCGCTTCAGGCGGCGCGCATTGTGCTTGAGGGCAAGGGCAGGGCCTTTAATATAGCGGGCGGCCTGCACCATGCCATGGCCGGGCGGGCCTCGGGGTTCTGTTATATAAACGACGCGGTCCTTGCCATAAAAAGGCTTGTGGACAGGGACGCGCGCGTTGTGTATGTGGACATAGACGCCCACCACGGCGACGGCGTTCAGAAGGCCTTTTACGGGACAGACAGGGTCCTTTTCATATCGCTTCACGAGACCGGGAGGAGCCTCTTTCCGGGAACGGGTTTTTTGGACGAGACGGGCGAGGGTAGCGGCAGGGGCTACAGCGTGAACCTGCCCCTTGCGCCGGGCACGGGTGACGCGGAGTACATGAGGGCCTTTGAGGCCGTTGTGCCTGACCTTGTGCGCGCCTTTGCGCCTGACGTTCTTGTAACCCAGCTTGGGGCCGATACCATGGCCACGGACCCGCTTACGCACCTTGGGCTTACGGTACGGGGTTTTGAGAGTGTTGTGAAGGCATTTGCCTCGCTTAACCTCCCCTGGGTGGCCCTTGGGGGCGGGGGTTATGACATTGGGGCAACGGCCCGGGCCTGGACAACAGCATGGGCTGTGATGAACAACGTCGAGGCAACTGATGAGATGCCCGCTGAGTTTGTGAGTAGATACCCTTTGTTCTTCAGTGATACCTCGCTTCGCGGGACGGAAGCCAGGGGAGGCGGCCTTAATCCCCGGGTTATGGACGAGATAGAAGAGGGTATAAGGTTTATACGCGAGAAGATACTGCCGGGCATAAGGGCGGGTTGATTTTTTTGTCCTTGCCTTGAGGCGCAAGGAGAGAATAGGCGTCAAGGGGCGCGGCGGCAGGTCGGAAGATGGCCCAGAGGGAGGACATAGAACATGGACATAGGCGTTCCAAGGGAGATAAAGGATAATGAGTTCAGGGTGGCCCTTGTACCAGAGGGCGCGAGGGCCCTCAGGGAGGCCGGCCACCGCGTGTATGTTGAAGCCGGGGCCGGGTTCGGAAGTTCCATCGCTGACAGCGAATACGAGGAGGCAGGGGCCGTTATCAAGGCCACTGCCGCGGAGGTCTACGGCAAGGCCGATTTTATCATCAAGGTAAAGGAGCCTCTGTATAAAGAATACCGTTTTCTTCGTGACGGCATGATAGTCTTTACCTTCCTGCACCTTGCGGCCAATGAGTCCCTTGTGCGCTCTCTGCTTCGCTCCGGCGGCTCGGCCCTTGCCTACGAGACCCTTGAGACCGACGAGGGCCGCCGTCCACTTCTTGACCCCATGAGCGAGATAGCCGGAAAACTCTCGGTGCAGATAGGGGCGAGATACCTTCAAAGACCAGAGGGAGGGGCGGGCGTTCTCCTTGGCGGGGCCCGCGGGGCCGAGAAGGGCCTTACGGTCATACTTGGCGCGGGCATGGTTGGCTCCAATGCCGCGGGCGTTGCCCATGCCCTTGGCTCGAAGGTTATCCTCATGGACAGGGACAGAGAGAGGCTTGAAAAAATTTCAAGTATGCTTGCAGGCGCGCCCGGCGGCGGCGGGGTAACCATTCTTGAGACCACGCCCGAAAATATTGGAGAGTCCATAACAACCTGCGATCTCCTCATAGGCGCTGTTCACGCAACAGGGCGCAGGACGCCGAGGCTCGTTACGCGCGATATGGTGGGTACGATGAAGAAGGGTTCTGTGGTGGTGGACGTCTCGGTGGACCAGGGCGGATGCATAGAGACCACACACCCAACCACGCACTCAAATCCCGTGTATGACGTGGATGGGGTTCTGCACTACGGTGTTGCCAATATGCCCGGGGCTGTGCCGCGCACGGCGACCTTTGCCCTTACAGAGGCCACTCTCCCCTATATAATGAAGATAGCGGGCCTTGGCCTTAAAGGCGCGGCGCGTGAAGACCCGGCCATAAGGCGGGCCGTTAATATCATGGCCGGAAGGATTACCAACAGGGGCGTGGCCGAGGCCATGGGCAGGGAGTATGCGCCATATAAGCCCTGAGGGGATAGGGTCCCGGCCATTTCAGGGCTCATTCAGGGCCATGCCTTTTCCCTTGACGCAGGGGGCTAAATAGGATAGTTTTATATACTTGCCCGAGACTTTAAGTTCTGGATTTAGAAGAGATTTTTTTATTAGGCCCCGAGAAAGGAAGAGGTTCTGGTGGAAGAGAGAAACGATGAATTCACGCGCCGCCTTGAGAGGATGAAGGCCTTAAGGCAGGAAGGCGTCAACCCTTATCCCAATGATTTCAGGCCTGACATTACTTGCGCCGAGGTATTCGAGCGTTACGGCGGTCTCGATGGCGAGGCTCTCGGGGACCTTGATGACGTGGTGCGAGTCGCGGGACGTATCATGGCGAGGCGCGACTTTGGCAAGGCCTCGTTCATACATATTCAGGACAGGAGCGGAAAACTCCAGGCCTATCTTAAAAAAGACGTCCTCGGAGACGAGGCCTTCGCTTTTTTCAAGAAGATGGACATAGGCGACATAGTTGGCATGGAGGGCCCGCTTTTCAGGACACGCACAGGCGAACTTACAGTGGAGGCACGCTCGGTGAGGCTCCTTTCCAAGGGTCTGATGCCGCTCCCTGAAAAGTGGCACGGCTTGAAGGACGTGGAGGCAAGGTACCGCCAGAGGTATCTCGACCTCATGGTAAACCCGGGCGTGAAGGAGGTCTTTCTCCGGCGCACGGAGATAATACGCTACATAAGGGACTTTCTGACAGAGCGCGGCTACCTTGAGGTGGAGACCCCCATGCTCCAGAGCGTATACGGCGGGGCCGCGGCAAGGCCCTTTATTACGCACCACAATACGCTCAACATGGACCTCTTTCTCCGCATAGCGCCGGAACTCTATCTCAAGCGCCTTATTGTGGCGGGCCTTGAGAGGGTATTCGAGATAAACAGGAATTTTCGTAACGAGGGCATCTCCACGCAACACAACCCCGAGTTCACCATGTGTGAATTCTACGAGGCCTATGCCACATATGAAGACCTCATGGACCTTACGGAGGAGATGGTCTGCGGCCTTGTGGAAAAACTCCACGGCACGCTCTCCATCGAGTATCAGGGGACGAAACTCGACTTTACGCGGCCATGGAAGAGGATAAGCGTAAGAGAGGCCATCGTAAAGTACGCAGGGGCCGATGATGCCGTCTTTACGGATAGGGAGAGGGCCGTGGCCCTTGCCGAGAGTCTTGAGATACCCCTGCATAAAGACGCGAGCCACGGAAAGGTGCTTATTGAGATATTCGAGAAGACAGGTGAACCCCAGTTCATTGAGCCAACCTTTGTGACGGGTTATCCCCTTGAGGTATCGCCTCTTGCGAGAAAGAACGAGGCCGACCCGTCCATTGTGGACAGGTTCGAGTTGTTTATCATGGGCAGGGAGATAGCCAACGCCTTTTCAGAGCTCAACGACCCCGTGGACCAGCGCGAGAGATTCATGGGGCAACTCCGTGAGCGCGAGGCAGGGGACGAAGAGGCCCACCCCATGGACATGGACTATATAGGGGCCCTTGAGTACGGCATGCCGCCGACGGCGGGCGAGGGCATAGGCATTGACAGGCTCGTGATGCTCCTTACGGACTCGCCGTCCATACGCGATGTCATACTCTTCCCGCTTCTCAGGAAGACCTGAGAGGGGTGGCGCCGGGTGTGGTGAAAGCGACGGGTGATTATCCCCTACTGGTTTTCTTTGCTCCACTTTTTTTCTGCGTTTTCCTAACCACACCCGAGGGGCCCCGGGTGTGGTGAAAGCGGCGGGGTGATTATCCCCTATTGGTTTTCTTTGTCTTACTTTCTTTTTTCAAAAAGAAAGTAAGAGAGGTCTTTTATGTCTTATGAGTTATTCGTTGGGCTTCGTTATCTTCGGGCCAAGAGAAAGCAGACCTTTGTATCGGTCATAACCGTTATCTCTGTCCTTGGCATAACCGTTGGCGTTAGCGCGCTTATAATCGTGCTCTCTGTGATGAGCGGTTTCGAGGATACGCTGAAGGATAAGATACTCGGTTTAAACGCCCATGTGGTTGTCCTTGGCATGGGCCACGGCATAGAGGATTACGACCGTGTGGCCGAGGTGACAAGGAATATAAAGGGTGTGGCCGGGGCGAGCCCCTTTACTTACAACCAGGCCATGCTATCGTCGGCCTCCTCGGCCATTGGCGCCGTGGTGCGGGGCCTTGACGTAAAGACCGCCGGCGAGGCCACGGTTGTTCCGAGTAAGATACGCGAGGGCACGCTCTCCGGGCTTTCCGTGGAACTTGGCTCCAAAAAGGGCAGGCTACCGGGCATAGTCCTTGGAAAGGAACTGGCCCAGAGGCTCTCGGTGAGGGTTGGCGAGCGGATAAACCTCATCTCGCCCACAGGGACCATGACCCCGGCCGGCCCTGTGCCGCGCATGACGGCCTTTACGGTCTCTGGCATATTCGAACTTGGCATGTACGAGTACGACTCGTCCCTTGCATTTATCTCGCTCCATAACGCGCAGAAGTTCTTCCGTCTTGGGGACACGGCAACAGGCGTTGAGATAAAACTCAGGGATATTGACGAAGCGCGAAGTGTCGCTGACAGCATCATGAGGGACCTTAAGGGCCCCTACTGGACAAAGACCTGGCAGGACATGAACAGGAGCCTTTTTTCGGCGCTGAAACTCGAGAAGGTCACCATGTTCATAATCCTGACGCTCATTATCCTTGTCGCGGCCCTGAATATCATAAGCACGCTCATCATGGTGGTCATGGAGAAACACAAGGACATCGCCATACTCAAGAGCATAGGCGCGAGCCCGGCGGGTATCATGAAGATTTTCATGGTGGAAGGGGCCATAATAGGCGTGGTGGGCACCCTTGCCGGGGCCCTCTTCGGCGTTGGTGTGGCCATGAATCTCGAACGGGTCGTCTCCCTTATCGAGGGGGTCTTCCACTTCAAGATACTGCCGCCAAGCGTGTATTATATCGATAAACTACCCTCTCACGTAGAACCCCTGACGGTGCTCATTATAGTGGCCTTCTCGCTTGGCGTGAGTTTTCTCGCGACGCTCTATCCATCATGGCAGGCCGCGAGGATGCGCCCCGTGGATAGCCTGAGATACGAGTAGGGAAGAAGGGGACCGGTAAGAGAAAGCATTTTTTCCACTTTCTTTTGGAAAAAGAAAGTCTTCTGGTAGGGTTGCGATGTCCTGTTGTCATGGGAAACCAATCTCCACCATGTGCGCCCCCTGCCATGAAAGAGAGTTGAGTAAAGAAAACCAGTATGGGGCGATTCCCTTGACGCTTTTGGGGCATACCGCAGCCCGCCGGGAATGGTCAGGAAATCGTAGAAAAATAGGGTGGGCTCTGCCCACCAAACAACAAAAGCGGCCCAAAGAAAAAACTATTTGGAATTAAGCCCGTTGACTTCATAATGAGAAGGCCCATACAGTGAACGGCCTTATACGGCTTGAGAATATAACAAAGAGTTACGCTGGCCCGGAAAAGACCGTGGAGATACTCCGGGGCGTGGACCTTGCCATAGGGGCCGGCGAGAGCATTGCCGTGCTCGGGGCCTCTGGCGTGGGAAAGTCCACGCTCCTCAATATCATGGGGGCCCTTGACAGGCCAACTTCTGGAGAGGTCTTCTACGGCGAAAAGTCCCTTAACGGACTTGGCGAGAAGGCCCTTGCCTCGTACAGAAACCAGTATGTGGGCTTTGTCTTCCAGTTTCACCACCTCCTGCCCGAGTTCACGGCCATCGAGAACGTCATGCTCCCGGCGCTCATAGGGGGCGCGTCCTTTGAAGACGCCAGAAAGAGGGCAGGGGCGCTCCTTGGCGAGGTGGGGCTCTCGGAGCGGGCAGGGCACAAGCCCGGCGAGCTCTCTGGCGGCGAGCAACAGAGAGTGGCCATTGTGCGCGCACTCGTGCAGGGTCCCCGCGTGGTCCTTGCCGATGAGCCCACGGGAAACCTTGACACAAAGACAGCGGGAGAGGTTTTTGAACTCCTCCTTGGCCTAAACAGGGCAAGAAAGACGGCCCTCGTGGTCGTTACACACAATAGAGACCTGGCCGCCATGATGGGCTCACGTTTTACCATGGTGGACGGTATTATAAAAAAGGATGATTAACGTGAAGGGAATAATAAAGAGATAGAGGGCTCTGCTCACCTCGGAGCATGTCTCGCATTATAAAAAAAGGATGATTAGGGTGAAGGGAATAATGGAGAGGGGATACAGGGGACTTTGAGAAAAAAAACGGCTCTATTACTTATTGCAGCGCTCCTTCTGCTCCTTCCAGGCGGTGCGCTCGCCGGAACCGGCGCCACGGGACTCAAGGTCGTTATACTGCCCTTTGAGATGCACAGCGGCGTGAGCATATCCGGGGTGCGGCGGAGCGTCATGGAGGCCCTTGCCTCGGGCATGAGGGACCAGGGCGCCGAGGTGGTGGGCGTCGAGGCCATACGCCAGATGGTCTCCGCCGGCACAAGCACGGGTTTTGACGAGAAGACAGCCCTGGACGTGTCCGCCAAGACCCCTGCGGACTTTGCCCTCCTTGGCTCGATTACGCGCATTGGTTCCACCTATAACATGGACATACGCGCCTTCAGCATAAGAACCAGGGAGAACGTGGCCTTTTACTCGAAGACCGCGACTTCAGTCGCGGGGCTTGTGTCTACGGTGCGCTCGAAGTCGCCGGAGATTTACAAGAAACTCCTCACAACGCTTCAGAAGATGCCCGTTGAGAAGCAGGGCGTCATAAGCGCCATTGAGGTCTCTGGAAACAGGCGTGTCGACGATCTCGCGGTCCTCAAGAAACTCACGTCAAAGGTGGGCGAGCCCTTTTCCGTGGACAACGTGACAAAGGACATAAAGACCCTCTACGGCACGGGGTACTTCGAGGACATAAGCGTTGACCTTACTGACACGGCCTCTGGGAAGGTGATGACCTTTTATGTCAAGGAGACCCCCTTTGTAAAGTCCGTTGAGATAAAGGGCGCCAAGGAAGTCGAGGAATCCAAGATAAGGGAAGTAATTACCATAAAAGAGAATGTGCTCCTCGACAGGTCCGCCCTTGGCGACAACGTGAAGAGGGTAAGGCAGCTCTACGGAGAAGAGGGCTTCTTCCTTGCCGAGGTAAGCGTTGCGACAAAGGCCGACGGCCTTGACGCCGTTGTAACCTTCACCATAAAAGAAGGGCCGCCTGTACGGGTAAAGCGCATAACCATCCTTGGCAACTCCTTTTTCAGCGCAAGAAAAATAAGGCGCATCATGGAGACAAAGGAGTCCTGGCTCTTTGCATTTCTCACCCAGTCCGGACGCTTCGATGAACTTACCTTTCAGAACGACCTTGCCCAGATTATCGGCAAGTACTATGACAACGGCTTTATCAACGCCGATATACTTGACCACAAGGTCTTTCTGAGCGAGGACAAGCGCTGGTTCTACATAACCATCTATATTAAGGAGGGTGAGCAGTACAGATTCGGCCATCTTGATGTAACGGGCGAGATCATAGGGCTTAAGAAGGACCTTCTGAAAAAATTCGCCATCAAGGAGGGTGATATTTTCAGCCGCACCACCCTTACGCGCGACATCGAGGGGCTCAAGGACTTTTACGGCGACAAGGGCTACGCTTACGTGGATGTAAAGCCCCATACCAATGTGCACGCAGACGAAAAGACCGTGGACCTTACCTTTGATATAAAGAAAAACGACCTTGTGCACATTGATAAGATAAACATCACCGGTAACACCCGTACACGCGACAAGGTCATAAGGCGCGAACTCTACATAGACGAAAAAGACCTCTACTCATCAACAGGCATAAAGAAGAGCAAGAACGCCCTTAGAAGGCTCGGTTATTTTGACGATGTCGCCATAGAGAAGGTACGCGGCAAGTCCAGCGACAAGATAGACATAGACGTAAAGGTCAAGGAGAGACCCACGGGGGCCATCTCGGCGGGCATAGGATACTCCTCTGTTGACAACCTCATAGGCACTGCCTCCATATCGCAGTCCAACCTCTTTGGCACGGGCCTGAAACTGGACCTCTCGGGGACAATAAGTTCGAGCAGCACCCGCTTTGTCCTGAGTTTTACAGAGCCCTATCTCCTTGATAAACCCATATCAGCGGGAATTGACCTCTATAATACAGACCAGGAGTTCCAGGGCTTTAATACGCGCAAAAAAGGTTTTGATACGCGGCTCGGCTTTCCCTTCTTCGGGCGTGAGAACAGGGCCTATGTCACCTATACCCTTGAGGACGCCGAGGTGCTCGATGTGGCGACAACCGCGTCTACCTTTATAAAGGAGCAGGAGGGCTCCAGGACAGAGAGCAGTGTAAGCCTTACCCTGACGCGTGATACGCGCGATGACGCCTTCTTCCCCCGCCACGGCGCCGTGATAACATACTCTGCCAAGGTGGCCGGCGGCGTACTCGGCGGTAGCGTCTACACCATCAAGCACCAGATAAACGCCATACAGTACTTTCCCCTTCCATATAAGACCACCTTCTCCGTAAGGGGGCAGGCAGGCTATCTTCGCGGCTACGGGGGCCACGATGAACCCATATACGAGAGGTTCTTCCTCGGGGGCATTAATACGATAAGGGGTTTTGACACGAGGACAATAAGCCCCAAGGACCCCCTTACAGGCGACCTCATAGGCGGCAATACCATGTTTGTCACGAACCTCGAGTTCCTCTTTCCCCTTGTAAAGGGACAGAAGATTCGAGGTCTTCTCTTCTTTGACGCAGGCAACTCCTACGATGGCAACGTGGATTTTTCCGATATACGCACCGCCGCCGGCACGGGCATAAGGTGGTACTCGCCAGTTGGCCCCCTCAGGCTCGAGCTGGGGATAAATCTCAGCCCACGCGAGGGAGAGCCCTCCACTAACTGGGACTTCACCATAGGCTCCACCTTTTAGAATTCCGCGGGCCTGTATTATATGATTGAGTTAAAGGCCCCCTGGGGTTAGAATTACTTCAGCAGGTTATTGAAAGAACACCAATATCATCAAGAACACAAGCAAAGGAGAATACGATGCGGAGAGTAAAGATACTGGCGCCCATTATACTTCTTGTCATGGCCTTCGCGCTTCCGGCCTCTGCCGGGGGGCTTAAGATAGGTTACGCGGACCTTCAGAAGGCCCTTAACAGGAGCGACGCAGGAGTAAACGCCAAAGAAGTTCTCAAGGCCGAGGCCGCCAAGCTCGAAAAAGAACTTAATGCCGAGCAGGCGCAGATAAAGAAACTCAAGCAGGAGATAGACAAGAAGAGAAAGGTCTGGAAGAAGAACACGCTTATTGCCAAGGAAAAGGCCTTCAACGCCAGGGCCAAGGCCTTTCAGAAAAAATTCGTAAAGTATAACGACAGCCTCAACAAGAAAAAGGTCGAGAAGGAGGCCGAGATAATAAAGGAACTCCGGGCCATTGTAAAGGAACTGGCCAAGAAGCGGGGTTATACCTATGTATTTGAGAAATCCGCCGGCGGCATCCTCTATGGCCCTGTGGACGCAGACCTCACGGATGACGTTATCAAGGCATTCAACTTGAGCACCAGAAAATCCGCCAAGTAGAGGCTTCATGGCAAAGCGCGTTGCCGAGATACTCTCCCTTACAGGGGGGCACCTTGTGGGCGATGGTTCTCTGCTCATAAGGGATGTTGCCCCTCTTGAGGATGCCGGCGAGGGCGAGATAACCTTTATCGCAGGCAGATCACCCCTGAAGGCCCTTGAGGCCACAGGGGCCTCGGCTGTTATTGTCCCTGACTCAGAAGAGATGGGAGCTGTCCATGCCGGGGGAAAGGCCCTCATACTCGTTGATAACCCTCAACAGGCATTCGCAAGGGTAATAGCGCTCCTTAGACCCGCTATAGCGCCATGCCCCGGGGTTCACCCGAGGGCAGAGATTGCAAAGGGCGTGCGCCTTGGCGAAGGCGTCTCCATCGGCCCCCTTGCGGTGGTGGAAGAGGGCGCCTGCATAGAAGACGGCGTGGTGCTCCATGCCTCGGTGGTCATAGGCAGAGGGGCGCTGATAGGCGGGGGCTCGATAATACACGCCGGGGCAGTAGTGGGAGAGCGTTGCATACTTGGTAAAAGGGTCATCGTCCACTCTAACGCCGTAATAGGGAGCGACGGCTTTGGTTACGCAAGGGACGGCGGGAGATATTACAAGATACCCCAGACCGGCATCGTGAGCCTTGGCGACGATGTAGAGATAGGCGCCTGCGTGACCATAGACAGGGCCACCCTTGGAGAGACCACCATAGGCCGGGGCACGAAGATAGACAACCTCGTGCAGGTGGCCCATAACGTGACTATAGGCGAGGACGTTGTCATTGCCGCGCAGACGGGTATCGCGGGCTCCACGAGCATTGGAAAGGGCTCTCAGTTCGGCGGCCAGGTGGGAGTTGGCGGACATATAAAGATAGGGGACAAGACCCTTATTGGGGCAAAGTCGGGCATCTCGCATGACCTGCCCGGGAGCGCGCCCTATTCGGGCATACCGGCCATTGCCCATGGAAAGTGGCTCAGGGCTCAGGCCCTGTACACGAGACTGCCGGAGATTAAAAAAAAGTTGGACGCACTGGAAAGAAGGCTTGAAGAGATTGAAAAAAAAGTGCAGAGGTAGCATGGCCCCGGTGAAAATTTCTTCAAAGGAGGAGCGATGATAGGCATACAGGAGATAATGGAGATACTTCCGCACCGATACCCCTTTCTCCTTGTTGACAGAATAGTGGAACTTGAACCATCGAGGAGCGCGAAGGGCATAAAGAACGTCACCATTAACGAGCCCTTTTTTCAGGGACACTTCCCCGGCCACCCCATCATGCCCGGGGTACTGCTCATCGAATCCATGGCACAGGTGGGAGGCGTCCTGGCCCTCAAGACCGCTGGAACCAAGGACAAGGTCATATACTTCATGGGCATAGACAGGGCGCGTTTTCGCCGCCCCGTGGTTCCAGGCGACACGCTCAACATAGACGTGACGGTCAATAAGATACGCGGACCTATCTGGTCCTGCAAGGGCGTGGTAACAGTAGAAGGCGAACTCGCGGCAGAGGCGGGCTTTCTTGCCACCATAAAAGACGCTTGAGCAAACTTTCCGGGGGTGAGGTGGAACCTCTGCCATTAAGGGCAGACTTCACGTAGCGCTTCAATCCTTGAAGACGGAGTTTGATCCCGGCCTCACGGGACCGGAGGTTGATCAGGCGATTACATTACGAGGTATTGCTTTGAAGAGTAGAGCGATGAAAAAAGCCAACGAGGTCGTAATAGACCCCCTTGCCTCAGTGCACCCGACTGCCGAGTTTGATAGCGGCGTGAGAATAGGCCCTTTCAGCGTAATAGGCGAGGGCGTGAGGATTGGCCGGGGCACGAGGATAGCCTCTCACGTTGTCATAGGGCCCTGGACCACCATAGGAAAGAACTGCGATGTCTTCCAGTTCGCCTCCATCGGCGCCCCGCCGCAGGACGTTGGCTACAGGGGCGAGAAGACGGAGGTCATACTCGGCGACAACAACATCATACGCGAGTTTGTTACCATACACAGGGCTACCACAAAGGCCGCGAGAAAGACGGTCTGCGGCAGCAATAATCTCTTCATGAACTATGTGCACGTGGCCCACGACTGTCTTCTTGGCGACAACATTATCATGGCCAACTCGGCGACCCTTGCCGGCCACGTCACCATAGAGGACCACGCCATAGTCGGAGGCATCGTGGCGGTGCACCAGTTCGTCCGCATAGGGGCCTACTGCATAATAGGCGGCCTCTCTGCCGTGAGTAAAGATGTCCCGCCCTATGTGCTTGCCGTTGGGAACCGCGCGCACCTCTATGGCCTCAACAAGGTGGGTCTTAAGAGAAAGGGTTTTAGCCCCGAGGACATTGACGAGATAAGACATGTCTATAAGATAATTTTTCTCTCTTCTCTCGGAATAAAAGAGGCGCGGAAGAAACTCCTTGCCGAAATGCCGGACTCGAAGCACGCAAGGCGTTTTCTTGATTTTATCGAAAAATCAAAGCGGGGCATTACAAGGGCCAGGCTCAAGGGAAAGGGCTCTCACCATGACGATGAAGATTAGGACCGCTGTTGTCGGCGTTGGCCGTCTCGGGGGTTTTCATGCAGATAAGTACGCCGAACTTGAGTCGTCCAATCTCATTGGTGTCTCTGACACCGACAGGGCGCGGGCCGGTGAAGTAGCCGGCAAACTCGGCGTAAGGGCCTTTTCTGATTTTAGAGACCTCATTCCCCTTGTAGATGCCGTAAGTATCGCTACCCCCACGGAATCTCACCTCGAGATAGCAATGGCCTTTCTTGAGAAGGGCGTGCATGTCCTTGTGGAAAAGCCCATTGCCATGGACTCGCGCGAGGCCGCCGTGCTTGTAGATGCGGCCCGCGCCTCTGGCGCGCTCCTTCAGGTGGGCCATCTCGAGAGGTTCAACCCCGCCATAACGGCCCTTGAAGGAAGGGTCTCAAGGCCCCTCTTCATAGAGTCCTACAGGCTCTCGCCCTTTCCGGCAAGGAGCACGGACATAGACGTTATCCTTGACCTCATGATCCACGACATAGACATCATTCTGAACCTCGTGAACGAGGACATCGTTGATATAAAGGCCATGGGCATACCTGTCATAACGAGGCACGTTGACATGGCCAACGCAAGGCTCCGTTTTGCCGGCGGGTGCGTCGCCAATGTCACGGCAAGCAGGGTATCAAGAGAGCGCGCCCGTAATATCAGGCTATTTCAGAGCGATTCCATTATCTCCATAGATTACGCGGCCCAGCACATCTACATTACAAGGGCCGAGAGGCCTGACCCTGACGGGGGCAAGGACAATGTGCACGGCAGGCTCAATGACGAGGACATGGAGATAGAGAAGAAGGACTCACTCCTTGAGGAGATACGCTCATTCGTAGGGTCCTGTATCTCCGGCACTACTCCCCTTGTAAGCGGAGAGGCCGGCAAGAGGGCCCTTGAGGTAGCCGAGCGCATCCAGGAATCCGTGCGAAAATCCATGGCCCGTTTCAGCGGGGCTTCGTAGGGGGCAAAGGGGGCGGTGGGCGCACCGGGGAGATAAAGGGACGGCGTGGTTGGGATGATGGCTTATAATGGTTTTTTTTTGCCGAACCTGCCTGCGTAATTTATAGCGCCTCCATGACACGCCTTCCCGGATAGGCAGGGGAGACGGCCGCACGATTAAAGAACTTTTTTTTTGGGCAAAGTAGAGACGGCGTTACGATTAAAAAACTTTTTCTAAAAGAAAAGTAAGACGGCATCGCGATTAAAAGACTTTTTTTGGATAAATGGAGACAGCCGCGCGATTAAAAAAACTTTCTTTTGGGTAAAGGGAGACGGCCGCGCGATTAAAGAACTTTTTTGGGCAAAGAGAGACGGCGTCGCGATTAAAAGACTTTTTTCCAAGAGAAAGTGAGCAGTTCTTTTTATGAGCACGAGCATCTTTATTTCAAGCGGCGAAGAATCGGGCGACATGCACGGGGCGGCGCTCATCGAGGAACTGCGTGCCATTGTTCCGGGGCTCGATGTGCGCGGCATGGGCGGGTACAGGATGCACGGGGCAGGGCTCAAGGGGCCGGACTCGAAAGAGGTCTCTGTGGTGGGTATCTTTGAGGTCCTCGAAAAATCGCCTAAGATAATGTCCACCCTCTCGTCCCTCAAGAGGACGCTCCGCGCGGGGCGCTTTGGGGCCGCTGTCTTTATTGACTTTCCTGACTTCAACCTCCGCCTCGCAAAGGAAGCGCGCGCACGGGGCATACCCGTCATATACTACATAAGCCCCCAGGTCTGGGCCTGGCGGCGGGGCAGGGTAAAGAAGATCGCCCGCCTTGTGGACAGGATGCTCGTCATTCTGCCCTTTGAGGAGGAGATTTACAGAAAGGCGGGCGTGAATGTTGAGTATGTGGGCCACCCCCTTGCCGACGTTGTGAAGTGCGGCCTTACAAAGGCCGCCTCAAGAAAAGACCTCGGCCTTCCGGCCCGCGGGCCTGTGGTGGCCCTTCTCCCGGGCTCAAGGAGCGCCGAGGTGGGCAGGCACCTTCCCGTAATGCTCGATGCCGCGGCGAGTATAGAGGCAGGGCTCAAAAAAAAAACAGCCTTTATAATACCTGCGGCAAGGAGCGTGGACCCTGCGGCCTTTGACGAGGCCCGAAGGGCCTCGGGGATAAATCTCACCGTGGTTGAGGGGAAGATGTACGAGGCCCTGAAGGCATCGGACGCCGCGGTAGTAGCCTCGGGAACGGCAACGCTTGAGACGGCCCTCATGGGCGTGCCAATGGTAATTGTTTACAGGATGTCGGGCCTCAGTTACGGCATAGGCCGGGCCCTTGTGGACGTACCTTTCATTGGGCTTCCAAATATTATTGCCGGCAAAAAAGTAGCCACTGAACTCATACAGAGCGATGTCACGGCAGGGAATATCTCAGGGGAGATACTCGCCATACTTGGAGACCAGGCAAAGAGACGTGCTATAATTAGAGACCTCAAGGACCTTCGGGCCAGGCTCGGTAAAGGGGCCGCGAAAAAGGCGGCCCACGTCATCGCGTCTTTCCTGGAAGGCTAAGAAAGGCCTGATTGCCTCATGCTTTCCAGCGGCGCATGGAGGCCGCCCTTTTAAAGGCATTTAAGTCCTTGGGTGTTCTGGAAAAAGAAAAAAACGTTTAATGAAAAGTTACTTAAGGGTTCTAAGACTGCTTCTCCCATACAAGGGACGCTTTGCCATAGCGCTCCTCTGCATGTTCGGCTACGCCCTCTCCAACGGTGCCATGGCCTACCTCATAGGCCCTGTAATGAAGTTTCTCTTCAGCGCGGGCACGGGCGAGGGAGTGGTTCTCGTTCCATTCAAACTCTTCAGCATACCGCGGGAAAAGATGCTCCTCGCCATACCCCTTGCCATCATCATCGTGGGCGTGGTAAAGGGCGCGAGTTCATTTGGCCAGACCTACTTCATGGGCTATGTGGGCCAGGGCGTTGTGCGCGACATACGGAAAAACCTCTACGACCATATACTCAACATGCCCATTGGTTTTTTCAGTTCAACGCCCACGGGAGAACTCGTCTCGCGCCTCACAAACGACGTGAATCTTCTCCAGATGACAACATCAGACGCCCTTACAACGCTCCTCAAGCAGGGCCTCTCCATCATAGTCCTTGCCGCAGTAATCATCGGCATGGACTGGAAACTCGCCCTTGTGGCCTCTGTAGCCCTGCCTCTCTGTTTCTATCCCATAAGGAGGTTCGGGAAAAAGATGAAACGCGTCTCCACGCGCGGGCAGGAGACCATGGGCACGATGATGGCCCTCCTTAACGAGGCCATCAGCGGCATAAGGATAGTAAAGGCCTTCTGCATGGAGGGCTACGAGTCGGCGCGCTTCCAGGCCGAGAACGAACGCCTCACGAGGTACAGATTGAAGGCCATACGCGTGCGCAGCATCTCCTCGCCCCTCATGGAGACAGTGGGCGCCGTGGGCTTCGCCCTTACCATCTGGTACGCATCCTACAGGATAGCAACGGGAGAACTCCGGCCCGAGGCCTTTATATCCTTCTTCGCGGCGGTCATCATGTTCTACCAGCCCGTAAAGGCCCTCAACGGCGTGAACCTCAACATCCAGAACGGGCTTGCCGCGGCCTCCCGTATATTCAATGTAATCGATATGGAACCAGAGATAGATGCGGCCAGGGGAAAGGCAGAACTTCAGGGAGTTACGCGGGAAGTGGCCTTTGAGAACGTCTCTTTCAACTATGGTGACAAAGAGGTATTGAAGAATATAAACCTCAAGGTCAGGGTGGGAGAGGTGCTGGCCATTGTGGGAAGCAGCGGCGCGGGAAAGACTACCTTCGTAAACCTCCTGCCCCGCTTCTATGACGTTACGTCCGGCGCCATACGCGTGGACAACGTTGACATCCGCGACGTTAGCCTCCGCTCACTCCGCTCTAAGATAGCCATAGTCTCTCAGCAGGTGGTGCTCTTCAATGACACGGTCACGAACAACATCGCCTACGGCGATACAGAATATAGCGAGGAAGAGGTCCTGGCCGCGGCAAAGGCCGCCAATGCCCACGGATTCATATCACGCCTTCCCAATGGCTATGATACGATAATAGGCGAGTCAGGCGTAAGGCTCTCGGGCGGAGAACGCCAGCGCCTGTCCATAGCCAGGGCCATACTCAAGGACGCCCCGCTCCTTATCCTTGACGAGGCCACAAGCTCCCTTGACACGGAGAGCGAGATGGAAGTCCAGAAAGGGCTTGAGAACCTCATGTCTGGACGCACCACATTCGTCATCGCACACAGGCTCTCTACTGTTCGAGGGGCCACGCGCATCATAGTCCTCTCTGGAGGAGAGATAATCGAGACAGGCCGCCACGATGAACTTATGAAGAAACAGGGCGAGTACGCCCGCCTCTATGCCATGCAGTTCGGCGAAAAAAGACAGGCCGGATGAAAGAAAAAAGATTTCCTTACTTTCTTTTGGAAAAAAGAAAGTAAGACAAAGAAA